>NZ_JBIVFA010000003.1:0-712408 GCF_044747975.1 Streptomyces sp. NPDC090045
CCGGTCCGGCAACAACGGCTCGATGCGTGCCCACTGGGCGTCAGTCAACGACACACATCAACCAACGATCCGATGATCTGAAGGAAACGGCCTAGAAGCCACACCCGGCACCCCCGGGCGGCCCAACCATACGAAGGGCTCGACCATCCCGTCCCAGGAACGTAAGGCTGACTAGCTGCTCAGGAACGGGTGACGGGGATTCAGGTTCATTAGTTCGGCCGTTGTCTGGTTGGCGTAGTGCTGTACGCAGTCAGAGTCCTCGATGTCAGGAATGCAGCATTTTTCACATGGGGTCTTCATCCGCTGGCCGCCCAAAAGTTCGGACTGAACAGCGAAGGCGACGAGCTGTTTGAAGGCGGACAGCCTGGATGACAGCAGCACGGGCACTCTCCACTGGGCGTCGCAGTTCCAGCCACACATCCTCTCCAGTCTGGCCACTGCGGATAGCCCAATCGACGCACCATAGCGTCTCATCAAGTGCAGAGGCCGCGTCCACGACTGGTTTGGTGCACACAAACGAAACCTCGGTTAGTGCCTGGTTCCACGAAGCCCAGGTCAGGTCAGGGCTCTCAGGATGGCGCGTACGCGCCATTGAGTCGTATAGCAAGGAAAATTCATCCATCAGGCGCCGGCAGGCCGCCAACTGCGTTTGGCGCGTCCACTGAAGATCTCCAGTTCGGGCAGTTAGCCAAGCTCCGAGCAGGACGCCGACAAGCGCGAAGCCGCTACTTAGAGGGGTGTCTCACCTCGCAAGTTTCGCGAGCGTCTTGTAGCAGGTCAGGGCAGCAGCCAGGCCGAGGAGGCGAGGAAGTGTGAGCCCTTTCGTTCGTGCCGGATGGTCAAGCAGCGGAGCTGAAGAGCCAAGCGATCGACCGCTCGATCTTCCAGCGGCGCCAGCCGAGGCGTTCGCCGGAGTCGAGGCCTGTCCGCGCGATGTGCGCGACGAGCCCACGCTCGCGCAGTCAGGCCAGGTGTTCGGCGGAAAAGTGCGCCTTATCCGCGCGGAGTTTGACGGAGCGGCGTCTCCGTGGCCCCCGGCGGGACCGGATGGCGGGGATGCCGAGGATAAGCGGCTTGAGGGCGAGGCTGTCGTGCATGTTCGCCCTGGATACGGCGACGGTGAGTGGGACGCCCTGGACAGCTGATGGGCAGGTCCTGCGCTTCGATCGAACGCATGACCCGTAGGTCGGTGGCCGGGTCGTTTCGCGAGAGGATGATGACCTCAGCCAGCGAATCGGATGGATCCGCGAGGTCGTTCAACGACAGCAGGCGCCGGACGAAGGGGAAGGCAACTCCCTTGGTCAACACATCTTCCACGTGAGCCTCTTGGTAAGCCCGGTAGGCATCCTCTCCCAGCCCTCGAAACACTGCGTCGCAATCGGTGTGGTTGCGTCAGTGACAACTGACTCCAGAGGTAGGTCAGTTCTGACTCCGTCCAGGAGGCTCAGGGAAGTTCTGAATGTGAGAAGTGACTGCACCTCGGACACGTGAGCGGCCAATATTTCGGCCGTTCCGCATGGTGGTTGACCTCTCGACCGGTGGATCAAACCGGTCCGAGCTGTGGCGGTAGGGCTCGCGACGCCCCGTCTTGGCGAGCGTGAAACCATGCGGCCATGCCCCTCCCGCACCCCAATGGCCACTACGCGATCACCGCGATGTACTCCGTAGCCGATGACGCCTGGTACTTGGAACTGGAGCTTGCCGCCGAGCAACTCCACCTCGTGACCGCAGTCGTCCCCGACGAGGATCCTGCACGAGAACCGACGGTGTGGTTCGACCCTCGCGGGCGTCACCTGGAAGTCCCCTATGAAGTCCTGAGCTGGTTCATGGACCAGGTCGACGAACAGATCCGTTCGTCTCGTGCCTGGATGCAACTACGGCCCGAGCTCGTCGAGGCAATTTACCGACTGCGCCAGGAGTACATGGGCTTCATTGACGATGAAGACTTCCCTCAGGTCCTGGCTGAGATACGCGCCACACTTCCGGAAGCGGATCTCCCCGCCGTTCTTTCGGCCGCCTTCGGGCTGAATCCAGACGGCACGACCGTGAATCCTCCGCAAGCGCCTGCAGATAACGAAGCAAACAGGACTTAGTCCCGTGAACTGGACAGACGTCAGCTCGTGCCCGCCGGGGCTGCTTCGGCGCGGGCCCGTGTAACGGCTAGGCCATTCAGATCATCGGATCGTTGGTTGATGTGTGTCGTTGACTGACGCCCAGTGGGCACGCATCGAGCCGTTGTTGCCGGACCGGACGCCGAAGCGGGGCGGGCGGTGGCGGGATCACCGGCAGGTGATCGACGCGATCGCGTTCAAGTACCGGACGGGGATCCCGTGGATGGACCTGCCCGAGCGCTTCGGGTCGTGGAAGGGTGCCCATAACCGGCTGCGGATGTGGGCGGCCGACGGTACCTGGGCGAAGGTCTTCACCACCCTGCTCGCCCAGGCCGACGCCGAGGGAGATCTGGACTGGGTCGTCGCGGTCGATTCCACGATCGTTCGTGCCCACCAGCATGCCGCCGGGGCCCGTCAAAAGGGGCCCCGGCCGGTGAGCCGGCCGACCATGCCCTCGGACGGTCCCGCGGCGGGCTGACCACGAAGATCCACCTCGCTGCCGACGGCCGCTGCCGCCCCTTGGCATTCGTCATCACGCCGGGCCAAGCCGGTGACGCACCCGCGTTCGCCCAGGTCATGGACCGCTTACGGGTGCCCAGGTCGACCGGGCGGCCCAGGGGGTGAGTTGGAGCGAGATGCCGAGTGGCTTGATGGGTAGGGGCCGGAGTTCTGGTTTGCGGCGGAGAGGGGCCTGGCCCTTCTCCCGCTTGGCCTTGTCGTCCGCGGTCGCAGCTTTCGCAACGCTGCCCGCGAGTTCCGATGTCGAGTGAACGGCCACGTTCCACGGCTGCGCGAGATCCCTCAGCACGTCTGCTCGCTTCAAGCTGCTTTCCCCCTACGTTCGTACGGGTGTTACAGGCCAACGTCGCAAGCTACGTGGGGGAGTAGGGGCGCATAAAGGGCGTAAGCGCGCACATCACCGACGTGGGCCCCCACCGTTGGGCGAATTCGAGGGGTCGTTGCAACACGGTGTGAGTTGATCAAGCTGCGATCAGCTTAGCGAGACGCTCGGCTGGGGTTTCCCAGCCGAGCGTTTTGCGTGGGCGGCTGTTGAGTTCGGCGGCGACGGCGTCCAGGTGCTCGGAGGTGTGAGTGGCGAGGTCGGTGCCCTTGGGGAAGTACTGCCGCAGTAGGCCGTTGGTGTTCTCGTTCGAACCGCGCTGCCAGGGGCTGGCCGGATCACAGAAGAAGACCGGGATGTCGGTGGCCAGAGTGAACGCGCGGTGAGCAGCCATTTCCCTGCCCTGGTCCCAGGTCAGGGATCGCCAGACGTGTCGAGGCATGGCCGCGACTGTCTGGGTGAGTGCGGTGCGTGTGGCGCCCGCGTTGTGGCCAGCGGGCAGGGGCACCAGCATTACGTAGCGGCTCGACCGTTCGACCAGGGTGGCGATGGCAGACCTGCCGTCCTTCCCAATGATCAGGTCGCCTTCCCAGTGGCCAGGGACGGCCCGATCGCCCACCTCGGCGGGCCGTTCGCTGATCAGCACCATGTCCTTGATCCCTTGGGACCGGCGCTTGTTGGAGTGTCGGTGAGGGCGCCGCCGAGCGCGTCCTGTCCGCAGTGCGCGGGTGAGCTCGCGACGGAGCTCTCCGCGGCCTTGAACGTAAAGGGCCTGGTAGACGGTCTCGTGGGTCACATGCATCTCCGGACAGTCGGGGAAGCGGATCCGGAGAACGTGACAGATCTGCTCGGGGCTCCAGCGCAGGGCGAGGTGGTGCTGGATGAAGTCCCGCAGCTCGGGGTTCTGGCCGATCTTGCCGGGCTTGGGCCGGGGCCTGCGGGCCACAGCCCGGCGGTGGGCGGCGTGCGGCCGGTAGTACCAACCGCCGTTCGGTAGGACGGTGCGATTGCGGCGGACTTCCCGGCTGATTGTGGACGGGCTGCGGCCCAGCTCCGCGGCTATCCGCCGGATCGTGGCCTTCTCCCGCAGCCGGTCGGCGATGTGGATGCGATCGGTCTCGTTCAGATACCGCGACGGAGCCGGCGGCTCAGGCTCCGGCAGCGGCGCCACCGAGTTGATCGGTGGCGCCGCCTTGTTCCTGCCGGAGGCGTTGCGGCCGTTGCGCCATCGCTTGCCCGTGCGCTTGTTGATGCCCACGAGGCGGGCCGCTTCGAGGTAGCCGATTCCTTGATCCACAAGGCGGAAGTATTGCTCCCGCTCGGTAGTCAGCCGGCGTGGCCCCTGCGGCTTACTTCTGTCCCGGATCTCGAAGTCCATCGCATCCCCTGAGCTGGGGTGTTGCGACGACCACTAGAACGGAAGGTTGGGTGGGGGCCGACCGGTCAGGCGTTGACCTGCGCCATGTCGACGTCGGCGCTGCTGTCGCTCAGGGCGGCGAGGTAGCGCTCGGCGTCGAGGGCCGCTGCGCAGCCGGAGCCGGCCGCGGTGATGGCCTGGCGGTAGGTGTGGTCGACGACGTCGCCGGCGGCGAAGACGCCCGGGATGTTCGTGCGGGTCGAGGGTGAGGCGACCTTGATGTAGCCCTCGTCGTCGAGGTCGACCTGGCCGGTGAACAGTTCGGTGCGCGGGTCGTGTCCGATGGCGATGAACAGGCCGGTGACGTCGAGGTCGCGGAGCTTGCTGGTGAAGGTGTCGCGCAGGACGACACCGGAGAGCATGCCGTTGGTGTCCTTGATCTCGGCGATTTCGCTGTCGAAGGCGAAGGAGATCTTGTCGTCGGTGAAGGCCCGGTTCTGCATGACCTTGGAGGCGCGCAGGGTGGAGCGGCGGTGGACGATGGTGACCGAGCGGGCGAAGCGGGTGAGGAAGGTGGCCTCTTCCATGGCGGTGTCGCCGCCGCCGACCACGACGATGTCGCGGTCGCGGAAGAAGAACCCGTCGCAGGTGGCGCACCAGGACACCCCGCGGCCGGAGAGCTCGTCCTCCTTGGGCAGGCCCAGCTTGCGGTAGCCGGAGCCGGTCGCGATGATCACGGACTTCGCGCGGTGGACGGTGCCCTCGGAGTCGGTGACTTCCTTGATGGCGCCGGTGAGGTTCGCGGAGACGATGTCGTCGTCGATCATCTCGGCGCCGAACTTCTCGGCCTGGGCCCGCATGTTGACCATGAGGTCCGGGCCGTCGATCCCGTCTGGGAAGCCGGGGAAGTTCTCCACCTCGGTGGTCGTGGTGAGGGAGCCGCCGACGAAGATGGAGCTGCCGAAGAGCAGGGGCTTGAGCTGCGCGCGGGCGGTGTAGAGGGCGGCGGTGTATCCGGCGGGGCCGGAGCCTATGACGATGACGTCGCGGACGTCGTCCGCCGTTGTGGTCGTCTCGGTCACGTCAGGTGCCTCAGGCCTTCGACTTGGCGTCGATCTCGGCGATCAGGCCCTCGATGAGGCCCTTGATCTCGTCACGGATGGGGCGGACGGCCTCGACGCCCTGCCCGGCCGGGTCCTCGAGCTGCCAGTCGAGGTAGGTCTTGCCGGGGAAGTACGGGCAGGCGTCCCCGCAGCCCATCGTGATGATGTAGTCCGACGCCTGGGCGGCCTCGGGGGTGAGGACCTTCGGCTTCTGGTCGGAGATGTCGATGCCCAGCTCGGCCATGGCGGCGACGGCGGAGGGGTTGATCTGCTCGCCGGGCATGGAGCCGGCGGAGCGGACCTCGACGCGGTCGCCGGCGAGGTGGCGCAGGAACCCGGCCGCCATCTGGGAGCGGCCCGCGTTGTGGATGCAGACGAACAGGACGGAGGCGGCTGGGGGTACCTCCCAGCCGCCAGGCTGGGGGAGAGCGGAGGACATCTGTTCTTCCTTGGGGTGAGGCGACTGCGATGGGGATGCGGGGGCTTTTAGGGGGCGAGCTGGGTGAGGAGCTCGTTGATGTGGGCGTCGATGGCGTCGATGGCGTCGCGGATGTCGCGGACGACTGCGATCGGCGCTCCGTCGGGGTCGGCCACGGGCCAGTCGAGGTAGCGGCGGCCGGGCATGACGGGGCAGGCGTCGCCGCAGCCCATCGTGATCACGATGTCGGCGGCCTGGACGACCTCTTCGGTGAGCGGCTTGGAGTAGGCGTCGGCCAGGTCCATGCCGGCCTCGGTGATGGCCTGGGCGATGTGCGGCGCCACCTCGCCTGCGGGGTGGGTGCCCGCGGAGGAGACGGTGACCCGCTCGCCCGCGCGGTGGGCGAGGAGGGCGGCGGCCATCTGGGAGCGGCCGGCGTTCTGGCCGCACACGAACAGCACCCGAGCCGGTCCGCTCGTCAGCCCCTGGGTGTGGGCGAGGGCGTCGAGGCGTTCGGCGGTGAGCCGTTCCGCCAGCACGACCAGGTGCGTACGGATCCGTGCCCGCTCGGCGAGGCGCGTGTAGGAGTCGGCGAGCAGGCCCAACACGGTTTCCGGCGCGAAGTGGCCGGCGTATCGGGTGGCGAGACGGGCGGCCCCGGCGGCCAGGCGTTCGTCCGGCAAGAGGGGCGAGGAAGGCGTGGGCATGGCGATCCTGTTCAAAGGAGCCAATCGGATCAGCTCGGACTGATGTCAGCCCCAACTGATGTGACAATATCAGTCCATGATGACGTCAGTCGACACTGATTTGATCCGGGTTCTGGCCGACCCGCTCAGGCTCCAGATCGTGACCCTGCTCGCCCGCGAGACCCTCTGCACCACCCACCTCGTGGAGGAGACGGGCGCGAAGCAGACGAACCTCTCCAACCACATGAAGGTGCTGCGGGAGGCGGGGGTCGTGGATACCGAGCCATGCGGGAGGTACGTCTACTACCGCCTCCGCCCGGAAGTCATCGAAGCCCTCGCCGGTCAGTTCGCCGACCTCGCCACGACCGCGCGAGCCACCGCCGAAGCGAACCTCAAGCGGTCCTGCCCATAGCCTTCCGCGCTTTGCCTCACCTGCCCGAGGAGAACCAGCCTTGACCGCGATCAAGCCCGTCGGCACCCCGATACCTGCCGACGTGCCCCAGCCCGCCCCCGGCGCGACCCCGCCCCGCACCCCGCTGATCGCCCGCGCCGCCGCCGAGCTGGTCGGCACCGCGGCCCTCGTCGCGGTCGTCGTCGGCTCCGGCATCCAGGCCACGAAACTCACCCAGGACGTGGCCCTGCAGCTGCTGGCCAACTCCACCGCCACGGTCTTCGGCCTCGGCGTCCTCATCGCGCTCCTCGGCCCGGTCTCCGGCGCCCACTTCAACCCGGTGGTCACCCTGGCCGAATGGTGGACCGCCCGCCGCGGCGGCGCCGGAGTCACCGCCCGCGAGCTCGCCGTGTACGTGCCCTCGCAGATCGCCGGTGCGATCGCGGGCGCGATCCTGGCGGACGCGATGTTCGGTGAGCCGCTGGTCAAGTGGTCCACTCACGACCGCTCCGCCGGCAACCTGCTGCTGGGCGAGGTCGTGGCGACCGCCGGTCTGATCCTGCTCATCTTCGGCCTGGCCCGCACCGACCGCCTCCGCTTCGCACCCGTCGCCGTCGCCTCGTACATCGGCGCCGCCTACTGGTTCACCTCCTCCACCTCCTTCGCCAACCCGGCCGTCACCATCGGCCGCGCCTTCACCGACACCTTCGCGGGCATCGCCCCGGCCTCGGTGCCCGGCTTCATCGGCATGCAGCTCGTCGGCGCCGTGGTGGGCCTGGCGCTCGTGGCCGTCATCTTCATGCGCGGCAAGACGGACAACGGAACGCCTGCGGCATGACGCAGCGCACGGACGTGGTGGTGATCGGCGGCGGCCAGTCCGGGCTCGCCGCCGGATACCACCTGCGCCGCCTGGGCATCGAGCACGTCATCCTCGACGCCCAGGCGGCGCCCGGGGGAGCCTGGCAGCACACCTGGAACTCCCTGCGCCTGTTCTCCCCGGCCCAGTACTCTTCCCTGCCCGGGCGGCTCATGCCGTCTCAGCCGGGCGAGCTCTACCCAGACGCCGGGCACGTGGTCGACTACCTCGCGGATTACGAGAAGCGGTACGCCCTCCCTGTCCAGCGGGGCACGTGGGTCGACAGCGTGCACCGTGACGGTCCCGTCCTGCGGGTCGAGACGGACTCCGGATCCTGGACCGCGCGTGCGGTCATCAGCGCCACCGGCACCTGGACCCGCCCCTTCCTGCCCGCCGTACCTGGGCGGTGCGAGTACCAGGGACGCCAGCTGCACACCGTCCAGTACCGCAGCCCGTCCGACTTCACCGGGCAGCGGGTGGTCGTCGTGGGCGGCGGCAACTCCGGTGCCCAGATCGCCGCCGACCTCGCCGGTACCAGTACGGCCGAGCTCACGTGGGTCACGCAGCGCCCGCCCCGCTACCTGGCCGACGACATCGACGGCCGAGCCCTCTTCGACCACGCGACCGCCCGCCGCCGCGCCCTGGACGAAGGACGTATCGACGCCGGCGGCGTCGCCTCCCTCGGAGACATCGTCGCCGTCCCGCCAGTCCGCGCCGCCCGTGACGCCGGCCTGCTGACGGCGAAGCCGATGTTCACCCGCCTCACGGCGACCGGGGTCGAGTGGGCCGACGGCACCCGGGCCGAGGCGGACACGGTCATCTGGTGCACCGGCTTCCGCCCCGCCCTCGCGCACTTCGCCTCCCTGCGCCTGCGCGGCACCCGCGGACACATCGCCACCGCGGGCACCCGCGCCGCGGACGAACCGCGCCTGCACCTGCTCGGCTACGGCGACTGGACCGGCCCGGCATCCGCCACCCTCATCGGCGTCGGCCGCCCCGCCCGCGATGCCGCCCGCGAGATCGCCGAGCTCCTTCGACCATGAAGACGGGCTCCCCGGTCAAACGGCCTGGGAGCCGCGCTTGAGGTGAACGCATCGAGACCTACACCATCGGCCAGGCCGCTGACCTGCTGGGCATCAGCATCGTATTTCCGCAATGCTCGGCCAGGACGTGACCGTCTCCTCCACCGACCCCGTCGACGGCCAGCCGGTGACGGTCACCTTCAGCAACGGCGCGGCAATCTGGGAGCCTGCCGCGGCGGTCGTATTCGTCGGGCGTCGCGAAGGTGCAGGCCCGGCCGCCACGGTGTGCTGCGACGCCCTCAACTTCTTCGCCAGCCAGACCTCGGCCGAGCAATGGCAGCTGGCGCACCCCGAGGTGCGCGGTGAGATCGTCGGCCAGGCCCGCGCCACCCAGATCGGGCAGCAGACCTTCGGCCCGCTCCTCCAGGACGGCTGACCATTCGGCCGCATCCGCTTCCGTTACGCCCGGCCTGGAGCGGGCATCATTGCCACCCCGGCAGACTCGTCGAGTGCGGCCCAAAATGGCAGGCCATGATGAACGCGATCGCGATGGACCGGCAGGCCGTGCACGAGGACTATGAGCGTGCCCGCCAGACCTTCCACCGCCTGCTCGACAGTGCCACCGAGGAGGACCTCTCCAGTACCACCCACGGCACCAGGTGGACCAACGAGCAACTGCTGTGGCACATGCTGTTCGGCTACATGGTCGTCCTGCGTCTGCTGCTCCTGGTCCGCGTCTTCGGCCGGCTGCCACGGAGCGCGAGCAGGGTATTCGCCCGAGTGCTGGACGCGGCCACCGTACCGTTCGACTGGGTCAACTACGTCGGCGCGCGCGGGGCGGTGAAGCTCTACGGCCCGCGCCGGATGGGTGCGGCGTTCGACCGGGTCATCGACTCCCTGCACCGCCACCTGATCTCGGAGCCGGACGCCCGGCTCGCCCGGGGCATGCACTACCCCGTCCGCTGGGATCCGTTCTTCAAGGACTTCATGACCCTCGCGGACATCTATCGCTACCCCACCCAGCACTTCGACTTCCACCGTCGCCAACTCACCTTGTACAACGGTGACTGACGCCGGCGGCCGGACCGGCGGCGTCAGACAATCTGTGGACTGCGGCGCTCCAGCAACACGACGTCACGCCACGCCCCGTGGTGGCGGCCGATGCGCTCACGCGTGCCGATGATGCGGAACCCGGCACGTGCGTGGACAGCGAGGCTGGCGGTGTTCTCGGGGAAGATCCCGGACTGGATGGTCCAGATGCCCGCGGTCTCGGTAGAGGCGATGAGTGCATCCAGCAGGGCACGGGCGATGCCGCTGCCGCGCGCGGCGGGGTGGACGTAGACGGAGTGCTCGACCACGCCCGCGTACGCGCACCGGTCCGAGACGGCACTCGCCGCGACCCAGCCCAACACCCGGCCGTCGTCGTCGAGGGCGACGAAACGGTGGCCAGGCAGCTTGGCCTTGTCGAACGCGGCCCAGTCGGGGGCCTGCGTCTCGAAGGTCGCGTTGCCCTCGTCGATTCCCGACTGGTAGATGCCCAGCACCTGCTCGGCGTGCGCGGCAAGCAGCGCCTCGATGCGCACCGCGGTCACGCCGTCTTCGCGGCGCCGGCCAGCAGCGCGCCCATGGCGGCGAGCACGGACGGCTCGACCCGGTAGTAGACCCACGTACCGCGGCGCTCGGAGGACAGCAGGCCGGCCTCCTTGAGCTTCTTCAGGTGGTGGGAGACGGTGGGCTGGGAGACGCCGACGTCGGAGATGTCGCACACGCACGCCTCCCCGCCCTCGTGGGAGGCGACAGCGGAGAACAGGCGCAGCCGCACGGGGTCACCGAGGGCCTTGAACATCTTCGCCGCCACCTCGGCCTCCTCGGCCGACATCGGGCGCTCGTTCAGCGGCGGGCAGCAGGCCGCGACGACGTCGGGCTCCAGCAGCGGCAGAACCTTCACATTCGACATACGTCTATGTTGACATACATCGAACTAAGAGGGCAGGGGGCAGTTGCGGGCCAGGTGGGCGGCCAGGCGGGGGGCCGCCCGGGCGGCATCCCGGCCGACCCCGCGCAGCGTGTTCGAGGACAGGCTGCGCTGCCACTCCAGCCCGACGAACGCCAGGCCCGGATAGGCGGGGGAGGCCCCGCCGCGGTGGCGGGGGAGCCCGGCCGGGTCGAGGGCGCCGTCGAGTCCGGCGAGGTAGGGCCGGTGGGGGCGGGAGCCAGTGGCGAGGATCAGTGCGTCCAGCCGCTCCGTGGTGCCGTCGGCCCAGGTGCCCCGGTTGTCGGTGAGCCGCGTGAACATCGGGCGCCGGTCGGGGAGGCCGGCGGCGAGGGCCGCGCGGTAGCGGCCGTCGTCCAGGACCGGCGAGGCGGGCGGAGTCCTCAGTAGGCGGCCCAGCGCGGCGGTGTCCAGGCCGGTGCGGGTGAGCCAGAAGTGCAGGTCCTTGCCCAGCAGGTGCTGCCGGGCGAACTTCGCCGGCGCCCGCGTGGCCAGCTTGTGCGGCTTTCGCGGGCGAGTTCGGCGGCGATCTGCACCGCGGAGTTCCCCGCCCCGACCACCACCACACGCTGCCCGGCGAACCGGGCCGGGCCGCGGTAGTCGGCCGCGTGCAGGGCCTGGCCGGCGAAGGTCTCCAGGCCCGGCAGGTCGGGGCGGTGCGGGCGGCCGAAGCTGCCCGAGGCGGCGACCACCGCCCGCGCCCCCAGCAGCCCACCGTCCTCCAGCTCGACCGTGAACCCGGCGCCGTCGGCCCGGACCGTGATCACGCGCCTGCGGGTGCGGATGTCGGCCTGTAGGCGGCGGCGTACGCGGTCAGCTAGGCGACGACCTCGTCCCGGTGCGGGTAGCGGTCCGGATCCCCGCCGAACGGCATACCAGGCAGCGCGCTGAACCGAGCCGGGGAGAACAGGGTCAGGCTGTCGTAGTAGCGCGGCCACGACCCCGCCGCTCGGTCCGACGCCTCCAGCGCCACCGGCTTCAGCCCTGCCATGACCAGCGCATGTGTGGTGGCCAGCCCCGACTGCCCGCCCCCGATGACGACGGCTTCCACGTGCTGCACGACACCCCCCCCATAATTAGATGAATGTCTATGTTGACGTCTATCGATACAGATGCCATGCTGATCACGCAAGCCATAGACAAACTTCGAAACACAAGGGAGTCGTCATGAACGAGCCGATCAGCCCCACCAGCCCGAACCGCGCCGCGACGACGGGCTCCTGTTGCGGCCCCACCCCCGCGCAGCCCGCCGCCGAGGTGGCGCCCGCCCAGTCCTCACCCTGCTGCGGCACCAGCGAGGGCGCGGAGGCGGCCGGAGCCTGCTGTGACCCGCAGGCCAAGAGCGAGGCCGTCGCCACCGGCGCAGGCTGCTGCTGACCACCTGAAGTCCACGCCCACCCGCCTGCCTGCACGAAGACCCGGAGACATGCCATGAGCGAGACCACCACCGAGCTGCCCGTCGTCGTCATCGGGGCCGGCCCCGCCGGACTCGCGGCCGCCGCACACCTCCTCGACCGCGACATCACGCCCCTCGTCCTGGAAGCCGGCCCGCTCGCCGGGGCCGCCGTGCGCGAGTGGGCTCACGTACGGCTGTTCTCCCGCTGGGGCGAGCTCGTCGACCCGGCCGCCGAGAAGCTCCTCGCCCCGACCGGCTGGACCAAGCCCGCCGAGGACACCTACCCCTCCGGGGGTGACTGGGCCGAGCGCTACCTCCAGCCGCTGGCCGACGTGCTCGGCGAGCAGGTCCGCTACGGAGCGCGCGTCACCGGCGTCTCCCGCACCGGCCGCGACCGCATCGTCGACGCCGACCGCGACACCCAGCCCTTCGTCGTCCACTACGAGAACGCCGACGGCCACGAGCACCGCCTCTTCGCCCGCGCCGTCATCGACGCCTCCGGCACCTGGTCCACCCCCAGTCCCGCAGGCGGCAGCGGACTCGCCGCCCTCGGCGAGAAGGCAGCCGCCGACCGCATCGCCTACCGGGTCCCGGACTTGAAGGACCCCGCCGCCCGCGCCCGCTACGCCGGGAAGCGCACCGCGGTCATCGGCTCCGGAGCCTCCGCCTTCACCGCCCTCGCCTACCTCGCCGATCTCGCCAAGTCCGACGACGGCCAGGGAACTCACGCCACGTGGATCCTGCGCCGAGGGATCTCCGGCTCCACCTTCGGCGGCGGCGAGGCCGACCAGCTGCCAGCCCGCGGCGCCCTCGGCCTGGCGGCCAAGGCAGCGGTCGACGGCGGTTACGCCGACGCGGTCACCGGTTTCCGCACCGACGCCATCGAGAAGACCGAAAACGGTCGCGTCGCCCTGGTGGGCGAGGACGGCCGTCGCCTGGGCCCGGTGGACGAGGTCATCGTCCTGACCGGCTTCCGCCCCGACCTGTCCTTCCTGGGGGAGCTGCGCCTCGGCCTCGACGAGCGCCTCCAGGCGCCGGTCGAGTTGGCTCCGCTGATCGACCCGAACCAGCACTCCTGCGGCACCGTTTACCCGCACGGCGTAAACGAGTTGTCCCACCCGGAGAAGGACGTCTACCTCGTCGGCATGAAGTCCTACGGCCGCGCCCCCACCTTCCTCGCCATGACCGGCTACGAGCAGGTCCGCTCCATCGCCGCCCACCTCGCAGGCGACCAGGAAGCCGCCGAGCGCGTCGAACTCACCCTCCCCGAGACCGGGGTGTGCGGCGGCGCGGGCCTCTTCGACGAGCCCGCAGCCGCGGAGGAGACCGGTGGCGGGTGTTGCGCGGCCCCGGCCACCCTCACCATCGGCGCCGCTCCCGTTCCCGCTTCCTCCGGCGGCTGCTGAGGTGAGCGACCTTCAAAGCGGTGTGGCCGTGACCGGGACGGGGGTCCGGTCGCGGCCACGCGCCGTCCTGCCCGCCCTCTGCCTCACCCAGATCACCAGCTGGGGCATCGTCTACTACGCCTTCATCGTCCTCAACCCGGCCATCACCGCCGACACCGGCTGGAGCGCGGGCGCAACCACCGCGGCGTTCTCCGCCGCCCTCATCGTCTCCGCCATAGCCGGGATCTACGTCGGCCGCGTCCTGGACCACCGCGGCCCCCGCACCGTCATGACCGCCGGCTCCGTCCTGGGTTCGCTGAGCCTGCTGGTGATAGCCGCGGCCCCCAACCTGGCCGTCTTCTTCGCCGGATGGCTGCTCGCCGGAGCGGCCATGGCCGCCATCCTCTACCAGCCCGCCTTCGCCGCCCTTACCCGCTGGTGGGCCCCCGACCACATCCGCGCACTCACGATCGTCACCCTCGCCGGCGGACTCGCCTCCACCGTCTTCGCCCCCCTGACCGCGATCCTCGCCGACCACATGTCCTGGCGAGCCACCTACGTGGTCCTCGCCGGCATCCTCGCCATCCTGACCGTCCCGGCGCACGCCCTCGCGCTGAAAGCCCCCTGGCCCCCGGCCCCGCCGAGCCCGCCGCACGTCACTGGCGGCCACGAGCAGGTCGTACGCAGCCGGGCGTTCTGGATGCTGGCCGTCACCTTCACCCTCTCCGCGTTCGCGATGTACGCCGTCGTCATCGGCCTCGTCCCCCTCCTCCTCGAACGCGGCTACACCACCACCGAAGCCGCATGGGCCCTCGGCCTCGGCGGCGCCGGCCAGACCCTCGGCCGCACCCTGTACGCGACCCTCGCCCGCCACCTCGGCGTCACCGCCCGCACCGTCACCCTGATCGCCCTCGGCGCCCTCACCACCGCCGCCCTCGCCACCGTGGCCGGCCCGTACGCGCTCCTCGTCGCCGTCTCCGTCCTTGCCGGGGTGATCCGCGGCAACCTCACCCTCCTCCAGGCCACCGCCGTCACCGACCGCTGGGGCACCACCCACTACGGCCGACTCTCCGGACTCCTCGGAGCACCCGCACACGCCGCAGCCGCCCTCGCCCCCTTCGCTGGCGCAGTCCTGGCCGGACCCCTCGGCGGATACCCCGCACTGTTCGCCCTGCTCGCCGCCCTTTCGATCACCGCCGCTGTCACTGCATTCGGGACTCGTCCGGGGACGGCCCGAGCGGCGGATGACCTCCAGGGCTCCTCGGCCTCGGCCTCGGCCGCGAGGACACCGGGTCGTCGTTGAGTTCGTGCCCGGACCCGTTTGGTGGGCAGCCCGCCGGGATCGAGCCATGGCCGACGGGCGCCCTTACTGACACGCGTCGCCTTGCCCAGACTGCTGATCGGAGACGGGGAGGTCCTGGGTGGCGGTACGCAAGAAGCGCCGGTCGGCATCACGCAAGCGCCGGGAGGCTCGGCTCAAGGCGGGCGTATGGGCCGGTGCCATCGTCCTGGCGCTGCTCCTGATGTTCTGGTCGGCCATCTGGCCATACCTGGTCGGACTGTTGCTGCTCGGGGCTGTCGGCGGTGGCGCTTGGTGGCTGTGGAGGAAGGACCGTCTCATCCGGGGCAGTGACCGGCAGTGGCGTCACGAAGACGCGGTCAACGTCGGCCATCGAACGCTTGCCGAAGTGGACCTGATGGACGGCACCCAGTTCGAGGACTTCGTGGCCGACCTCTGCAGGCGGGACGGATGTACGGAAGTCCGCCGCGTCGGCCGCACGGGTGACGACGGCGCCGACGTACGCGGACGTCTGCCCGACGGACGCACCATGGTGATCCAGTGCAAGCGCTACCACCCGAAGCGGAAGATCTCCAACGGAGAGGTCCGCAATCTCCTTGGTTCGCAGGTGCACTTCAAAGCCGAGGTCGCCGTCTTCGTCACCACCACGTACTTCAGCGGCCCCGCCGAACGCTGCGCCGTGCAAAACGGTGTCGTAGCCGTCCACCGTGACCACCTCGGCCTGTGGAAGAACGGAGCGGCGCTCCCGTCGCTCACAGCGGTGAACGGAGCCGGCCAGGGTGACCGCCGACACCGCGCCCTGCGCAAGAACACGTACGAGTAGCGCTGCTTGCGTTCCGCCTGCAAAGCTCGGAAGGCGGGGGGCATGAAGGGCGTAGCGCGTACCGGAGAACGTCGGCGCCGTGTACAGCAGAAGGGCCCGGATCCTGTACGGGATCCGGGCCCTTCTGAGCAGTAGCGGGGACAGGATTTGAACCTGCGACCTCTGGGTTATGAGCCCAGCGAGCTACCGAGCTGCTCCACCCCGCGTCGATGCCTCCACCATACGGCACCTTTGGCCTGGGCTTCGCCAGGTTTTCCTGCCCGACGTGCTGTCGCAAGCGTTCGCGGCTTGCAGGGGCAATCGGGGTGCGGGGCGGGTGGTCCGGAGGGTGGCGATTTCGCAGCGGGCGCGGAGGGCGGACGGGTCGCCGTAGGCGATGTGCAGGGGAACGGGTCCTCCCGGGTCAGTCGTCCTCCCCGCCCAGCACCGCGCGCGTCCGGAGGACCAGATCAAGCGCCAGTGCGTCCCTCGCCGTGGTCGGCCCGAAGACGTCGCGGCCCTGGTGGCGTTCCTCGTGGGCCCCTCCGTGTCGTTCATCACTGGGCAATCCGTCCACGTCGATGGCGGCTGGCTGCTGCACTGAAACCGACACCAAGCAAGGAGAGAGACCGAAATGAAGGAACGAGTCCGCGCCGTCCTCGTCACCGCTGACGACACGATGCTGGTCATCCGCCGGACCAAGCCCGACATCCCCGAGTACTGGGTGCTCCCCGGCGGGGGCGTCGAGCCCAGCGACGAGTCCCGAGAGGCCGCCCTCCACAGGGAGATCCACGAGGAGATCGCGGGGAAGGCCGACATCATCCGTCTCCTCCACACCATGGAGTCCGACGATGAGCGTCAGCTCTTCTACCTCGCCCGCATCGCCACCTGGTCCTTCGACGACCGCACCGGTCCCGAGTTCAGCGCCGAAGGTCGCGGCGAATACGCGCTGGAGGAGATCCCGCTGACCGCGGAGGGGCTCGACGGCATCGACCTCAAGCCCGAGGAGATCGCCCACGTCCTTCGGGGCGCCATCAGCGCCGGCACTCTTCGGGCAGAGGCTGCGAAGTAGCTGTTCGTCCTCGTGGGCTTGCCGTCGGGATCAACGCCGAGGTGCGTCGGCCCCGCCGGCGCCTACGGTGTGCTGCGGCTGCTGGGGTTGGAACGGGCGTGGTTCGTGGGCACGGGCCAGACGGTGGACGTTGGCCAAGGGATCTCACCATGCAGAGGCCGCCTGCGGTGAGTCGGTGGCTCGTCCCGAGTCGCTGTCAGTGGGAACACCTACGCTGGTTGGACGGGGTGCGGGAAGGTGTCTGGGGGACGTCATGCCTGACTGGCTGCTCGCTGCGCTGATTCCGGTCGGTCTCCTGGGAGTGGGTGCGTGCGCCTTCCTGATCTGGGCGGCGCTGGGTACGGAGAGACCGGTGGAACACCACTCGTCGATGCCCAGCAGTTGGGAGGGGCCCGAGGGCTGAGGTCGAGGCCGAACTGAGCCTCTGTCAGCCAGTACCTCCGCGCCCCACTTACAGTGATTGGTCGGACAGACGTCCCAGCAGAGCACCCTGGCCGGACTGGAGAATGTGCGCGGCCTCCAGCGGGATCCAGAAGCACTCGAAGTGAGTCGGCTCCTGCTCGCCGTCGTGGTCCTCCTGGCTCGTCCACCGCTCCGGCG
Source organism: Streptomyces sp. NPDC090045 (assembly GCF_044747975.1). NCBI lineage: Bacteria > Bacillati > Actinomycetota > Actinomycetes > Kitasatosporales > Streptomycetaceae > Streptomyces > Streptomyces sp. NPDC090045. The sequence goes on from NZ_JBIVFA010000003.1 coordinate 17,334, forward strand.
TCGGCTCGGTCAGCTCCAGGTGGAAGACGTGCCGGTGCTGGATCTCGAACCGGTGCGGGCTGATGTCGTACTCGGTCTCACCGAGCTTGCGGACGATCTTGAAGTCCGACAGGCCGGTCTCTTCGCGGGCCTCGCGCAGAGCGGCAGCCTCCGGGGTCTCACCGAGGTGGATGCTGCCCGCGGGCACCTGGATGCCGACCTCCTCGTAGGAGTAGTCGGTGTGGCGGAACACCAGCAGGCGCCCGTCACGCACGACGTAGACGAGGACTTTCTCCTTCGTGGCCTTCTCGGACAAAGCGACAACCTCCACTTGACTCAGGATTCGTGGGCCAGGCCCGGTGGGGGCCGGGACTGTCCATCCCGTGGTCGGTGATCATTTCGACTGTCCGCGGACCCGCGCAGGCGTACGGCTGATCTTCACCCGTCTGGGGTGGACTGAAGCTCGCCCACAAAGCGCTTGGCCTCCCTTCGGGCCGGCACCAGGAGCGGATCTCCCTCGTAGGCGAGGGATCCGACGATTTTCGAGAGAAAGAAGAGCGACATCAGCTTGCCGTCCCGGCTCTCGAAGTCCGCGCGTCGCTCCTGCTGGACGCGGTCCGCGAGCGTCGGGACAGCCAGGGCGTTGCCCCACAGCGTTGCGGCGTCCAAACCCCGGGGCGCCATGCCCCAGTCCTCCCAGTCGATGATGGAGAACTCCGGTCCCATCACGTTGGCCCAGGTCAGGTCTGCATGAGCCGGCGCCCATCGCTCGGTCCTTGTGTCGGCGAGGTCGGGGAAGGCCTCCGCGAGGGTCTGCGTCACCTGCTCCTGCGTGATCGTCACCGTGTCCGGCGTCGCGAGTCGCGGTGTCCGCTGTGCGGCAAGCGCGTCCAGCGAAGCATTCAGTGCCTCCCACCACACACCCGGCAGGCCCGGATCATCGAGTACTGGAGCGCGGCATCGGCCGTCCAGACGTGCCGCTGACAGTGACCGACGCAATCGTGATCACGATGGCAGCCCAGCAGGTCACCGCCCGGCTCCGTACTGAACAGGTGCAGGAGGAACATCTTCTCCACGCCCGAGCTGTGCACCGCACCAGCTGGGCCCAGTATCAGGCTGAGCGGCACCAGCAGGCCAAGGGGTCGACTCTGGCTTGCGCCTTGAGTCGGGCTTGCGGCGTCGTATCGTGACGCCCGTGTAGCCCTCTGCTCTGCCGTTTCGTCGGCGGTTACTCGCCGTCCGGCGGCCAGGTGGCGTGGTCGCGGAGGTGATGGAACTCCGTCAGCTCGGATGCGAGGACGTCGAAGTGCGGCAGCGGGGCCCACAGGTTGCGCTCGCCGATGACGTAGAGGCGGCGTTTGGCGCGGCTCGCGGCGACGTTGAGCAGGTGCGGGGTGCGGGCCGCCCACTCGCGGGCGCCGGGCCGACCGCCGCCGAGCACGAGGACGACGACGTCGGCTTCCTTGCCCTGTGCCCGGTGGACGGTGGCGCAGCGCTCCTCGATCAGTTCGGACGTCCAGCCGTCACGACCGCGGCAGATCTTCTGGCATTCGGCGACGAGGGCCCGGAAGGGGGCGATGACGCGCACGCGCTCGATGGTGACGCCGTGCCGGTGCAAGTGGTCGAGGACGAACTCGAAGGCCCGACGGTCGCGTTCGCCCCACGGGGCCTCGGACGGGCGGCTCGGGTCGTCGGTGTTGAGCCAGCGGCTGGGCAGCAGGCCGTCCCGTTCCGTATCGGGGAACGCCTTGGGTGCGGTGCCGTAGACCATGAGGCCGCCGTAGGCGACCTCGTTGCTGACCGTGAACATCGGCTCTTCGCAGCGGCGGTGCACGCGCAGCGGAGAGCCCACCCAGACGAGCTCGTCGTCGGTGTCCGGGGCCGGCAGGTAGGTGCCGTAGCGGTTGGTCCGGTCAGCGACGGCCTGGGCCGAGGTGGCCGAGGGCAGCCAGTGCTCGTCGACTCCGTAGGCGTTCAGCAGCCGGCGCTGCAGGGCCGTGGGCATGGTGACGACGGGTTCGAGCTGGAGTGGATCGCCGACCAGGACGGCGCGGCGGGCGCGCCACAGCGCACCGGCGGCGGCCTGCGGGGTGGCCTGTCCGGCCTCGTCGACGAGGACCCAGCCGATCGACTCCCGGCCGAGGCGGGCGAACATGCTGCCGATGGAGGAGAACGTGGTCGAGACGACGGGCACCAGGAGGAAGAGGGTCCGCCACGCGTGCTCGACCTCCTCGTCGGGTACGTGCCCGTTGGTGCCGGCCATCAGCTCCATGAGGACCTGGAGGTTGCCGCGGACCTTCTTCGCTGCCCCGGCGGCGAAGGCGCGGTGCAGGTCGAGGGCGCGCATGAACAGGTCGCTGCGCGCGGTGGACCATGCCTCGTCGGACCAGGGCGAGCCGAGCTCCTGGTCGGCTTCGGCGAGGTGCGACCAGCCGAGCGGCAGGGACGGCAGCGTCCGGGCGGCCTCCCGCAGTTCGCGGTGGCAGCCGTCGAGTTCGGCCACGGCGGCCCGCAGGTCGCGGCGGGCCGCGTCTGCGATGTGCCGGGCGTGTCGGAGGGCGGCGGCTGCCACGGCCTCCCGCGCGCTCGCGGCCCGTTCGTGGTCGAGGGCCGCGGTGAGGCCGGCGGCGGCCTCGTCGACGATGGTGCCGGACCGGGTGTGCCGGTCGGCGGCCAGGGACTCGGCGCGTACGGCCGCAGCGACCTGCTCCAGGGAGTCCTCGAGCGCGGTGCGCTGTTGGACGAGCAGGTGCGCGATCTCGGCCTGGGTGTGCTCCTGCTGCCGTTCGGCGGCCTGCCGGTCGGCCGCGCTCTGCAGCAGGCGGCGCAGCCCGCCGCGCAGGCCGCGCTCGACGGCCGGGGGAGCGTCGTGGCGTGCGGTCAGCGCGGTCACGTGCGCGCGATGGTGAGCGGCCAGTTCGCGGGCGGCCGACAGGTCCGCGCGGACGGTGGCCAGCTCCTGGCGGGCCCGCGGTACGTGTTCGGAGGCCGCCCCGTATCCGGCCTCGGCCGCCGCGGTGGCGGTCCGGGCGGCAGCGGTGCCGGCGGCGGCCCGGTCCAGGACCGTCGTGGCGGCGGCGACCTGCTGGTCGGCCCGGGACACGGCGGCTTCCAGGTCCGCGATCCGCTGCCCGGCCGACGGGGACTCGACGGCCGTCAGGGCCCCGGCCAGCCGGGCGCGTCCGGCGCGCAGCCGCTCCACCTCGGCCTGGGCGGTACGGAACGCAGCGACGGCGTCGGTCCACGACGGCACGGGCTGGGCGGGCCCCGCCGCCGCGGCCGCAGCCTGGTCCGCCGGGGTGACGGGACGCCGGCCTCCGGGCGGGGGCTTCGGCGGAAGCCAGTCGCGCAGGATCTCCTGCATGCCGCGCAGCGGCGGCAGTCCCGCAGCGGAGCGAGCCTGGGTCTCCTTCTCGGGCAGCCGGCCCCACCAGAACCGGTTTCCGAACTCCTTGCGGTTGGTTTTGTTGCCGAGCACCGCCGCGACTAGACCCCAGGCCGGCCCGCCGAGGAGCGCGGAGGCGAGGTCGGAGAAGTGGTCGGGGCCGCCGTGCCAGTGCTCGCCGAGCGCGCCCATGCCGGGCAGTTCGGCGGTGATGTTCTCCACGGCGCCGTTGTTGGAGGAGGTGACCACGATCTCGAACCCGGTCAGCCGCGGGTCGAGCCGCGACACGGTGCGGGGGTAGGTGCCCTGGCGGTCCCTGCCCTGCCAGGCCGGACCGGTGAACGCCTTCTCGGGCCGGTCGAACGTGGCCAGCACCGCCGCTCGCTCGACGACCAGTGCGGCGACCAGGTCCCGCAGCATCGTTGTCTTGCCCGTGCCCGGCGGGCCGTTCACGGAGAACATCCCACCCGCGGTTCCCGCTCGGTCGGCGAGCATGCGGTCGACCGCGAACTGCTGGCTCAGCGCGAGCGGGAACCGAGCCGGTGCGGGCCAGCGGCCGGCCGGAACCAGGTCCGGAGCCACCCCTTCCAGGACGACCCCGCGCTCCCGACGCACATCCGTCCGCGCCCCCACGGCGACGGCGTCGAGCTCGGTCAGGTACGCCTCCAGCGCCGGGCCGAACCCGTTCCCGATGGCCGCGGACACCCGGGCCAGATCAGGGGGAAGCAGACTGTTCAAGAACGGCGCGGCGGCGGCGACCTTCGCCTGCGTGTCCCGCGGTCGGTGGACCAGCCTGCTGCGCACCCGGACCACCTGCGGCCGCAGGTGGTCCCGTACCCCGCACAGGTCGGCGATCTGCGCGGTCAGGGCGACCAGATCGGCGAACCCGAGCGCACGGGCACCGGCGCCAGCCCCGTAATCCGCCTCGGTCGACGTGTCAGAACCGTCGGCCGACGACCCCTCGGGGACGCCCCGGGTGCCGTCCGGCCGCCCGGACTGCACCTGCTCCTCGGCGGGGCGGCGGGCGGCGACCCAGTCCGCGGCGCGGCGCACCAGGGGTTCCGCCGCACCCTGCAGGGCGGCGCCGGCGACCTCGCCGAACAGGGCCCCGACCGCGCCGACGGCAGCGCCGCCCAGGATCTCGGCGAGCAGCCGCTGCCAGCTCCCGCCGCCGGCCCCGGCCGGAGCTCCCGGCCCAGCCGCGGAGCCGGGCCACCGCTCGTACGCCGTTCCGGCGGTCGGGGCGGTGGGGCCGTAAGGGATCGCGGTGGCCGTAAGCTCGTCGATCGCCGTGCCGAACGCGTCGTCGAGTTCCTCGAACCCGTCCAGCCACCCCGGTGCGGACGGCCCGGGATCGAACAGGCGGCCGGTCGCCCAGGCGCACGCAGAGATCACGGACGTGTCTTCGAGCGGTCGGCCCTCGTCGTCCAGGACCAGCGCGAACATCGCGCTCTGGCCCGACAGCACCAGCTCGGTCTGAGGCACGCCGGGGTCGGGATCGGTCCCCGAGGGCAGTACGGAGATCATTGCCTGGCGGAGCAGCTCCAGATCGAAGACCCCGCAGTAGACCTCGTGCCGCCACATACGTCCGTACGGTGCCCGCCGTGCCCCCGTCTCCGGATGGTCCGGAGCCCACGGCAGGAGCGGTGGTACCCGGCCCGGCTCCGGAGTCAGGTCAACTACGCACTCGTCCCTCGGCCCGGAGCGCGCGGCGGGGCGCCGGCGAGGCAGTGCCGGGATGGTTGGCGGACTGAACAGTTCGATCGCGCGCCAGCACTCCAGCAGGGCCTTCCGTCGACGGTCCTGCGCGTGTCCGCTCCGCACCCACTGCCCCCGTGTCGCACGCGCGGCATGTTGCCGCTCCCTTGAAGATCAGCCGTATCGCTGAATCTACCGGACCGTCAGCAGGGCGTGCCTGGCGCCGGAACGCCTGGGCCCACAGGACCGGTTCGGCCGACTTGGGCACGGGGCGGGAGTGTGCCCGGGGTGTGGTGAAACCCCTGCGGGCCCGACTGTCGGCAACAGCTCAGAGGACTCGGTGTGGTCGTCTCTTCATCTACTATGCCGGTCACGGCTGGACCGACCCTCGAAACGGACGCCTCTTGCTCGGTCTGGTCGAGTCGAACCAGTACAAGACCTGGACTGCCATGGAGTTCGACCGACTCCGCGAGCAGATCGCGGATTCGCCGGTCGGCTCGCGTCTGTTGGTCCTGGACAGCTGCTACAGCGGGGCAGCGCTCGACACCCTTTCAGCCGGCCTGAGTAGTGCGTCACGGATCGAGGGCACCTACGTGATGACGTCCTCCAACGCCACCAACGCGTCACGCGCCCCGCAGGGCGACCACTTCACTACATTTTCCGGTGAGATCATCCGTTCACTGACTGACGGAATCCAGGGCGGTCCGCGGGTGATCGACACGGACACACTGTTCCGTCATGTGCGGGCCAGTTGCGAAGAGCAAGGCTGGCCCGTGCCATCGCGACAGATCGGCCGGGACGGAGACCGCGTAGAACTCATGAGCAACAGGTGGGGGCAGCCATGACCGAAGTGCGACTCCGCATCGTCACGGAGACCGGGGCGAAGGTTCCGGACGGACTTCGGATCTTTCTCTCCCGGGACCCGGAGCTTCGCGGCATCGGCCGGGCCAGGTGGGCCTCGACAGCGCCGAAGGAAGGTCAGCTCGGGGACGCCCTCGACATCCTGACGTTGGTGGTGACCGGCACTCTCGCCCTGCCGTCGGCAATCGAGGCAGTCAAGCGATGGTGCGGATCCCGTGGCATGGCGGAAGGCGTCGAAATTCGCTTGGGATCGCAGAGGATCACCGTCAACGGGACGGAAGATCCTGTGGAAATCCGGCGCATGGCGGACCTATTGAAGGCGGCATACCCCGAGAGCGGACCTGGTGAGGCGGAGTAGTCCGGGTCCCTCGCCGCAAGGTCATCTGCTAGCCAAACACGGCTCCGCTGGCCGACGGGTTGACGAACACGGCCAGATAGCGGAACTCCCCGCCTGATCCGCCCTGCTCGGTGTACGCGTCCCAGGTGAGGCGGTAAGCAGCTTTCAGAATGCACGCGTTCGGCTCGTACGTGCCGTTCGCCCAAAGCCGGGTTCCGGCGAGTTCGACCCCTGTGTGGATCCTGAATTCGTGATCACGAGTGGGGCGGTGGCCGGGACTCACGCCGATCACGAACACGTCGTCACCGCCACGGTGCCGCCCCGCGCCCGGGTCCTGGCCCAGCTCGTCGGAGCGACGCAATGAGTGACGCAATGAGGGGAGCCATGAGGGGAGCTGCGAGCGGAGCCAAGAGCGGAATCGAGATCCGCGAACTCCACCTCATGGAGGAGTTCGAAGACGTCAGCCGTCTCTACGCCGCGATCTGGAGGACGGACGCCGGAGCCGGGCCCCTTCCCGCCGAGGTGATGCGCGCCCTGGCCCACGCCGGCAACTACGTGGCCGGCGTGTACGAGGACGGCCGGCTGACCGGCGCGTCCGTCGCCTTCTTCGGCGAACCCGTGGGCACCACCCTGCACTCCCACATCACCGGCGCCTCCATGGGCCGCGGTATCGGCCTCGCCCTCAAACTGCACCAGCGCCAGTGGGCCCTCGCCCGCGGACTCCGGCGCATCACGTGGACCTACGACCCGCTGATCCGCCGCAACGCCCACTTCAACCTCGTCAAGCTCGGCGCCCGCCCCGAGGAGTACCTGCAGTCCTTCTACGGAGCCATGGACGACGTGATCAACCGCGGTGACGAGTCCGACCGCGTCCTGACCGCCTGGGACCTGACGGCACCCGCCGAAGGGACCGGTCCACCCGACCGCCCCGACCGCCCCGACCGCCCCGAGCGGCCCGGCCGCGCCGCCCATGGTGTCCGCAACCTCGAGGGCCGTCCCGTGATCGGCCCGACCGACGCGGACACCGTTCTCATCGACCTCCCCGACGACATCGAGTCCCTTCGCCGCACGGACCCGGGCGCCGCCCGCGCCTGGCGGCTGGCCGTCCGCCACACCCTGGGCGGCCTGCTCGCCGAGGGGGCCCGTGTCGCCGGCTTCCACGACCGACGCAGCTACGTCGTCCACCGCACCGCCGCCTGAACACAGCCAAGAGGAGCCACCCGTCGGAGTCCTCGACGAGAGCAGGGCGAACCGCGTTCGCATCGTGGGCGCGGTCGGCTACCCGGACAGCTTCACGACCAGGGTCGAAGCCGAACCGGTCCCCGCCGCCTCGCCGGTCGGTGACGTCCTGAAGGCGGGCGCTCCGCTCTTCGTCGACACGGTCGAGGAGCACATCCGCCGCTACCCGCACATGGCGCAGCGCGTGCACGCGTCCGGCAAGAAGACATGGGCCTTCCTTCCGCTCATCGCGTCCGGACGGCCGATCGGCGTCTGCTCGCTCTCCTTCTCGGAGCACCGCCGGCTCGACGACGCGGCGCGGACCCTGCTGATCGCCCTCAGCGGTCTGATCGCCCAAGCCCTGGAACGGGCCCGACTGCACGAAGCCGATCGCGACCGGGCCCGTGCGCTGCAACGCGGGCTCCTGCCACGCGATCTGCCCGCCCTGCCGACCCTCACCGCCGCGGCCCGCTATCTGCCGGCCGGGGAGGCCACGGACGTCGGCGGCGACTGGTACGACGTACTGCCCCTCTCCTCAGGCCGTGTCGCCCTCGTGATCGGCGACGTCATGGGGCACGGCCTGTCGGAGGCCGCCACCATGGGACGCATCAGAACCGCCGTGCGCACGCTCGCCGACCTTGAACTGGCCCCGGACGACCTGCTGGTGCACCTGAACGTCCTCGTCGCCGACCTCGGAGAGGACGTCTACGCGACGTGCCTGTACGCGGTCTACGACCCCACGGATGCCAGCTGCACCTTCGCGACGGCCGGTCACCCGCCACCCGTGCTCGTGGACCGGTCCGGTACGGCACGCTTCCTCGACCTGGAGCCGAACTCTCCGCTGGGAGTGGCCGACCCGCCGTTCGAGCCGACTGCACGTTCCCGACGGCAGCCTCCTCGTCCTCTACACGGACGGACTCGCCGAGACGGCCGCGCGGTCCCTGGGCCGGGGCATGGACCTGCTCAAGGCCACCCTCGACGAGGCGCTGGAGCAAACGAGTTCCAACGTCGGCCCCGCGACGGGCCACAGCCTCCCGGCACCGGCACCGGATCCCCTCCTCGACCGACTCTGTGACAGGCTCACCGAGGCACTGCACCCGTCGCCATCCGAAGCGACCGACGACGCAGCCCTGCTGGTCGCCCGCCCCCGCTCGTTCGGGGCGTCCGACACGGCCAGCTGGACCCTCCCGGAGGATCCCCTCGCAGCAGGCCAGGCGCGCCCTGATCCGCGAACAGCTTGCCCACTGGGACCTCGACGACCTAGTGACGGCCACGGAGTTGATCGTGAGTGAGCTGGTCACCAACGCAGTGCGGTACGCACGCGGCCCCATCCGGCTCCGTCTCCTGCGCAGCGACTCGCTCGTCTGCGAGGTTTCGGACGGCAGCCTGACGACACCTCATGTCCGCCGGGCGGCCGAGACCGACGAAGGAGGGCGGGGACTCCAGCTGGTGTCGGCCCTGTCCCACCGCTGGGGCGCCCGGTACGAGACCGCGGGCAAGTACGTGTGGACGGAACAGGACCTGCCCGCACTGGCGGCCGTCGGCTGACGCGGATGCGTACCGGCGGACCTGCCGGTCAGGGCGGGGACCCGGTCTGCCGCCCCGCGACCGGCCGGTGTCGAGGGCACCGGCCGACACCCCTGATGGCGCCCGTGGCCGGGTCGCCCCGATGCTGACTCGGCATCGGCCTGCAGCGCCGGCCCCCGGGTAGCGGGCCGGCCTCCGGCGCACGGCCGGACGTGCCCAGCGATCGTGTGCCGGAGGCCGGATCGGGTCACGGCTGGAGCCGGTCCAGCAGCCAGGCGGCTACGGCGCGGGCGGTGCCGGAGACGAGTCCGCCCAGGGTTGTGCAGGTCAGGGCCAGGCGCTCGCGGCGCGTGAGTTGCTTGCGGGGCATCGGTCCTCCACGGGATCTCGATCAGGAGACGGGCAGCCGGCCGGCTCACTTCCCACGGTGAACCCCGTACCGAGACCGGCTCTCAGTTGCGACGAGCCCACCGCACGGTGCGGTATCGGTGCTGTTCCGGCCCCCGCGCGAGGTCGGTTGGGGGACGATGGTGCGATGAGTGGCGACACGGGGGGCGGTCCGGTCAAGCGCCCGCGGAGGCTGGAACAGGCGCGCGTGGCCCCGGGCCCGCTACGGAAGTTGAAGGACCTGCTGTACGAGGCCTACGTGGCGGCGGGCGCCCCGAGTCTGGACGAGATCACCGCGGAAATCGCCGGCGACGACACACTGCAGGGGGCGCCGGGTAGGGACACCATCCGCCGCTGCATCAGCACACCGGACATCCCCGCCCGCCAGGCCCACGCGGTCGCCGTCGCGGTCGTGCTGGCCCGTCACGCCGCCTGGGACGAGCACGATCTGGCCGCACGAGTACGGGAGCTGTGGATCCAGGCATCCACGGCCGTCGCCCCGGGGAAGCCGCTCGCCGAGTTCACCGACCCGTTCGCCCTCGAAGTGCACCGCGCCATCGACACCGGCCCCAGGCAAGACGGCACGGCGCTGCCGGTGCTGCCGGCCTACGTCGAGCGGGACCACGACAGCCGTCTACGCGAGATCACGCGAGAGGCCGCGGGCGGCGGAAGCCGACTGGTGATGCTGGTGGGAGAGTCGTCCGCGGGCAAGACCCGGGCCTGCTGGGAAGCCGTCCACACGCTGCCGGACGGGTGGCGGCTGTGGCACCCTTTCGACCCCACCCGCCCCGAGGCCGCCCGCGCCGAGCTGGACCGGATCGCACCGCGCACCGTGGTCTGGCTCAACGAAGCCCAGCACTACCTCCTCACCCCCGCCGATGATCTGGGCGAGCGCGTCGCGGGCGGACTCCGCTCGCTCCTGAGCGACCCCGATCGCGCGCCGATACTGGTCCTGGGCACCATCTGGCCCGAATACTGGGCCACTCTCACCACCCGGCCCGGCCCCGGCGCTGCCAAAGACCCTCACGCGTCGGCCCGCGAGCTGCTGACCGGCCACGACCTGCCCGTCCCGCCCGCCTTCACCGGCGCCGATCTGCAAGCCCTGGCCGTGGTGGCGCGGGACGACCCGCGACTGGCGTATGCCGCCGAACACACCGAAGAGGGGCAGATCACCCAGTACCTGGCCGGCGCCCCCGCGCTGATCGAGCGGTACGACAACGCGGCCCCGGCGGCAAAGGCCCTGATCCAGGCCGCCATGGACGCCCGCCGCCTCGGCCACGGTCGGAACCTCCCCCTGCCCCTACTCGAAGCCGCGGTCCCCGGTTACGTCACCGGCACCCAATGGCAGCGCCTCGCCCGTCACCACGGCTGGCTGGAACGGGCGCTGGAATACGTCGAGGCAGACTGCCGCGGCGCACTCGGGCCGCTCACGCGACTGATCCCCTACCCCGGTGAACCGCAGCCCGCTCAGCCCTGCTACCGCCTCGCCGACTACCTCGAACAGCACAGCCGCGGCAAGAGCACCCCCCGCGTTCCCGCCGTCCTGTGGGACGCCCTTGTTCGCCACGCCACCCCGATCGACCGCACCGCCCTCGCCCACGTGGCACGCAACCATGGCTTGCTCCGCATTGCGATCCACCTCTACACCACCGCTGCCGACGCGGGCGACCGCGGTGCCCTGCTGGAGGCGGTGCGGCTGCTGGAGGCGGCGGGCCGGGAGGAGGACGCGCTCGCCTGGCTGCAGACGCGCGCCGACCCCGATGCCTTGTGGGAAGGGGTGCGGCTGCTGAAGGGGGATGAAGACCTCTGGTACCAGCGAGACACCGCTGCCGACGGAGACGACCGCGGTGCCCTGCGGGAGGCGGTGCGGCTGCTGGAGGCGGCGGGCCGGGAGGAGGACGCCCTCGCCTGGCTGCAGACGCGCGCCGACGGCGGTGACCACGATGCGCTGGCAGTAGCGGTAAGGCTGTTGGAAGCAGCGGGCCGGGAGGAGGCGGCACTCACCTGGCTGCGGACCCGCGCCGATACCGGCGACCCCTATGCGCTGCGGGAGGCGGCCCGGCTGCTGAAGGCGGCGGGCCGAGAGCAGGAAGAAATCAGCTGGTACCGGCGCGCCGCCGAGGCTGGAGACTCCTTCGCCCTGCGGAGGACGGCCTGGCTGATGAAAGAGGCGGGCCGGAAGGAGGAACTCATCGCCTGGTTGCGGACCCGCGCCGATGCCGGCGATCGCGATGCGCTGGGCGTGGTGGTGGGGTTGTTGGACGAGGCGGGCCGGAAGAAGGAGGCGCTCGCCTGGCTGCGGACCCGAGCCGACAGTGGCCACCGCGATGCCTTGGGCATGGCGGCCCGGTTGTTGGAGGAGGCGGGCCGGGAGGAAGAGGCCATCACCTGGTACCAACGCGGAGCCGATGCCGGAGACTCCTTCGCCTTGTGGGACACGGTGCGGCTGTTGGAAGCGGCGGGCCGGAGGGAGGAACTCATCGCCTGGTTGCGGACCCGAGCCGACGGCGGCGACCGCGATGCGCTGGACATGGCCGCCCGACTGTTGGAGGCGGCGGGCCGGGAGGGAGAGGCCATCACCTGGTATCAGCGCGCAGCCGACTCCGGCGACTACTTCGACGACCGCGTTGCCCTGCGGGAGGCGGTGCGGCTGCTGAAGAAGGTGGGTGGGGAAGCGGAGGCGCTCTCCTGGTTGCAGACTCGCGCCGACGGCGGCGACCGCGATGCGCTGGACATGGCCGCCCGACTGTTGGAGGCGGCGGGCCGGGAGGGAGAGGCCATCACCTGGTACCAGCGCGCAGCCGACTCCGGCGACTTCTTCGCCGTGAGGGACGCGGTGCGGCTGCTCAAGGCGGCGGGCCGGGCGGAGGAGGCGCTCGCCTGGCTGCAGTCCCGCGCCGACGGCGGTGACTTCTTCGCCCTGGGGGAGGTGGTCCGGCTACTGGAAGAGACCGACTGGATGCCGGAGGCAGCGGGCCGGGAGGAGGTTGCCGCCTGGTTGCAGACCCGCGCCGATGCCGGCGACCGCGATGCGCTGGGAGCGGCGGCCCGGATGTTGGAGGCGGCGGGCCGGGCGGAGGAGGCGCTCTCCTGGTTGCGGGCCCGCGTCGATGCCGGCGACCACGATGCGCTGGGGGAAGTGGCCCGAATGGTGAGGGAAGCGGGCCGGGAGGAGGAGGCGATCACCTGGTATCAGCGCGCAGCCGGGGCGGGCGACCCGTTTGCCTTGGGGAAGGTGGTGGAGCTGTTGAGGGCGGCGGGCCGCGAGGAAGAGAGCGAAAGGCTGCGACGGTTCGGGTGGGAGCCGGATGGCTCCATCGCGGAGCGCTGGGAGGTCGTGCCGGGCGAGGCGTCCGGCGGAGAAGGCCGCGCGTGAGTGCGTAGGGTGTCAGGTCGAGGACCGTGGCGCCCGTCTCAGCCGCCCGTCGGCCATGACGCCGGAGCATTACGTCACGCCCGCGACCTGCTCACCCGCCCCGAGAACACCGTGACCGGACGGTCAGATCGCTTGACGTCGTGGCGGGGGCGCTGTTGGACGTCATGGCCGGGGCCGCCGACGAAACCGCAGGAGCGTCGCGGCGAGCTCGGGCAGGGCCTTGACGACGGCGACGGTGTCGGCGCGGTCGGCGCGGAGCAAGGCGACGATGCAGACGATGGCCACCAGGGCGATGCAGAAGATGCCGACCAGCAGGGGCAGCACGAACAGCGGGTCGATCGAGATGGGCACGGTGGTCCTCCAGTAGGTCAAGGAAATTGCTCCCGTCCCCGGCATCGGGACGGTGGTCACACGTTGGAGGCGTTGGGCTCAGGTCAGTACCCAGTTGGGGGTGATGAAGAAGCCAGTGCCCCAGCTCGATGGCGTGAGGGCTGTTGAATCGGGAGATTCCAGGCCGGCCCCGCTCCTTCGTGCACCTCCAAGCTCCTCACCTCACCAGTTGGCTCGCGGTGTACTACACCGACCGTGGCATCGAGGAGCTGGAGAAGCGGCGCGGCGAGGAGGAGGCCACCTTCGAGTGGCTTGTCGCGCAGCTGCGTACGTTCGCCAGGATGGGTCGCTCCCGAGGGGCACCGCGACCTCGCGATGAGTTTGTGTGACGCGATGTGACGCGATGCGATGCGAGGCTGGGGCGCGATGTTCATGCGCCACCCGAGGCAGCCCGGAAGACGAGCGCGTTCCGACCCGGCCGGCGCATGCCAGGGCGGGCCCGAGCACCCCGGACGGCTTCTCGTTCCGGAGCCCCTCCCGGACGACGTGGCTGCGGTACTGCGCAGAGCCCTCCCTGCCGCTGGCCGCCGTCACCACCGGCACCCTGGTCCTGTTCGTGGAATGGGCCTGGGGGCAGCCGGATGGAAGACCGGCACGTTCAAGGCCCCGACGAGCATCGACCGGCACCTGGCAGGGATCGTCGTCACCGCCCGCCAGAAGTACCGCCTCACCCTCGACCGGCGCGTCGGCGCCGAAGCCCGCATCCGGATACCCGCGCTGTTCTGCCAGCGGCAGAACAGCGGCCGGACCGGGCTCGACGATCACTACAGTCCAGTCTCATGACGACGATTACGACGCGTACGGTCGAGTACCCGGCCGACGGTTTGACGATGATCGGGCACCTCGCGCTCCCGGCCGGTGTCGACCGCCGGCCCGCGGTGCTGCTCGGACCGGAGGGCATGGGGCTCAGCGACGTCGAGCGCCGCCGGGCCGATGCTCTCGCCGAACTGGGATACATAGCGCTGGCCTTCGACCTTCACGGCGGGCGCTATTTGGGCGACCCCGAGGAGATGCTGGCCCGTTGCCTGCCGCTGCTCGCCGATCCCGACCGGATGCGGGGCATCGGCCATGCGGCGCTCGACGTGTTGCGCACCGAACCACGGACCGACCCCGACCGGATCGCCGCCGTCGGCTACGGCACCGGAGGCGCCGTCGGGCTGGAACTCGGGCGCGGCGGCGTCAACCTGCGCGCGATCGGGACAGTCAACGCACTGACCACGGGCCGGCCGGGCGAGGCGGCGCGCATTCGCTGCCCGGTGTGGGCCGGGGTTGGGTCGGAAGACCCGATCATGCCGCCCGCGCAACGGAACGCGTTCACCACCGAGATGCAGGCCGCGGGCGTCGACTGGCGCCTCACGGTCTACGGCGGCGCCTTGCACGCCTTCCACCACCCGCCGGTCGACCACCCCACGGTCCCCGGCGTCGGCTACCACCCACAGCACGCACAGCGAGCCTGGCGCGACGTCGTCGACCTGCTCGCCGAGTGCCTGCCCGTGACGGAGGCTCTGGGGGCATGACCCAGGCAAGCATGCTGGCGCCTGGCATGGTCGGCGTCGGGCACTGACAGTCCCCTCCCCTCAAGTCCGGTGCGCCCGCTCCCCCAGCGCCTTCACGACGGGGGCGCCGGCCTCGACCGCGCCGAAGTCGACGTCGTCGACCAGTAGCCGGATGAAGCCGCGCACCGTGCCGTACTGGGCGGCCAGGGCCGCGCGCCACTTCGTGTCCTCGTCGTCCGGCACGGCCTCGGCGATGACCGCCAGCGCCTCGGCGAGCGCCTCCCTGGGCATGACCTTCTCGATCGCTGACCAGGCGTCCAGCACGGAGACCAGCTCGCCGCAGGGAGGGTGCGGCGCGATCACCTGGTCAGGATCAGTACGGCGGCGACGAGCAGGACTACGGATACCGCTCCCGCCACGGCGGGGGGCACACGACGCAGTCGAGTCTTCGGTGATGTCCATACTGCCGGGTAGACGGCATATGGCTGCTGCTGAGGGAGCTCCTCTGATGGCGTTGCCGGGCGCCGGGGCGGGAGCGGTTGCGGTTCAGGAGGAGGTGCGGCAGCCGTGATGAGGGGCGGTTCTGGGGTTCCCCATTTCCACGTGCCGGCCTTGGTCTGCCTGCCGCGTCGCAACCGGCCGTTGCCCTCACGCCGCCATCGAGTGCCTTCGGCGTCGGTGAACTCGATGGTGACGTGGCTGAGGATGCGGTCGGGCGACCTGGTGCTCTCTGAAGGTGGGAGGTGCCAGATCTGTTTGCCTGTGAGCGCGAGTGTGTCAGCCACGATGTCGTCGCGGTATCGCACAAGCAGCTCTTGGATGGGCTGGTTGCTCTGGTTGGTGACACCTACGCGGGGAACCTCATAGCCGTCGTGCAGCAGCGATCTCTGCACCATCGCTTGGACGTCGATCATTGAGGCGTGGGCCCGCCGGTCCCGCTGCTGCTTGTCGCGGTAGCCGCGGTAGGTCAGGACCAGTCCGACCAGGGCGACGAGCGCGCTGACCGCGGCGATCAGGTTCTCCGTCATGGGGGAACTCTGGCGTGCTGCACGGGAAGCGCCAACGCGCATCACCGGGGCGGACACGAGATCCGTCGCCTCGGATCCAAATTACTTGTAACAGGCAGACGCTGAGTGCGCCGACAGTTCCGCACAGGAAGGCGATCAGGAGCGCCATGACCCTGACGGATCTCGGCGAGCCTGTGGCCGTACCCGGGGCAGCCGCGCTCACGAGGGTGGGGGCCGGGGTAGGAACCGCACGGCCGGTGGGAGCGGGTCCGGTTACCGGGACCGATTGGTGCGTACGGGGTGTGCAGCGGTCCCGAAGCCCCATTCGCGTAGTTGGCTCGGCTGTGGCGGCGTCTGTGTGGGGGCGTGGGGCTTGCCGGCGTGGTGGATGCGCAGTTTGAGGAGCCGGGCCAGGTGGATGCGTTCGCTGGGGTTGGCCCAGGCCTGACGGCGGTCGAGAAGTTCGACAGCGGTGGCGTCGAAGGCGACGCCGGTCTGGCGAGTGCGGGTGATGGCACTGAGGTAGAAGTCCAGGTTCGTATTGCCCGGCACGGTGGTCGGATCGGCCCCGGTGCTGCCGTCTGGGGTGAGGCCGAGGAAGGCGGCGGCGAAGCTGGGCAGCGGGCTGGCGGCGCCGGGCAGCACGTTTGCGGTGGACTGTGTCAACCGCTGTCGACCGCGGGCGTCGCGGGTGTTCAACAGCGC
This sequence comes from Streptomyces sp. NPDC090045, assembly GCF_044747975.1. Lineage (NCBI taxonomy): Bacteria > Bacillati > Actinomycetota > Actinomycetes > Kitasatosporales > Streptomycetaceae > Streptomyces > Streptomyces sp. NPDC090045. The sequence continues at coordinate 33,700 of NZ_JBIVFA010000003.1, forward strand.
CATCAGCCCGGTGTTGAGCCTTCGGGACAACTCCGTGCGGGAGGTCGCCAGCCGCGGCTGCTTGAGGAGTAACTGCCCGTAGTAGGCGGTGTGCAGAGCTGTGCTGATCAGCTCTTCGTTGTCATTGGCCTGCGGGTCCTGGTGCAGCGCCTCATGGGAGAAGACGACTCCGAGCAGTCGGAAGTCCTCGTAACGGAAGCGCTGGTGATACACGATCTCCGGCCCGTTCGGGCCGATGAGGACTTGGGCGGTCGCTGCCGGATTCGGGGGTGTGCCGAAGTAGACGCGCTGGAAGACGCCGCTTCGGATGGCTTGGATGCCGGCCTGCGCGGGGCTGCCGGCCAACGACGCGAGGGCGGCTCGCAGGTTCGGATCCGGGACCACGGTCGTGATCCGCGAACTACGGAAGACCGCGAGTGCCTCCTCGACCGCACGGTGGCCACGGGGCTTGAGGGCGGCCTTGAGACGCTTGACGAGTTCCTCGGCGGTGATCTCGCGGGGCGGCGCGGGCCGCATCGGCGGCCCCTGAGGGTAGGCCTGCGTATTCAGCAGGCTGAGGTCGGTGGGCGGGAACGGCGGCTGAGCGAGGAGCCGCAGCGCCTCACTGCCTGGATCTCCGACGTCCAGGTGAGCGCTGGTGGGGCCATGATGAGCTGTGACGGGCGTGGCTGCCGCCAAGGGGGAGGACAGCAGCGTCGCTGCGACCAGTGTCAGGACGGCGGGGCAACGACGGGTGCCGAGTACGGTCATGCGATCTGCCTATCGCAGCCGCAGTCACCAGCCGGAACTACCGCGCCCGAGCGCTGCGGGGCATTCACCCTCCTGGCGTTGTCATCGGGCGGGGCCGTGCGCCATGACGTTGACCGGGGCCCGTGCTGGGAGCACGCGTCCACCGCCCCGTGACGACCATGATTCGGGTCGCGGTCGGAACCCTCTGGGCAGGAGCAGCCCGAGGTCCTGGGGGACGCCGTCGGCTCACCGGCCGTCCGGGCCGGGCGGCTCTCCAGCTCGCGCCCGGCCTCGCGGCCGCTGCTCAGGCCTCCCGGCCGCAGTCAGTTCTGGAGGAGGGTGTAGAGGAGGGTGATGACGGTGGTGGCGGTGACCATGGCGGTGCCGAGCGCGGGTTTGCGGTAGACGGTGTAGGTGATGCCCGTGCCGGCGAGGACGAGCAGGGCGAGGACGAGGACGGTGGTCGGGGACATGGTGAACCTCCGGACGCTGTACGGGGCGGTTTTCGTTCGGACGTGGGCAAGCGGGACATTTGGCCTCGCCCGTCTTCAGGCCGCGGGCGCCGACGGGGTGGGGAGCGGTGAGGCGGTCGGGCAGCTGCGTGAGCAGGGCGAAGTGCTGGCCCGGGAGGGCGAGGCGCTGGATCGGCGGCGTGTGGACCTGGTCGCGGACCTGGATCGGACCCGGTCCCATCTGATGCTGCTGGAGGCGGCCGAGGAGGGTGGTGGGGATCGGCACCACCCGGTGGTTCCGTCCCCGCCCACGACGCCGCCGCAGACCGGGCCGGCTCCCGGCAGCGGCCGCGGGCGGTACCGGATGGCCGGAGCGGTTCTGGTCCTCGTACTCGTCCTGGGAGGGGGCCTGGCGGCAGGTATCCACTTCGGCAGCGGTGGCAGCAGCCCGGACGGTGGGGATCGGGCCGTGGCGGACAGGACGGTCTCCGCTTCCGCGAACCCCGAGGCGTCGAAGGACTCCGCGCGGCCCTCCGAGCCCCCCACGGGGACACCGCCCGCCGCACCCGTGCCTGAGCAGAACACCAGGTCACTGATCGATGACCTGATGCCGATGGACACCTACCCGGAGGGCACCAAGCGCTCCTTCACAGCCGGTGAACTGAGCGTCAACAGCCGCGTCTACCCCAGGACCCTGTACGCGTTCGAGGCCCAGCGCACCTGGCAGCTCGACCGCAAGTACAAGACGTTCACCGCCGGCGCAGGGGTCTCCGACAGCACACCCTCCGGCGACACCATCACCTTCAGCGTCCAGATCGAGGGCGCCAACGTCAAAGAGTTCACGATGCGCCCTGGAGATCCGGTCAAGGAGATCACGCTCGACATCCAGGGAGTATTCCGCATCACGCTCACCACACTCGAGACCTTCAGCACCCAGGAAGGCCGTGGAGCCTGGATCGACCCCATCGTCACCAAGTAGCCCCCCAGCGGGGCCAGGCCGGCAGGCATCGGCTCCGTGAACAGGCCAACGACGCAGGGCACGGCGCCCGGCCTGGCAGACGACGGCGGGGTCGCCGGCGGTGAACCGCCGGACGACCGGATCGGTGCCCAGGCAGCCGACCCGGCTGTCCGAGGACGGGCCGGTCCGGTGGGAGGGCTGCGGACCGGTGATCCCTGACCTGGGGAAGTCAGGCGGTGTCCCGGATCCGGGTGAGGCGTTCGGCCGCCTTGGCCGGTCCAGCACCGGCTACGGCGTTCCGTGCCTGCGTGTGGACGTGGGGCCGTGAGGAAGGGTGCATGGAAATGTGGCCCAAGTCCGCTCGGGTCAAGAGTGCGACGAGGGAATGGCCTCTACGGATCTCCACCGCTCCCCGTGTACTGGTGGAGGCCAACGCCTTCTCGGCGACCAGCAGAGCGTCTACCAGGTCGGCAGCACAACCGAGAGACGTCGGCGCGTCCTGACGGTCGACTGTTCGGACCTGGTAGGTGTCATGGCTGTGCGGATCATCGCGTACCTGGACGTCGGCCCGTGAAATGGAGAGGACCAGGCGGTTCCCGCGAAGTACTTCGACACGGTCGGCGACGTTCTTGCGGATCCAGAAAGAAGCTATGCCGCCGGCCTGGGTGAGAACGTCCGCCCCGGTCACGTCGAGAAGAGTGGGTGGTCCTACCGACCGCGTCACATCGCGCCGAAGCCGGTACATGTGTCCATCGGAATCTATGCGTCCTCCTTGTGTGGAGCCCAGCCTGACCGTACTCGCGGCGAAGCCGTCACGAAATATCCGCCACAGCCGTCTCCAAGAATCGCCATCACTGGCAGCCCCAACCACTCCGCCTACAACTACGTAGGCAACGACCCGCTCCTTCCCAGTCCAGGATGTGCGGGCCGCGGGTGACGTTGCCGTAGTGGAGGTCTCCGTGGGCCGTGGTCCAGGTGATGGCGGCGTCGGCCTGGTGACTGGTGAACCGGGGGATGACGCGGCGCAGGTACTCCTCGCATACGGCTTCACGGTCCGCGGGACGTCGGCGAGCGCGTCCAGGGCGGCGGTCATCTCCTTCCACCACGTCTCGTAGAGACATCCTTCCAGGGGATCGTTCGCCTGATCGGTGTTCTGGTTGCGGAGCATGAGTGTTCTCCGGATCCGGCGGGCTTGCCCACGTCGCCCGCCGACGGAAGACACCTTACGGACTTCGCGGGACCTGGCGATCGACAGCATGATCAAATAGGATTTCCAGCACCTGCGGTTCGCTTACCATCCCCGGTACAGCCCGTCGGTAAATAGCGGACCGCCTAAGCCTTTCATGGGAACGCAAATCAGATATGGGAACTTCTCGACTCGATTGGACCTGCGTCGGGTTCTTGTGCACGAGGAACTTCATCATCGCTAGTTCGCTCGCGGGAAATTCGAACATCACCCGAGAGATGAGTCAAGAACGTCTAAAGAATTCTACGCAAAGATCGACAGGTACATGAGGATGCGAGGGTGGCTGTGATCGAACAGGCAGCACGCTATTCTGCACAATGCTCCACTTGCGGGAATCCTTGCGAGGGCTGGGCAGTGCAACTGGTTAGCGCCGGCAAGCTTCGATGGGAACTCGAGCAGTCATGCAACGACTGCGGAACCGCGCACGACTGGGGCTGGGGAGCAGCTTCTGAACTCGTTCGGGAGCTCCTTATTGCCGAGCACGGATGCCGCTGCCTCCACATTGCAACGCCCGGGGCCTCCGGAGGGAAGATCCTCAAGGCTTTCCGGGATGGCCTGGGTGTGACAATCGTGGAGGCCAAGGAGGCGGCGGGCCGACTCGCTTCATCAGGGTTCCCCGGAACCTTCGTGGAGGTTTCTCTGCTCGCAGAACTACTCAATTCCTCCGGAATTGAAGCAACTGTTCGCGAATGCCGTGAACGGGAGTATTAGCTTCGACCCCTCATGACGGTCCGCCAGTTCATCTGGCGGACCGTTTCATTCTGTTCTGCGGGTTGTGGGCAGGCCCGGCCCGGGGGCAGTTTCCTGACATGCTCTCGCTCCGTCACTGTTTCCGGAGCGGTGAGCTCACAGGCCCAGGAGCCTCCAGGGCAGGTTCGCCTGGCCGGCGCTGCCGAATGCGTGAGCGATGCGTGAGCGGACGTGCTGGCATGGCCTGGTCTGGCATGGATCAAACGGCACGGTGCACCTCGCTGACCAGGCATCGCCGGACCTCGGTGGACTGAGTGGGATGGCCCGGCGTGATCTTGCCGGGACTTCCAATCTGCGGGTGTGGGGATCAGGTCGTGCGGTGCTCGGGCGGCCGGCGGATCCGCTTCAGTGCCAGCGGCAGGGCCCGGCCGTCGGGGTCGAGCGTGTAGGTGGCAGGTCCGGGCAGGGGCTGGTCGTGGGTCAAGCCCGGCATTGGGCGGTCCGCGCTGCCGATCGGCGAGCGTCGTGGTGCTGACCCGGCCTCCTGCGGTGCGCCATTCGCCGAATTGGAATGGGCGGTCACGACTGGCCGAAGCGGATGAGATGGTCAAGGAGTTTGCCCTGCGAAGCTACTCGAAAAAGGCCAACACCCGAACGTTTGCAGGCGCCTACAATTCCCGGCAGGAGAAATTTCATTCGCATCTTCGGGAGGACGTTACCCCGGAGCCAGCTATTGTGCTGAAGGTAACGCCTGTTGGGCATTGAGGGGAGATGTCTCCGGCATTATGTTCACTAATACCTGGACAGTGAAAAAGGCGAACGGATCTCTGGTCGCCTTGCCTAAATCGGTCTGCGTAGAATATCAAGTAGACTGCGATCAAGGTAGCTTCATATCGGGCATCCAGCCGGCCGGCGGAGGGTGCTGGGTAAGGAAAGGTTTGGTTCCGTAGGTGCAAAGATTCGACTTGGTGTCCACCGAGGCGGCGCTCCATAACTGGGTGGGATTGAAGTGTGGGTGCGGAAATTCTGCAAAGCATATCCCCGTCGACTTCATGCTCTCCTTGGAGGGGCCGCCACCAGTGAATGAGGGAGACAGGTGGGCCGACAATCATGCCTTCATTCAATCCAATCTGATGCAGCCGGCGATTGCGACCGCATCCCTGATCATGTCGGCCTTCGCTGAAGGGGTACCGCAAGGCCACAGGCGTCAATTGTTCGTTGTTTTGCACGCCCTGGTGAATGGTGAACAAGACGATGTTGCGGATGAATGCCTTCGGGTTGCGGAAGGTGGGAAATGGTTCCTCTATGAGGAGATCTCTTCGGGGCGTGACATTGACAATGCCTGGTATGCGTATGAGATTCTGGAGCTCATGTCGACCGAGGGCGGTAGGCTGCGATTCTACACAAATGAAATGCGAGACAACCTCCCTCCGGATCTGTAGTTTCGAGAATTAATGTCGCTAGGTAGACCTCGGTGGCGCCAAAATGCATTTCAATTGACGCCGCCGGCCTGGCTGGCGGCTGCCCGGTGCCGTCCGTGCGGGTCAGGGTTGACCCAATAGCCCTTCATCAGGGGCGGGACCTGAGGAGCAGGGCGAGCATCGGGACCGCCGTACGGCGTCGTATATTCGGGAAGCGCGGTAATCCCTTCGAATCATTGCAGCACGCGCCGACCCTCAGGCGTGCCGCGCTTTGAGCTGGTGCGTGTTCGCGGGAACCAGCCACCGCAGCTCGCCTTGTCGGCCACGGCGTCCGTGGCACCCCGCAGTCCGGGACGGCGGGCGCTGGTGGTTCGATCCCGTACGCCGGCTGGGATTCAGGCGAACACGGCCTGGCGCGGCTACAGGTGGGCCAGGTGCTCGCGGACCGGGCTGGCGAGCTCGGCGTAGAAGTCGACGCGGTCTTGGGCCTGGAGGACCTGGGCGGACACGGTCAGCAGGCCGGTGCGGGCCTCGGGTCGGTCCAGGACGGGGCCGGCTCGGTCCGGATGCGGGCGGCTGCCTCGGGGGCCAGCAGCGCATACACGTGGAGGGTGGCCGCGTCGTATCCGTACGGGGCTCGGCCCCATCCCGCCCAGTCCAGGATGTGCGGGCTGCGGGTGACGTTGCCGTAGGGGAGGTCGCCGTGGGCGGTGGTTCAGGTGACGTCGTCGACCTGGTGGCCGGTTTACTCGGGGATGACGCGGCGCAGGTACTGCTCGCGTGCGGCCTCGCGGTCCGTCGGCGGTGGGACGTCGGCGAGGGCGTCGAGGGCGGCGACCATCTCCTTCCACCACGTCTCGGGCAAGCTCGGGTCCTCGTCGAGGACGGGCGCGGGGAGACGATCCGGTCGGGGGCGAAGCGGTACAGCTCGGCCCGGTATGGGTACGCCCGGTGGTTCAGTCCCGGATGCGGAACAGGTCGGGGCGCGGCACCGACGCGGGGAGGGCGCGGGAGGTGGATGGGCCGTCCCGCAGCTTGTCGCCCTCGGTGCCGGCCTCGGCGCAGACCACTCGGAGCCAGTGTGGCCCGGCGGCGCGCCCGACAGGGTTCGCCCCCGGTACCCCCACAACCTGCCGTCGGTGGCTCGTAGGCCGAACTGGTCGGCGGCGTGCGGCGTGCTGCTGGGCGGCCGGCATCCGGTCGACGGAGGCGGGGGCGGGGGCGTCGAACATGGCGGGGCGTACCTTGGGTGGGAGACGGCGGACGCGTCCTTGGATACCAGCTCGGTGGCGAGAGCCGCGACCTGTTCCACGGTGAGGCCGGAGCGCTTGGCCAGATCCCCAAAGTGAGACGGGCGCCGGACACCAGGGGCTCCAGTACGGGGCGCACGGACGGGTGGAACTCCCACTCCCACCCCCTTGGAGAGCACCATGGACCCGAGCGTCAGCGGCGAACCCGTCATCCTGGAGGAGGACACCCAGGTCGACGTCGGCATACACCTTCTGCCAGGCGCTCTCACCCTCACCCAGAACGGCAGGGACTTCGAGGCGTACCACGCCCTGGTGGAGTTCGCGTCTCCCCACGGCACACCGTGGACAGCGCGAAGGTCAAGTTCTCAACGACGCCTGCGACGGCCCAAGGGCCGGCCTGCCCGCCGCGATCTGGAAGGTCGTGGCTCTCGCCGCGACTTCCGCCGGAGACGTCGGCATCACCTACGCGCCTCCTGGCGAGGCCCTGATGTAGGAGCCCTCGTTGGACGGGTCGTCAAACCTCCTGCGGAACTTCGGCGATGAGCACCATGCGCCGCCCGCTCGGGCACGGACCGGTCCCTGCCGTCGCCGCCCAGGAGTCGCCAGTGGCTCCTCGGCGGACTGCCGCGTAGCAGGACGCCGGAAGCCATGTTCGGCGGTTTGGCCCGAAGGAGGTGTCACACCAGCGTCCGCCCCGCAGCCCCCCCGGTAGCGGGCAGGTGCGGCTCAAGCCGAACGCCCTCCGCGTTCGTCAGAATCACACCGCCCCACGCCCGGCCTGACGACCGGACAAGCAGACATTCGCAGAATCTGGAGGTCGGCACACCTCGGGGGAACTTCGGGTCTCTGACCCCGGATGCCCTCGCGGGGCGCGGTCAGAGGTCGGGGCTACTGTGCTGCCCCATGAAGATCGAATGCCTTCTCGAGGACCTGAAAAGCGACGACGCCGCGCGCGTGGAGGTCGCTGCCGCACGGCTGGCGGAGCAGGCCGACAGCGTGCTGCCGACCCTGCTGCGGAATCCGGGCGATGCGCGGCGGACCTGTGATCTGAAGCCGGTCATGGAGGTGTTGAGGCGCATCGGGCCGTCCGCCTTCGACGCCCTGCTGGCGGCCTGGCGCGCGAAGCAGGTGTCGGACTGGGAGGCGGGGCGACTCCTTACGGCGTTCGACGAGCGCTCCGCCGACCAGTACGCGGCCCTGGCGGCCGATCCGGACTTCGAGACGTCGGACAACGGCTTCTCCGGGCTCGCCAGACTGCGGGTGGACTCCGAGGCCGGACTGACGGCCCTGGTGGGCTGCTTCGCCCGCGGTGGCCGCATCCCTTACAAGGCATCCGACTACGCCCGCCTGCTGCACGACTCCTTCCGACCGCGGCTGCGCTCCCTGCGCCGCGACCCGGCCGCGCCCCCGGGGATCCGCCGGGCCGCGAGGACCGCGCTGGTGGCGGGCGGCGGCGTCGACGCGCTCGACGACCGCGATCGGGCGGCGGTCGAGCGGCTGATACGGGTCAAGATCCTGGACGAGATCCCCGAGCTTCCGTCGACGGCCCTGAGCGGCTGGTGGATGGCCGTGCCCGGGGCGTCGTACGAAGGGGTCTTCGAGGCCCTCGGCCTGCACGACCGGCGGCCGCTCACCGTCGCGGCCGGCATCGAGGCCGCGGAGGGCCGATGGGTTCAGGTGCCGGGGCCGGAGGGCGCCGACCGCACCGTGGGGCGGGTCTTCGTCACCCCGGAGTTGAACGGCTGGCGCCTCGTCTTCGGCGCCTTCGAACTGCTCGTTGGCGACGATCTCTGGGAAGGCATGATCGAGACGGCTGAGCGGGTCAGCGTCCACTGCGGCCAAGCCCAGTTCTTCTTCCTGGACGACGCCGGCGGCTCCGACATGTGGATGGTCGCCGAGAACGGCCGGATGATCCGTCGGTACGCGGCCGAGGGCGACCCCGCATGGGAGGGCGACCCGCTGCCGTGGGAGACCCTCGCGGCCGACGAACCGGGCTTCAACCCCGCGTACGACGAGCCCAACGCGGGCGCCACGGGCGCACGGTCCGCCTGCGGGCACCTCTCGGTCGACCCGGGTGAGGTCGGCCCGGACACCAAGCGGCGGGGCCATGGCTGGCTGGCCCTCACCGCACCGGGCGTCGGCCACGGCGCGTTCCCCGGGACGCTCCGCCTCTAGCACCCGTCCGACGGCCCTGATCCGGCCCGATCCGAAAGGCACGGCTTGAGCGGCTCCGGCACCTGCGAACCGGTCCCGGACACCGGGCTGTCAGTGCCCTTTGGCAGCATGAACTCATGAGCAAGGTAGTGAACTACAGCATGGCGAACCGCGGCGAGATCGTGCGCTTCGTGCCCGCCCTGGACCTGAGCGCCGACGAATCGCGACGCCTGGACAACATGCGTGTCAGGGCGAAGGCACGTCAGGACAGCCTCGACCACCAGGGCGTGGACTGGGGGCTGTCGGTCCCGGACGCCCTGGAGGAGCTGGTCTCCGGCCGGGCCGACTCCGCCGCCGATTACGCCGGTTGCGCCTACTACGCGGCCCTCCAGATCATCATCGACCACAACGCGAGCGACAGCGCGACCCTGGCGAGCTACCGGAGCCCCGTCACCTACTTCTCCGCCCTGGACGACGCCCTCAGCTCGGCGGGCGTCCCGGCCGACCTGCTGCCCTACCAGTACGTCTTCAGCGGCCCGCCCTCGGAGATCGGGTTCCACATACCCCATCCCCTCGAGGGCTCACCGGAGATCGGCTGCTGGCCCCTCGCGAAGGCCGGCCCCGCGGTGGAGGCCTACCGTGCGGTGCTGGACCGCGTCGACGCCGATCTCCGGTACGACCTCGGGGAGCTCATCGAGGCTCTCGACGGCTGGGCCTCGGAATGGAACGAGGGCGAGGGCGCCTGGTGGTGGGCCGAGGACGGCTCGATCTTCTTCTCGATCACCGGCTGACCCACTGAGGAAGCGGCCGAGGAAGCGGCCGCTCCCTCCGGGTCAGGTCCAGCCGAGTTCGGCGTAGGGACGGCCGGCGCGGATGCCCTCGATCGCCGCCCTGGTGTGGGCCGTTTCCTATGCCCCGGGTGACCATAGGCGCTGCCCCGGCCGAACCTTGATCCTGAGAGCAGAAGGAAGGTTCCATCGCCGGATGGCTGAGACTCACATTGACCTGGGAGTCGTGACGGCGCCGTCGGGAGTCCTCGTGTTGGGGATGGCGTCGTGGATCGACTACTGGCCGCAGCTGGGCCGACCGCTGTCCGAGCGTGCAAGTGCCGCGGCATCGGTCGGCGGCGGACACGTCCACGACTGGTTGTGTGAGCTGGTCGCGGTTCGTGGTTCGCGCTGCTGGTGACAGGCCATTGATGGTGCAAGCCAGCACGGCGGCGTCGCCCTTCGACGGAGGACCAGCCATCGCAGTCCTTGAGATCGATCTCGGTCATGGGGGCCAACGTCTGCCGCGAATACGCGACACATCAACATGCGGGCCTACGAGTCCCGAGGCGGGACCTGCTGCCCGACCCGGCCGTTCCATCACCTCGATCGCCAAGCTCCTCGGCGTCTCCCCGGGCACCCTCTACAACCACATCCCTGACCTGCGCGAACTGCGCGCCGGCGCCGGCGCCGGCGCCGTCCCCGTCAGCTTGAAGCTCGCACGAGGTAAGCGAACCCCAGCAAGATCGTTCTCACCGGGATTTCGTGTACCTCAACTACTCACCTGGAGTCTCCCACTGCCCCCTGGCCACGCCGTCCGTGTCCGGTACGACGGCGCACCAGTCGCCCAGCGTTGCATCGGCCAGCATGAGGGAGAGACCGCCATTCGTGACCTCGGAGAGTGTGTCGGCTCCACCGGGGTAGTTCCGGTGGGTCAGTTCGCCGTGCGGCAGCGGGGCCACGAAAGCGGTGAAGTCGTCTTGCAGCAGCTCCGATCTGGGGTTCAGCTCCGGCTCGATGGCCACGCAAACCAGCGAGCGTGGCCGCAGCAGTCGGGCCACTTCGGCTGTGTTCTCCGGCGTCACGCGGAACCATCTGCACCCCTGAGCGCCGTACGCCCAGCGCTCGCAGATCAGGGTCAGGCGTTCGGACACCCCCGCCACCCTCGCCCAGAAACCCGCGTCCGCGACGGCGTCGACGGGGTCCGAGACCTCTATGGGTTCAGGAGTCGCGTCTCGCCAGTGGAACGTCACGCCCTCACCATGGAGTCCCGCCAGATCGGCTGCCAGCGCTGGTGTGGTGTAGAGGTGTACCGCTCCGTCCCATCCCGACTCGATCTGAAGTCTCCCGGGTGCGGCGAGCTGACAATACGGCCCGCGCCCGGCTGCCATTCCCTCGGCGAGACCTATCGCTTGCGGCGGCCGGACCTCCGCACCGTTGCGCAGGCCGCGGTGCTCTTCGGGAAGGGGCTCACTCACCAGCAGCCCGCCCACCTCCAGGAGGTCGGCGCCACTCTTCTCAATCACGGCTCCGAGCATCTTGCGAAGCTCCGCCGCGTACGCGCTCCAGGCAGAGGCTTCCGCCAGCTTCTCTCGCACGCGGTCGCTGCGGGGGCTGATGATCAGCTCTTTGCTCATTTCGCCAGCCACTTGAGTCCTCGCAGCTCTTCGTTCGGCCCGATGCCCCATCGTACGTTTCGTCTCGGGCCGAGCCCCCCCGACGACGGCCGGGCAGCGAAGACGAGTGTCCACAGCCGCCGCTACAGGTGCACCCTGGGTCAGGGGGAGGAGACCAGGGCCGTGTCCTTCGGGTCGTCGTCTGCGTTGGTGGTGCGACGCGTGCATCGGCTGGGCCCCCACGCCGGGCCGGTGTAGTCCGCGGCCCCTGATTCCGCGCTCTGGCATCGGGGCCGCGTCAGCTTCCCCAAGGCAGACGAAGGCAGCCTTGGGATGCCTGCCTGGTCGGCCTTCTGCACCTTTGGTCAGCCCTGCATGACCTTTCGCCAGTCTCGCCGAGCTGGGCCGTACGCTGCCCACCTTCGACGTCGAGATGCTCTGGTATGGGTGCGGTTTGCTGATGTTGCTGCAGCCCTCGGAGCGGCGATTGCCGGGGCTGTCAAGCCCCCTGCAGGGTGGGCGTTCACGAAGTAGGGCCATCGCTGGAGTGGTCGGCCTACTCTTCAAGAGGTGAAGCGAAATGAGACCCGCAAGCAGCCTCCCCAATTCGAACTCCGCTTCGGCGGACTGCATCTGACGCTCCAACGCATTCCAGCGTGGCTGGTCACGCTGGTCACCGCCGCGACCACCGCGGCTGCGACGTGGTGGACACACCGATAGCAGGGCTACAACCCCACGAGAGCAGGGGCGGCCCGCCACGGCCTTCGGTGGGATGCAGCCCGCAGGCGCCGCCACGGGCCCCGGTCCGAAGAGGTACTCGCCGGCGGCGCGACGGACGTCACCGGGTCCGGTTTCGTCGGCAGGGAGAGCAGCAAGCCGGGTTCATCGCCAGCGTCGACGTCCCGTTGATCAAGAAGCAACCTTGCATTCTCAGCTGCGGCCGGAGTCCACCACGGTGAAGATGACCCGGCAGTGCGGGGCGTGCGCCTTGACCTCCCGCGCCGTCCTCAGTGCTTCCTCGAATCGAGGCCGGACCCGCACCCGGGTGCTGACCTTCTCGCTGAAGATCTTGTCGCGGGGGAGGCCGTGCTTGCCGAGCGCGTCGAGCTGGGAGTCGAGTTCCTGGCCGAGGTCTACGCTGGCCTCCTGAACGGCGGTGATGCGTCGACCGTTTGAGTGCGCCACCGTTTATGCGAGATCGGACCGTCCGCGAACGGCCTGGAACGTTCCCGCCGCGGTGAACGCGTGGGCGATCGGCGTGATGAGCGAGGCGAAGCGGCGGGCACCCGCGGTGCCGATCGGCGCCCACAGCGCGGCGCAGTGCTCGTCCGTTTCCACTTCGATGCGCTCGCGTGCCGCACTGCCGGCGTCGGTTACCACGCCGTGGGAGTCGAGCCAGCCGCGCGCGACGAGGCGTGCCGTCGCTGCGCTCCACTCCTCGTCGTCCCACTGACGGGTCGCTCGCGCGAGAGCTGTCGGGAGGCGGCCGGTTGCGGTGTGCAGAACGAGGCAGTCGCACGGCCCGAGGCCGTTGTCGGCGAGTACGACGAGATGGGCGTCGCCGCGCCACTCGCGCGCCACCGTGATCTGCTGCCACAGTGCGACAAGGGGATCGGATGGAAGCGCGACCGAGGCGTTCGCGGCGGCCAGTACCTTGCCGGCGTAGTCGGCACCGGCGACGACCGGGTCGATCAGCAAGCGCGCCTCGGCAAGGTGGTCGTCCGTCAGGCGTACGTTGACGCGCCGCATCGCCCGACCGGCGGCCAGGAAACGGGCGGCCTGCCAGCGCTCAGGCGGCGCGGCGTCCCACACACCCGCCATGGCCCGCACTGCCCGCGGGCTGAAGTTGTAGAAGGCCGCGAGCGTGACTTGCCACGGAACCGCGCCCATCGCGGCCGACCGGAAAGCCAGATACGCCGGCCCGCGGTCGGGCACGCCGAGCTCGGCGGCCTCCTCGGCGCTCTCGGGGGCAAGGTAGATGAACAGGTGGGCGGCGCTGACGACGCGGCTGACGTCACGGACGGCGTTCAGGTCCATCGGGCCGTCGCCGAGGAGGGCGGAGTCGGGAAGGTCGTCGAGGTGCATGGCGGTGGTGTCTCCGGGGAGTCGGGCGGCGCCGATGTAGGGGGCCGCGCGGGCGTTGTTGGGTAACTGGTAGGCAACCTCGGGAAGTTGTGAGCCGGTGGCGTAGCCCGCGCTCTCGGGGAGCTCGGTGACGGTGGCGGGGGTATCGGCGCCCGCCCAGTGCCAGAACCCGGACCCGGTGGGGGCGTCGGGGTCGTAGGCGGCGACGGCGTGGCCCTGGGTGCCGTCCGGGGCGCCGCTCCAGGGCGGCTGCGGGGATATGTCCTTCCCGCCAGGCAGGCCCGGAGGGGTACTGCTCGGGTGGCCACGCGGCGCCGTCGGCGACGTTGGTGTTGGTGGTGCTGGTGACAGTGAACGAGACCGCGTGGGGGAGACGGGCGAAGGGGCCGTTGGCAGGCGCGGCGGTCGTTCCTTTCTGGACGAGGGCGTCCCCACCAGCTCATTAATCGACAGTAACATAGATAATCGATTATCTGGTGGATCGTCTAGGGTGGGCTCATGACTCAGACGGCGCCCTCCTCCACCCCGCCGGGGAAGCAGATGCTTTCCGAGCAGGTCTACGCACACCTGCGAGACGCGATCATGCGCGGGGACCACTCTCCCGGCGCCCCCCTCAAGCCGCAGGACCTTGCCAAGGAGCAGGGCGTGAGCTTGGCCGTGGTGCGCGAGGCGCTCGTGCGGGTGGTGGGCGAGGGGCTCGCCGACCGGCTGCCCAACCGCGGTTTCGCGGTCCCGTCCTTCTCCGACCGCCGCTGGCAGGAGATCGCGGAAGCCCGCCGGACCGTCGAACCGGTCGTACTGCGCATGTCCATCGAACGCGGCGACGTCGACTGGGAGGCCCGCGTGCGGGCCGCCCACCATCGTCTGGTGCGCACTCCGGCGTACGTGCCGCAGGAGAGCGAGTACTACACAAGCGCTTGGGCCGAGGCGCACAGGGCCTTCCACCGCACCTTGCTGGAGGGGTGTGACAACAGCGCCCTGCTGGAGACGTTCGACCGGTTGTGGACCGCGAGTGAGCTGGCCCGCCGTTGGTCGGCGCACCGCAACCCCGACCGGGACGCCGCCGAGGAACATCGCAGGCTGGAGGAGGCGGCGTTGGCCCGCGACGCCGACACCGCAGCCGCGCTCCTGGTCCGGCACCTCACCTTGACCGCGGCTGCTCTGACCGACGATTCAGGCCTCTGAGGAGGATCGGGTCCTCCCGGCGCCGTAGCTAGGGGATGAACCGGGACAGCGGGTTGTCCGGGGATCGGACGGTGTATGCCTCGATCACCTTGAGCGCGTCGCCGCCGCTGGTGGTGAACCCCGCCCGGCCAGCTGTGACACCCGTGCCGTCGCGGATGTTCTTCGCGTAGCCGTACTGGATCTCGGTGGTGTTGTTCTCGAAGACGCTGACCAGCTGGTCGGCACGGCGCCGCTGCTCGGCGGTCAGTCCGCCACCGGCCGCGGGCGGACACCGGGCCGCGGGGGCCCGGTGGCTGCACGGGCCTGAAGGCGAAGACGAGGCCGATGGTAACGGTGGCGGTGAAAGCTGCTCGCGGCGGACGATGCTGATCTTGTCGCCCTGCCTGGCAGGCCTTCCTCGTGCCGGACTCGGTGTACTCGATCACGATCACGTCGTTCCCGAACGCATCGGTGCGGGCGGCGCACTCGTCGTACTGGCCGCACTCCTCCACCACGGCGAAGTCGGCGCCGACCTCCTTGCGGGCCGGGGCCAGTTCCGGGGTGATCTTCTGGCCGACGGCCAGGTTCTTCTCGTGTGCGTGGGCGGCGAGGAGGGAGAGGAAGGCTTCCACGCCGGCTTCGCCGCCCTGGAGCTGTCGGGCGGCCAGGAGAGGCCCGGCTCCAGGCAGGTCGGGGCCGGTCAGGCGGTGCCGGACACCAGTCCGGCGCGGTGGGCCAGGACGACCGCCTGGACCCGGTCGCGCAGGCCGAGTTTGGTCAGGATCCGTGAGACGTAGGTCTTGACGGTCTCCGGGGCGATGAAGAGGGCTTCGGCGATCTCCGCGTTCGAAAGGCCCTCGGCCACCTGCCAGAACACCTCCAGCTCGCGCGGTGTCAGTGCCTTGACGACCTTCTCGCGTTCGGGGTTGGTGGGGCGGATGTGCTCGGCGAAGTGGCCGATGAGGTGACGGGTGACCGCGGGCGCGAGCAGGGCCTCGCCCCGGGCCACCGTCCGGATCCCGTTGACCAGCTCGGCCGGGGGTGCGTCCTTGAGGAGGAAGCCGCTCGCTCCGGCCCTGAGGGCGTCGTACACGTACGCGTCGACGTTGAAGGTGGTGACGACCAGGACCTTCGGCGGGTCCTCGGCATCGGGTCCGGCCAGTTGCGAGGTGGCCTGGATGCCGTCGAGCAGGGGCATCCGGATGTCCATCACGACCACGTCGGGACGCAGCCGCCACGCGGCCTGGACCGCCTCGTGCCCGTTCTCGGCCTCGCCGACGACCTCCATGTCGGGCTGCGCGGAGAAGATGGTCACGTAGCCTGTGCGCACCAGTGCCTGGTCGTCGCAGACGAGTACGCGGATCGGCGGCGGCGCGTCGCTCTGGCTCACGGGGCTACTCCTGCACGGGTTTGGTGGGAATCGTGGCGCGGACCTCGAATCCGCCCTCGGGCCGGGGTCCGGCCTCCAGTTGACCATCGAGCATCCGTACCCGGGCGCGCAGCCCGGCAAGACCTCGCCCGCCCGCAAGACCTCGCCCGCCCTGCGGTCCCGGCCCCTGCGGCATTGGTGCGGCCTGCGGGGAGCAGGCGGATCCGTCGGTGATCACCGTGATCTCGATGCGTTCCCCGCCGTGGTGGACCGAGACCCCCGTCGGCTGCCCGGCCGCGTACCTCATCGCGTTGGTGAGCGCCTCCTGCACCACGCGGTAGGCGGCCAGTTCCACGTCCACCGGCTGCGGCCGCCGCTCGCCCTGCTCGCTGAACTCGACCGGCTGGCCGGACCTGCGGGCCCCTTCGACGAGGTCCGTCACCCGCCCCAGGGTCGGGGCCCGCTCCGTACGCGCCGCCTCTCCGGCCGCGCTCTCGCCGGTCGCCTCCAGCACGCCGAGCAGATACCGCAGCTCCCTCAGCGCCCGCCGCCCGGTGTCGCTGACGGCAACCAGCCCCTCTCCGGCCCGCTCCGGCGCGGAAGCGATCAGGAACTGTGCCGCGTCGGCCTGGACCACCATGGCCGTCACGTGGTGGGTGACCACGTCGTGCAGCTCACGGGCGATCCGGGCCCGCTCGGCCGCCGTGGCCACCTCGGCGGCCAGCCGCCGCCGTTCCGCCTCTTGCGCCCTGCGCACGCGCACGCTGCTCCCCACCAGCCAGATCGCAGCCAGAGTCAGATAGAACGCGGAAAAGTCCGCGACGCCCAGCGGCGAGCCGAGACGGTTCAGGACGAAGGCCAGGGCGACGTAGCCCGCGCTCGCTGCGGCCGCCGTGCTCCGGCGGAAGCGGACCTGATGGGCCCCGGCCGAGTACAGCGCGACATACAGGCCCACGCTGCCGAACGTCGTCGCGAAGCCCAGCGCCTGGTGCGCGGCGAACGCAGCGGCGACGACGGCCAGACAGGCGGCGGGCCACCTGCGCCGGGCCGCCAGCGGCAGGGTCTGGGCCAGGGTCAGCGCGATGCTCAGCACGCTCGCCGGCCGCTCGGGCAGATCGCCGAGCTGCGCGCCGATGTTCGGCAGGGTCGGTACGAAGGCGAGCAGCGCGAGCACCAGGGCCAGGACGCCGTCCTGCAAGGAGGCGCCCTCTTCCCTCCACCAATTGAGCGGCGCCCGGAGCCGTGAGAGGCCCCAAGACGCCTGACGGGACGTCACTTCCGTATCCTCCGGTCGGTCTGTGTCAGTGCCGGGCCCGCCGCCGGGGCAGCAGGTTGCCGCCCCGGCGGGCGAGGACGAACATCGGGACGGTGATCAGCAGGCTGAGGAGGATGGGCACGACCGATGCCTCCAGACCGAAGATACCGCCGGTCAGCAGCGACGAGCCGTGGGCCTCCACCGTGAACAGGCCGTCGGGGGTGTGCCCGGAGAGCGGAACACCGGCCAGCTGCTGAACGGTGTTCCAGGCGAAGTGCAGGCCCGAGACGAACCAGATGCTGCGCCGCCACATGTACGCGGCGCCGAGCATCACACCCGCCTGCAGAGCGATCGCCAGCGCGCTCCACAAGCCGGCCCCCGCCCCGCCCAGATGGGCTGCACCGAAGAACGCCGCGGTCACCGCGATGGCGATCCGGCTGCCCCACCGCTGCTCCAGGCCCTGCAGGAACAGACCGCGGAACATCAGCTCTTCGGTGACCGCGGTACCGATCTGCACCATGACCGCGGCGCCGACGACCGGAAGCAGGCTCTTCCCGGCCCAGGAGAAGGAATAGCCCCCGAACAATGAGATCAGCAGCAGGGACACGAGGATGAAGCCCAGGCCGATCCCACCGCCGAGCAGCGCCTCGCGCAGCGCGCCGGGCCGGGCGATCTCCGGCGTGGCACGCCCCGCGAGCCGGCGCATCACCAGCGCGTACACGGCCACCGCAGCGGCCGCACCCAGCACGGGCACCGGACCGGGCCCCGTCGTGGTCACACTCGCGACCAGCCCGACCCCGACCAGCCCGGTCACCGTCCAGCCGAGCGGGGAGTGCAGGATCCTGCCGAAACGGCCGCCCCGACCAACCGGCTCGTTGTCCGGACCGGGGTCCGCTTCGTGCTTCGCAGTGGATGTCGTGCTCATGATGGCCTCCCCTGTGGCGGTGGTCGCACCGGCGGCGACCTGACAACCACGCTAGGAATCCGGAGGCGTCCGCGAATCACCCGCCGATGGACAGCCCTGGTAGCTCTCACGGGGGATGCGGCGCCGAGGTCGAGGTGACGGCCCCCGCCCGGGCCCCTGGCCTTCGCGCACGACGAGGGACAGCTGCCCGGCGGTGCCGCCACGTCGGTGATGGTGCGCGTCCAGGGCAAGCTGTCCGGCAGATATCCGCGCGACACGACACGCTGCACCGGCTGGATAGCGCACTCGGGGGAGCGGATTGTTGTCTTCGACGTAGACCTTGATGGAGCCCTCGTGAGCCTCCGCACAGGCGGTCGCCGTTCCGCCCAGTTCTTGCACTTGCACCATGGTGCGGTCGAAGAAGTCCCTGCCCGAGGGCCACAGACAGGCCAGCAGCAGGTCCTGGTGGTACGCGAGCAGCTGTCCGTCCTCGACGCGGAGCGTGACGGGGAAGAGGGACTCCTCGGTCCGGGCGGCACAACGATAGCCCCGGAGCCTTGTCGAAGTTCAGGCAGGGAGGACTTGGGTGGGCAAGGTGCGGGCGGTCCGGCACGGGTTCTCTGGAGCGGACGGCTGGTTGGGTCTCAGGGGGCTTGGCGTCGCGCCGGACGGACGAGCCACCGCCACGGCGGGTGGTGCCGGCGGATCCTCCGGCGCACCGCGCCGGCCTCCGCCGCCGCGCCAGTCTCCTCGTAGAACCGCGCAAGGAGCCCGAGAGTGCGGACCACGTCCTCGCGGTACGAGCCGGGGCCGGCAGCTGTCGCCATCAGGTCCTCGTACACCCCGACCGCACGGCGCAGCAGCTCTCCGACTCCCGTGTCACGCCCCATCGCCCGACGATGGAGAGCAAGCCGGACGAGCGCCTCCGCGTGATCGAGACGGTCCCTCATCAAGCCGTCCTCGGCCAGCCGCCGGTACGCGTCGGTGATCTCCGTGCGCGCGGCGAGCCCTGCGGCGCCTTCTCGTGCCGCCACAGGCTGGAGCAGGGCGATGAGGCGCCGGGCGTAGACCGGTGCCTTGATCCGCACCATGTACCTGTAGACGGCGGTCTCCAAGGCGTCGGTCGCCTCGCCGGCCTGCTGCGGTCCGTAGTGCGCTCGGGGCACGCCGCTCACGTCAGGCGGTGGTCGCATGCGGCTGCGCAGGTCGTCGGCCTCGGCGCGGACCACACGTGCCTCTGCGGCGCGGCCCTTCGCTTCCAGGGCGCCGGCGTGGGCGCGCAGGGACTGTTCCAGCGAAGGGGCCAACGCGTCCGGGTTCGCCTCGGCACGACGCCGGTTCATGGCGACTGCCCGGGTGCTCGCGTCGAGGGCCCGCCCCCGCCAGTCGGTGCCGACGGGGAGGGCATGGCGCCAGGTGAGCAGGAGGCCGGAGAGGTTGGACAGGGCCAGTGCGTAGGTCCCGGGATGGTCGGGCCGGTCGCCGACCGTCCGGGGCCCGAGGAGGTGCACCGCCCCCTCCGTCGCCGCGACAGCGGCGCCGCCGCGCCCTGAAGCGGAGAGGTCGGCACCGATGTTGAGGAGGGTCGCGCCGAGGTCGTTACGGTGCCGAGCGGCGTCCTGCTCGGCGAGCAGGACAAGCACGTCGAGCGCCGTGGCATGGGCGCGGAACCCCTCCGCCCACCGCCCGACGGTACCGAGGGCCTGCGCGTGGTCGCAGAGGGCGAGCGCCCACCGGGCCTGTCGGCCGTCGGGGCCGAGCCCGGCGAACCGGCCCTCGGGGTCGGTCTCGGCCAGGAGGCGCTCGAAGTGCACGGCCCGTTCCGCCGCTTCGACGGCCTCGTGCGGTCGGCCCAGACTTGTGTGGCTGGTGAACAGGTTGGCGTACGCCACGCCCAGGTGCGGGGTCTGCGAGCCGGGCCGCTCGGCCTCCAACCGCTCCAGGAGCGCGACGACCCGCACCGTCGAATGGTGTGCCTCCTCGTACCGTCCGGCGCCGCGCAGGGCGTTCGCCAGCTTGCCGTGGACGACGGCGTGCCGGTCCGGATCGTCCGTGGCCGCCAGCCAGTGCCGGGCGAGCCGTTCCACCAGGACCGCGCGGGCCGGGTCGAGGTCGGGGTGCTCGTGCTGGGGGAGAAGAGCCTCGATCGCCTCGAGGAGTGCCATGTCGATGTCGTCGAGCGCGGCTACCGCGCCGAGTGCCCGTCCGCCGGCGGCGACGGCGAGCCATGGTGCCTGCCGCAGCAGCGGGTACAGGTGGTCATGGCGCATGTGCCGCCAGCGTTCGGCGGCCGCGACGAGGAAGATCAACGCGCGGGGCGTCCAGGGCGCCGGCCGCCCGTCGCCGCTGTGCAGCAGGAGGCGGCCGAGCGCCTCCGGGGCCCAGGAGGACGGCGGGTAGACGCTCTGCGCGCAGTGGCCGGGAAGGGTGAGGGCGAGGAAGTCCTCGGCGAGCCGGTCGGGCAGCAGGGGTTCGAGGACGACGGCGGGCTCGGATCCGGAGGGCGGGTAGCAGATGCTGTGGTCGGCGAGGACCCGCTCGGCGGGGTGCGGTGTGGCGGGCGGGCTTGCGGTCACCCTGTCGATGACGTTCCGGCCGGTCTCCCGGCGTACGGTCCCCGTCAGTGCAGCCGCGAACACGGCGCGGTTCATCACCTGTGGCGGAGTCGTGTACGTCCGCCCCGCGGCGGCCGTCGCGCGGCCCGCGTCCTGGGTGTGGAGCCGCGCCCAGTGGGCCTGTTCGCGGTTGAGGAGGTACGTGACCAGGCCGACGGCGTCGGTGGGTGTACGACGGCCGTGAAGGTGGGCGTCGACGGCGACCAGGGCGGCCATGTGGACGGCCAGCGTCAGCCCGAAGTCCGGCCCGTCCAGAGGTACCGGCGGGGGCATTCGTAACGGCGTGCTGTCGGGCGCGCCCGGGGCGGCTCCGAGGCAGGCGGCGAACGTGTCGCGTGCGGCCTCGAACATCTCGGCCCGTTCGCCGCCGCGCTCCGGCAGGGGCTCCAGGGCCTGGACGGAGGTGGCCGCCTGGGAGTCGTGGAGGGCGGCCTGCACGGCTGGCCACTGGTCCGTGCTGCGGGCCAGCAGCAGCACCCGGGTGGGCAGGTCGCGATGGTGGAGCAGCCGGTTGCTCAGCAGCCAGGTGAGGTGGGGGAGCGGCCAGTGGTCGGCGTAGTCGACGATCAGCAGCACCCCTGCGGCGCCAGCGGCCCGCAGGTCGCCGCCGGCGCTGCCCGGGAGCACGTTGCCGGGGGCGTGCACGGCCCTCACGACCTTCCACCCTTCGGCGACGCTGTCCCGGGCGAACGCCGCCGCGAGGCGGCTCTTGCCCTGGCCGCCGGGCCCGTGCAGCCAGCGGACGGCGAGCCGTCGGCCGACGGCGCCGCGCCACGCGCGGAGCTCGGCGAGCTCATCCGTGCGGCCGGTGAAGGGGACGATCTCGTGCCGGGCGCTGAGCAGGCGGCTGGGCAGCTCCCGCAGCCATTCCTCGTCCGACTCGGGCGGGGGGAGCCACTCCTCCAGGACGTAGGAGGGCAGCCCGTCCACGTACACATGGAGGTCTGCGCCTACCACGCCGTACGCGAAGCCCCCTTCCGCGGTGACGTGCTGACGCGCCGACGGGTCCGGCGCGCTCATACGGGGGAATCGCCGGCGGCCGGCCGGTGATGGTGCACATGCACGCTGCTGCCGGGTCCCTGGGCGCCGAAGGCGACGCCGCCGGCGTGCGCGGTGATGTGCTGCGACCACTCCTGGGCGGCCGGGGGCACGGAGACCTCCTCGATCAAGGCACGCAACTCGTCTGCGGTCTCCGGGTGTTCGCGCAGCAGGGCGCTGATCCGGCGTGCCCAGGGGCGTACGAGGTCGTTGCGTACGCCGTCGGTGTCGTCGCTCTCGCCCGTGACCAGTTCCGCGTCACCGTCCAACTGAGCCTGCAACGCGGTGGACCGCTCGTCGCCACGGCGGTGGAAGAGCTCGACGACACGCTCCCGGGTGCCCTCCCACGCACTGGTGGCCATGGCCGCCACGATGGTCGTCGCCCCCGTCATGGCCAGCATGGTCATCGGATCCGACATGGAACTCCTTTCCGGGCGTCGGGTGACGTCATGCCGGCGAGGGTACCGACGACGTCGGGTTCCGTCCGGTGTGACCGGGGGATGCAGCCCGAACGAGTGGCGCGGACCGATCTGCCTCTGCGGCGCCCTCCAGCGGCGGCACGGTCGTTGGCCAGAAGGCGAAGTCGAAGCCGCGGGTAGTCCGTACGGTGCGGTGCGACGGGCGCGAGCCGTTGGGGCTCGGTGCCGCGCTCGGCGCGCTGGTCACCGAGCGGGCCTGGACGCTCCCGGCCGCCGCGCTTGCCTGTGCGGGCGGTGGGCGGCCATCGCCCCCGACCTCGCCGGGCACGTCGCCGCTGTGGGCTTCGATCCGGAGTCCGGCCAGCTCACTGTGTGCCCGGACTCGCCGGCCTGGGTGACGAAGGCGCGCCTGGAGCAGGCCCGAGTTAGCGCGGCCGCCAACGCCGCGGCCGGCCGTACGGTGGTGCGCGCCCTGCGGATCCTGCCGCCCGGAGCTGCACCCGCGCCCGCCCGGGCCGACGCCGCCCTCGCACCGGTCGAGCCGCCCGCCGCTCCGGTGTAGCGACGGACCCCGCCGGAGGGCTACCGACGTGTCATTGAGGTGCACCCTGGGGCCGCACCGCCGCGACATGCGGGCTTCCGTATCACGGAGCCGGTGAAGCGGCAGTCTGCCGTGATGCGGGAGCTCAGCCGGTGGGCATTCCCCGACCCGGAGGAGCCCGTCGACGAGCAGCCGGCGCCGATCTCCCCCGTCGTCCTGCAGCGTTGCCTCGAATTCGCCGCCACCGAGACTGCTGCCCTGCACCAGGCACGAGCCGAACGCGCCCTACGGTCCGGGTCCGGGGGAGCGGTCCTGCTCCCGCAGTCCGCTCCGCTGCGGTACTCGGCGTGACCGAATCGGACAAGGCCGGGAGGAAGGGAAAGCGCGGCGCTGCCTCTGAACTGCTCCGGGCACATGAGGTGCTCTCCGTGCGAGCGGAGGTGCTCCGTTCCGCCTTCCCGGTACGGTGGCGGCCTGCGCGAATGTGTTCAAGCGGCTCCAGGATTACGGCGTCGCGGACATGGTGCGGCAGGAGACCGGCTCGGGCCTGCACGCGAAGTCGGGTGCGCCTGGTGCCTGTGGCCAGGGCTCACGGCGTGGCCGTGCGGGAGGCCCGCCGGGGCGCGAACCTCGTGTTATCAGACCTCGCCGGTACTGCATTCGGGGATCTTGAGTCAGTCGAGACGGACGGAACCCTTGTGACGCCTGGGGCGGAGGGTGCCGAGCAGGGCGATATGGCCGAGTTGGCAGACCGCGCCGCAACTGCACAGCCCTCGACCGGGCCGAACGGTGAGGATCAGCAGCGCACTTCCTGGGAGGCGGTCATCCGCCGGGGTTGCCATGCCGGAGGTCGAGGATGATGTCGGCAGCGCGGGCGATGACCGGGGCGCGGGTGGTGCCGGGGTGGTCGGCAGCGAGGAAGTGGCTACCGATGGCCATGCAGAAGGCGAGCAGAGCGCGGGCCTCGACCTCGTCAGGGTCGTCGCAGAAAGTGCCGATTGCGTCGCGTGCCAACTGAATGCGCTTGTTGTCCACGCGACGCAGGCGCTCCGCGACGGTGTGGTCGCGGCGGGCCCAGTCGCGGATGGCCAGATCGATGGGCAGCAGGCGGTCGCTGGAGAAGGTGAGCCGCCCTGCCAGGCGGACCTTGTCCCGCGCGTCGCCGCCCTCCCGCTCGACCTGGTCGATCACATCGTCCACGCTCTCGCGCTCCCAGGTGTCCAGCATCTCGGCCAGAAGTGCGTCGCGGTCGGCGAAGTACCCGTAGAAGCCGCCCTTGGTCACCCCCAACGCCTTGGCGAGCGCCTCGACCCGCACGGCCTCCACACCGCCCGCGGCCAGCGCCCGCAGTCCCTCCTCGACCCACTTCTCGCGCGGTGTGCGCAGTGCGCCCATCTGTGGCCCACCTCACCCTGTCCGACCTGTTGTACGAAGCCGTACAACAGGTCTAGCCTCGCGTTGTACGGCATCGTATAACACGAGAGAGGACACCGTCATGTCATTCGGTTTCGTTGCCTACCACTACCCGGCCCCCGAGCACGTCGATGAGTTCGTCGCCGAGTGCCACCGGGTCGCCGAGGCGCTGCGGCAACAGCCGGGCTTCCTGTCCGTCGGGGTCTGGGTCACCCCGGACGGCGCCGCCGTCGTCACCACCGGCGCGTTCGAGTCCGAGGATGCCTTCCGGGCGACGGCCGACCTTGCCCGCGAGATGGGTGCGACGCCCGACGGCCTGAGTGACCTGGAGGTCAGGCCCCGCGAGGTTCACTTCCTTGAGTCGCGGTAGGAACGCCGCGAAGGATCAGTACTCGACTTCGCCGCATCCGTTCAGCCGTGGCATCGCTGCCCAGTGGCCCCGATGTCGCGGTCGCATGGAATAGCGACAGGTCCACCGCGCTGTGGGATCTGACGGCCCGCCGGTTCATCCGCGCGGTGCCCGCAACGACCTCGACGGTGGTCGCCGCGACGTCCGCCGTGCTGCCGGACGGCCGGCCCGTCACGTTGACGGATCCCGGGTGCGGATCATCACGGGCCACGGCGTTCCCGTCCACGCCGTGGCCGCGACCATGTACGGCGACGGTCGGACCGGGGTAATCGTGGGTGGCGCTGGCCACCGGTCGGCTACCTGGGACGCCGGGACCGGCAGGCCGCTCCACCAGCCGTTCCACCAGCCGTTCCACCTCCCGGATCGAGCCGTTGCTGCCGGATCGGGCGCCCATACGGGGTGGGCGGTGGCGGGATCACCGGCAGGTGATCGACGCGATCGCTTTCAAGTACCGGACCGGGACGCCGTGGATGGATCTGCCCGAGCACTTCGGTTCGTGGAAGGGCGCCCACAACCGGCTGCGGAAGTGGGCCGCCGACGGGACCTGGGAGAGGGTGTTCACCGCGCTGCTTGCCCAGGCCGACGTCGAAGGCGACCTCGACTGGGTCGTCGCGGTCGGCTCCGCCATCGTCCGTGCCCAGCGCCGCCGGGGCCCGCCCAAAGGGGGCCCCGCCCGGCGAGTCCAACGACCACGCCCTCGGACGGTCCCGCGGTGGACTGACCACTAAGCAGTGGCGCGGCCTGGCCACTCGATACGACAAGACCGCCACCACCTACCTCGCCGGACTCCACCTCGCCGCCATCTTCATTTGGTCAGCGAGGTGATCCAAGGCAAACGGCCTAGAAGGGTTCGGCGGTTCGCAGGAGTTCCTGCGGGAGGTAGGGGGATTCGACGCGGATGTCCCAGCCGCGACGGCGGGCGTGGCAGGCCAGCGCGAGGACGTCGAGGTTGACGGAGACCTCCGGGTAGTCGGAGCGGTCGCCGACCTCGTAGTACGCGCGGTGGGCTTCCAGCGCGTCGGCCAGAGCGAGGTTGAAGCTCTCCTCGTCGCCCTCCACCAGCTGAGAGAGCAGCACGGCCGGCGGCATCGCGAAGCCCCAGTCCTTGGCCTTCTCGGCCTCGTGAAGTGCCCGCTGCGCGGCCGCTTCGGGCTCGGCGCCCTTCAGATAGGCGTGGAGGGCCTCGCGGTACGCGGTGAAGGCGGAGCCGTCCGGGCGGGCGAAGGTGGGGCCGGTGAGGACCAGCGGGGCGAGGTCCTCGCGTGCGCCGGTGATCAGGGCGAAGGTGGTGGCCGCCTGCCAGTACCCGGCACCGGCTTCCCTGCCCCGCTTGGCGGGGTAGCGCAGGGTGCGCCCGCCGATGGACACCTCAACCTCGGTGTCCGGCTCCGCGAGTGCGATGCGGAACAGGGCCGCCCCTATCTGAGAGGCCAGGCGAAGAGTGGCGAGCTGGGCGTCCGCAACGTTGCCGGGATTTCCCGCCCGCCACTGGAACAGGCGCTGCTGGTCCTCCAGCACGCTGCCCAGATGCCAGACAGCAAGGGGCTTGCCGTCGACGGGAGCGAACGCTTCGTGGAGGTGTTCCTCGTACATGGCCTCGATCCGCGCGATCCCCTCGCGCTCACAGGCGGGCCGCTCCACCACCAGCGGGCCCGCGGCGAGCGCGGCGACCGCGTCCGGACGCCGGTTCCGGCCGAGCCCTCCGACCCGCGGCCCCCGGCTCTCGAAGCCGGTGACCAGCGCGTGCGGGAGGTAGTCGGTGCGAACAGCCGGCGCCCAGCCCAGAGTCCGGTACGCGATCGCGGCCAGGGCGATGGGCACGAGCGGGAGCAGGCTGCTCGGGGAGTCCGCCGGACCGTGCAGAGCGCTGTGCCTGACCAGGAGTTCGGCCAGTGCGGCGTCGAAGCCCGGGCGGTCCTCGGCGGCCAGCGCCCGCAGCGTCCGCAGTGCCAGGCCGTTCGGCTGGTCCAGGAGGGGCTCGCCCGTCTCCGCCGCACGGGTACGGATCCGGTCCAGGGCCGCGTCGACGGCGGCCAGCTTGGCCTGCGTGCTCGGCGGGTACTCGCCGTCGCCGGCGTCGTCCAGGGCCACGGCCGTCAATCCCGTGGCGAGCTCGCCGGCGGGCGTTCCCTTCGCCTGCTCGGCGAACTTCTGCCGAGCGAAGGTGAATTCCTCGCCGTGCCACTTGGCCTTGTCCCTGAGGACCGACAGGCAGAGCGCGTCGATCCACTCCCCGGGCGTGACGCTCTCCTCGGGTGCGTCATCACCCGGGTCGTAGCTCATGCCGAAGTTCACGTACTCCAGGAAGACGTTGAAGCTGCAGTGCGGGTGGTACGCCGCGTACGCGACGGCGCCGGCGGCGGCCTCGGAGGCGTCCTTGAGGGCGGTCTTGGCCTCCGCGGTGTCGAGACCGGGCGTCTCGACGGACAGGGCGCCCAAGTAGTCGAGGAACTCGTCGGCGATCGACTGCCACTCGTAGGTGGCCATCCGGCCGCCCTTCGACATGGACCGCACCTGACCCCCGATGCGGTTCGTGAAGTCTTCGAGTGCCGCGGACACGACGGCCCCGCCCACCTGGTGACGCTCTATTCGCACTGCCCTGCTCCTTGATGGAATCTCTGCGACCAGCCTAGTACTGCAACGACGAGAAGAAGCCCGCGTACGACACCGCGCAGCCCCGCTTCGCGATCCTCGCCACCGGAGCCTCCCCCCGCGTGCAGCTGCCCGACTGGCTGCGGGGCACCGCCACCCTCTGCCTCTTCCAGGTCTGCGGCGGCTTCTACGAGGGCCAGGCCCGGCATTGGCCCGACGAGGAAGCGGACGCCGCCTGAAGTACCCCCAGCGCCTCCTGGAACTTGTCGGCATCCCCTTCGACCCCGACGAACAGGGCGGCTGGACCGTCGAGAAGTTCGGCAGGCCCTACGACCTGCGCCGCACCCGAGGCGCGGAGGAACGCCACGTCGAGGTCAAGGGCACCACGGGCGCCGCGACGAGCGTAGAGCTGACCATCAACGAAGTCCTTCACGTGCGGGACAAGGACAACACCGTCGACCTCTACGTCGTGAGCGACATCAGGGTGGACACCCACACGGATCCCTACACAGCCAGCGGAGGAACGCACTTCAGGTACCGCGTCGTCGCCACGCGATACGACAAGCTAGCGGTCCGCTATGAGGCGACCGTCCTCATAGCGGCCATCGGCGAATGGCTGTGACCAGCACACATCAAGCGCGTCCAAAACCAGCCCGCAGGCATGGATGTGCTCTCACTCCACGGCAGCATTGAGGAGAATCCGCGCCAGCTCGCGCGGCTGGGAGAACATCGGCCAATGGCCAGTGTCCATCTTGACCAGCCGCCAGCGCTTGCTGTTCAGCAGCTCAGCCACATCATCGTCGGGCTCGGCGTCATCGGGCTCGGCCCCCGGCATTACGCACAGGATGTATGTCGCCGGAAGTTCACCGAGCGGCCCCGCCAGCACAGCGGGCTCGGTCAGCGTGGCGCCTGGGTGAGGCGTCGAGCCACGCACGAGGCGTGCGATCTGCTCATCGGTGAGACCTTCGCCGTCGTAGTGAGCAGCTGGCGCGAGCGGCCAAAACCCCCCGTTCTCGGCGATCGATGCCTCTACTGCCGCCCCACCGTCCGGCCAGGCGGAGACAAACGACTCGCCGTCAGTTGGAACACTTGAGTCGACGAATACCACGCGGGCCAGTCGGTCACCGATCCGCTCCGCGGCCTGACCGACCGGGATGCCCGAGTAGCTGTGACCCACGAGGACTACGTCACGCAGACCCTGACGTTCTACCTCGGCAACGATGTCCTGGACGTGAGTCGCTTGCCCCGCCGGTACACCCTGCTTGTCAGCAAGACCGGACAGCGTCAACGGATAGACGCCGTGGCCAGCCGCACGCAGATACGGCACCACCTCGCCCCACGCCCACGCCCCGAGCCGTGCACCTGCAACCAGCACGAAATTCACCATGCCCGCACCGTAGCCGGGCAGCCTGACAACCTCCCAGGAAATACGATCGATGCGCGCCCTAAAGGGTGTTGCAGAAGGTTCGGTTCTGGGCATTTTGCCTGTATGGGTGGGGTGTTGCGGGTTGGGTTGGTGTGGGTGGAGGCGTTCACGGGCTTGCGGATGGACCGGTTCGTGAAGCTGGTGAAGGTGGTGCGGGAGCGGGGCGGGAACGGGCCCGGTGGTGGGCGTCCGTGGTGCCTGCCGCTGGCGGACCGGGTGCTGCTGGTGGCCGTGTACTACCGCACCAACCTCACGATGCGGCAGCTCGCGCCGCTGTTCGGGATCTCCCCGGCGACGGTCTGCCGGGTCATCCAGCGCCTGCGTCCGCTGCTGGCGCTGGAGCCGGCCCCGCGGCCGGTCGCCGATGTGGACCGGTTGTGGATCGTGGACGGCACCCTCATCCCCGTCCGTGACCGCACCGTCGGTGCCTCGTCGAGGAACTACCGGTTCTCGGCAAACGTGCAGGTCATCATCGACGCCGACAGCCGCCTGGTCATCGCGAGCGCCCGCCCCGCGCCGGGCAACAAGGCCGACGCCCACGTCTGGCGCGAGTCCGACCTGCCGGCCGCGGCGGTCGGCACGACCGTCATCGCGGACGGCGCCTACCTGGGCACCGGACTGATCGTCCCGCACCGCAGAAGGGTCGGACGCCCCCTCCTCCGCGGCCAGGAGGAGGACAACGCCGAACACCGCAGGGTCCCGAAAGCCCAGCCGAAGGCGGTGGGCGGGATGGGCTCAGATTCCGTGCGTCGACAGGCAGAAGGGATGCCCCGCCGGGTCCAGGAGCACCCGCCACGCATCGGGCCGCGGCTGGAAGGAAGGGAGGACGGCACCCAGGGCGAGCATCCGCTCCTGCGCGGCGTCGAGGTCGTCGACGCCCAGTTCGAGGTGGGCCTGCTTACTGTGGGAAGGGTCGGGCCAGGCCGGAGGCTGGAAGCCGGCCTGGCGGACGAAGCCGAGCCCGGGGGCTCCCTCCCGCCCCAGCAGGACAAAGTCGTCACTGCGGTACAGCACGGGCAGGTCCAGGGCATCGCCGTAGAAGCGGGCCAGCTCAGCCGGGTCAGGACAGTCGAAGTCGAAGGAAAGCAGACGGATCTCGGGCTTGTTCATGGGACCGGACCGTAGGCGATGACCCTGACAGGAGCTGTCCTGGTCATACGGAACACTGGAGGATTGTGATCAGGACCTCCTCCCGTCTGCTGCGCTTGGTGTCACTGCTGTCCGCGCGCCCCGAATGGACCTGCCGTGAACTGGCCGAGCGCATGGCGGTCACCGACCGCACAGTCCGCCGGGACATCGCCCGGCTGCGGGACCTGGGCTACGGTGTCGAATCCTCGCCCGGCCCCTGGGGCGGCTACCGGCTCGGCCCCGGCGCCCGGATGCCGCCGCTGGTGCTCGACGACGAGGAGGCCCTGGCCGTCGCTGTCGCCCTGCGCGAAGCCGCCCTCAGCGGAGTCCTCGGCACCGGGCAAGCCGCCCTCTCCGCGCTGCTCAAGCTCCGCCAGAGCCTGCCCACACACCTGGCGGACCAGCTGAGCACACTGGACGGGACGCTCGAACACACTCCCCGCTCCGGCGAGCCGCAGATCGACACACTTCTGCTGCTGGAACTGGCGCGAGCCTGCCACAGCTCACTCCGCATCACCCTCTCCTACCGGAACCACGCAGGCCAGGCCTCCGTGCGAGCCGTAGACCCATACCGCCTGGTCCACACCGGCCTGCGCTGGTACCTGGTCGCCCGGGACGTCACCAAACAGGAATGGCGCACATTCCGCGCCGACCGGGTCGTGAACCTGCGCCCCACCAACGAATCAGCAGACCTGGCCGATCCGCCCGATGCCGCAGCACTGGTCTCCTGGGGGATCGCGAGCGTCGTCTACCCCGTATACACGACGATCCGCCTCCCGATCCCCCTGGACCGCGCCCTGCAAAAAGTCCCACCCACCATCGGCACACACAGCCCTGACGGCCCCGAAGCCACCGTGGTCCAGATCGGCGGCAACAGCACCGACCATCTCGCCACCTACCTCCTCAGCCTGGCCACACCGCTCACCGTGCTGGCCCCAGACGAGGTACGCCAGGCACTCATCCGCCACGCCCACGCTCTCCTGACAGCCAACCGCTGACAGCGACGAACATCAAGGCGAAGAAACGCGGCGGCGGAGCAGCACGGTGTGCGGCATGTCGTCGGTGATCGCCGGTGGCCGGCCGCCGTGATTGCCCTTGCGGGCCGCGGAGTTCCTGCGGGTCGTGAGGCGATCCGGGCGTACCGGCCCGCTGGGTCGTTCACCCGGTCGGTGCTTCGGCGATCCACTGGGCAAGGGAGAGCAGGGTGGTTTCGACGCTGTTCGTCATGTAGTCGCGCAGGGCGTCGAGGTCGCCGCGGGTGGTGCCGAGAACAGGGTCGAGGCGCAGGAGTTGCCAGGACTGCTCGACTACGGTTCCTCGTCCCCGGGGGTGGCAGGTCCAGCTCCATTGCACGATGCCGTCCTCGGCGCCGCCGACCACGAAGGCGAAGGCGGTGCCGGGGTCGGCTCGTACGACCTGGGAGCGGGTGGTCCACTGCCTGCCGTCCTTGTGGTTGCGGCCGCTGAACCAGGCCCCGACGCGGGGCCCGGCGTCCTGGTCGAAGGCGACGTCGCTCGCGTTGGGGCTCCAGCGCCCGATGGCGGACACGTCACTGACCAGGTCGTAGACCCGGGCGGGCGCGGCAGCGACCCAGGCGCGCCGGGTGAAGGTGAAATCCGATGCGTCCAGGACCTCGAAGAGGTCGTGCTCGCTGGTGGTGGCGCTGGCGCTCAAGGTGTCCTCCTGGACGGGTCGGGTGGTGCCATGTCGGCGACGCCCAGGTCATCACCGGTCCCGCCGGGGAGCCAGACCCGCCGGTGCCTAACAACGCCAGGGTCAGGCTGTGCGGTCGGGCCCGGCCCATACTCGGATCCATGAACGGAAAAGCGCGGCTGGGAGAGTTCCTGCAGACGCGGCGCTCCCAGCTGCAACCGGAGGATCTTGGGATACCCGGCTACGGGGAGCGGCGCCGTGTGCCGGGTCTACGGCGAGAGGAGCTGGCGTCGCTGGCGGGTGTCAGCGTCTCCTACTACACCCGGCTGGAACAGGGACAGTCCCTGAACGCCTCACCACAGGTGCTGGACGCGATCGCCCGGGCCCTGCGGCTGGAGGAGGCCGAGCGCCTGCACCTGCACAACCTGGCCCGGTCGTCGGCCACGGGCCCTGGCCGAGGCCGGCGGCCCGCCCCGGAGCGGGTGACGGAGGCGACCGGCCAGCTGCTGGAGGCACTGGTCCACGTCCCGGCGATCGTGACCGGCCGCCGCAGCGACGTCCTGGCATGGAACCGGCTGGGCCACGCGCTGTTCGCCGGACACCTGGACCCGGACGCCCCGGACCGGTCGGCGGATCGGCCCAACATGGCCCGGCTGGTGTTCCTCGACGTGCACACCCGTGACCTGTACGCCGACTGGCCGGCCAAGGCCAGGGCCGTGGTGGGGAATCTGCGCCTGGTGGCGGGCCGGCACCCGGACGACACCGCGCTCCACTCGCTGGTGGGCGAACTGAGCGCGAAGAGCTCCGACTTCGCCTCGATGTGGGACGACCACCGCGTCACGGCGTGCGCCGTCGCGACCTACGAGATGCGGCACCCGCTGGTCGGCCCGCTGACCGTCACCCAGCAGACCCTGAGCCAGGGCCAGGACCAGGGGCAGAACATCGTGGTCGCCACCACCGAGGCCGACTCGCCCGCGCGAACCACGCTGGCCCTGCTCGCCCAGGTCACCCCGCAGCACGACCCGGCCCAACCTCCTCCTGGCCCACCTCAGCGGTTAGGCCGTGAGGGCCTGTCAGGATTCATGACACTCCACTCCCCACCCGCCGTCGCGGCCGGCGACGGCGGGCGGGTGTCCGGGCCGGAGTCGGTCGGGCCTGGGCCGTGCCGAGCTATGCGGCCGGGTCGGCGAAGCGGCGGACGAAGGTGAGAGCGGTGTCGGCGACCTCGCGCCAGCCGTGGTCGATGGTCAGGGAGTGGCCGCGGTCGGAAAGCTCGGTGATTTCCGTGACCGCGTGCGCGTTGTAGGCCTGCTTCTTGTAGGAGGCGTTGGCGATGGCCCAGGGGACGGTGTGGTCCTTCTCCCCGGAGACGATCAGCAGCGGTCCGCGGTTGATGGAGGTGGTGTCGACTTTGGCCTCGGTCCATGGGTTGAAGTTCGCAGCGGCCGCCTGGAAGAGGGGTTCTCCCGGGGCGGGGACGGCGAAGGTGGCGTACAGCTCGCGGGCTTCCTCCTCGCCGACCGCGTTGGCGAAGGAGTAGCGGAACTGCTCGTACGTCAGGGGGACGGCCCGGTGGTAGTTGGCCGGGTTGCCGAGGACCGCGCTCGCCGCCCGCAGCGAGGACAGGGGCAGCGGCAGCACGCCGCGGAAGGGCGCCGGATCGATGGCGACGGACGCTCGGGAGAGGCCTCGCCCGGCGGTGATCTGCGTGATCAGGCCTCCGAAGGAGTGGCCGATGACCACGGGCTTGCGGTCGAGTTTGCCGATGAGGCCGCAGAAGTGGTCGGCGACCTGGCCGACGCTCTTGCCGGCGAATACCTCGGGGTGGGCGTTGGCCTCCTCGACGGTCTCCGGGTCGTCGGGCCAGCCGGGGGTGACGGGCGCGAAGCCGGCCTCTTCGAAGACGGCGGCCCAGCGGTCCCAGCTGGTGGGCAGCAGCCACAGGCCGTGGATGAAGACGACGGGGATGCGGCCGGTGGCGTTGGCCGCCTCGACCCGGGCGAGGTCACGGGCGTAGGACGGAGTGGTTCCGGGGGATGACACGGTGGCTCCTCAAAAGTGGCGGGGCATCAGGCGGTGACGGCGCGGGCTGCCGACCGGATCAGCGCGACCACGGCATCGGGCCTGCTGTACATCGGCAGGTGGGAGGACGGCACCTTGACCGTCCGGGACCGGGCCCGGGAGGCCTGGAATCGCTGGAGTTCGGGGACGATGCCCCGGTCCAGGGTGGAGACCAGGGTCCACGACGGCAGGGAGTGCCACGCCGCGCTGCTCACGCGGTCGGTGAATGCCGACCCGCTGAGCGGGCGTTGGCCCGCGGCCAGCACCCGAGTGGTGGGACGCGGAACGTCCTGGGCGAAGACCTCGTGGTAGCGGTCGGGCCGGATGTAGAGGTCGACGCCGGTGGTGCCGTCGGGTCCGGGTACGGGGACGGGGGCGAGGGAGGCTTCGAGCTGGGAGCCGGGGAACCGTGCGGCGAGCTCGCCGAGTACCTCTCCGGCGTCGGGGATGAACGCGGAGACGTAGACCAGGGCCTTGACGTTGGGTGCGGTGGCGGCGGCCTGGGTGATGACTGCGCCGCCGTAGGAGTGGCCGACCAGGACGACGGGTCCGGGGACGGCCGCGAGCCGGGCGGCCACTTGGGCGGCGTCGTGGGTGAGGCCGCGCAGCGGATTGGCCACGGCCGCCACCCGGTGGCCGTACTGCTGGAGCCGTTCGGTGACGGGGTTCCAGCTGGAGGCGTCGGCGAAAGCGCCGTGGACCAGGACCACGGTGGCTTTCCCGGCCTTTCCCGGCTCGGCGCCGGGTTCGGCGCCGGGTTCGGCGCCGGGTTCGGCGCCGGGTTCGGCGGCGGACGCTGCGGCCGGCGGTGCCGCGGCGACGGTCAGTGCCGCTGCGGCGCCGACGGCGGTCTTCAGGGTGTGGCGTCGGCTCGGTGAACGGCCGGTCATCGTCGGGGTCCTTCCGGGTACGGGGGAGGCGGGGGCGAGATGGGTCGCGCTGATGCGGTCAGGGGAGCCTCGGCGGCGCCGGGGACGCGGGCGCGGCCGGGTCGTGCAGCAGGGCGCGTACGGCAAGGCCGGCCGCCGCTCCGATCGCCAGCGCGGCCGCGGCCGACCAGCCGGGCCAGTGGGGCAGGCCGAGTGCGTGGTCGACGGAGAAGCGGCCGGGACCGGTGAGGGCGAGCGTGGCGGCGATGCCGATGAGGACGAGGGGGTACTCGTAGCCGTCGTGCTGCACCCACAGGCCATGGGACCACTTGACGGTGAGCGCGACGGTCATCACGCCGATGGCCCCGGCGGCGCCGAGCGGGGTGAGGGCTCCGGCGGCCAGCAGCAGGCCGGAGCCGATCTGGCCGGCCCCCGCGGCGAGGGCGGTGAGCTCCCCGCCGCGGAAGCCGTCGCGCCGGAACTCCTCGGTCCCGCCCGCCAGCCCGCTGCCGCCGAGCCGGAAGCTGACCTTCTGCACTCCGTGCGCGGCGATCAGCAGGCCCGCAAGGAGGCGGAGGAGGAGCAGTCCGGTATCGGTGTCCATGGTCGAGAGGTCCGGTCAGCCGGCCGCGTGCGGGTCGATCATGGAGTGGGCGTAGACGACGCCCAGGCCGTACGCACCTCCGTGTTCCTTCACCACGTCGGTGGTGGCGACGTACGTCTCCGTGCGTGCCCAGTCGCGCTGGAGCTCCAGGAGCACCTGCAGCCAGGTGACGGGCACGGCGCCGGCGGCGGTCATCCGCTGCAGGGCGTGCTCGTGGGCGGCCGGGGTGACGCCGGCGGAGGCGTCGGCGACGACGTAGACCTCGTACCCCTGGTTGAGGGCGGAGAGGGCGGGCAGGACGAGGCAGACCTCGGTCCACAGGCCGCAGAGCACTATCTTGTGGCGGCCGGTGGCCTTGACCGCCTCGACCAGGGCCTCGTCTTCCCAGGCGTTCATGGAGGTCCGGTCGATGACCTCGTGCTTGGGGAACACCTCGCGCAGCTGCGGCAGGATCGGTCCGGAGAACGACTCGGCGGCCACGGTGGACAGCACCACGGGGACGTCGAAGACACGGGCGGCCTTCGCAGGCCCACGGTGGCGTTGATGACGGCGACGCGGTCCGTACTGGCGGCGCCGAAGAACATCTGCGGCTGGTGGTCGACGAACAGCATCATCGCGTTGTCGGGGGTGAGCAGATCACGGCTGGGTGCGGCGGAGACGGCATCGAGGTCGAAGTTGAAATCGGACATGAGGAGTTCCTCTCGAAGGTGGACGGTGCGGGATGTGGAACGGAAAGGGGATCGGGTGTGCGGCCGGGTCAGAGGACGAAGCACGGATCGAAGACGGCGGGCGGCTCCTCGGGGGCGAAGCCGCGCGCGGCTCTCCACCGGCGGTGCTGCTCGGAGGAGGCGACCGCTTCCGCCAGCAGATCGGCCTGGCGGGCGCCGGCCGCCGAGGGCGGGGGCGTGGCCCGGTAGCCGCCGAAGTGCGCGACCGGGCTCCATCCGGGGCTGACCGGCGGGAGGGCCTCGTCCAGGCCCTCGTACTCACCGGCGGCGTACACGATCCGGCCGCCGGCCACGGTCAGCAGCGACTCGATGTGCGGGATGTCATCGGCTGCCACGGCGAAGTAGTCGTGGGAGAGGACGGCGAAATCCGCGAACCGGTCTTCGCCGAGGACGCCCTTGTGCTCCTCCTCGCCGGTGAGCCGCGCCCCGCCGAGGGTGTACAGCTCCAGGGCCTGCTCGCGGGACACCAGTTGCCCGGCCGGACGCAGGGCCGCGCCGCCGACGGTCCGGCCGGTGACCAGCCAGTGCAGGGCCACCCACGGGTTGTAGGAGGAGACGCGCGTGGCGTCGGTGCCCGCTGCGACGGGCAGACCGTGGCGCAGCATGTCGGCGACGGGCGGAGCGAGTGCAGCGGCCTCGGCCCCGTAGCGCTGGGCGAAGGCCGTGCCCTGGAACGACATCCGGTTCTGGACGCTGATCCCGCCGCCCAGCGCCGCGATCCGCTCCAGGTTCCGGGCGGAGACGGTCTCGGCGTGGTCGAACAGCCAGCTGTTTCCCGCCGGGAACAGCCCGTCCGCGGCCAGCTTCTCGAAGACGGCGAGGTTGCGGCCGATCGTCTCGTCGTATGTCGCGTGCAGCCGGAAGCCCCAGCCGTTCTCCATCAGCAGCCGGACCGCCTTCTCGAACTCGGCTTCGTAGGAGCCCAGTTCCGGCCGGGGTTCGGAGAAGTTCTCGAAGTCGGCGGCGGCCCAGGTCAGGTTCTCCCCGGCCCCGTTCAGCCGCAGCCATGCGTCGCCGTCCCCCGGCCGGACCGTCTCGGTCCAGCGTGCGAGGTCCGCCAGTTCCTGGCCGGCGGTCTGCGGGAACAGGTGGTACCCGATGCGTACGCTGAGCTCGCCCGCGCGGGCCAGCTCGGTGACGGTGGCGTAGTTCTCGGGGAAGCTCTGGAACCCGCCGGCCGCGTCCACGGCCGAGGTGAGGCCGAACCGGTTCAGCTCGCGCAGGAAGTGCCGGGTGGAGACCATCCTGTCGGCCTCGTCCAGCGCCGGTGCCTTCGCGAGGGTGGAGTAGAGGATCAGCGCGCTGGGGGCGGCCAGCAGGAGGCCGCCCGGCTCACCGTTGCGGTCCCGGACGATCTGCCCGCCCCGGGGGTCGGGCGTGTCCCGGGTGAATCCCGCCGCGCGCACGGCCTCCCGGTTGAGGACGGCCGACTGGTAGAGGTGCAGGACGAACACCGGGGTGTCGGGCGCGGCCGCGGTGAGTTCGGCCGCGGTGGGCATCCGACGTTCGGCGAACTGCTCGGCGGTCCAGCCGCCCACGACCCGGATCCACTGGCCCCGGGGAGTGCGTCCGGCCTGCTCGCGCAGCATGGACAGGGCTTGTCGCAGGCTGCGTACGCCGTCCCAGCGCAGCTCCAGTACGTAGTTGAGGCCGCCCCGGATGACGTGCAGATGGGAGTCGTTGAGCCCCGGCACCACCCGCCGGCCGAGGGCGTCCACCACCCGGGTGGCCGGTCCCACCAG
Organism: Streptomyces sp. NPDC090045; assembly: GCF_044747975.1. NCBI lineage: Bacteria > Bacillati > Actinomycetota > Actinomycetes > Kitasatosporales > Streptomycetaceae > Streptomyces > Streptomyces sp. NPDC090045. The sequence continues at coordinate 70,998 of NZ_JBIVFA010000003.1, forward strand.
GCGGGCGACGTCACCGTCGTCACCCAGGGCCGCGATCCGGCCACCACGCACGGCGATCGCCGTCGCGGCGGGCCGGGAGGGGTCCTGCGTGTGGATGCGTGCGTTGCGCAGGACGAGTTCGGCGGCCTTGCCGTCCCGGGGACGACCGGACGGCCCGGGCGCGGCGGTGATGCCGCCGACGGGCATGCTGCTGCTCACGGTGCTCGCTTTCGAAGGGGGAGTGGCAGGAAGCCAGGGGGCCGGGGGTCAGAGGGTGCGGCGTACGCCGGCCTGCCGTTCGAGGTTGTGCAACTGGAAGGCCAGATCGCCCTCGACGGCGTGATGCGCGGGGCCGCTGCGGCCGATGGGGAGGACCGGCTCGCCGCGCATGTCCTCCAGCATCAGGGCGAAGGCCGTGTAGAGGGCGACGGCCGCCAGTACGAGCCCGAGGACCCCGGAGACGGTGCTCAGCCAGTCCGCGCCGGTGAGGTTGGCGAGTGCCGCCACGGCGAAGCGGGGGACGGCCGTGCACAGCACCAGCCACAAGGCCCGTTTGGGGGTCGCGACGGATGCCATCAGTACGGCGAAGAGGGCGAAGACGGCGTTGAGGACGCCCAGCACCCGGTTTCCACCCGGCGCGTCCACGAACAGGGTCAGAGAACTCACCAGCCACAGGCCCGAGAAGCAGGCCATGAGCGTCGCCGCCAGCACATCGCGCGCGCCGAACGCCAAGCAACTCACCAGCAGCTGGAGCACGAAGGCCGGCAGGATGGCCAGGCCGACGGCGCGGTGCGCGCCCTCCTCGAAGAGCCCGATCTGGAAGCAGCCGACGATCACCGAGGCGATGGCCACGGAGTAGAAGCCCAGCGGCATGGGCGAGGCGATGGGCCGCAGGTTGATGCGCGTCATCCGGCGCAGGTCGGGCTCCCGGAACCTTCCCCCGTCGGCCGGGCCGGTCGCCGGCACGGCGCCGGTCGCCGGTTCCGGCTCAGTCATCGGCCAGTGCCCGCTCCAGGACCCGGACGGCGAGCTCGATCGCGGACGCTGCCGCCTGCGTTCCGCGCAGTGCGTCGAGCATGACGAAGTCGTGGATGATGCCCTGATAGCGCACTGCCGTGACGGGCACGCCCGCGGCACGCAGCTTGTTCGCGTACGCCTCACCCTCGTCCCGGAGGACGTCCGCCTCTGCGGTGATCACCAGCGCCGGCGGCAGACCGGTCAGCTGCTCTGCGGTGGCGCGCAGCGGGGAGGCGGTGATCTCCGCCCGCTGCGCCTCGTCAGCCGTGTACTGGTCCCAGAACCACTGCATCCCGTCGCGGCGCAGGAAGTACCCCTCCGCGAACTGGTCGTAGGAGCCGGTGTCGAAGGCGGCGTCGGTGACGGGGTAGAAGAGGACCTGCTGGAGCAGTGCGAGTCCGCCGCGTTCCTTGGCCGTCAGGGTCAGTGCCGCGGCCATGTTGCCGCCGACCGAGTCGCCGGCCACGGCGATGCGGGTGCCGTCCAGACCGTGGCCGGCGCCGTCGGTGACGACCCAGCGGGCCACTGTCCAGTTCTGCTCGACGGCGACGGGGTAGCGGTGTTCGGGCGACAGCCCGTACTCGGGGAAGACCACGGCGGCCCGGGCGCCGACGGCCAGTTCCCGCACCAGGCGGTCGTGGGTGTGCGCGTTGCCGAACACCCATCCCGCTCCGTGGATGTAGAGGACGACGGGCAGGGCGCCGCTCACCCCGGCCGGCCGGACGATCCGGGCTCTGACCTCGCCGGTGGGTCCGCCCGGAACGGTCACCCACTCCTCGTCCACATCGGGCTTGGCGATGCCGCCCGACTGCACCTCGTCGACGGCTTTGCGGCCCTCGGCCGGCGGGATCTGGAACAGGAACGGCGGTGTCCCGGTCGCTTCCGCGAAGTCGGCGGCGGCCGGCTCGAGTACGGGCCTGACGGGCGTGTGATCGGTCATGGACGGGACCTCTCGTCGGATCGAAGGGCGTATGCCCACGCCGTACCGGGCAGCGGCGCAGTCCGAAGCTAGACGGGTGGGAAGGCGGGCGGTCGCCTGTCCACGCAGGGGAGTTGCCCCTCGGTGCAGGGCTCCGGAGAACAGGGATGTGCACTCGTGGACAAGTGGGCGGGGACGGCTCCCCGGAGGATGAACAGCATCGGATTCCAACAACATTTGACGGAGGGGTAGTTCGTGCTGCTGCTGGACCTGGAGGGACTTCGCACCGCGTGACCGGGTGGACGCGTTCCACCACGCGATGACGGACACCTCCGTGCCGAACGACATCGTTCACGAAGAGCCCGAGTCGGGGATGCGAGCCCGGATCGAAGGATGGCGGGTCGGCGGGCTGGACCTCTTCGACGTGCGGTGCTCGGGCTTCGAGGTCCGGCGGACGGCCAGGCACGTGCGCGGGCACCGGGACCGTCCGGTGGTCTCGGTCTCACTCCAGACCAGGGGCGTGCACCGCGCCGAGCAGGCGGGCGGGCGATTCGCCCTGGGACCGGAGGACATCTGTGTCTTCCACGAGCTCGCGCCGCGGACATACGGCTGGTCCGGACACGGGGCCTCGCAGGCCATCACCATGGACATGGAATACCTCGGGGTACCGGTCGACACAGTGCTGCGGGCCTCCGTACGGCTGCGGGCCAGTCCCTTGCACGACCTCCTCCTGGGTCACCTGCGGGCGCTCTGGCAGGATCCGGGCCGCCTGGAGGCGGACCCCGGAGCCGCCGCCCTCGCGAACGCCACCACCGAGCTCGTGCGAGCCCTCCTGACGTCGGCTGCGCACGACGAGCGGGACCGCCAGGTCAGAGCGGCCATGGACAGTTCCCTGGTGGCCCGGATCATGGCCTACGCGCGCCGCCACCTCACCGATCCCGACCTCGGCCCGGACCGCATCGCCGTAGAACACGCCATATCCAAGCGGCAGCTGTACGTGGTGCTCGGTCGTGCGGGCATTCGTCTGGAACAGTGGCTCATCGGCGAGCGACTGGAGGCGGCGTGCCGCCTGCTGGCGTCGCCCCGTCGTGCCGAACTGCCCGTATCCGCCGTGGCGGCCCGTTGCGGCTTCACCAGCCCCAGTCATTTCACCCGGCGCTTCCGTGAGGCCTACGGAGTCACCCCGAGCGAGTGGCGGCGCCACCGGCTCCGCCCCACCGTCCCGATCGCCCGCGAGGACACCTGAGAGCAAAGGGCCGGCTCACCGTGCCGCGGCGTGCAGGGCCCGCCACTCGCTCGGAGTGAGGCCGTAGGCATGTTTGAAGGTACGGCTGAAGTGGGCGGCGTTCGGGAAGCCCCAGCGCCAGGCGATGGCGGAGATCGGTCGGTGGCGTGCGGCAGGTGCCGCAAGTTCGTCACGACAGCGTTCCAAGCGCTGTGTCCGGATCCAGTCGCCCAGGCAGATGCCCTTGCGCGACAGCGTGTTGTACAGGCAGCGACGCGAGATGTGGTGATGAGCCGCGATGCGTTCCGGGGTCAGGTCGTGGTCGCCCAAGTGCGTGCGGGCGTAGTCCAGAACGCGCAGGTGCAGGGTGTCGTGCAGGGGTTCGGCGGCGCTGCGCCGGTCGCCGAGCCGGGACGTGACGAGGGCACGGAGCAGCTCGATGCCCGGCCGGCCTGCCGCGTCCATGCTGGGCACGGAGGAGGGGGCCGGGCGGGCCTGGTGACGGGCGATGCGCCGCAGGCAGGTGGCGGTGAGGTCGGCCAGCGGGTCCCGACGGCTGAGACGGACTGCTGTGACACGGTTCAACGTGGCGGCGGGAAGGGCGAGTTCAGCCCGCGGGATGCGGAAGAAGTGCTGGTGGATGCCGTCCCTGTTGAGCAGCGTATAGGGGCGGGTGGTGTCGTAGAGCGCCAGATCGCCGGGCTCCAGGACGGCCTCCCGGCCGTCCTGGACGACCATGCTGCTACCAGTGACCTGCAGCCCGACGAACACACTCGGTTCCAGGTCATCGCGGGCGAGCGAGCGGGTGCGACGGATGGTGGTGGCGTTGGCACGCACCGAGCAGACCTTCAACGGACCGACAGCGCTGATCGCACCCACCGTGCGGATCAGGCGGGGGTCCGGCTGATGAGTGATCTCCACCCGCACCACGCTGTCCCAGATGGCCTCGCGGATCGCCTCGGCCCGCTCGGCGGGGGCCATGGCCGCACTGTCGATCAACATCTGTAGGTTCCCCTCCAACCTGGGCGCCGCTCAACGGACCGACCCGTAGGCGAAGTCAAACGGGTGACGGCACCCGTGACAACTCACGCTTCGCTGGTGGCAGGTCACGGCGTGCACCGCCCGGTTCCCGAGGGCGGGGAACCGTGCACTGACGGGATGACGCCGTGCACTGGGGGACCACCGGGGGGACGGTGGCGAACCTAACGTGGGGGCGGGCCCGCGCTGCCGGACCACCCTCCTGGCAGGCCCGAACGAAGCCTCTGGGAAGGCCAGTTCGTCGAGCGCGGGTTCCCTTCCGCTGCCGGTGTGAGCCGGCGGCTCCCCCAACTCATGGAGCTCCCATGTCCTTCATGCCACTGCTGCGCTCGGCGCAGCTGTTCGCGCGATCGAGCCGGCGTCTCGTAGGCTCCGTCGTCACGCTCGCGCTCTGCGCCGGCCTCGTCGGCCTGACCGCGCCCGCGGCGCAGGCCGACCCCACCCAGCCGAACACGGTCGTCGACTGGAACATCGACTCCCTGGAGAACGGCGGCAGGAGCGCCCACGATGCCTACTACGGCCTGATCGACCGGATCCACCGGGTCAGTGGCCACGACTTCCGGTCGGCCGAGAACATCGACGAGAGCACCACCCAGCTGTCCCGCCTGATCCAGATCCGGGTCCTGCGCCGGGGCAGCCAGGTCGTCTCGCTGTACTTCTGGGCGAACAACCTCTACCTCGCCGGCTTCTACGCCCCCGGCACCGAGCAGAACCCGGGCCGGCACTACGCCTTCAACGACACCTGGCCCGAGGACTTCAATCACGTCCTGAACCTGCCCACGCCGGCGACCCGCCTGCCGTGGGGCGGCAACTACGTCTCACTGCCCGGCGGGAACAACCGTACGGACGACGTCGTCAACGGCCCCAACCTCCACAACGCCCTGCTCGTCCTGGGTGGCGCCCGGCACCGGCTCGAAAACGGCGGCGGCCGCGGCGCCACCCAAGTCGGCGAGGCGCTCACCCTCACGATCCAAGCCACCGCCGAAGCCGCGCGCTTCGGCAGGATCTTCGACACCATCCGAGGCAACATCGGCACGGGCACCAGGACTGCCATGGGCGCGGACAACGTGGCCCTCCAGAACAACTGGAGCCAGATCTCCCGGTGGATCTACCGGGCGAGCAACGACCCGGCGTACCCGACCCACAACGGGCTCACCCTGAACGGCGTCGTCTACACGGCCCTGCGCGCGCTGCTGACCCACCTCTTGTACGTGGAACTCCACAGCGGATCACGCCCGCGCTGACCCCGCTCGCGCGCCCGGAAGCGGAGACGATCCGAAGGTGATCACGGGGCGGCTGCTGGCCGTTCTGCTCGGTGGTGCCGGGCAGCCGCCGGTGGTGTGATCCGCGGGGTCAGTGCCCGTGGCCGTCGTTGTGGGGCTTCTCGTCCTGGGGAGTGGCGGGAGCGGTGCGTTTCGGAGCTGACGGCTGGGTCTGAGGTGCGGGCTGCGTGCTGCCGGTGACGGTCGGTTCCTCCTGGTGTGTCTCGTTCCCGTCCGAACCGGTCCCGTGGCTGTGGCCGCCGCCCGATTCCGGAGCCATGGAGGAGGCGACGTAGCGGAGGCCGACGAAGGCGGCGAGGGCGGTGATGAGGACGGCGAGTCCGGCCAGGCCGAAGACGCGCCGCCACGAGACGTGCTCGTCCTTGATCACGTAGGCGATGAAGGAGAGCAGGATGCCGGCGGGGATGAGGGCGGTGGCGCGAGCGGGGAAGTCCTCGAAGTGCTGGAGGCCGCCGCTGAGCATGCCGATGCCGAAGGAGAGGAGCAGGGAGGCGCCCATGATGCCCGCCACCTGCTTGAACGTCGGCTTGCGGCGGGTGAGCAGGAACTCGTTCAGGGCAGTCGCTGCGAGGAAGACCAGGACGCCGTAGAGGGCGATGCGGGTGTAGCGGGCGGGGTCGAGGGGGTGGTGGACGACCGCGCCGCTGATCAGCCCGGCACCGACGAAGTAGCCGACGTATCCGAGGTACCTGGCCAGGAGGGCTTTGCGGCGGGAACGGGCTTCGCGGATCGCCGTACGGCCGGTCGGCGTGGGTTCGGTGGCGGGCGCGGCCGCGGCGCGGTCAGCGATCTGGGTGGGTGTCACGGGGAACTCCTTGGCGGATGTACGGGTGCAGGCACGCCGAGGCGGCGACGGTCGCGTCGCGGGTCATGGCAGGAGCGAATGCCGGAGGGCAGGCTGCACCGGGCCCGGCCCCTACGGGGGCGGGCAGGGATATGTGTGTGCGGGCAGCGCGAGCTCGCCGACGGCCCACAGGGGCGCCGGGAGCTTGGAGCGGTCTAAATGCGCAGGATCGCTGTCGTGCCCGGCGGAGGTGAGCCGCCCAGGGCAGACGCGGGGACCGCGTTCGCGTCCGGGGCTGCAGCCGGCACCGCGGGCAGGACCTGCGTCAGGGCGTGCTCGGCGGGAGGGGCCAGCGTCGGCTGCTGCGGCGGCCCGCTGGTGGCGCACTCCTCGGCCGAGTGGGACGAGCCGTGTCCCTCGCCGTGGTGGTCGTCCGAGGTGCTCTCGGTGACCGCCAGACCGACGCCGGGGGTGACGACGCCGACGGCCGTGTCCGTGTGGCCACGGACGCCGTCGAGGCTGACTCCGTGCGAGTAGAGGAAGGCGAACACCAGCAGGGCCGCCAGCAGCACGCATCGCGGGCCCGCGAGGATGCGGGTCCGCAGCACGGAGGTACGGGGCCGGGCCGGGTTCACGCCGTGATCCTAGCCGCGGCCCCGTACAGGTCTGCGGGGTGGGCCCAGCAGGGTTCCCTCCGATGGGTGATCTTGAAGCTGGCTCCGGAGATGTCATGCCCTGTGTCACGGCCCGGCCGGTGCACGACGGTCCATGTGCCGCCGCCGTCCTTCGTATCGGTGGCCGGCAGGTGAGTGCGGCTTGCCGCAGTCACGATCCGTACGGCACCGGTGGGGCCGAGTCGGAAGACGCCGAGGTGCCCAGCCGCGTAGAGGCTGCCGTCGGCGGGGTCCACGCCGAGACCGTGGAGGTGCCCAGTTCCGGGGTCGGCGGGGGTGCGGGCAGTAGCGGCCGACTGCCCGCACCGGGCGTGCTGATGCCGGTCAGCTCTTGCCGAGGAGGGTGTTCATCCGGGCGATCTCAGCGCTCTGGGAGGCGATGATCGCCCCGGCCATGTCCTTGGCGGGCTGGTACTTCCCGTCGGACTGTTCGGTCTTGGCCATGGCGACGGCGCCTTCGTGGTGCTTGACCATCAGCTGGAGGAAGGCGGTGTCGAACGCCTTGCCGGAGGAGGATTCCAGCTGCTTCATTTCTTCGCCCGACATCATGCCGGACATGTCGTGCCCGTCGTGGCCCCCGCCCCCGGCCGGGACCTGCTCGCCCCAGGAGGTGAGCCAGCCGGAGAGGGTCTTGATCTCCGGGTCCTGAGCCTTCTTGATCTCGCCGGCGAGCTTCCTCGCGTCGGCGGACTCGGCGCGGGTAGCGGCGAGATCGGCCATCTCGATGGCCTGGCGGTGGTGGGGGATCATCCCCTGGGCGAACGCGACGTCGGCCGCGTTGTGGTCGCCCTGCTGCGCCGGGGCGGAGGCGGCCGGGGAAGCCGTGTTCCGGCCGCTGCCGGCTGAACCGGTCTCGTCGCCGTTCCCGCCACAGGCGGCGAGAACGAGGGCGGTGGTGGCGGCCGCGGCCACGGCGGTGGCGCGGCGGATCAGGGAACGCTTGGTGGTCATGGTGGTGCAACTCCTGCTGTGAAGCACGCGCGGATGCGGGCGTGCTGAGGAAGGGCGGGGCTGAGGGGCAAGGTCACCGGCCGCGTGAGGCCGGGCATGCCGGGGCCGCCCTATATGCGCAGGAGTTGTAGTTCGCTCAGTGACGGCGGGGCCCGCCCGCAAGCGGTGGCGTCGGGGACGATCCCGTGAGCGAGGACCGCCTCGGCGTCGGTCATGCCGGGCAGGACCGCGGGCGCGGGCAGGACCGGTGAACCGGCCGTTCCGGTGGCCGCGCACGTCGCATCGGCGTGCTCGGCATGCCCGCCGCGTCCGCCACCGACCGGATCACCGGCGTGAACGCAGCTGTCGTGGCACGGAGTATCGGAGGCGACCTTTTCGTGGCCGGCGGCCGACGCGTGGTGGGAACCGGCCGCTGCGTGGGCGCGCGCCGGGACGGAAGCGCCCGGCCCCAGGCCATGCATGGCCACCAGCCCCGCGAGTACGGCGAGGACGAGGAGCAGGTACGAGCGCAGCCCGAAAGGCTTCATCGCTCGCTTCACCTGGACGTCCATGTCCGCATCGTAAGCGGCCTCATCCGCAGGCGGCGAGGCGAGGTCGCTGTCTACGAGGAGCTCTGTCTCCGGGAACGAACGGTGCGGCCGGCGGAATGCCGCCGGCCGCACCCTGTCCGCGCTCCGCGACGTGGCTCACGCCGGCTCGCGGGCGTCGTGAGAGGCGGTGTGCGCGTACGTCCTGGCGCTGGTCAGGCGGCCATGGCCTGACGTCCTCCTTCGGTTCGGGCAGGTGACAGCCGACCCGTACGGCGCAGTGCGTGGAGCGCCGCCGCGCAGGCCAGGCCGAGCAGCCCCAACGCCGCCCACGGGAGTGCCGGCACCCCGGCGTTGCGTGCGGCGTCCAGAGCCATGCCGGTGAGCAGGTTGCCGACCGTGATACCGATTCCACAGATGGTGTTGTAGAGGCCGTAGTGCGTGGCCACGAGACGGTTGCCCGCGAGGCGGACGATGGTGTCCATCTCGAAGGGGTAAGCGATCATGGTGCCGAGCGCCAGCAGCAGTGCCGAGAGCGCCGGCGGCATCCCGGCCAGGAGCCACAAGCCTGCCCCGCCGTCCGGTACGGGTACGGCCGAGGCGAGGAGTAGCGGGACGAACGCCGCCCCCATCACCAGCAGCCCCCAGGTGAGCGCCCGGCCCGGCTCCATCCGGGCCTTGCACCAGGCGGTGACCTTGGTCTGGAGGGCGATCGTGCTCAGTCCGGAAACCGCGAAGAGGACCGCTACCGCGGCAGTCCCGAACCGTCCTTCACCCCCCAGGCGCCTGACCTCCAGCGGCAGGGACAGGTAGACCTGGAAGGACATGACGTACGAGCCGACCATGGCGAGCGAGAACAGCAGGAACGGACGGTTGGCGAAGATCCCCCGCCACTGCCGCAGGACACCCTCGCGGACCCCGTCGGAGGCGTCCGTGTGATCGGGGCGCCGGGCCGGCAGGGCCCTGATCTGGATGAGGCTCAGGATCGCGAAGATCCCTGCGGCCACCAGGCAGGTGACGCTGAAATCGACGCCGGTCAGGATCATGCCGACCAGCGGGCCGAGCAGGATGCCCGCTTGGTAGAAGACGTTGAACAGGGCGAAGGCCTCCACGCGGCGCTCGCCCGCGTCGGCGGCCAGGTAGGCGCGGGAGGCAGGGTTGAAGAGGGCACCGGCCAGCCCGGTCGCGGCGGACGCGGCCAACAGGGCGGGGACGGACTCCACCAGTCCGAGGGTCGCGAAGCCGACGGTGCGCAGCACGAGCCCGGCGATGATCAACGGCTTGTAGCCGAGGCGGTCGGCCAGTGTCCCGCCGATGAGGAACATGCCCTGCTGGCTGAAGTTGCGTACGCCGAGGATCAGGCCGACCAGCCATCCGGCCAGGCCGAGCGGCCCGGCCAGGTGGGTGGCCAGGTAGGGCATCAGCATGTAGAAGCCGAGGTTGATGGTGAACTGGTTGACCATCAACAGCTGGACGCTGCCGTTGTACGAGCGGACTTGGGCGATCGTGTCCTTCACCGGGCCTGCTCCTGCGGGTCCGACGCGCGCTTCAGATCGGCTTCGCTGCCGGCCTCGCTCCCTTGAGCTCCGCCGAGGGTGAGCGGGTCGACGACGGCAGTGCACCGGGTCCAGCGGGTGACCTCCTTCTCGTCCAGTCGGCCGATGAGGTCCGGTTCGGGCGCCGGAGGGGAGCCGAGCAGACCGTGGGCGGCGCAGTAGCCGTCGTCGTAGACGGTGCCGAGGTACCGCTGGGGGCCGTCGGGGAAAACCGCTGCGATGCGCGTGTCCTTCGGGAGCGAGCGGGCCAGCCAGCCTGCGACGAGTGCCACTGCTCCGACGCTCCAACCGCCGGTGGCGTAGTGAGAGCCGGCCAGCTGACGGCAGGTCCACACGGCTTCGGCCGGGGACACCCAGTGCACTTCGCTGAAGCGGTCGTAGGCAACGTTGCGGGGGTAGATGCTCGACCCCAGCCCCCGCATCAACCTCGGCCGGGCCTGCTGCCCGAAGATCGTCGAGCCGATGGTGTCCACCCCTACCAGCGTCAGTTCGGGGTAGAGCTGCCGCAGTACGCGCGAGATCCCCGCGGAGTGGCCACCGGTGCCGACGCTGCACACCAGCACGTCGATGTGGCGTAGTTCGGTGGCCAGTTCGAGGGCCAGTGGGGTGTAGGCAGCGGTGTTGTCCGGGTTGTTGTACTGGTCCGGGCACCAGGAGCCCGGGTGCTGTGCCGTGAGCTGCTGCACGCGGTCGCGGCGGGCCTGCTGCCAGCCGCCCGCGGGGTGCGGCTCGGAGACCATGTTGACCTGGGCGCCGTACGCCGTCAGCAGCCGGGTCATGGACGGCTCGAGGCCCGGATCGGTGACCAGGGTGACAGGGTGCCCGTAGACCATGCCCGCCAGAGCGAGGCCGAGGCCCAGGGTTCCGCTGGTGGACTCGATGATCCGCGCACCGGGCTTCAGGTCGCCGCGGGCGCGGGCCCGTTCGACCATGTGCAGGCCGGGGCGGTCCTTGATGCCGCCGGGGTTGAAGCCCTCCAGCTTCGCCCAGAAGCCCCGCCCCGTCGGCGCGAGCGGTTCGGAGATGCGCAGGAGCGGGGTGTTGCCCACCAGTTCTGACAGGGCCGAACGGCCCTTGGACGACGTGTCGGTGGTCGAAGAATGCATGACTGTGCCTTCGTTCGGTCGGTGATGGCGTCGGCTACTCGTTCGCGTGGCATGCCGTGACCGGCCGGGCATCAGGAGGCAGGGCCCCGGCCCGGAGGGCGGCATGCGGCAGCCGCGTGCGGCTGCGGGACGAGCGGCCTAGATCCGCCACCGGCAAACGTCGGTCAGCGTGGAACGACCGGTGCGGGCTATGGATGATCTACCGGAGCAAGGGGCCGTCGGGGCCGCCTGCTCCACTGGCAGCGCACTGAGCTGCTCCGGAGAGGCGAGGGCTGCCGGCCCCTCGGCCGGGCGCGGGACCTCGTTCGTAGAGGCTGATGTGGTCAGGCAAGGAGAGGTGCACGCAGAGCCGTGGCCGTGCTGCGGGCGGTCCGGGTGCTCCTGCTCCTCGGAGGGCTCCGGGTGTCCGTCCGGCGCAGCCGGTGCGGACAGGGAGAGGTGCTGGTGGCCGTCGTTGGGGAGGTAGGACGAACAGTGCACGGCGGCCAGGAGCAGCACGATCAGCACACAGGAGAGCAGAACTTCCGGCCAAGGCGGAACCCGGCGGGTCAAGCGCGGCGGGGGCAGGCGGAGCACAGATCCTCCGAGCAGCAGTCACTTCCCCAGCCGCAGGGGGTGGGGAGCGACAGGGGCGGGTGCGCGCACGCGCGGCAGGAATTCGAGGCCAGAAGCCGAGGCGCATTGAACATAACGCCGTGTTGTGGGTAAATCTGTGAATTCCGCGGCGTGCGCGTGGGGTGTCGTCGGAAGGTCCGACGCCTACACCTGAAGGACGACCTGTGATCTGAAGTGGGCAGAGGAAGCGCCGGCGGGTTGCTTCACCCGTTCAGCGGGCGGCGCACACCTGGCACTCGGAGAAGTCCGACGGTCGTACGGCACCTTGGCGAGATCGGGCTTGTCCGCCGTCCATGACGGTGCGCTCGAGCGGCGCGCACCCTCGACCCCCGAGTGACTTTCACCCCGGGGGCAGCCCGTGGCAGATGCCTCTGTCTGACCATCCGCGTTGGCCAACGAGACGGAGGCGACCTGTACGCCCGCCGTTTCGCTGCCGTGCTCCGCCAAAGAGCAGCACACGCCGACCAGGCTGAGCAGCAGCAAGGCCAGCCCGGCAGTGACCAGTCGGCGCACCGGCGAGGTGGTCGACTGGCCGCCGGAACGCGACCGAGCTGTCATCACACCGTGATCCTAGCCGGGGCCCACCCGGCCCTGAGTGTCCGTTCGCGGAAGAACGTGTGATCCAACTGCGTACGCGTACAAGGGATGTAGGAAACCATGAGGACCAGAGCCGGGCCGGCCCTCCTCGGATGCCTGAACCGCGCATACGGAGGGCTGGCGACGGCGGCGACCCTGCGAAGCGGCGCTGCGCTGGCTCGCCCTGGCCAGTGACCACGCGCCCGGTGACCGTGACGCCGCGCCGGCCGACGTCATCCAGAGCTAACAGCCCGGCCGCAGGGTCGCAGTGCCCGTAACGTCAGTCGGGGCCCGTCCAGTCGAAGGTGATGTGCTTGCTGGACTGGCCGTCCCGGCTCCAGTGGAAGCCGAAGGCATTGGCACGGTCCGCCGTGGAGCGGCCCCACGTCGCGACTTGTCCCGGCCCGGTCTCGCAGCCTGGCAGGTTGGTCGACTGGACCCGGGCGCCCACCGGTGTCGTCGGTCCGGTGAGCGCTTCCGCGCTCGCCTCGACCCGGCCGGGTATCGTGGCCCGCCAGCCTCCGAGGTCCTCGTCCACGTCGATCTCGATGGGGGCGAAATCCATGCCCCGCATCTCGGCGTCCATCATGCCCACCATTTCCGAGGGCCAGCTGCCGGCCTGGCCACCGAAAATCATTTGCAGGGCTTCGCGCTGCGCGTCGTCCGCGCGCTCGTCGAGGAAGACCGCTGCGTACGTGTCGGTGTGCTCGGCCCACACATTCCCGACGAAGGAGCCGAGCATCAGCACGTTGAGGCCGTCCAGCCGTACCTCGCCGTAGTTACCCTCGCGTATGTGCCAGGCCAGGACACCGTCGCATTCACCGTAGGTGGGCAGCTGCGCGAACGAACAAGGGCAGGGGACATTGCACCTGCACGTATCGAACCAGTCACCGGCCGCATGCCATCTCGGAACCGTCGCTGTCGTCTCGGACATCTCCTCGCCTCCTCGTGGCCCGTACGGATGGGCCCACGTCGGCGATTGCCCCACCGGAAGTCCACCCAGGCGCTCGGTGTACGGGTCATGTTCAATTCTCCACCCGCTGCCACGCCGGCGAAAGCTCGGACAGCCGCTGGCGTTGGAAGGGGAAGGCGACCGCCGTACGGGCCGCGTTCCGCGGGGGTGCACTGCGACCGCTCATCCTGTCCGGCCGGTCATCTGGTCCATGGGCGGACCAGTTGTGTCCAGGCCGGGCAGCAGCCAGTCCTGGAAGGGGGCGAGTACGGCCAGGACAAGGAAGGCGAGGCCGACGGCCCAGCTCAGCCAGGGTCCCTGCCGCCACAGCTTCTCCAGGAAGATGATGGCCGCCAGGGCGGCCATTGCGGCCACGTTCATGACGCCGAGGGGAATCAAGACGATCATCAAGCCCCAGCAGCATCCGACACAGTAGAGCCCGTGGTGTGCACCCACCCGCAGGTCTTTCGCCCTGGGCCGGAAGCGTGAGTACTGGAGCAGCTGGAACATCGGGTTGCGGCAGTGCCGCAGGCAGACTCGCTTCAGTGGCCCGAACTGCTGTGCCGCAGCGAGGAGGAACACGGCGGCGCCGATCCAGCGACCGGTCCCGGGATCGAGGTCCACGAGGTGTCCGGTCGCGGCCAGGGCGCCGTACGCGAGCAGCCCGAATCCGGTCCAGGCGAGGAGGTATCCGCTGACGAATTCGGCGATCCGCAGGGCGCGGACGGGGCCGGCCGAGCCGCGGTTGATCCCGCGGACCCACGTGATGGCCACCGGTGCCACCGATGGCAGCATCATTGCCGCCATCATGACCACCCACAGCAGCAGGAAGAGCGGGAGCCCCAGGCCCATGGTGCCGGGCTCCATGCCCATGTGGCGCGACTGGCCGACGGTGAGCACCCACGCCAGCGCGGCGAGCAGCACCATCAGGAGCCACGCGACCGCCAGGTCACGCGCGGGCAGGAGCACACCGGGCCGCGTGGGGGCCGGCGGGGCCGGCCGGAAGTGCGGCATGGAACGCCTCCCAGGGACGCGAGCAGCCTGCCGCCTCAGACACCTCCCGCACCGATGGCGGTGGTACACCCACCCGTACTCGAGACGGGGCTGACGACACCTCCAGCAGATCACAGAACTGGAAGGCTCAAAACCTGGGACGCCGGTAGAGGGCGCCGCCGATCTCTGTCGGCCTGTCGCTGTGTTCGGTCGAGGGTCGAGGCTCCTGCTGGTCGGGCTCGCGCCGCGCCGCGCGCGTACGGTGAACGTAGGGCGACGGGTAACGCCTGTGCAGGCACTCACGGCAGCCGCTGCGGACGACCGCCCGCCGCGATGCGGTGTTCTGCTCCCGCACAGGAGGGAAGGACAATGCCCGAGCACAGAGTCGGCACGCAGGAGGAATTCGAGGCAGCCCGAGCAGAACTGCTGGTGGAGGAGAAGGAGCTGACCCGGCGCGGTGACGCGCTCGCTCGGAAGCGCAGGAGCCTTCCCCGGGTGCGGGTCGAGAAGGACTACAGGTTCGAGACCGAGGACGGGACCAAGTCGCTCGCGGACCTCTTCGACGGGCGCTCGCAACTGCTCGTCTACCACTTCATGTTCGGACCGCCATACGAGGCCGGATGCCCGGTCTGTTCCTCGATCGCGGACACCCTCGACCCCAATGCGGTCCACCTCGAGGCTCGCGACGTGACGCTGATCTGCTCCTCGCGGGCTCCGATCGACAAGCTCCTCGCCTACCGGGAGCGGATGGGCTGGAGCTTCGACTGGGTCTCCGCCGGCGGCGGCGACTTCCACCGCGACCTCGGTTTCACGTATACGGAGGAGGAGCTGAGGCCGTTCCTGGAGGGCGGGATTCCGCCGACCGTGAGCCAGATGGCGGAGGCGTGCGGCACGGACGTGCTCGGGTATGTCACCGAGGGACCCGGACTGAGCTGCTACGCACTGTCGGACGGCACCGTCTATCGGACGTACGTCACCACCGCGCGTGGCCTTGAGCCCGCGATGGCCTACTACGGCCTCCTCGACCGGACACCGCTGGGGCGCCACGAGGACGGTGAGGAGGCGCACTGGCTGCGCCGCCACGACGAGTACGAGAAGACATGAGGGTGGCCGGTGCGGACGCTGGGCGGGGGGAGGGGATTGCCGCGCGGTCGGGATCGTACTGCGGGGCCTTCGGGCCGGCAGTGCACGCCGGCTACACCTTCGACGGCCAGGGCCCAGGCGCAGCCGAGGATGTGGCCGGCGTGGTGGAGGGTGAGCCTGGTGCCGGCCATGATCTCGATCTCGCTGCCGACCGGCACGGGGGATGCCGGAGGCGTCGCAGGGCAGCTTGTCCCTGTTGCGGCGTCGTAGGGCCGCGACACCCTGGAAGAGCCCGCAGTCGACGAGTATCCGGGCGTGGTCGCTCTCGATCAGGAACTTGCTGCCGGTGACCGTCCGGACACCGCCGAGGAACCTCAGCAGCGCCGGCCGGGAGGCGGCAGGCGGGGCCGACCGGGACATGTCAGCGGCCTTCCCTTCGCGGGACGGGTGCCGGATTCCACCCTCGCATCCACCGCGACGCGACGCAGAGAGCCCACTGGTCCCCATGGAGGGACCGACCGGCCCATGCGGGACGGAGGCCCGTGGGAACAGCCTGGCGGTGACCCCTTCCCGCGCAGCACAGAGAGGCCGCAGTCATGAAGGCACTCGTCTTCCAAGGCCCTGGGCAGACCTCCTGGCAGGGCGTCCCGGACCCCGCGATCAAGGACGCTGCCGACGCGATCATCCGGGTCGACGCCGTCACCATCTGTGGCACCGACCTGCACATCATCAAGGGCGACGTACCCGAAGTGACACCCGGCCGGATCCTCGGCCACGAGGCCGTCGGAACCGTGGTCGAAACCGGCGGCGACGTGCGCAACGTCCGTCCCGGCGATCGCGTGCTGATTTCGTGCATCTCCTCCTGCGGCCGCTGCCGGTTCTGCCGCGAGGGCCACTACGGCCAGTGCCGCGGGGGTGGCGGCTGGGTCCTGGGCCACACCATCGACGGCACCCAGGCCGAATACGTGCGCGTCCCCTTCGCAGACCTCTCCGTCCACCCGCTCCCCAGCGCCGTGAGCAGCCACGATGCCGTACTGCTCGCCGACATCTTCCCGACCTCCTACGAGGTGGGCGTGCTCAACGGGAACGTGCGCCCCGGCGACACGGTCGTCGTGGTCGGTGCCGGACCCATCGGTCTGGCCGCCATCGCCACGGCGGGGCTCTACAGCCCCGGGCGGATCATCGCCGTCGACCTCGCCGCATCCCGGCTCAGCGCCGCGCGGGACCTCGGTGCCGACGCCACGGCGGACGCGGAGGAGGAGCCCGAGCGGCTGGTGGAGGACCTGACCGATGGGCTCGGGGCGGACGTGGTCATCGAAGCCGTGGGCGTGCCCGAGACGTTCGAGATGTGCACCCGCATGGTCCGCCCCGGCGGACGCGTCGCCAACATAGGCGTCCACGGAAAGCCCGCCACCCTGCACCTCGAAGACCTCTGGATCAAGGACGTCACCATCACCACCGGTCTCGTCGACACCCACTCCACCCCCATGCTGCTGCGCATGATGGCCGCAGGACGCCTCCCCGGGGCCGCGATGGTCACCCACCGCTTCGAGCTCGACCAGATGGAAGAGGCGTACGACGTCTTCTCCCACGCCGGCGAAACCGGCGCCCTCAAGGTCGTGCTCGGCGGACCGCAGCACGACACGGTCGCCGTTCCGCCGGAAGAGCGGTGAGTGCCGTGAACAGCACGCCGAGCACTCGCCGCCAGCAGTCCGGCGAGACGGCAGGCCGCACCGACCTCGGCCGCCGCATCGCAGCCCGCCGCACCGCCCTCGGTCTCAGCCGTGAAGAACTGGGCCGGAAGTGCGGAGCCGACGGCAACTACATCACCTACCTGGAGGAGCACGCAGCCTCTCCCGCCATCGGCACCCTCGTCCGCATGGCCGACGTACTCGGCGTCACGGTCGACGACCTGACCGGCGCGAGCGCCGACCACGTCCGCGGCCGATCCACGGCCCGCAGGGACACCGCGCTGGTCGCGCTGGAGGAGGCCGAGTGCCGAACGCTGCTGGGCACGCACGGAGTGGGGCGCATCGCCGTCTTCACCCCCGAGGGCCCGGCGGTCCTCCCGGTCAACTACCTGATCGCAGGCCCCGACATCGCGTTCCGCACCGCCGCGGAAGCCCTCGCGGCCAGAGCGGCAGGCACGGTGGTCGCCTTCGAGATCGACAACATCGACGACGTCACCGCCGGCGGTTGGAGCGTCCTTGCGGTGGGTGAACTGGAAGCCGTCACGGAGCCCGAGGAGATCCGGCACCTGACGACTACGGCCCGGTCCCAGCCCTGGGCCGGCGGGCCGCGTACCCACTGGATGAAACTCACCCCCGTCCGGCTGACCGGCCGTCGCGTGGCCCACGGGTCATGAACGAAGTGGACGCGGTCGTCGTCGACGGCAGGTCCCGCCTCGACGGCGCCCCTGGGCCCCGTGCTCCGCGTTCTGCCCGGAGACAAGCGAGAGAGCGTTTCAGCAGGTCAGGAGAGGTGGTTCCGTTCGCCCCAGCACTAGATCGAGTCCGCCGGCATCCGCCGGTTGGGGAAGCGTTCGCACCGGAAAGGGTGAGTCGGGATGGACAGGCAGCTTGAGGTTCCGCGGGTGGTCGTGGGTGTCGACGGATCGTCGTCGTCCCAGGCCGCGCTGCGCTGGGCGGTCCGGTACGCAGGCCTGGTGGGTGGGAAGGTGGAAGTAGTGACCGCCTGGGACCTGCCCGGCGCCGGAACGTGGTCGGCTCCCGCGGTCGACGCCGACTTCGACGAGGAGGAGGCCGAGCGGCGCCTGGTCGAGGAGGTCCGCACGGTCCTCGGCGAGGGCGGTGCCTCCCAGGTCCACGAGCGACTGGTACGGGGCAATCCCGCCGAGGTCCTGGTGGACCAGGCAGTGGGTGCCGACATGCTGGTCGTGGGCAGCCGCGGCCACGGTGGCTTCCGCCGGGCCCTGCTCGGTTCGGTGAGCCAGCAGGTGGCACTCCATGCTCCCTGCCCGGTCACGATCGTCCGGCCGGACGGACCCGCCGAATAGTTCCCCGTCGGGCTTCGGGCGAGCACGTGGCCGGCAGCGCCGAGCTTGCTGGCCGAGCCTGCGCTCCGGCACGGACACAGCACGGAGGCGTGTCATGCACCACCGCGGGCCGGGGACGGAGAGCAATCCGCTCAGGCGCGACGCCGACGACACCCGCGCCCGCGCCCGCTTGCGTGCCGCCTTCGCGCCGGCCTGCCCGTTGGCCGTGATCTGTGGTGTCGCGGTCGGACGGAGCGCCTGGACGGACGCCGGTCGCGCCGCGGGCCGCCAACCAGGGACTCCGCATTCCCGCCGCTGGGCCGGCTACGCCGTCACCGCTCCTGAACCTCTGGAGGAACACATGTCTCACACCATCGAATGGAAGACCCGCGTCTACCTGTTCGAGGAGGACCGCACCACCAAGGTCCGCGTCGAACTCG
The DNA here is from genome assembly GCF_044747975.1 of Streptomyces sp. NPDC090045. Classification (NCBI taxonomy): domain Bacteria; kingdom Bacillati; phylum Actinomycetota; class Actinomycetes; order Kitasatosporales; family Streptomycetaceae; genus Streptomyces; species Streptomyces sp. NPDC090045. The sequence goes on from NZ_JBIVFA010000003.1 coordinate 89,711, forward strand.
ACACCGGAACCAACCGGCTCACCGGGCACGGCACTGCCCGCTGCAACCCCGCGGACGAGGACGTTCCCGAGATCGGCGACGAACTCGCCGCAGCCCGCGCGCTGGAGGAACTTGCCGCCCAGCTCAAGCGCATTGCCTACGGCGACATGGTGAGGGCCGGGACCGCGCCGCGGGAGGTGTCGCTCACGCCCTACAGCGGCTGGCTGAACGACGCGGTCATGTAGCGGGCAGGCGGACTGTGTGATCCGGGAAGCTGTCCGGCTTCCTCGGGCCGAACGGCGCGGAGAAGACCACCACACTGCGCTGTCTCACCGGGCTTTCCGGCCGAGCGAAGGCCGCGCCAGGGTGCTCGGGCCGGACCCGGTGACGCAAGGCGCCGCCGTACCCCGCCGCGGGGAGTTGTGCGAACGGCTGGGGCTGACGCACGCGATTCTCACCCGCCCTGTCGGAGGCTACTCGCGCGGCATGAAGCAGAAGCTCGGCTTGGTGCAGGTCCTTCGTGGACGGGACGGGGGCCCGGCCCCTGGGCGGCTCGGAGCGGTGGCCCCCGCGCCGGCACGGCGACCGGGTGGAGCTGCCCGTGCCGCCGAGCGAGGTGGTGGGCGCGTTGCGCGAGCTGCTCGGTATGCCGGTGGCCGACGTGACGGTGGAAGAGGGTCGGTGCCGGGGCGCTGGGTCTCGTATCGGCTCATCTGGTGGTGCAGCGCCGAGATCTTGGGCCCTGAGGGGTGTTCACTCGCGGATCTCCAGGACGTCGGCGACAGGGCGGCGGGGTGTTCCGGGCCCGGGGGGCCCGTAGCCGAGGCGCAGGACCATCTGGACGTGGCCCATGACCTCCAGCGGGTCGCGGACCGTCCACCGCAGTTCCGGCCATTCGAGGGCCTGCGAGGTCATCGAGGTGGCCAGGCCGTCGGCGGTGGCCTGGAGGAGGACACGTTCCAGCGCCTGTCCGGCCCGCATCCAGTCGACCCGCGTGTCCGCCGGGGTGCCCAGCAGGGCCAGCTGAGGCCGCTTCTCGAACACGGCCCAGCCGCGATCCGCCGCAGGAAGGTCCCGGCCGAAGTCGCGTACGGGGGAGGGGCCTGCGGAACTGCGCGGACCGAACGCGGCGGCGGGAATGCCGTCGCCGCGTGTTCCGGTCGCGGCACGCGTATCGGAAACCCAGGCAGAGGTCTCGGCCCGGACGAGCGGATCGATGTCCTCCCGGTGCTCTGCGTCCCGCACCAGCCCGAGCACGGTCTCGATGTGCCAGGCGCCCGGGACGGTCAGCCGGCAACCCTCCAGACGGGCGGCGCTCTTCAACCCGTCCATGAGAGCGTCCGGTACCGGCTCGTCACCGAACGGGAAGCGGCTGGTGTGCCGCCGCCGTAGAGCGGAATGCAGGGCGGCGAGCTCGTGGTCCTCGTCGGAGGGCCCGTCGAGGGCCGCCGTCGCCAGCAACCACGGCCGGGAGCCGTCTGGCAGCAACCGCACGCGAGCCCGGAGTCCGTGGTGGACCGCAGACACGCGCAGGTTGAACAGGGCAGCCGCACAACCGAGGTGGAGAGCCCGGTGATCCGGGTCGGTCCGTGTCATGGCGCGGTCCGGATCGCCGTGCAGCTCGATGACATTGCCTTCAGGGCTGAACACGAATTTCCACGGTTGCGCGTTGTGCATGGACGGGGCGGTGACGGCGTCGCCGACGAGCTCGGCGACGGTGCCGGGGGCGAGGATGGTTGCGGTCACGGGACTGTTCCTGTCTGTGCGGCCTCAGTTCTGTGCGGCCTCAGTCGTGTGCCACGACGGCGACCGGTGGGCGGGCGTGGTCGGCCTCGCGCGCGGCACGGTCGGTCGTGGTGCCGGCGGCGCCCGATCCGTCCACACCCACCGTGGTCCGGTTCGGCATGGCGTTCCTCCTGTGGCTGATCGGCTCTTCCAGGCTCCGCCGTTCGCCGTGCTCCGGGTAGGGCCCGAGCGGCCCTACCCGGGACCGAACGGCCCTCCGTCCCGGTCAGCTCTGCCCGGCTTCGGGCCCGGGGCGGTGAAGTCCGCCGCCAAAGGTGTGCTCCGGCCTTCTACTCGTGGGCGACGACGGCCACTGGAGCGGCAGCATGGTGCAGGACGGCGTGGGCGACGGAGCCCAGGTGCGTTCCGAGGGGGGAGCGGCGCAGGTGGCGTCCGACGACGACGAGCCCGGCGCCTTGGGAAGCCCGGACGAGATGGTCGCCCGCGGATCCCATGCGGACGCTGGGGCTGACGTCCACGTCCGGGAACTTGTGCCGCCAGGCCAGCAGCAAGTCGTCCACCATGTGCGTGATGCTCCTGCCGATGTCCCGCTCGTCGTCCGGGTCGATGAAAGGGACGTACGTGTACGCGGCTGGCATCTTCCAGCCGTGCACGACCCGTAGTGCACAGTTCCGCCGGGCCGCCTCTTCGAAGGCGAAGGCGAGCACACGGTCGCAGGCTTCGTGGATGTCGACCCCCACGACGACTTCGGAGCCGGGACCGGCCTGAGGGCTGTCCGGGTCGTCGGCGATCCGCACCATGACGGTCGGGGTGTCGGTGGCCACGAGGGCGGACATCGCGACCGAGCCGACGAGGAACCCGACCAGCCCGCCCAGGCCCCGCGAGCCCAGGACCAACAGTCCGGCGTCGGTGGCCTCGGCCGCGAGGGCCGCTGCCGGCTGGGCGGCCGGACGGCGAGTGGTGATCTCCAGCAGGGGATGGAGTCGGTGCAGTTCCTCCGCCGTCTCCGTCAGAGCCCGGTCAGCCCAGCGATCCACGTCCTGGCGGCCCAGACCCGGAAACACCGGGTCCAGGGGCCAGTCGACGGCGTGGACGAGACGCAGGGGTACGTGCCTCAGCACAGCTTCCTGAGCGGCCCAGCGCGCGGCCGCCCGGCTCTCGGGGGAGCCGTCGACTCCGACGGCCACGTGGTGTTTCACGGCTGAAACCTCTCCCATCCCGGTCGGCACCTCCTCACCACGGCTGCGCATCGCGTGCGTGGCCGGCGTACGTGGCCAGTGTGTCGTCGGTTCGGGCTCCGACGTGCGATGCCACGGCGACGACTCCATCGAGTCGTTCGACGAGGCTGAGGAGCGCAGCCAGCTGACTCCGGCGTTCGACGCGGCCGTTCAGCGTGACGAAGCCGTCCAGCACGTGGACGTCGATGTCGCCGGCCGGCACGCCGAGTACCTCCGTGAGGACCTCGTCGGTGACTCGCCGGCGTATCTCGGAGTCGGGGCGGACGAACAGGCGCAGCAGGTCCCTGCGGGTGACGATGCCGACCAGCCGGTCCTCCTCGTCCACGACGGGCAGCCGCTCGATGCCCCGGCGGGTCATCAGCCGGGCGGCGTCGGCGGCGGTCTCTTCGGCGTGGACGGTGACCGCAGGCGTGGACATGACGTCTCCGGCAGTGGGCGGTCCAGCCGGTGGAACGGCCGGCCGAGCCGGGCGCGGTTCCGGCGCCGCGTGGGCCAGGATGTCCGTCTGCGAAACGACACCCACCACACGGTCCTCGTCGTCCAGGACGGGCAGCCCTGAGACGCCGTACTGGGCGAGGAGCTTGGCGACGTCCTTGAAGGCGGTGCCCGGGGCCACGGAGACGACTTCGTCGGTCATCAGATCCGCCACCTTGATGTGCTTCATGACGCCCTCCTGCTCGCCGTAACACGCGAGGCTTGTGTCCGAGTCGGGTGAGCCCCCACCATCCGCCCGTGCCCGCCGACGATCGAGGGCCGAACGGCCCCGTCCGGGGGCCGTAAGGGCCATGCGGGCCGGAGGAACGGGGAGGCGCCGGGGCGATGGGGCGGCGCCGGGGCGATGGGGACCATTGGTCCCGATCGTGGTCCCGTGCGGCCCTCCGCACCGGGCGCTGCCGGTGCCAGCGTGAGTGGTGTCCGCATTGGCTTCTCGGTTGGGAGGAACCGTGGAAAGCACATTCCGCACCCCGGACACAAGCACGGTGGTCGTAGGCGTGGACGGCTCGGACACGGCCCGCGCCGCCGCCATGTGGGCAGCGCGGGAGGCCGTACTCCGCGACCGCCCCCTGCACATCGTCTACGGGGCCGACACCGACAGCAGGGCGCTGTACCTGTCGGCGGAGACCATCGAACGGGTCCGCGCCAACGGCCGGCGACTCTTGGACGACACGGCGAAGGCCGTGACGGACGAGTACCCCGGTCTGCACGTGAGCACGGAGTTCAGCCGCGCGGACGCCGCCCACAGCCTGCACCAGGCCGGAGCCCTGCACGGCACGATCGTGGTGGGCAACCGCGGCCTGGGCGGCTTCACCTCCCTCATGCTCGGCTCCGTCGGTCTGGACGTCGCTGCCGCCGCCATGACCCCGGTCATCGTCGTCCGCGGCATCGACGGGGCAGAGGAGACCGGCACCGTGCTCGCCGCCGTCCGCGACGAGCACGACCTTCTGCACGCCCGGTACGCCGCGCGCGAGGCCGAACTGCGCAAGGGATCCCTCCGGCTCCTGCACGTGTGGAACGTGATGGAGTCCGTCGGCGAGGTCGTCAGCATGCTCGACGGCGTCGACGCGATCGCAGGTGCGCACGCAGACGCCCTCCGGGCCGTCACGGACGCGGTCCACGACGAGTTCCCCGATCTCGAAGTGCGGGCCGACGCCGAGAAGAGCGTCTCCGTCGCCGGCGTCCTGGTCGAAGCCTCCCGCCACGCCGACCTGCTCGTCATGGGCGGTCGCCGGGTCCCCAGCGCCCTCGGACTCGCCCGGAATCTGGGCAGGACCACGCACAGCGTGCTGCACCACGCGCACTGCCCCGTCCTGTTCATCCCCCGAACCGGCAGCGACTTCGGGGGCCGGTCATGACGGGCCCCCGGGACCGTGACGTCGTCGTCGGAATCGACCCGGCCAGGGACTGGCACCTGCCCCTGGCCTGGGCCGCCGACGAGGCGCAACGCCGTCGGCTCCCCCTGCGTCCGGTGCTCGCGGTGCCGCCCCGGCACGACGCTCACCACGTCGACGGCACACCTGGCCGGACAGCCCTGCGGCAGGCGGGAGCCGACAGGCTCGAACAGGCCTGCAGCTGGGTACGCGACCGGCATCCGGAGCTGGAGGTCACCGGCGATCTGCTGGAAGGGTTTCCTGTCTCGGTCCTGGGCAGCGTGGCCGAGGAAGCCCGTTTGGTCGTGCTGGGCTCCCGGCACCTGAGCCGCACCGCCGAGTTCTTCAGCGCCGGATCGATCGTGGTCCCCGTGAGCGCCCAGGCCCGCTGCCCCGTCGTCGTCGTGGGCGACGCGGAGCACATCAGTCAGCAGCCGCCGTACGTCGTCGTCGGCATCGACGGCAGCGCGTCCGCCACGGCCTCGCTGGCGTTCGCCTTCGACGAAGCCGATCTGCGCGGAGCCGCGCTCCGGGTCGTCTGCGTGTGGCAGCGGCCGGTGTTCACGCTGGGCGACGAGGAGGTGGCTCTGCGGGCTCAGCGCACCGTGCTCTCCGAGGCCACTGCCGGGCTGTCGGACAAGTACCCGGACGTGCACGTCACCCACGAGGTCCTGACCGGCCACCCCGTCGAGCAGCTGGCACGGGCCGCCGAGCACGCCCTGGCCGTCGTCGTGGGCCGCCGCGGCCGCGGCGGGTACACCGGCATGCGGCTCGGTTCCGTCGTCCACGGACTCCTGCACCGGGCGCACTGCCCGGTGATCACCGTACCGACGGAGTGAAGGCCGGCCTGAGCAGTCGCACGACCGACGCGCCGCTTGCCGCCTCCCTGGCAGGGCCGGGCTGACGCAGGCCGAAGCCGCGTGTGGCAGCGCCTCCTCGTCCTGGCCGCGGCCGTGGCGTCTGCTCGCGGCCCGGCCGGCGGCATTCATCGCCGCCCGGCGCATGCGGGGCGCGTTCCACGGAAAGACATGATCACGGAGACGCAAGCACCCGGACACGGCCTGAACGCCGAGTCGCACATGGTCCGCCGTATGCAGCAGTGGCACCTTGCCGGGAGGGAACTCCGCTCCCGCCGGGACTACGGTGAAGGAGGTGGTTCTCGATCATTCCCGTCGGCCGGAGGTGGGACATGTGCGCAGACGGCCGGCCCGCCCGGGGTGGCGTGCCACGCCTGCGGCTGGACGAGCTGCTCGACGAGCTCCAGGCACGCATGGACGAGGTCCGCGGCACCCGCGACCGGCTGAACGGCCTGCTCGAGGCCGTCATGTCGGTCGGCCGCGAGCTGGACCTGCCCCAGGTCCTGCGCGGCATCGTCGAGGCCGCCGTCGTCCTCGTGGACGCCGAGTACGGCGCCCTCGGCGTCATCGGTGACGACCGAAAGCTGGCGGAGTTCCTTCCCGTGGGCATCACGGACGACGTCCGTGCGCAGATCGGCGACCTGCCCTCGGGCCACGGCATCCTCGGCGAGCTGATCCGGCACCCGGAAACCCTGCGACTGTCCGAGCTGTCCGAGCACCCCGCCTCCTACGGCTTCCCGGCCCACCACCCGCCGATGCACTCCTTCCTCGGCGTTCCCATCCGTGTGCGCGAGGACGTCTTCGGCAACCTCTACCTCACCGAAAAGCGCGGTGGCGTCGCCTTCGACGAGGAGGACGAGGCGGTCCTGTCCACTCTTGCCGTCGCCGCCGGCATCGCCATCGAGAACGCCCGCCTCTTCGAGGAAGTCCGCCTGCGCGAGCGCTGGTTGGCCGCCAGTTCGGACATCACCAGCGCTCTGCTCTCCGGCGCCCCCCAGGACGAGGTACTCGCAGGCATGCTGGCGCGGGCCAAGGACATCACCAGGGCCGACATGGGTGTCTTCTACCTGCTGGGACCATCCGGAGAACTGTGCGGCTCCCTGGCCCTGGGGGACGGCGCCGAAGCACACCGGGGCATCGTCCTGCCGAGCACCGCCGGGACCCTGGCCGAGGCCGCCGTGGCGAGGGACGGTCTGATCACGGTCGCGGACGTGGCGACCGACCCGCTCGTCACCGTCCAGCCGGAGCGGTGGACGGGGTTCGGCCCGGCCGTGGCGGTCACGGTCGGCACCAAGGGGAAACTCAGCGGAGTGCTGGTCCTGGCCCGACGCCACGGCCGCGCAGGGTTCGCCACCGCCGAGGTCGCCGCCCTCCCCGGATTCGCGAGTCAGGCAGCCCTCGCCCTCGAACTGGCGGAGCGGCGCCGCGACGCCGAGCAGATGAGCTTGCTCGAAGACCACGACCGCATCGCCCGAGACCTCCACGACCTGGCCATCCAGCGCCTCTTCGCCACCGGCATGACCCTCCAGAGCGCCCAGCGCTTCGTCGACCATCCCCAGGCGTCCGAACGCCTGGCCCGCGCCATCGACGACCTGGACGCCACCATCAAGATCATCCGTTCGACCATCTTCGGGCTCCGCGATCACGAGGCACCCGGCGCGACGCCCAAGTTGCGCTCCCGCACGGTCCAGACCGTGGACGAGGCCGCCGCGGCCCTCGGATTCGCCCCGGCCCTGCGCATGGAGGGGCTCATCGATACCGACGTACCGCCCGCGGTCGCCGACGAGGTCCTCGCCGTACTCGGGGAGGCCCTGACGAACGTCGCCCGCCACGCCGAGGCCACCCGTGCGGAGGTTTCCATCGTTGCGGCCGACGGCGTCCTCACCGTGACCGTGGCCGACAACGGCGTCGGCCTGCCCGAAGGCGGCCGCCGCAGCGGGCTGCGCAATCTCGCGGAACGCGCCGACAGGCTCGGCGGCAGCGTGAAGGTCAGCTCACGGGCGGCGGGTGAGTCGGGCACCCGCCTCGAGTGGTGGGTGCCGCTCGTCTCACCATCGGTGTGACCGCCACAGCCAAAGCCACAGCCAAAGCCACCGCCGACCGCGACGCCGAGGCCCGTGGACATGGACGTCCAGGTGGTCAGTGCCTCGGGGACCTCCCGTCACCTGCGTGTCCTTGCTCGTGGACCTGGGCGGCGATGACTGCTGCCTGGACCCGCCGTTCGACTCCCAGTTTGCCCAGCAGCCGGGAGACGTGGTTCTTGACGGTCTTCTCCGACAGGTAGAGCCGTTTCGCGATCTGGCGGTTGGTGAGGCCGTCGCCGATCAGTTCGAGGACGGCGCGCTCCCGTTCGGAGAGGGCGGCCAGCTGGGTGTCCTCGGGCACCTTGGCGGCTTCGGGGTCGCGCAGTGAGCGCATCAGGCGGGCGGTCGTGGCCGGGTCGAGCATGGACTGCCCTGTGGCGACCGTACGAATGGCGGAGACCAGGTCGGACCCCTTGATCTGCTTCAGCACGTACCCGGCGGCCCCTGCCATGATCGCGTCCAGCAGGGCGTCCTCGTCGTCGAACGACGTCAGCATCAGGCAGGCCAGGTCCGGCATGCGGGAGCGCAGTTCCCGGCAGACCGCGATTCCGTCACCGTCGGGCAGCCGTACGTCGAGGACGGCGACGTCCGGGCGGAGCGCCGGCCCGCGGGCCAGGGCCTGCTCAGCCGTGCCCGCTTCGCCCACCACGGTGATGTCCGCCTCGGCATCGAGGAGGTCCCGCAGCCCGCGCCGGACCACCTCGTGATCGTCGAGGAGGAACACCTTGACGGGGGCCTCCGCGGAGGCGCTCGGTACGTCGGACATGTTCGCCGCCTGATCCCGATGACGCTGCGCATGCTTCCACTCGGATTGTCTCAGGACGAGGTCAGAGGCACCCGCTAGGAGGTCATCTCGGTTGGTGAGTCTGTTGCGGTAGCAGCGAGGCGACCCTCGCCCATGACCGGCTCCCTCGCGGCCGCCACCGCCCCGTGCGGCCCGTTCGGCACCGCTTGGCGCGCGCTCAGTACGGCGAGGGGAGGTGCTCGCGGAGCAGGACCGCAGCGGCCGGCACCTCCCCCGTGGGCACGTCGCCGGCGCAGGCGAGTACGACGTCCGGTGCGCGGGAGCCGCGGTCGGTGCCGGCCCACTCCCAGACGTCGGCGCAGCGCGTCACGTGGGTGCGGGTCTCGCCGATCGGCAGCCGGTCGAAAGGCAGCCCCGGACGACCTCGGGGCCCTTGTTCGGGACGTGGTCGACGAAGCCGGGGCCCTGGTGGGAGAAGCCGTTGTTGTCCGGTTCGGCGGGCTGGAGCCGTTCGAGAAGGCCGCGCCGGATCAGGTGCTGGAGCCGTCGGCGGGCCGACGGTGAAGCCGGGCCGGCGATCGTACGGCGTACCCGGCTCCTCCCGCGGACGGTTCCTACTCCGCGGCCGGGATCGGGTGCCGGCCGGGTGGGGTCAGTGCATGACTGGCGATCACCGCGGCCTGGACGCGCCGCTCCACGCCGAGCTTGATGAAGAGCCGCGAAATGATGTTCTTGACGGTCTTCTCCGCGAGGTGGAGCCGCTTGCCGATCTCCCGGTTGGTGAGACCCTCACTGACCATCAGGAGGATCTCCTTCTCCCGGTCCGTGAAGCCCGGGAGTCCCGGGACCTGTTCCTCCTTCGGCACGTCGCCGCGCATGCGGGCCATCAGCCGCGTCGTGGCGCCCGGGTCGAGCATCGACTGGCCGGAGGCCACCGTCCGGACCGCGGTCACCAGGTCGGTGCCGGTGATCTGCTTCAGGACGTAGCCGGAGGCCCCGGCCATCACGGCGTCCAGCAGTGCCTCCTCGTCGTCGAACGACGTGAGCATCAGGCAGGCCAGCCCGGGCATCCGCGAGCGCAGCTCCCGGCACACGCTCACCCCGTCGCCGTCCTGGAGCCGTACGTCCAGGATCGCGACCCGGGGGCGCAGTGCGGGGATGCGGATCAGCGCCTGTTCCGCCGTGCCCGCCTCACCGACCACGGTGAAGTCGGGCTCCGCGTCCAGCAGGTCGTGCACCCCTCGGCGGACGACTTCGTGGTCGTCGAGCAGGAAGACGCTGATGGGCTCCGTCGCGGGGGAGGAGGCACTGCTGCCGGTCATGACGCAACTCCTTCGCCTGGGTCCGTCCTGGGCGCACGAACACCGGCATCCTGCCTTCTGTACGGGCCGAAGGGACAGGGCCGATCGGCCTTCATCGGCGGGGCCGCTCGCGCAGCGGGTACCGGTCGGGCCATGGGAAGAGGGACCTTCGGCCCTGTCGAAGGGCCTGCCGGGCCTTTCCGAGTGCACTCGGAACCGGATGAACTGATGGCGCACGGGGAACGGCGCGACTCGACGGAGCCGCACGCAACGCGGAGGACGTCATGACGACCGCCTTGATCGACCTGAAGACCGTGGCACGCGACGACCGCGGCCTGAGAATGGCCCTGGCCGGAGAGCTCGACTTCTACACGGCGGAGCAAGTGGGGCCGCGCCTGCGCGAACTTGCCGGATCCGGCCACCGGAACCTCGTCCTGGACCTGTGCGGCCTCTCCTTCTGCGACAGTGCGGGCATCGACCTCTTCGTCGGTCTGCACCGTCGCTGCCGTGCGGAGGGAACGCGGCTCCTGCTCTGCGATGTGCCGCCCCTGGTGGCCAAGTCCATGCGGGTGCTCGCTGCCGACCGCGACCTGCAGTTCGTCGTGTCGTGAGGCACGCACCACGGATCAGGAAGCCGTACGGGGACCCGGCGGTCGGTTCGGTGAGCCGACGGCCGCCCGATCTCGTCGCAGGCGAGGGTCACCGGTTCCGGCTGGAGGCGGGCCCGACGCGGCTGGAGCCGGCGGTCCGGGGCTGACGCCCCCCTCCTCAGCTCCGGGTGGGGATAGGCGCCCGCCAGACGAGCCTGGTGCCACCCTCGTCAGGAGTCTCGTGGGTGAAGGACCCGCCCAGGCACTGTGCCCGCTCGTCGAGGTTGCGCAGGCCGCTTCTGCGCCCCTGGGCCGGAATGCCCTTCCCGTTGTCCGAGACGGCCAGCACGACCTCGCCCTGGCCCGCCTTGAGGGTCACGGCGACCCGGGTCGCCTGTGAGTGGCGGGCGGCGTTGCTGAGGAGCTCGCCCAGTACGGCCATGACGTGGTCGGCGATCTGCGGTGGTACGTCGGTGTCGAGCAGGCCCTCCATGCTCAGGCGTGGTGGGTGACGGAGGGCGGTGGCCGCGTCGCCGACGGCCCGGGCGGCGCGCGCCCGCAGACCGGGGTCGCTCTCGCGGTCCTTGGTGCGCAGCCCGAAGATCGTCGATCGGATGATCTTGATGGTTTCGTCCAGGTCGTCGACCGCCCGGCCGACCCTCTCGGCCGCCCCTTCGTGCTCGACGAGCCGGGCGGCGCTCTGCAAGGTCATGGCAGTGGCGAAGAGCCGCTGGATGGCCAGGTCGTGCAGGTCGCGGGCGATCCGGTCACGCTCCTCCAGCAGCGCTATCTGCTCGGCGTCCCGGCGCCGCTCCGCCAGCTCCAGGGCGAGTGCGGCCTGACCTGCGAAGGCGACCAAGGGCTCCAGCTCGCCCTCGCCGAACGCCGGTTCTCCCGCAGCGCGCGCAAGCAGCAGGACGCCCCTGCTCTCGCCGCCCGCCGTGCCCAACGGCACGGCCACGGCGGGCCCCAGTCCGTCCTGCACCTGGGCCTCGGCCGGGTAGCGTTCGTCGGCCGAGGCCAGCACGGCCGTCACGGGCTTGCCGGCCCGGTGCGCGGCTCCGGAGAGCGTGCCGACGAAGGGGACGACGAGGCCTTGCCGCGCGCCCGCGTCCGTACCGGTCGCGAACTCCACGACCAGCTCGTCGATACCGGCCACGGGCATGGAGATCTCCGCGAGGCGTGCCGCGGTGATCCCTTGTGCGCGGCGGGCGATGAGCTCCAGCACCGCCGGGCGGGAGCTGCCGGACAGCAGGCTCTCGGTGATCTCCGCATTGGCCTTGAGCCATCGCTGCTGGCGCTGCGAGCCCTCGTAGAGTCGCGCGTTGTCGATCGCCACGCCCGCCGCCACCGAGAGGGTGGAGATGACCGTCTCGTCCTCGGTGTCGAAGTCGATTCCGCCGCGCTTGTCGGTCAGGTAGAGGTTGCCGAACACCTCGTCGCGGACCCGGATCGGTACACCGAGGAAGGTACGCATGGGCGGGTGATGTGCCGGAAAGCCGTAGGAAGAGGAGTGCGCGCCGAGATCGGTCAGGCGCAGTGCCTCCGGATGGTGGATGACCTCCCCGAGCAGGCCGTGGCCGGCCGGCAGGGGACCGATGCCGGCGATCTCCGCATCCGTGAGTCCCACGGTCAGGAACTGCGAGAGCGTGCGGCCGTCGGGGCCGATCACTCCCAGCGCGCCGTATTCGGCGTCGACGAGCAGCGCGGCCGCCTCCACGATCCGCCGGAGCACCTGGGCGAGATCCAGCTCCCGCCCCACCGACACCACGGCCTCCAGGAGGCTGTGTACCCGGTCACGGGTGCCGCGCACGGCGTCGATGCGCACTTGGAGCTCGTCCAGCAGCTCGTCCAGCCGCATCCGCGGTACCCGGGTCAACGGATCCCCCACACCCACGCGCTTCCCCTCCGACGGCCCGCTCGCTTGCCCGATCCACGGTCAGCGTATCGACACGCCCGGGCCCGATGGGCGTCGTTGCGCGCAGATGCCCACCGTGACCGACGCAGCGGGCAAGGGAGGCGCGAGACCGTCCTGTTCGACCGCACCTGGTACAACCGCGCCGCCGGGAGCGACCGCACAGCGGATGCCGATGGTTCCCGGGTAGCCCAGCCGGACGTGCGGCGGTGGCCCGTGGAGATGAGGATGAAACGCACGGTGCTGGCCGGGCCGGCAGCGAGGAGGTATCCGATGGGTACGGCGGATGTACCGGCGGACGGCGCCGAACGGGCGGGCAGGGCCAGGACGGCCGGTGCGGCTCGCACGGCGCTCGGCTCGCAGAAGATCACCTGGCTGACGCTGGCCATGATGACGACCAGCTCGGTCGCGAGTCTGCGGGCCTCGCCCACCATGGCGGTGTACGGCCTCGCCTGCGTCTTCCTCTACCTGGTGCCGGCCGTCGTGTTCCTGCTGCCGACCGCGCTGGTCTCTGCGGAACTGGCCTCCGGGTGGAAGGGCGGGGTCTACAACTGGGTTGCGCAGGGTCTGTCGAAGCCGCTCGGCTTCCTCGCCGTCTGGTGCCAGTTCGCCATGACGATCTTCTACTACCCGAGCCTGCTCGCGTACGTGGCCAGCACCATCGCCTACGTGATCGACCCCGCCCTGGCCAGCAACGGCCTGTACACGGCCGTCGTCATCATGGTCCTGTACTGGACCGGCGTATGGGTCTCCTCGCGCGGCACCAACGCCGTCGCGGGCCTGGCCTCCTGGGGCCTGGTCATCGGCACGCTGATCCCCGGCACGCTGCTCGTGGTCCTCGGCGCCGTCTTCCTCGGGCAGGGCAACCCCTCCGCCGCGCCGATGACCGCGTCGCACATCCTCCCGGAGTGGACCGGTATCGCCAGCCTGGTGCTGATCGTGAACAACTTCCTCAGCTACTCCGGCATGGAGATGAACGCGGTCCACGTGAACAAGCTGCGGGACCCGGCCAAGGAGTTCCCGAAGTCGATGTTCCTGGCCATGGGCATGGTCCTGCTGATCTTCATCCTCCCGGCCCTGGCCATCAGCTGGGTCATCCCGGCGAGCCAGCTCAGCCTGACCGCCGGCGTGATGCAGGCCTTCGACGCCTTCTTCCAGTACTTCCACATCGGCTGGCTGGTGCCGATCGTCGCGTTCGCGCTGTGCGCCGCCTCGCTCGGCGGCATGCTCACCTGGCTGGCCGGCCCCTCCAAGGGCCTGCTGTTGATCTCCCGCGAGGAGGGCTATCTGCCGCCCTTCCTCCAGAAGCTCAACGGCCACGGGATCCAGCAGAACATCCTCGTCACCCAGGGCGTCGTCACCACGGTCATCGCCCTGATGTACGCGCTGATCCCCGACGTCTCCAGCGTCTACTGGATCTTCTCGGTCATCACCACGCAGGTATATCTGATCATGTACCTGCTGATGTTCATGGCCGCGATCCAGCTCCGCAAGAAGTTTCCCGACCACCCCCGCGGCTACCGGGCCCCGATGCTCAAGACCATCTGCTGGGTGGGCTTCGTCGCCTCGGCCCTGGCCATGGCGATCGGCTTCATCCCGTCCTCGCAGTTCGGCGGCGGCAGCGTCTGGGCGTACGTCGGCATCGTCGGCGGCGGCCTGCTGCTGCTCGGCGTGGTCATCCCGTTCGCCTTCCTCAAGGCCCGCAAGCCCGGCTGGCGGCAGCCCGATGCCGACGCGGCCCAGGTGGAAGGAGGCGCGGCATGAGCCCCACCCGGATGGCGTCCGAGCACAAATGGATCTACATCGGCTCGATCGTGGTACTGGTGGCGATGATGATCATCGGGCTGTTCACGTACAAGCAGCAGAGGGCCACCAACCAGGCCCACGAGAAGGCGAACCAGCTGAACGACGCCCTGGTCGCCCAGGGCTTCCAGCCCCGCAACGCCGGCAACATCGCCAACGTCCTGGGTACCGACGGAGGCGCCGTCTGCGCCGATCCCAATTCAGCCCTCAAGCGCGGCCTGTGGCTCATCCAGATGGCCAACGGCGCCACCGGCCCCGGCATGCGCCCCGTCATCGCCGACAGCCGAGTCCTCCAGGCCGGCGCCGAGGTGATCAAGGTCTACTGCCCCGAGCAGCTCGACGCCTACCAGGAAAAGATCGCGGACCTCAAGACCTCGGACACCGTCAATGACTGACGGAACCGGCGGAACGAGCCGGACGGGAAGGGCCGGCACGGCCGAAGACCTCGCGGCCCGGGTGGCCGCCCTGATGCCCCGTGCCAAGAAGGACCTCGCCGAGCTGGTCGCGATGCCCTCCGTCGCGGACCCCCGCCAGTACCCACCCGAGCACTGCCGGAGCACCGCCGAGTGGGTCGCCGCCGCCTTCACCGAGGCCGGGCTGCACGACGTACGCCTGGAGCCGACCGAGGACGGCAGCCTCGCCGTCCTCGGCCACCGCCCGCCGCCCCCCGGCGCACCCACCGTCCTGCTCTACAGCCACTACGACGTACAACCCCCGCTGGACGACTCCGCCTGGCACTCCCCGCCGTTCGAACTCACCGAGCGCGACGGGCGCTGGTACGGGCGCGGCGCGGCCGACTGCAAGGGCAACATCGTCATGCACCTCACCGCCCTGCGGGCTCTGGGCGACGACGTCCCCGTCGGGCTGAAACTGGTCGTCGAGGGCTCGGAGGAGCAGGGCACCGGCGGCCTGGAGGCATACGTCCCCGAGCACACCGACGCACTGCGCGCGGACGCCCTGCTCATCTGCGACACCGGCAACGCGGCCGTCGGCGTCCCCACCGCAACGACCGTGCTGCGGGGCCTGGCCAACGTCGTCGTCACCGTCTCCACCCTCGCCGGCGACCTGCACTCGGGCATGTTCGGCGGCCCCGCCCCCGACGCCCTCGCCGCGCTGATCCGGATCCTCGACTCGCTGCGCGACGCCGACGGCGCCACTCGGATCGACGGCCTGGACACCGACGGCACCTGGCAGGGCATCGGCTACGACGAGCAGCAGTTCCGCGACGACGCGGCCGTGCTCGACGGGGTCGCCCTGCTCGGCACCGGCAGCGTCGCGGACCGGCTGTGGGCCCGCCCCGCGGTCACCGTCCTCGGTATCGACTGCCCCCCGGTGGTCGGTTCCGCCGCCGCCGTACCCGCCCGGGCCCGGGCCCGGGTCAGCCTCCGCGTCCCGCCCGGCACGGCCGCGGCCGCGGCCGCCGGAGCCCTGACAGCGCACCTGGAGCGGGCCGCCCCCTGGGGCGTGAAGGTGTCCGTGGAGCGGGAGGGCCTCGGCTCGCCGTTCCGCGCGGCAACCGACGGGCCCGCGTACACCGCGCTCGACCGCGCGATGCGGGAGGCCTACGGCCGGCCGGTCTCCTTCCTCGGCCAGGGCGGCTCCATCCCGCTGTGCAACGTCCTCGGCGCCACCTTCCCCGACGCCGAGCTGATCCTCATGGGCGTCGAGGAACCGCGCTGCCTCATCCACGCCCCCAACGAAAGCGTGGATCCCACCGAGATCGAGCGGATGGCACTGGTCGAAGCCCTCTTCCTGCACCACTACGCCGACCGGGCCGGAAACTGACCCAGGCCGAACGGCCGGGGTGCGCCCCGCCCGACCGGTACGCCGTTCGGCATCACGAGGCACAGGGCGAGCGGCTTCAGGCGGGCGTGCCGGTGGGGCGGATGCGGCCGACCAGCAGGGCCAGGGCGATACCGGACGCACAGAACAGGGCGAGGCCGATCGCTGCGCGGGCGAACCCGGCCGCCAGGGCGTCCGCCATCGCGGTGCCGCCGGCGTACTGACGGGTGTAGACCGAGCCGAACAGGGCCGCGGTGACGGCGGTGAGGACGGCTGCCCCGACGTAGCGGCCCATGTTGGAGACTCACCGAGGCACTGCACCCGTCGCCGTCCGAAGCGACCGACGACGCAGCCCTGCTCGTCGCCCGCCCCCGCTCGTTCGGGCGTCCGACATGGCCGGCTGGACCCTCCCGGAGGATCCCCTCCCGGCAGGTCAGGCGCGCACCCTGATCCGCGAGCGGCCTGTCTGCGAGGTCGGACGGCAGCCTGACGACACCTGCGGCCGAGGGATGCGTGCCGGCAGGCCTGCCGGTCAGGGCAGGGACCCGGGCTGCCGGTCCGTGACCGGCTAGTCGGTTCGTCCGCTGCCCGCTTCCGGCTCGCCCCCACGATCGGGGAGCCTGGGATGCCGGTCACCGGCGGTGGCCTTGGCCACCATCTCGGACAGCAGGCTGCAGGCTCGCGCGATCTCCTCCTGGGTCTGGTTGCGCTGGCTGACGGCAGCCGCGACCAGCAGTGCGGTCAGCGAGGAAGAACCGTTGAAGGCCTGCAGGGTGATCATATTCGTGAGCAGGTCATGACCGGCGAAAGCGCCCGAGCCGCGGGCGGCGGCGACGATGGCGAAGGTCGACACGGACAGGGCGCAGAGCGCGGCCCCGGCCAGCTGGAACCGGAAGGCCGCCCAGATCAGCAGCGGGAAGCCGAGGAACATGAGCGGCGTGTCGCTGGTCTCGAGGAAACCTACGCAGACAGTGGCTGCCAGGAGCAGCAGTCCCTCCGCCCAACGGGACGGCCGCGCGTGTCTCGGCCAGCGTGCGAAGCGGAGGACGAGCAGGACGGGCGTCACCACCAGGACGCCCATCGCGTCGCCCGTCCACCAGACCGACCACGTCGGCCAGAACTCCTCGGCGCTCAGCGCACCGGCGAGGGCCAGGGTCCCGCTGCCCACCGTCGCGCTGATCAGCATCCCGGTGAGCGCACCGAGAAAGATCAGCCCCAGCGCATCCTGCAGACGGTCCAGTTCCGTACGGAACCCCGTACGACGGAGCAGCGCGTACGAGCAGACCGGCGCGAGGGTGTTGCCCGCCACGATCGCGAGCACGGCCGGGATCGACGGGCCGAGCGGGACGTTGACCAGGAACGCGCCCAGCGCGATTCCGGGCCAGACCCGCAGACCGCGCAGGAGCAGGCTCGCCAGGGCGATGCCGGTCGGCGGCCACAGCGGGGTGACCTGGCCTCCCACCAGTTGCTGGATCAGTCCCAGCGTGGCGGAGCCGTAGTACAGCGCGGCGACGGCGCAGATCTCCAGGGCGGTCAGACCGGCCTGCCGGAGCCGTTCAGGCCGCGCAGCAGCCATCAGGCGACACCTCCGCATCGATATCGCCCCGAGGTCCATCATCCGCCGGATCCCTCGGATCCTCCAGGGCGCTCCTGAGCCGGGGGTGAGACACGGCGATCAGAGGTGCGGGGTGCGCAGGGCGAGGATGGCCAGGTCGTCGTGCCCGTCGCTGGGGTGGTGGTCGGCCAGAGCCTGAACGAACTCCTGCAGGGGCAGGGCGGCGTACCGGGTGGCGAGATCGGTGAGCCGGTCGAGACGCTCGTCGATGGGGTGCTCGGGATGTTCGACCAGCCCGTCCGTGAAGAAGACCACGGTGGCGTCCGGAGGCAGGAAGCGGGAGTGGTCGGGGCGGGGCTGCTCGGGGTCGACCCCGAGCGGTACCCCGGGCTCGGCGAAGAGGTACTCCGCCGGGTGCCCGGGGGTGATCAGCAGGGGTGGGACGTGGCCCGCGCTGCTCCAGCGGAGTCGCCAGCCCGGTTCCTCGGGTTCGATGCGCGCCAGGGTCGTGGTGGTGACGGGATTGCTCGTGATGGCCTGCAGGGTGCGGTCGAGCTGGGCAAGAATGGCGCTGGGCGGATGGCTCTGGTCGAACAGCAAGGCCCGCAGCATGTTGCGGGTGGAGGCCATGGCGGCCGCGGCCTCCAGATCGTGACCGATCACGTCACCGATGACGACCGCCACGACGTCGTCGGCCAGCGGGATGGCGTCGTACCAGTCCCCGCCGAGTTGACTGGGCTCGGCGGCGGGCCGGTAGATGGCGGCGGCGGTGAAGGGCCGCAGGTCCGGCAGGGTGGGCAGCAGAAGCCGTTGGAATTGCTCGGCTCCGAGGCGAACGCGTTCGAACAGGCGGACCTTCTCGATCGCGATTCCGGCGGCACTGGCCAGGGCGACGACGACGTTCTCGTCATGGACGTCGAAGGGATGTCCGTCGCGCCGCTCGGAGAGGTAGAGGTCGCCGTAGATCTCGCCGCGGACACTGATGGCGACGCCGAGCAGAGTGTGCATGTGCGGGTGGCCGGACGGGAAGCCGGTGGACGACGGATGGGCCGAGATGCTGTCGACCCGCAGGGGTTCGGGGTGGTGGATCAGGTGCCCGAGGACGCCCAGACCGCGGGGCAGACCGGTCTCGGCGAGATCGGCGCGTTCCTGCTCCGACAGACCGGCGGTGATGAACTGCTCCAAGTGCTCGCCGGACTCGCCGAGTACGCCCAGTGCCCCGTAGCGGGCGCCGACCAGGTCCATGGCGGTGGTCACGATGCGGCGCAGCACGTCAGGCAGCTCCACCTCCTGGCTGATGGACACCACCGCATCCAGCAGGCCCTGCAGGCGGTCCATGGAGGCCAGCAGGGAGCGAAGTTGCTCGTCGATCCTGGCCAACTCGGTACGCAGACGCACGTGCAGGTCGGGAAGGTGCGGCTGCCCCGGGTGTTTCCCTTCCATCCGACCCCTCACCTGAGCGGTGCATTCCGGTCTCCTGACACGACCCGCTGACACGACCCACACGACCCTGATCGATCGAGACCACAGCGTGGCACGGAGATACCGGCAAAACAGTCATTACTCCGAAGGTGGCATGCCACTCCGAGGGCTGCGCCGCCCCCTCTGCCGACGTGCGGCGGCGCGGCGATACTGAAGGTGAGCCGACTGCTCAACCCCTGATTTCTGGTCACTCTGGGTAGTCGCCGCGGCGATGCCCGCTGTGCGGTCCGTTCGGCAGGTCGAGCAGGTCGAAGGGTGGCAGCGATGGACGCACCGGCGCCGGGATCGGGCGAGGTGCCCGAGGACCCGTTCGCGCTGCACAACTCTGCCTCGGCGGTTCTGGACGATCACGGCAGGATCGTCGGCTGGAGCGAGCGCGCACAGGAGCACCTCGGCTACCCGCCCGATGAGGTGCTGGGCCGCACGGCCTTGGAATTCTTGTTCGACTCCCGCGACTATGAGGTGGTCCGGGACGCAGCGGCCGCGTGCGAGCGCGACGGCGGCTGGTCCGGCGTCCTGCCCGTCCTGCACCGCAGCGGGCGACGGATCGAGCTGGGTTTCCGCGCCCGCGCCGTCATCCGCGCCGGCTCGGCCCGCGAGTGGCTGCTCGTCGTCGCCCCGGCGGCGGAGGTGCTCCGGTGGGAGACGGACCGGTCGGTCCTGGACGGTCTGTTCCAGCGCTCCCCGATCGGTCTGTCCGTCCACGCCCCCGATCTGAGCATCCTGCGGATCAACCGGGCACTGGCCCGGTTCACGCAACTCTCCGCGGCGGAGATCCGGAGCCGAAGCATCGGTGACTTCCTCATCGGTCCGGACGTGAAGACCATCGAAACCCGGCTGCGACGGGTGCTGGAGACGGGCGCCCCCCTGATCTTCACCGAGCAGCCCTGCCGCCTGAGGAGCGACCCCGACCACGAGCGGGTGGTGTCGGTGTCGGCGTTCCGGATGGAGGACCCCGCGGGCGGGATCCTCGGAGTCACCCAACTGGTCGAGGACGTCACCGACCGCTACCGGGCCCGCCGGCGGCTCGCCCTGCTCAATCGGGCGAGTGCCCGCATCGGGACCACACTGGATCTCGGCCAGACCACCCGGGAGCTGGCCGACGTCGCCGTCCCCGACCTCGCGGACGCCGTCTCGGTGGACCTGCTGGAGTCGGTCGCCCGAGGCGACGAGACCGCCGAGGAGCCGAGCGGACCGGTCCGCAGAATGGCCGTCCACTCGGTCGTGGCAGAGGCGCTCCGGGTGATGTACGCCGACGGAGAGGTCTTCCGCTTCGACCCTCGCACCCCGCAGGCCAGGTGCCTCGCCGAACAGCAGTCCATCCTCGAGCCAGAGCTCCGGAGCAGCCCCGGCTGGTACTTCCAGGACCAGGAGCGCCGACGGCGCGCCCTCGACCTGGGCGCGCATTCACTGATCGTCGTACCGCTGACGGCCCGCGGTCTGCTCCTCGGCCTGCTCAGCCTGTGGCGGGCCGATCGGCCCGAGCCGTTCGAGGAGGACGACCTCACGCTCGCAGAGGAATTCGCCGCACGGGCCGCCCTGTGCATCGACAACGCCCGCCGCTACACCCAGCAGCATCAGGCCGCGTTGACCCTGCAGCGCAGCCTGCTGCCGCAGGCGTTGCCCGCGTACAGCGCGGTCGAGGTCGCGCACCTCTATCTGCCGGCCGATCCCGCCACCGGCGTCGGCGGCGACTGGTTCGACGTCATCCCGCTCTCCGGAGCACGCGTCGCCCTCGTCGTCGGTGATGTCGTCGGCCATGGCCTGCACGCCGCGGCCACCATGGGCCGCCTGCGCACGGCCGTACACACCCTGGCCAGCCTCGACTACGCTCCGGACGAGGTCCTCTCCCACCTGGACGACCTGGTCAACCGCCTGGCAGCCGAGCAGGAGCCTGCCGACGGACGCCCGCGGGGCCAGCAGATCGTCGGCGCGACGTGCCTCTACGCGGTCTACGATCCCATCTCCCGGCGCTGCACCCTGGCCCGGGCGGGTCACTTGCCCCCCGCCGTGGTGACCTCCGACGGCACGGTGAGCCTGCCCGACCTGCCCGAGGGGCCGCCGCTGGGGCTGGGCGGACTTCCGTTCGAGTCCGCCGAACTGGAACTCGCCGAGGGAAGTCTGCTGGCGCTGTACACGGACGGCCTGGTCGAGGCCCGTGGCCTCGACCTCGACGAGGGACTCTCGCGGCTGCGAGAAGCCCTGTCCCGGCCCGGCCGCTCGCTGAAGGAGACCTGCACGGACGTGCAGAACGCCCTGCTTCCGGATCACCCGCCGGACGACGTCGCCCTGCTCCTCGCCCGTACCCGCGTGTTGGCGCCGGAGCAGGTCGCCTCCTGGGAACTGCCCGCGGAGCCGACCGCCGCCGAACGGGCACGGCGCCTGACGGAGACCACACTGACCAGGTGGGGCCTGGGGGAGCTGGCCTTCACCGCCGAGCTGGTCGTCAGTGAACTGGTCACCAACGCCTACCGGTACGGCGGCGGCACGCCGGTGACCCTGCGGTTCATCCGCGACCGCAGCCTGATCTGCGAGGTCTCCGACCGCAGCAGCACCGCTCCGCACCTACGACGGGCGCGCACCACCGACGAGGGCGGGCGCGGCCTCTTCCTGGTGGCCCAGCTCACCGAACGATGGGGCACCCGCTACACCCGGGACGGCAAGACCGTCTGGACGGAGTTCCCCCTTGTCGCGGTACCGGAAGGGCCCTCCGTGGCTGTGGCGCACCACTGAGGACGCCGGAGGGATCACCATGGGACCTGCTGGTAGTCCTTCAGGAGGACGCCGTGGATGGGTGCGCCGGCCTGCCCTTGCACAATGGGGTGGTAGACGCGGGCGGCGCCGTCGACGATGTCCAGGGGCGGGCGCCAGCCGGTGGCGGCGTGCCGCTTCCGGGCGGGGAGGGGTTTCTCGTCGGTGACCCAGCCGGTGTCCACGCTGCAGGTGTGGATGCCGCGGGTGGCCAGGTCGGCCGCGCTGGTGCGGGTGAGCATGTTCAGGGCGGCTTTGGCCATGTTGGTGTGCGGATGGGCGCTGGTCTTGTTGCGCACGGTGAACTGGCCTTCGACTGCCGAGACGTTGATGAGGTAGCGGTGGGGGTGCGGGGAAGCGTCGAGAAGGGGGAGCAGGCGGTCGGCGAGCAGGAACGGCGCGACGGCATTGACCAGTTGGACTTCCAGCAGCTCGGTCGGGTCGATCTGGCCCAGCCGCAGGGTCCAGGAGTTGGCTGCGGCCGTCTCGGGCAGCAGGCCCGCCTCGTCGACGCCCTCCTGCGGCAGGGAGGTGGCCACCGGGGCATCGGCCGTGGGTGCGGTACCGGCCAGGGCGCAGGGCGCTCGGAACCGCGGGGCGAGCTCCGCCGTCCACGGCAGAGGCGCGGTGCGTGGGCCCGGTACGGAGAATCCCGGAGCGGTCCAGATCTGTGGCGGGGTGAGGGACGCGGGGGTCGGTGCGGGTTCGGCGGCGGACAGCGCGGCGTACGCCTCGGGAGAGCGGCGCAGGGTTTGGGCAGCGTTGTTGATCAGGACGTCCAGGGGCAGCCCCTCGGAGAGCATGTGGTCCGTGAAAGCGAGCACCTGCCGGGGATCGCGCAGGTCCAGGGCGGCGATCCGCAGCCGGTGCCACCAATCCGCGGCGCCGGGGGCCGCCGCGAACCGGCGCACCGTGTCCTGGGGGAAGCGGCTGGTCACCGTGAGCTCGGCGCCGTCCCGAAGGAGCATCAGCGCGACCTGGAAGCCGATCTTGACGCGCCCGCCGGTCAGCAGCGCACGACGGCCGGTGAGGTCGGTGCGGGTCGTGCGGTGGGCGAGGTTCTCGCCGGCGCATTCGGGACACAGCAGGTGGTAGAACTCGTGGACGCGCCGGTAGTGGTTCTTGCAGACATAGCAACGTTGCGGGCGGTTCAGCAGTCGTGACCACCCGCCGCCGTCCGGCGTACGGTCCGGCGGGGCCGGTGCGGGGGCGGGCAGTGCGGCGTCCATGACGCGGTCGCAGGCGCCCATCGGGGTGGCGGCGAGCAGCTCCGCGTCGGCTGCGGCTCGTGCCGCGCGTGCCTCGGCACGGCGTCGGAGGCGGCCGTCGCGGACGAGTTCGCCGGCGGCCTGTTCCAGCAGACGGCGCTGAGCGTGGTCCAGGGGTAGCTGCCGTGCCTGGTGGATCAGGTCCAGGCAGGTCTGTATGCGCTCGCTGTCCATGGGGTGCCTTAGGTGTGACGGATCGTTCGCGACGGCTTCTCCTGCCGCGGGGGGTTCCGCGGCAGGAGAAGCCGAAGGCTACCCGTCAGGTGCGGTACGCGAAGTAGACCGCGTCCGGGTAGGACGCGATGATGCTCGCGAGGGACTTGCGATAGGTGTTGGTGGAGTGGTAGGTGAGGTACGGCATTCCCGCATTGCTGCGGTACGTCACCATCATGGAGTGGTCCTTGGACCCGTCCTTGTTGAAGTCCACCTGCACGATGTCACCGACGTCCGTCTGGTAGACGTTGGCCAGATTGGCGGCCCGCTGGTTGGACAGCGTGAACCATGCCCACTCGTTCGCGCCGACCCAGGAGTCGGACTGGCGGGTCTTGTCGTACCACCAGTTCCGGTAGTCCGACGTGGAGCCCGGAACGGGCTTCCAGCCGCCCGCCTTCAGCGCCTGGCTGATGAAGTTGGTGCAGTCGCCCCCGGCGCCGTTGAACTTGCGGTACGCCGGGTTGTAGTTGCTCCAGTACTTCTCCGCGTACTTCCCCATGGCGGCGTAGTCGTAGGCGCCGCCGGTCTTCGCCTTGGGCTTGGCCGGGGCGGGGTACCGGGTGGACGCGGGCGTGCCGTCCGGGTACTGGTTGCCGTCGTCCTTGACGGCCTTCGTCTTGGTGGCCACCGGCTCGTTGATCGCGACGGGGCCGCTGTCCTGAGACGTGATCGACGTGAGTTCCCAGCCGCCGCCCCGCTTGCTGGTGAGGATCAGTTCGTAGCGCGTCCGGAAGTCGGTGGTGGCCGGCTCGTCGCCGCGCAGTTTCTTGTAGGTGAGCGTGGTCTGCTCGGTGACCTGGACGGTCGCCTTCCCGCCCGCGACCATGGCACGGTCGACGGAGACGCGGGTGTCGGCGTCCGTGTAGGCCTCGCCGAGATCCGCAAGCCGTGTCCTGCGGGACCGCAGCGACGAGATCGCGGCCTCCTCGTCCTTCTTCAGCTGGGCCGACATCCGTGTCTTCGCGGACGTCTGGCCGGAATTACGGTTTCCTGGCTGATCTTCGACCAGGGCCTGGGTGCGCTGGGAGAGCACGTCGTCGGCCATGCGGGCGAAGGCATCGGAGGTGGCTCGATCGGCCGCCTCGGGGCCGGTGCCCGCACTCGCCGAGTACGCGAACATGCTGCCGGTGGCCAAGGCTACGGTCAGGGCCGCGATGGCGGCGGGCCTGAACCTCTTAGGTATCACTGTGGTTCCCCTTGTCACCCGGTACACACGAACCGGGGGACGGCATCGTCGCACAATTGGGCGACTCCTTCGTTGCGTTCCGCTTCCTCGACGGCCGCCAGGCGCAGTCGCCCCGTCTGCAGGGCGGCCTGCCTCCGCTTCACCGCAGGTGGCGAACCGCTCCCGCCCGCGGCGGGGAAGCGGCCACCACCCGGCAGGCCTCACAGCAAATGCATCTAGGGTGTGCGGGAAAGCACAGCACAGGGGGCATTCGAAGTGGATAGGCAGGATTCGGCTGCAAGAGGGCGAGCGCGGGGAAAGTCGGGGGCGCGTCGCCGTCCCCGGGAGGGAGCCGGCCGGCTCGGCGCCCTGGCACCGGCCGTCGATGTGGTGCGCAAGCAACTGCGGCGCCTGCGGCCCGCCTTCCCGAGACCGGGCCGCACCGGCTGGCGCCGGTGGATACCCTCGTGGCGCCAATGGCTGGGTGCCTGCGTGTACGCGTTCCTCGCCATGGCGGGCGTCGTCACGTACGCCTACGCCACCACGGACCTACCCGACGACATCAACTCGTTCGCCACGCAGCAGGACAACGTCTACTACTGGGCCGACGGCACCACGATGGCCCGGACGGGCTGGGTCAGCCGGCAGGAGATGCCGCTGGACAAGGTCCCTCCCAAGGTCCAGGGAGCCGTCCTGGCAGCCGAGAACTCGAGCTTCTACTCGGATCCCGGAGTCTCGCCGGCCGGCTTCCTGCGCGCCGTGGGCGCCGCGGTGACCGGGGGTGAGACCCAAGGCGGCTCCACCATCACGCAGCAGTACGTGAAGAACGCCTACCTGAACCAGGACCGCACCCTGTCGAGGAAGTTCACCGAGGTCCTGCTCGCAGTGAAGCTGGACAACCAGAGGGAGAAGAAGGAGATCCTCCAGGACTACCTCAACACCAGCTGGTTCGGCCGCGGCACCTACGGCCTGCAGCGCGCGTCCCAGGCGTACTACGGCAAGGACGTCTCGCAGCTCGACGTCAGCGAGGGCGCCTTCCTGGCCTCCCTGCTCAAGGGCGCCGGACTGTACGACCCCGCCCTCAGTCCGGAGAACCACGAGCGGGCCGTCGAGCGATGGTCGTGGATCCTGGACCGCATGGTCGAGACCGGCCGGCTCACGCGCGCCGAGCGGGCGACCTACACGAAGTTCCCCGAGCCCACGGGCGCGTCCCTGCCCGGCGCTCCCGGCGCGCAGACCGGCTACCTGGTCGAGCTGGCCAAGGCGTACGCGATCAAGACCGGCCACATCCCGGACGCCGAGTTCGACCTCGGCGGCTACCAGATCTACACGACCTTCGACAAGGCCCGCATGACGGCCCTGACCGCCGCCGTCCAGGAGACGCAGAAGGACTTCGACGCCGGGCGACGCCCCGACACCGACAAGAACGCCAGGATCGGCGCGGCGAGCGTGGCCCCGGACGGGCGGCTGCTCGCCGTGTACGGCGGCCCCGACTACCTGAAGCAGGGCTTCAACGAGTCGAACGCGACGACGATCCCGGTCGGCACGGCGCTCACGCCGTTCGTCTACGCCGCCGCGCTCGAGGAAGGGGTGGTGCGCACGCGCGGCAAGGACCGCACGCCCGTCTCCCCTTCCACCATGGCCGACGGCAACGACCAGGTGACCGTGCAGACGCCCGAGGGCCCGTACTGGGACCGCAGCGGCAAGGTGGTGAAGGGCCGCAACGACGGCGGCCGCAACTGGGGTCAGGTGACCTTGAGCCAGGCCGTCGCCAATTCCATCAACACCCCCATGCTGCAGCTCGGCCTCGATGTCGGCCTCGACCGGGTGGAGTCGTTCGCCGAGCGTTCGGGCTTGCTCGGATCGAGCCTCGGGCCTCGGATTCCCACGTTCGCACTCGGGGAGAACTCGACCCCCAGCGCGATCCGCATGGCCGGCGCCTACGAGACGTTCGCCGCCGACGGCATGCACACCGACCCCTACTCGGTGCGCTCGGTCACCCGCAACGGCGCCGCGATGCCGCTCGATGCGCCGAAACCGACCCGGGCCGTGAAGGCCGAGACCGCCCGCGCGGTGACGGACGCCCTGCGGTCCGCCGTCACCGAGGGATCGGCGAAGGCGGCGGCCAAGGCGCACTCCGGCGCGGCCGGCAAGACGGGAACCACGGCCACGAACACGGCGGGCTGGTTCGTGGCCAGCACCGAGAAGGAGTCCACGGCCGTGGTGGTCTACCGGATGGCGCTGACCGACCTGGTGCCGCAGCCGCTGACGGGTCTGGGCGGCGACACCCCGAACACGCCCGGCAGCGACCGGGCGGTGCGCCTGTGGGCGGACTACATCAAGGCGGTGAAGTAGGCCGGGCGGCGCGCGCCGCCCGGCGGCCCCGCTCGGCGGCCGCGGGCCCGGCCCGGCGGCCGCCGGGGCCGACTACTTGACCAGCGTGGTCCAGTCCGGCGCCTGTGCCGGGTCGAGCATGCGCAGCTGGCCCAGAACCTTCGGGTCCTGGACGTCGAGCCAGTCCGCAAGTTCCCGGAACGACACGCAGCGCACGTCCTGGCGCGGACAGACGTCCTTCATGACGTTCTCGACGGCCTTCATGTAGATGCCGCCGTTCCAGTCCTCGAAGTGGTTGCCGATGAACATCGGCGCCCGGCTGCCGTTGTAGACGCGGTTGAAGCCGTTCATGTACGAGCCCCGGACCTGCGCCTGCCACCCTGCGAACTTCGCCGGGTCGCCCTGGGTGCTGTCGCCCGACTGGTTGAACAGGAAGTTGAAGTCCATGGAGAGGACCTGCACCTCCTTGCCCTGCAACGGCACGAGCTGGAGGGGGAAGTTCCATATGCCGTCCTGCTTGGCCGGCCACAGCTGGAAGTCTCCCGAGGAACTCGCGTCGTAGCGCCAGCCGTACGGCTTGATCGCGGTCAGGAGGTTCTTCTGGCCCTCGAGGCACGGGGCACGGCCGCCGACGATTTCCCGGTCCGGGTCGAAGGGCAGCGGCGCCTCCTTGGTGAAGCCGGTGTTGGTCTTCCAGTTCTTGATGAACGAGTACGTCTGGTCCGTCTCGCTCTTCCATTCGGTGGCGCTCCACTCCCCGCCGCCCTTGGGCCCGCAGAAGTGCCCGTTGAAGTGCGAACCGATCTCGTTGCCCTCGTTCCAGGCGCCGCGCAGCTGCCCGAGGGTGGACTTGATGTGCGGGACGGTCGGGTACGAGATGGCGGCCGCCCCCTGGTTGTGCTGCGGCGGGTGGTAGAGCGACTTCTTGCTCTCCGGCAGCAGGTAGATGCCCGTGAGGAAGAAGGTCATGTGGGCCTTGTTCTCCCGGGCCACCTCGCGGAAGTGGGAGAACAGGTGGTCGTCGCCCTCCAGCGCGCCGTCCCAGGAGAACACCACGAACTGCGGCGGCTTCTCACCGGGCTTCAGCCGCTCGGGCTTGAGCTGTCCCGGCTGCGGTCCGGTGTAGGAGGTGGAGCCGTCTCCCAGGACCTTGACCTTGCCGTCCCAGGCCTCCTCCGTCGCCTTGGCGGCGGCTGCCCCCTCGGCCGCGGCACCCGGCGCCGCAAGCTGCGCGTCGGCGTCGGTGGTCCCGGAGGGCCGCCCCATGAAGGCGTACGCGGTGGCGGCGACCCCGCCCAGGGCGATCACGGCCACGCCCATGCCCAGGCGCCTGCGGTTCCGCGCCTTCCTGCGGACCTTGCGGCTGCTCCGGGACTCGGCCCGCGTGCCTGCAGCGGTGTCGGTATCGGCCATCGCTATTCGTCTCCCCCTGCTCACCGCAGCAGGGCCGCGCGTGGATGGTTCGTACGAATATAGAACTTGTCGGCACTCCTCCCGTACCTCGAGCCACTCTTGTACGACGCTTCACAGCCAAACCATAGCTCCGGGGCAAGCCGGTCCGGCGCTCCCGACCCCAGGCCTTCACGCTGGTCGGGGCGAACCCGGGAGTCTCAGCGGAGGGGCTCGCGCCCGGCCGTACGGCAGATTACGGACAAAGGGCCGCGACGCGACGCGACGCACCGACCGCCAGGGGGTGGTCTTCGCCGAGGACGGTCGCGGCGGCACGCAGACCCCGGGGCCGTACTTTCGTCGGCTCGTGCCCGGAGCGTGAGTGACCTTCGTCCCGTGCGGGGCGGTCGTAGGGCGGCCGGCGCCGTTCATCGGGCCGAAAGTCCCTGGCAGACGGGACCTTCGGCGGCCGGAGCCCCTCCTCCGCCCTGTGACGATCTTGCTCCACACGAGGAGGTCGCGGGCCCGCGTCTGCGGCATGGGCCCGCTGGGACGGATGGGAGACAACCGTGATGCATCTACCGCCTTTTGAGGAGTTCATTCCGGAGACGGATTCCTGCCTGTGCGCGGGCTGCCGGCGGCGCCCCCCGGCGGCGGTCAAGGGTCTGGTACCCCGGGCCCGTACGGTGCTGGGCGCGGTGACGGTGGTGGGCACGCTGGCCGCGGGCTCGGCCGTGCTGGGCGGTGTGGCCTCCGCGGCTCCCGGCCCGGCGCCGGAAAGGGGGTCGACCGCCGTGCGGCAGTCGTCCGACACCGAACAGGGGGCGGGCGAGCAGCCGTTCGGCAAGGGGAGGGGCGGTGAGGCGCGCGCGGCCGTCAGGGCGGAGCCGATCACCAGCCAGGAGATCATGCGGAGGGCGCAGGTCTGGGTCGACGCCCAGGTCCCGTACAGCACGAGCCTTGAGCAGCGCGGCGGCGCCCGCGGCGTGCGGGGTGGACATCGAGGTTCCGGACATGGAGACGTAACCGTCCGGGTCCTCGCCGGCCCGGCCGGCCTCGTCAGCGGAGCCACCGCCGGGGAGGGCCGCCGCGGTGATGTCGACGCCCGGCGCGGTGACGTCCGGCTTGATCGCGCCGTCACCCTCGCGCGGGCCCGTGCCGGAGAACGGGGCGAGGGCGTCGGTGTCGTCGACCGCGCCGACGGTGAGCGCGGCGTCCGCGCTTCCGGGGGAGTCCACGGTGGCGGAGCCGAGCTCTCCCCTGTTGCCCGCCGCGATGGTGAACAGCACCCCCCGGTCGGCGCTCAGCTTGTTGACCGCCTCCTCGACCGGGTCGATGCCGGGCCAGTCGGTGGTGCCGAGGCTGAGGTTGACGACCTGAGCGCCCTGGGCGACGGCCCATTCCATGCCGGCGATGATGCCGGAGTCGTCGCCGAAGCCCGAGTCGTCGAGGACCTTGCCGTTGAGGATCCCGGCGCCGGGGGCCACGCCCTTGAACTTCCCGCCCGACGCGGCGCCCGTACCGGCGGCGATGGAGGCGACGTGGGTGCCGTGCCCGAACCGGTCCTTCGCGTCGTCGGAAACGGAGAAGTTCTGCTCCGCCAGGACCTTTCCGGTGAGGTCGGGGTGGGTGGAGTCCACTCCCGTGTCGAGGACGGCGATCTTCACGCCGGTTCCGTCGTACCCCGAGCTCCAGGCCCGGTCGGCGCCGATCTGCCGGGTGCTCCTGTCGAGGGTGGCGGCGCGTACGCCGTCCAGCCAGACCTTGTCGATGCCGGGGGCCAGGCCGCGGTCCGTGCCACTGGCCGTGCCGCGCGTACGGGAGCCGGCGGTCAGGGCCTGCCAGGCGGCGGCCGCCCGGTCGGCGCCCGCGCTGACCGCCTCGGCGCCGAGGAAGGCGTACGTACGGTCCACCCGGAGCCCGTCGGCGGCGCGCAGGGCGGACCGGCCCGCGGGCGCGGCCCCCTGCTCGTAGCGGACGATCAGCCGCAGCCGGTCCCCGCCCCCCGGGGCCCGCCGGTACTCGGGCCGGCTGAGCTCGGTGACGTCGAAGAGGCGGGCGTCGAGCCGTCCGGAGAGGACGAGGCGCCGGGCGTCGGCGGGGACGAGGCTGGTCCGGCCGTTGTCGCGTTCCACCGAGACGGGTATCTTCTCGCGGCCCGGGGCGGGCCGGAAGCCGACGGGGCGGCCGTCGGCGTCCACGGTGACGCGGTCACCGGTGATGAGGGTGAGGTGGGTGAGGCCGGCGGACGCGGGGCGGTCCGACGGCCGGTCCGCCCCTGCCGGAGCGGCGGGCGGGGCGGCCCCGGCGGGTGTGGTCGGCCCCACTGCGAGAACGAGGGCGGCGAGGGCGGCCGACGCGCCCGCCCTCGCCCCCTTCCGCCTGATGCGAGGTGTGCGTCGCACGTCGATTTCCCCCTGGGCGATCGGTGATCGCCGGCCTGACGCTCTCGGCCGACGGATCCCGAAGTATCACCCGGAGGTGATGGTTCATCAATTACCTTCCAAAGAAAGGCTGTTGTGCTCAAAGAGATGTCCGATTACGTACAGGCCCGACGCGCGGCGCAGCACCCCGAGGTCGACGAGGGCCCGGCGCAGTGACACGGCGTCCAGGACTCCGTGCTCACACCACGGCTCCAGACGCTCCGTCACCGTGCGCTCGTCGTACTCCTCGCCCGGGGTGAAGGTGGCCTCCCCGACGTGCCGCAGCACCGTGCGCCGCGCCCCGGGGTCGGCCTCCTCGGGCAGACCCACCAGCACCCGGTCGCGTACGAATCCGCGCAGCCGGGCGTCGGGCTGCTCGGCGGCGGCTTCATCCTCCCGGCGGCGGGCGGCGGTCCGCGCCGCCTCCTCCAGGGCGCCTTCGTTGACGACGAGCCGGCCGCGCCCCTCGGGCACGAGCAGACCCGTCCGGGTCAGCTGCCCGATGGCCTTGGCCGCCACGGGGGTGTCGAGCCCCGCGGCCGTGAGGATCTCGGACGAGGTGGACGCGCCGAGCGCGACCGCGGAGAACACGCGGCGCAGGGTCAGGTCGGACAGCACGAGGGTGAATTCGTCAGGTGTCATCAGAGTGTTCCGCACCTGCGGGTCAGCGCCCCTTCCGTTTGATCTTGATGCCGGCCAGGTCGGTGGAGACCGACTTGAGGTCGAGGCGTCCGGCGCCGAGCCCGGCGACGGCGATTCGACGGGTCGTCAGAGGTGCGGCGCACTAGGGCGTTTCCTTCCGCCGGACCCGGTGGTGCGGCAGGAGCAGGACGAGGGCGGTGACCGGGACGAGGCCACCGGCCGCCCAGTACAGCGTCTCGCTGTAGGTGGACGCGAACGTCCTCGCACGGATCTCGCCGAGCGCGCTGTTGATCGTCTCGCGGGTGTCGCCGTCGGCGCCCTGCACCAGGGCGGAGCACGTGTCCGGAACCTTGGCCAGGTCGTCCTGGCCGAGCGCCTCGGTCGCGCAGTCCCGGAGCTCTGCGGTCTGCCGGGGCGACAGCGACTGGACGGTGGGGGCGACCCGTTCGGCCTGCGGTCCGGCGTTGGCCGCGAGCGCCGCGAAGAAGAGGCTGCCGATGACCGCAACGCCGAGCGCGGCACCGAGCTGGCCGGTGGCGTTGACGATGCCGGAGGCGGCGCCGGCCTCCTGCGGCCGGACCTCCCTGAGGACCAGCGCCGTCAGCGGGGGCATGAGCAGACCCATGCCGGAGCCGATCAGGAGCATCGACGGGATCGCGTGCCAGGAGGTGATGTCCGTACCGAAGCGGTCGGCCGCCCAGGCGTAGGAGACGATGCCCGCGCACATCAGGACGGCCCCCGCGAGCAGGCAGTAACGGCCGTAGAGCGGGGAGAACTTGCGGACGGCGAGACCGCCGACGACCGGCACGCACAGGGAGAACGGGATCGCCGTCAGACCGGTGTGCAGGGCCGACCAGCCGAGGCCGGCCTGGAGGTAGAGGGTCCAGCTGAGGAAGAAGCCGGCGGGGATGGCGCTGAAGAGGAGCTGCACGCCGATGCCGGCGCCGAACGCGCGGACCTTGAACAGGGACAGCGTCACCAGGGGCGAGCCGTCCTTGCGGGTCTTGTGGCGTTCGTAGACCACGAACAGCGCGAGGACGGGGGCGGCGGCGACGAGGCAGACGACGCTCCAGAGCGGCCAGTCGAGTTCGCGGCCGAGGGTCAGCGGCACCATGAGCAGCAGCAGTCCGAGGATCACCAGCAGCATGCCGATGACGTCCAGGCGCTTCGCGTCGGGGGAGCTCGACTCCCGCATCCACTGGGCGGCGCCGATCAGGGCCACCACGCCTACGGGCAGGTTCACCACGAAGATGCCGCGCCAGCCGAGGTCCAGCGGGCTCCAGCTGATCAGGGCGCCGCCGATGAGGGGTCCGGAGACGATGGCCAGGCCGACCATGCCCGCGTAGAGGCTGACGACGCGGCCGATCTCCCGGGGAGCGAAGGAGACGTGGATGAGCGCGAGCACCTGGGGCACCATGATCGCGGCGGTGAGGCCCTGGAGCGCGCGGGCGGCCACGAGTAACTCGGTGGTGGGCGCCGCGGCGCACAGGGCGGACGCGAGGACGAAGCCGCTGACTCCGACGAGGAACATCCGCTTGCGGCCGAAGATGTCACCGAGCCGGCCGCCGGTGATCAGCAGGACCGCGAAGCTCAGGGTGTAGCCGGCCGTCATGGCCTGGATGGCGAAGGTCGAGGCGCCGAGGTCGCGTTGGATGCTCGGGATCGCCACGGTGATGATGTTGGCGTCGAGCAGGTCCATGAAGGTGGCGACCAGCAGGACGGTCAGTGCGAGCCACCGCTTCGGGTCGGGCTCGGGCGCGTCGGGGGTGGCAGGTGGGCCGGCGGTCGCCGGCCTTTCTGCCTGCCCTGCCTTGTTCATGGGTTCTTCTCCAGGTTCTCGATCGGGGGTTCGGCGGTGGGTTCCGCGGTGGGAACCACGCTGGGTTCGGCAGCGGTCGTGGTGCTGCGGGCGAGTGCGGTCCAGGACTTCATCAGGAGCTCCACCACGTCCACGACGGAGTCCGTGCCGCTGTCGGCGGGGCAGAGCACGCGCTGGATGGACAGTCCGTCGTCCAGCGCGTGCACGATGAGGGCCAGCAGCTCCACGGGAGCCGGCGTGGTCACGCCGCGCGCGGTGAAGCCCTGCTCCAGCGACTCGGCGATCACCTTCCGGGAGCGGCGCTCGCGGTCCGCCAGTACGGGCAGCAGCTCCGGGTCCCGCAGTCCGTAGAGCCAGAGTTCGGTGCGCAGGGCGAGCCAACTGGCGAGGCTCTCGTCGCGCCGGCGGTGCCAGGAACGGAGGCGGCCGAGCATCTCCTCGAAGGTGGCCGCCTCGCGGCTCATCGCCTGGATTTCCTCCAGCTCGTGCTGGGTCCGCTGTTCGAGCAGGGCGAGGACGAGCTCGTGCTTGCCCTCGAAGTTGCCGTAGAAGGCGCCCCGGGTGTACCCGGCGGCCTCGACGATCTGCTCCACCGAGGTTCCGCTGACCCCTTGGCCGGCGAAGAGCGCGGCTGCCGACTGAAGGATCTGCTCGCGGGTGACCTGTCGGCTCTGCTGCCGGGTGAGTCGCTTGGTGATGGTGATCGCCTCCTTGACACGCTTCCCAGATACAAGACTGTATCCCGATACAGTCTTGTATCTGAAACGTAGGGGGCGAGCGAGCCACCACGGGGAGCGCCGTGACGATCCCTCAGCTAGGCGCCCCGCCGGTCAGGGTGTCCGGCTTCCAGTCCTGGGCGAGGAGTCCGAGCAGCACGTCGTCCAGGAACTCGCCCATCACCCACGCCGAGGAGCGCAGCACGCCCTCGCGCACGAAGCCGTTGCGCTCGGCGGCGCGCAGCATCGCGGCGTTGTCCGACAGCGTCTCGATGGCCAGCCGATGCAGGCCGCGCACGACGAACCCGTAGTGACACATCACCGCGACCACGTCGGTGCCGTAGCCCTTGCCGCGGGAGGACGGCCGCAGCCCCAACCCGATGTGCGCGGACCGGTTGTGGTCGTCGATGCCCCACAGCGTCACCGTGCCGACCAGCGCCCCGCCGTCCAGCTCCACCACGGAGAACGAGACGTGCCCTTGCGCGGTGTCGTCCACCACGAACCGCGATTCCTTCGAGCCGGGCGTGATCGGCCGCCACGGGCGGAGTTCGGACCGCGCGTAGTTCACCACGTCGTCGTAGAGCTCGGTCTGCAGGATCGGGATGTCGTCCTCGCGCCGGGCCCTGAGCCCGATCTTTCTGCCCCTCAACATGCGTGGTTCCTATCCGACCGGGCTGCTCGCGGCAAACCGATTGGGGGCGCGGACGGCGTACCGACGGGGGTTGACCTCAAGCAAGGTTCGGGTTGGAGGCTTCTTCGTGTGCCGCCGGCCTCATGGCGGCGCAGCCGTTCACACGTTGGAGGAAGTCCCATGTCGAGCAGTGCCGTTCCGAACTCCGGCCCCGCCCCCGCCGCCCCCGCCGCGCCCGCCGCACCCCCGGTCCGCCGTTCCGGCCTCACCTGGTGGAAGGCGCTGGTCACCGGCGCGGTCGGCGCGGCCGTGGTCAATCTGATCGTTCTTGCCGTCGCCAAGCTGGCCGGAGCCACGCTCATCGTCGTCGACGCCGGCGCATCGCACCCGATCACCGTCGGGGGCGTCATCGGCGCCTCCGTGGTCCCGCTGCTCGTCGGGGCGGGCGCCGCCCTCTTGCTGGCCCTGTGGAAGCCGGTCTTCCTGCGGATCGCGCAGTACGTGGGCGGCGGCCTGGCACTGTTGTCGGTGGCCGGCCCGTTGTCGTCCGGTGCCGACGGCGGCACCGTCGCAGCCTTGGTCCTCATGCACCTCACCCTCGGCGTGGCGGTCGTCGCCACCCTGGAGCTGCACCGCCGCCACTCCGCGCGCGGGTGAGTACGGGCGCACGTGCAGGTGAGTAGCCGGACGGAGTGTGCCGGGCCCGGAGTTCCTGTGGGATCAGGGCATGAACACAGCCTCTGCCTCTGCGACTGCGCCGGACCGGGCGGCGACGGCCCCGGAACGGGACCGCTCCCGCTTCTGGGCCGGCCTGTCCGCCGCACTGTTCCCCGGGGCCTGCCTGGCGGCAGGCGTTCTGCTGCTGTCCTCCGTGCAGGTGTCGGGCTGCATCACGCACGGGGTCGAGTGCACCAAGGGGCTGCCCGGGTGGCTGTTCCTCTGGAGCACCGGCATCGGCGCCGTGGCGTTCATCGTCGCCCTGGCCGCGCCCGCCCGCCAGGTACGGCAGGCAGCGCTCACCACCCAGCTCCTCGCGGAATGCACGGCCCTGCTGGTGATCCTCAGCTACTACGCCTGAGGCGCCCGCCGCGACCGCGCGGAGGCAGGACGCGGCAGAGCGGTCCGGGAGGCACCCCCCCCCGGACCGCTCCACAGGTCACGAGCGCAGCCGGCCCGCCCGGTGCATCCGGGCAGGCCCTGACCGTCGGATCAGATGACGCCCTGCGCCAGCATCGCGTCGGCGACCCGCTCGAAGCCGGCGATGTTCGCGCCGGTGACGTAGTCGCCCGGGGCGCCGTACCGTTCGGCGGTCTCGTGGGCGACGGCGTGGATCGAGCTCATGATGGCGGCGAGCTCGTCCTCCACCCGCTGCGCGCTCCAGGCCACCCGGCCGGCGTTCTGGCTCATCTCGAGGGCGCTGACCGCGACCCCGCCCGCGTTGGCGGCCTTGCCGGGCCCGAACGCGACCCCGGCCTCCTGCAGGATCCGTACGGCCTCGGGAGTCGTCGGCATGTTGGCGCCCTCGGAGACCGCCTTGACCCCGCCCCCGACGAGCGCACGGGCGTCCTGCGCGTCCAGCTCGTTCTGCGTGGCGGAGGGGAAGGCGACGTCCGCCGGCACCTCCCAGACCCGCCCACCGGGCACGAACCGCGCCGAGGACCCGCGCCGCTCCGCGTACTCGCTCACGCGCCCGCGCTCGACCTCCTTGACCTGCTTGAGCAGGGCGAGGTCGATGCCCTTGTCGTCGATGACGTAGCCCTGGGAGTCCGAGCAGGTCAGCGGGTTCGCGCCGAGCTGCTGGAGCTTCTCGATCGTGTACAGCGCGACGTTGCCGGAGCCGGAGACCACCGCGGTCAGCCCGTCCAGCGACTCGCCCCGGACCTTCAGCATCTCGGCGGCGAACAGCACACTGCCGTAACCGGTCGCCTGCGGCCGGATCGCGGAACCGCCCCAGCCCTGCCCCTTGCCGGTCAGGACGCCGGCCTCCCAGCGGTTGGTGATGCGCCGGTACTGCCCGAACAGGTAACCGATCTCGCGGCCGCCGACCCCGATGTCCCCGGCGGGCACGTCCGTGTGCTCCCCGATGTGCCGGTGCAGCTCGGTCATGAAGGACTGGCAGAACCGCATGACCTCGGCGTCCGACCTGCCGTGCGGGTCGAAGTCGCTGCCGCCCTTGCCGCCGCCGATCCCGAGGCCGGTCAGCGCGTTCTTGAAGATCTGCTCGAAGCCGAGGAACTTCACCACGCCGATGTCCACCGACGGGTGGAAGCGCAGGCCGCCCTTGTACGGGCCGAGCGCACTGTTGAACTCGACGCGGTAGCCGCGGTTGACGTGGACCCGGCCCCGGTCGTCCTGCCACGGGACACGGAAGAGGATCTGCCGCTCGGGCTCGGTGAGCCGCTCCACCAGGGCCACGGCCGGGTCGGCGTACTCGGGCCGGGCGGTGAAGACGGGGGCCAGGGTCTCGAGGACCTCCCGTACGGCCTGGTGGAACTCGGGCTGTGCGGGGTTGCGGCGCTCGATCTCGGCCCGCAGTGCTTCCAGCCTGTCCTTCGAGTCCTTCACGTGTGTCCCTCCAGGGAGTGCGCGGTGCGCAGACAACGGCAGGTGCATGGTGCCCGCGGGGCCGCGAGTTCCGGTCGATTTCGAGTGCAGCGCGCGCTGAACACGCACTTTCGGAAAAGACTTTCCGGAGGTCGGCCCCTTTTGCGGAGGCTACCGCGCACGGCGCTGCCCTGGGGAAAGCTTCTGTCCCGTGGACAAAAAACGTGCCGCGCGCCGGTGTGTGCCGGCCGCGTCGCGCCCAATGATGTACGGGCGTCAGGCGTCAGGCGTCAGGGTGTTGCCGACCGGGCGTCCCGGGCGTCGCCGAAGTCCCACAGACAGACCACGGAACGGTCGCCGCCGGTGGACCGGACCGGGACGTTGACCTCGGACAGGAACGAGGTCAGGTACGGCTGACGCCCCGCCCACCGGGCCGCGAACCACGGGCCGACGTCGTCGCGCAGCAGCAGCTCGGCCATCGGCGGGCTGCACACCGCGAGCACGTCACCGGGCAGCGTGGTCAGCCGCGACCAGCCGACCCGCGCGGCGCCGGCGGGCAACCGCAGGCTGCGGTCGGCGGCCGACTCCCCGGGCGTGAACACCGCGCTCCACGCCCCGTCCCGCA
The DNA here is from genome assembly GCF_044747975.1 of Streptomyces sp. NPDC090045. Classification (NCBI taxonomy): domain Bacteria; kingdom Bacillati; phylum Actinomycetota; class Actinomycetes; order Kitasatosporales; family Streptomycetaceae; genus Streptomyces; species Streptomyces sp. NPDC090045. The sequence continues at coordinate 127,176 of NZ_JBIVFA010000003.1, forward strand.
GCCGCAGCAGCGCCCCGTCACCGACACCGAAGGCCAGGTGCTCGCGTTCCCGGCCGTCGCCCAGCCGGGTCAGCAGCCCGGTCAGCGCCACCTCGATCGCCGTGTCGTCGGCCTCGCCCCCCGGGCCCTCGCCCCGGGTCACCAGCCGCATCGAGTGCGCGACGCCCTGCAACGCCGTACGCAGCAGGGCGCCGAGGGCGGCGTCGTCGCCGTCGGGCCCGTACAGCGCACGGCCCAGGCCCTCCCCGTACCGGCCGACCTGCGCCGCCAGGCTCCGGCAGGCGCGGTCCGCCGCCGACTGCGACCAGCGGCCGCGCGGAGAGCCCGCCGCCACCGCGCTGAGCAGCGTCGGCGCGGGGATCTCCTCGGCGAAGCGCAGGAGGACCGCGTCACGCCGGTGCTCGCCGTCGTGCCGCCCGCGGTCGCCGCGCGCCGACGCGGCCCGCACCACCACCGGCCCGAGGTCGGCGCCGTCCACGCTGCTGTCGGCGGTCGTGTCCCGGCCCAGCGGCAGCTGTCGGGGGATCGCCGGGGAGACGGGCTCGGGACCCAGGGGACCCTCGGCCCGGGCCTCCGCGTCGGCCAGCCGCCGCTCCAGCTCGTGGATCCGGGCCAGGGCCTGAGACTGGGTGTCGTCGCGTTCCCGCGAACGCAGCCGCACCTGCTCCTCCACTTCCCGCAGCCGCGTGAGGAGCCCGTCCCGCTCCTGGCGCAGCGCGAGGGCCTCCTTCACGGCGACGTCCGCCTCGGCCGCCCGGGCCTGCGTCTGCGCGAGCAACCCGCGGACCCGGCCGAGTTCGAGATCGCGCCCCTGCATCAGGCCGGCCGCGTGGTCCGCGGCCTGCCGGGCCTGCTCCAACTCCAGGCGGGTGCTCTCCAGTTCGCCCAGGGTCTGCGGCGAGTCCCGCACCGTGGCGGCCGGGGGGAGGGGAAGCGGCCTGCGCCGCCGAGCGGTCAGCTGCGCCGTGAGCGCGACGTTCGCGACGACGGACAGCACCAGGAGGATGATCAGCCAGGTCGTGGTGGTGGTCATGGCGAAGAAGCTCCCCGAGAGTCGTACGGATCCTGGGCATCGGTGCCGGTGCCGGTGCCGGTGCCGGTGCTGGTGGTTTCGGTGCGGGCGGCGGGAGGTCCGAACCGTCGTACGGCCCGCTCCGCCAGCGGTCCCGCGGCGAAGGCCTCCAGCTCGTCCCACAGCTGCTCGGCGTCGTCCTCCCCCGCCCCGGCCGGCCGCGCACCCGCCGGACCGCGGCAGTCGAGCCGTACGCCGTGGAGCGCCGCACGGAAGCGACGCCGCGTCAGCTCCCCTCCGGTCCGGGCCACCCGGTCCAGCGCGGGCCCCAGCACAGCGGCGCACAGCTCCGGCATCCCGGACATCGCCCAGTCCGCCCGGGCCTGTTCCACCGCGGTCGCCGGCCGGCCCTGCGGGCTGCGCAGGATCCGCAGCGCGTGCTCGGCCTCCGCGACCGCGACGGCGTGCACGGCCAGGTCCCGCGCCGCGGGCCCCACGGTCTCCGGCGTCCTGCCGCGCAGCCAACTGCCCAGCGCGGCCGTCGCACCGGGGCCGCGCCGCCCGGCGGTGGTCGCGACGAGCACCGTCTCGGCCCGGTCCCCGCCCGGCCGCCCCCGGTCCAGCAGGGTCCGGAACAGGGAGGGCAGCGGCTCCCGGCCCGCCAGCGCGGTGTGCGGGGCCGCGGCCAGCACCAGGTGCGCGGAGTCCAGCACCTCCGCCAAGTGCGCCGACGGCCCGCCGCCGGGTGGTACGGGCAGGTCGGTCACCTCGATGCGCGGGCGCCCGAGGCCGTTGACGCCGGCGCCCGCGACCGCGTCCGGCCAGGGCAGCGGATCGCCGTGGAACAGGAACGGATGGCGCACCGGGACGTCCACGACCGCGCCGGCCGGTCCCGGAGCCGGGCCGGCGCCCGCCGCCGTGACGTCCTGGATCCGCCGCCAGGCCCGTTCCACCGCCTCCTGGCCCACGTACCGGGTCCGGAAGAACGTCCGCCGCCGCTGCGCCGCCCGCACGCGCAGCCAGGCGGCCGTGCCGTGCCGGGCCAGCGGCGCCCGGCCGAGGTGCTCCGGCCGGGCCAGCAGCGTCCTCGCCAGCCGGTCCAGGGCCCGTACCTGCGCCTCGGTGAGCCGCAACTGCGGCAGGTCGGCGGGCTCGTAGACGTAGGTCAGCGGTACGAGGTCTCCCGCGCTCGGCGGCCCCGGCGGCCGGACCCCGGTCAGGAGCCGTACCAGCCGCCGCCCGGAAGCGGAACCCGAACCGGAACCCGAACCCCAACCGGAACCCGAACCGGAACCCGAACCGGGGCCGGGGCCGGGGCCGGGGCGGGTATCGACGTCCGTGCGCAGCACCGCCACGCGCACCGTGACGGGCGGCCCGCCGGTCCCGTCGGGCGCGGCCGCGCCGTACACGGCCGCGATGTCGGACACGAGCTGCGGCGAGAGCCCGTTGCCGCGCCCCGTCGCCGACGCACCGAGCAGCTCGCCGACCTGCCGGGCCCGGCGGTCCGCGCCGGACTGCCCCGTTCCGTCGGCGCTCACGGGGCGGTCTGCCGTCCGTATTGCGTCGCCGGGCGGATGACGACCCGGCCCTTGCGCTCGTTCCCCTTGTAACTGCCCTTGGGCTTCAGCGGAGTCCACACCACCCACTGGACCAGCGGCTCCTCGGCCTGGCCGACACCCGGCACGGTCTGCTTGACGGCGTACGAATCGAGGTCCTGCTTGCGCCACTGGCCGACGGGCTTGGGCACGAGTTCGTACCCGGCGCTCTCGGCCAGCGGCGCGAGGATCCGCGAGACGCCGGCGCGCCACTGCCACCACCAGCTGTCCGGGGCGGCGGGCCGCTGGTGCACCAGCCCGCCGAGGACCATGTCGAGGTTGTGGGCGGCGCCGAGCCGGCTGTCGGCCGGCCAGCCGTTCGCCTGGGACGAGCCCGCGCTGCCGAGCAGCCGGTGCAGGTGCTGGCGGTAGCGCAGCCGCTCGTCCTGCGAGGCCAGGCTGGACGGCTGCTCCTCGACGAGTACGGCGACGTGGAGTTCGGGGTCCAGTTCCACCAGGCGGAGTGCCTGGTGCGCCCGTACGGCCCACGCCAGCCGGGGGTCCGTGAACGACAGGTCCGTGACGGCGTCGGGTGACGTGCCGAGGCTCAGGTGGATCTCCCAGGGGACGCGGGCGGCGGCGGCCCGGGGGGCCGCGATGGCGAGCGGGACGCGTTCGGCCGCGTAGAGGCCCTGCGGCAGGCCGGGCACGATGACGTCCGGATCGGTGGCGTCCTCGGCGGTGACGGTCAGGCCGGCGGCCGCCGCGACCTCGCCGGCCCGCACGCGCCATTCCGTGCGGAGCGTGGAGGGCAGCCGGAGCAGGGCCATGTGGACGCGCTGCCAGGTGGCCGCGATGCGGTCGGCGGCGGCCGGGGGGCCGGGCGCGGCGGACTGCGTCGAGCGGGGCAGGTAGCGGATCTGCTCGGCGAGCAGCTCCGCTTCGAGCTCGCGCAGGGCGTCGGCGAAGCCGGCCAACGGGTCGGGGGCGGGCTCCGCTTCCGCCCGCGCCCCGGCCTCGCCACCGGTCCCGGTTCCGGTTCCACTTCCGGGCCCGGCCGGGCCCGGGTCCGCGGTGTGGGGACCGGCGTCGCCCGACGGCGACCGCGTCCCGGTCCCGGTCGTCGTCCTGCCCGTTCCGGGCTGTGCCGCGGGAGGCGGGCCGGCGTCGGCGGGCGACGGCTGCCCCCCGGTTACGGCCGCCGCCCCGCCGGTGGTCCCGGCCACCGGCGTGCCCGGGCGGGTCGAGGCCTGGCCCACGTCGGCCGGGGTGGGCAGGGCGTCGCCCGGCGTCCGCTCCGGCCCGCGTGCCGCGTCGGGCGTCCCGCCGGGCCCGGTCGTGGCGCAGGCCGGTGCGGTGGGCTCCGCGGTGCCCGGGCCGGCCTCGTCGGACGACGACCGGGTGCCGGATCCGGCTGCCGCCGTGTCGCTCGCGCCCGTTGCGGGAGGGCTCGCCGGGGCCGGAACGGCCTGGTCGACCGCGCCTTCCGGCCCGGACGCGGCGGCGGTCCCGGCGTTCCCGCCGGTGCCTGCCGTGGCGTGGCCCACGGGGCCCGTGGCGTCGTCGCCGGGCGGCGACAGCGTCACGGGGGTGGGCCGGGTCGCCAACGCGTCCGTCCCGGCAGGGGTCTGGCCGGCCGACCCTTCCCCGCCCGATCCGGTGGCGCCCGCCCCGGTCGGCGTGCGGTCCGGATCCGTGCGCTCCGGATCCGTGAGGTCCGCCGGGGCCGCAGAGACTGCCGTATCCGACGGCGGCTTCGACCGGGAGTGGTCGACCGTGGCGACCGCCGACCACAGACCGTGCTCCAGCGAGGTCCGCGCCGACTCGAACGCGTCGAAGAGCTCCGGCGCGTCGTCCGCGTAAGGCAGCTGGTGGCGGCCCACCTGCCGCAGCTCCTCCCAACACCGGTCCAGCGCCCCGAGCATCGCCTCACGGCACCCCGACGGGGTGGCGAGCACCACGGCCGCCGCCTCCGCGAACCTGCTCAGCCACAGCGTGTGCGCGTCGGCCGGCACGCCTTCGTCCGCGCCGCTCATCAGTGCCTCCCGCTGTTCGGGTCCCAGTGGTGGTTGAAGTCGCTCTGCGGCGGGTCCATCCGCCGCCCCAGCACCCGCCCGGGATACCGCTGCACCTCGCGCAGCGTCTCGGCGGGCACGTACGGCACCACGCCGCGGTGCACCCGCAGGCGTCCCCGGGCGTCGAGGGTGGCGTGGTGGCGACCCTGCTGCGCCGCGCTCAGCCGGCCCAGGAACACCGGTTCGCCGTCGCCCCGGTCCAGGTGGAAGTCGTACGTGTAGGTGTGGTTGGACTCCAGCGGCGGGACCGGGACCTCCGCGACCCGGCCCGGCATCGGCAGCTCGTCGGCGTCGGCGGTCTCGTGGAAGGACTCCGGCAGATAGCCAGCGGCCGCCGCCTGCCTGCCGTCGTCCCCGGTGACGCCGGCCGGCCCCGTCGCCGGGAACACCTCGGCCAGCTGCCGCACCCCGTTCTCGTCCACCCCCGTCGCGACGCAGATCCGGCCGGGCACCGAGCACCCCGGCAGGTCCGGGTCGAAGGACAGGCCCGGCACGAGCCCGTCGAGTTCCAGCCCCAGCCCGCCGACCAGCAGGTGGGCCGGGCCGTTGCACAGCAGGATCGACGCGACCAGCCGGTGGTCCATCTCGATCTGGTAGCGGACCCCGCGGCCGCTGCCGCTCGGCGGGCGCCACACCGAGGCGAGCGGGTCGAAGCCCTCGTCCTTCGCCGTCAGCGCGAGGTCGAACACCCCCCACTGGATGGAGTCACCGGAGCCGAGGTCGCGGTGCAGCTCCACGACCCGGCTCAGCGGGTTCCACCCCGTACGCACGCCCAGCCGGCCCGAGGAGTCCAGCTCGATGAAGGGATCGCCCGCCCACAGCAGCGGATTGACCCGCCCCATCTGCCCGACCGGGCCGAAGTCGCAGGGCAGGCTGGAGAACAGGCCCTGGAGCCTGATGTCCAGATCGCTCATCCGGATCGAGCCGCCGGTGCGCCCGCCCTTGCTGTTGTTGTGCTCGATCTGCCCCGCCCGGTTGCGGACCGAGTGCGCCCACGCGGCCCCCAGGGACGTGGCCTGCTTGGCGAACTCCCGCTCGACCGACAGCTCCGTGGCCTCATGCCAGCCCAGCCCGGCCCTGCCGTCCGCCTCGTCCTGGCGCAGCGCCGCGACGACCTGCTCCTGGAGCTGTTCCAGGGCGCTGGTGCGCCCCGACAGCACCACCTGGTCGAGCACCGGCTCCGGCAGCGGATCCAGGCCCTGCTCCGCGCGCTGCGCGTTCTCCTCGTGGATCCGGCGGAACGAGCCGCGCACCAGATCGGCGCCCAGCTTCGCCGCCCGCCGCAGCACCGGCCGCATCAGTTTGCGGAACTCGCCGGCATCGAGGGTGATCGGGCCGCGCACCGTACCTAGGGTGTGCGGCGCGGCGCGCAGGATCGCGTCCACGTCCTCGTGCTTGAGGACGGCGTCCGCGGCGCCCGCCGCGCCCAGTTCCCGCTTCTTGCGCTCCGCGAGCCGCCACAGCAGCCGGAAGCGGGTGTAGCGGGCCTCCCGCTCGGCCGTGTCGCCCACCCCGGCCCAGTCCGTGGGCAGGCACTCGGACAGGATCTGGCGGATGTCGTCGGCGACGATGGTGTCCAGCTGGTCCGCGGCCTGTTCGGTGACGGTCTCGGCGAGCGCGCGCCGCTCCACCCGCGCGCCCGTACCCGTACCCGTACTTGCGCCTGTACGTGCGCCTGCGCCCGCATCAGCGGCCGTGCCGGTGCCCGTGCCCGCAGCCGTGCCCGCCTCGTCCTGCGGGTCGTCCTGCTGGCCGTCCTCCTGCTCCTGGCCGGGGGAGCGCAGCTCGTCCACCAGCCGGGCCTTGATCCAGTACAGGACCTGAAGGGTCAGCAGGTCCCCGCCGAGCCGCTCGTGGCCCGTGGAACCCAGCAGCTCCGGCTCCAGCCGGTAGTCGCGGCCCGCGACGAACTCCTGTTCGCGGGTGAGCCCGGGGGTCTGGTCGACCAGGGTCAGCCGCAGCAGCGCGATGTCGGTGGTGCCGCCCCCGATGTCGATCACCAGCATGATGCGGTGCCAGGTCGGCGGATCGTCCCCGACCCGGCGGCACCGCGCCCGCAGCGACTCCAGACCCGCGTTGAGGTTGTCGGTCAGGTCCCGCATCAGGAAGTACAGCCCGGCGGCGAGGCCCTCGTCGTAGTCCATGACGGTCATCGGGCCGCCCAGAGCATGGCTGACCAGCTCCTTCAGCCGGTCCTTGACCTCGGGCAGGACCGTCGTCGGATACGTCACGACGACCGTCGGCACCCGGCTGATCGTGCCCAGCGCCGGGTTGTACGTGCTCTCCTCGGCGCCCTCCACCAGCAGCCAGTACATGTGCTGCGTGAGGTGGTCGGCGGACAGGTCGCTGCCCGCCACCGGCTCCGGCTTGAGCTGGAGAGCGGCCCGCTTGATCCCCGTCAGCCCCCGGGTGTCGTCCCCGCACAGCTTGAAGCGGCGCGCCCGCGGGTCCTCGGGCACCGGCGCGCCGGAGTACTCCCGCTCCCGCATCGCGCTGGCCGGGGCGTGGGTGCGCTGGCCGGTGCCGTCCGGATAGTCGACCGGCCGGATCCCGTGCCGCTCCAGCGGCGGGGTGCCGATGACCGCCGCATAGCCGGCGTGCAGCCGGCGGTTGAGCCACTGCCGCAGCTCCGGGTCCGCCTGCTCGCGGATGCTCTCCACCCGCAGCATCAGCGCGTCGGCGGCGTCGGCGTCCGCCACCCGCGCCAGCGCCGCGCTCCCCGTGATCCCGGTGCTGTCCCGGCGCGGCAGCGTGATCGTGCCGGCGAGCAGCGCCCGTACCTCCTCGCGCCAAGCGGGCGGCGCGTCGGCGGGCGGCCCCAGCAGCTCCTCCAGCATGGCGGACAGGGAGGCCGCCTGGGCCGGGTCGACCAGCCGCTGCTTGACCTTCTTCTCGTCGTGCAGGGTCGCCGTGGACGCCGTCGTGCCGAAGTCCACGACGAGGAACTCGTGCTGGTGCCCGCTGCCCGCCAGGTCCCGCAGCGAGAGGTACTCGTCCTCCTCCGGCGCCTGCGGGGCCGGACCGGGCTCCTCGCCCGGCGGCGCGAACTCCAGCATCACCGCGCCGTGGGCCGTCTCGGCGCCCTGCGAACCGGCGTAGTCGACGCTCCAGTAGACGTCCAGCCGCAGCGGCTCGCCGTCCGGTGCGGCCGCCGGCCCGCTGTCGGGGTGCACCAGAGACGTCGGCAGCAGCGCGTCGGACGACAGCGTCCGCGGCCCGTCCACGGTGATCGGGGCGAACTCCTGCGGCACCCAGCAGGCCTGGAGCGCGTAGGCCAGCTGAGCCGGGATCAGCCTCCCGCTCTCGGCCCGGATCTCGATGCGGGCGGGCAGGTGGGCCGTGACGACCGCGCGGCCGCCCGACTCCTGCTCCCGCTCCAGGACCACCTCGGGCAGCGGGATGCCGTCCGGGCCGGCGTAGAGGCGGAAGTGCTTGCGGCCCAGCGCGACCACCCCGGAGGCGGCGCCGGTGTGCGGGGCACGGAAGGTGATGTTCAGGGCGGCGCTCATGTCAGTCGGTGCTCCAGGCTCGGATGAGGACGTCGATGGGCTGGTCGGGTTCGGCTCCGTCGTCGTCGCCGTCCTGCGGCGCGCCGGCGGAGGGGAAGGCCGGGCGCGGCGGCCGCACTTCCGTCTCCCTGGGCAGGTACTCGCCCGCCTTCGTGTACAGGTCGACGAGGTCCTTCTCGATCAGGGCGAGGGTGCGCCCCAGGTACTCGGTGACCATCCGGGCGGCCGCGTCCGCCGTGTGCTGGCGCAGCTGCACCACCAGCAGCGGATGCCGCTCGCGCTCCTCCGACTGCGGGTCGAGCAGCGGCATCCGGTGGTGCCAGGGCAGGGCGTGCGGGGAGCGGGCCGGGAACCGGGCCTCCTGGTCCCCGGGCGTGGGGCCGGGCGCGGACAGCAGTTCGGTGATCCGGTCCGTGGCCGTGACCGGATCGAGCGCCGTCCACAGGTGGTCCAGCTGGTGGTCGGCCTTCTGCTCACTGCCGCGCAGCCGTGTGAACAGCTCGCTGAGCGCGGCGTCGGTGGCTTCCTCGGCCATCCAGGCGCGCAGCGGCGCGAACTCCTCGCGCCAGTGCGCCGCCCAGTTCTCGAACCAGGTACGGAGCTGGTCGCGGCCCTCGTCGGTACGACGGTCGATCAGCGAACGGAACTTGTCCAGGAAGGTCTCGGAGGAGTCCGCGGAGGTGCCGCCGGTGCCGGTGCCGGTGCCGGTGCCCGCCGTGCCCGCGCGCCCCGCGGCGCGGCCGGGACGCGGCTGGAGCGGGATGCCCTCGCTGGACGGCGGTTCGCTGCGGGGCACCAGGTGGTGCCGGTCCCGCTCGGCCCGGCCCAGCAGCTCCTGCCACTCCCGCCAGTCGAACACCTCGTCGCGGACCGCCTCGGCCGTCTCGCTGCGCCGGGGCGGCCGCCCGCCCGGCTCCTGTGCGTCGGGCCCGTCGGCCGGCCCGCCCTGCGGGCCACCGTCGCGCAGCGCGTGCAGGGCGGGCAGCATGCGGTCGAGCAGCCTGCGGTACTCCGTCAGCTTCTGCGACAGCTCCCGGTACTCCTCCGACCGGCCGCCGCCTCCCGCACGCCGCACGTGCCCCCGCAGCACGGTCAGTTCGCGCGTCAGCTTGCGGTGGGAACTCTGTGCCCGCTCCAGCTTCTGGGCGAGCCCGTGGCGCCGTACGTGGTTCTCGATCAGCGCGCGCAGCCGTGTGATGCCGCCGTCCTCGTCGTACGCGCGCAGCCGCGGCGTCCACGCGTTGGCCGGGTCGGCCGCCGCCAGCCGGGCCGCGATCGGCTCCCACCGCCGGGTGCCCGGCGGATCCAGGTCGCGCAGCGCCGCGCGGATCCGGTCCCGGGTCTCGGGGGAGGTCGCGGTGTAGGGGAGCTGGTACGCGCGGATGGCGCTGACCGAGGACACCACGACGATGCCGTCCTCGCGCTGCGCCACGAACTTGTTGCCGTAGACGTGGACGCCGTTGATCTCGGCGGCGTGCGGCAGCAGCTTCTCCAGCGGCAGCGGCCCGTCGGGGTACTGGCTGAGCGCGGGAGGCTTCGCCAGGTCGAAGGCGTTCGCGGCGACGAGGGCGGCACTGGCCAGCGCCTGCGGCTGCCGCCCGTCCTCGGTGAGCATGTCCCAGAACGCGGAGGCGCCCTCGGACTCCGCCCGCGAGGCGCTCAGCACCAGCAGGATCGTGTGGACGTTCACCAGCTCGCGGCGGCTCAGGAAGGTGTCCCGCCCGTAGGAACCCGCCGCCCCGATGCCGGGGAAGTCCAGCAGCCGTACGGTGTGCTCCTCGGCGGTCAGCCCGCCGATGTCCCAGTGCTCCGGGGACAGCGCGACCTGCTGCGTCACCCGCTCGATCAGCGGGAAGGCCCGGCGCAGCGCGTCCGGGGCGGTCTTCTCCTGCTTCAGCTGCGCCATGTCGAAGGGCTGCACGCTGCGCTTGGGCGGCGTCTGCGGGGTGCGCCGGGCCGCCTCCAGCACCAGGGCCGCGCGGATCGAGTCCGTCGCCACCCCGATGGGCTTGCCCAGGAGGTCCCGCTGGCTCAGTGCGGCGTCCCGGATCCGGCACAGTTCGGTGACGGCGTCCCGGTGCGCCGCCGCGATCGTCTCGTAGGCGACCGGGCCGGTGGCCGACGGCCACAGCCGCGGGTACCAGGCCTCGAAGGGAGCCCAGCCGCGCGGGTCGGTGACCGGGTTGTAGCCGCCGAGCATCTCGCGTGCGCCGAGCTTCGGGTGCTTGGCGTCCAGGGTGTTGACGAGTGCGCCGAGGATGGCGCCCACGCAGGCGGCGAGCCGCTCCTCGTCCAGGAAGGTGATGTCGGTGGTCGGCGAGACGGCCGTCGCGCTGCCGGGGGCGCCGCGCGTCAGCTCCAGCACCGTGATGTTGCCCGTACTGGGGGCGGCCTCGACCGGCAGCAGGTCGGGCTTGCCCAGCAGGGTGCCGAGGAGGAGGGACTTGCCCACGGAGTACTCCCCGACCACGCCGATGGTGACCGGCGCGTCGAGCCGGGAGGCGAGTTCGCCGGCCAGGGCCTGGACGCGGTCCCGTGACGCGTGCGCCTCGGGCGTGTCGGGGACGTCCTGCTCGCTGAGCATGGTCAGGGTCTGCCGGGCGAAGAGCCGGAGGTCGGTGAGGCTCAGGTTTTTCGTCGTGGAGGTCACAGCGATCCACACTCCGTCGAGGCTGTCGGGCGGTTGGGCCCTTGGGCTGTCGGGCTGCTGAGGGGGTGTCCGGTCAGGACAGCAGGAAGAAGAGCTCGATCCGCGCGGTGCCGGAGGCGATGCCGCTGCCGCTGTCGTGGTAGCCGCGGATGATCTTCTCCGAGTACGGGGGGAAGAACTGCGGTGCGGCTTGCGGCAGGAGCCGGGCCACCGCCGTGGCGTACGCGTCGCTGCGGCCGGTGTCGACGGAGCCGCCGGATCCGCCGGAGCCGGTGCGGACGGTGCCGAAGACCATGACGAAGGCCGCGGTCCGGCCCTCGTAGCGCTTGATCTCCTGGGTGATCTGCCGGGTGAGTTCGGCGGTCTCGGCCGGGCGGCCCGCGATCAGGGCGTCGGGGTCGAGACGGATGCCGACCGAGACGGTGACCGGGTCGAGTCCGCCGGGCCGGGACGTGTCCGGGGGAGTGGGGGAGGGGCTGCGGGACGGACCCGGTGTGGCCGTGGCCGTGGCCGTCGGCGTCGGGCCCGGGTCCGGGTCCGGTTCGTCGGCCGGCACCTCGCTGCCGAGCACCACGAGCACGATCACCAGCAGCAGGTCCGCGAACAGCCATCCGGCGAAGGAGGGGCCGCCCGGACGCCCCGCGTCCCGGCTCACCGCACCCCCTCCCCGCCATCCCCGCCCCGCACACCGCCGCGCTCCAGCCCGCGGCCCGGCGAACCACCCCGGTCCGTGCCGGTCCCGCCCGTGCCGGGTCCGCCCGTGCCGGTCCCGCCTGTGCCGGGTCCGCCCGTGCCGGTCCCCCCTGTGCTGGGGCGGCCCGCGCCGGGCGCGCCCAGGCGGGGGTCCGGTGGGTCGTTCCGGTCCTGCGCGGCGCCGGCGGTGCCGCGCGCGTTCCGGTCGGTGCCTGGTGGGTCGTTCCGGCTGGGGTGGGGATCGCCCGTGTCGTGTGTGAACAGGCCGACGCCTGGCGGGTCGTTCCGGTCCCGGCCGGTCCCGCCCTGGCGGGGGCGCGGTGGGTTGTTCCGGTCCTGCGCGGCTCCGCTGGTGCCGGGCGCGTTCCGGTCGGTGCCTGGTGGGTCGTTCCGGCTGGGGTGGGGATCGCCCGTGTCGTGTGTGAACAGGCCGACGCCTGGTGGGTTGTTCCGGTCCTGGTCGGGGGCGTCCGTCGCGTATGCGCCCGGGCGGGCGTCCGGTGGGTTGTTCCGGTTCTCGCCGGTGCCGGCGATGCCGTGCGCGTACGGGTCGACGGCTCGTGGGTCGTTCCGGCGCGGGGCCGGGGTGGCTGTGCCCGGTGTCTTCCGGCCGGCGTCCGGCTGGTCGTTCCGGTCCCGGTCAGGGGTGGCCGTGCCGGCGGCGGGGCGGGCGTCCGGCCGGCGGGTGACGTCGGTGACCGCGAGGCCGGCCTCCCGCAGCGCCTTGGTCAGTGTGCGGAGCGTGTCGTGGAACTCCGCCACCGCGGAGCCCAGCTGGGCCTCGTACTGCTGCGCCGACTGCCGGTCGGCCACGGCGTCCCGCAACTCCTCGATCCGGTCGGCCAGTTCGGCCGAGACGGTGCGTACCTCCTGCCGCAGCGAGGTCACGAGCGCGGCGACCGCGAGCTCGTAGGCCATGCCGATCCGCTCGGCCCCCTCGGACGCGGAGGCCTCCAGCGAGGCGGGCAGCGTGGTCAGTGAACGGTCCAGGCCGTGTACGGCCGAGCCCAGCAGCTGCGTCGACTCGGCGAAGGAGCCGCGCGCCGCCGTCAGCGCCTCGCGGACCTCCTGCCCCACCCGGTCCATCGACTCGGCCGCGTGCCCGGCGACGCTGGACTCCCGCTCCTCCGCCGCCGCCGCGACCGTGTCGAACCGGGACGCGACGGACTCCCCGGCCGCGCCGATGAGCTGCGCCGCGTCCCGCCCGGCGGTGACGAACGATTCGGCGACCGACGTGCGCAGGGCGGTGACCGCCGCGTCGACGCTCTCCGCCAGCAGCCGGCTCCCGGCGGACACCTCGCCCGCCGCCGCCGAGGCGCTCTGCACCGCCGTACGTATCTGCGTGCTCCCCGAGCGCAGCGCGTCCGCCGCGGAGCCGAGCGCGGCCGTGGCGGCGACGCTGCGGCCGGCCGCGCTGTCCGCGTGGACGACCAGGTTCCGGGCGCTCTGCTGGACCGTGGCTGCCTGCCCCAGCAGGTCGCGCAGCCGCTCGGCCGCGGCCTGGAGTTCGGCCGTGAACCGTCCGGGCGAGGCCGCTGCGGCGCCGGCCGCCAGCGCCTGGGTCTGGGCGAGCGCCCCGGACAGCCGCTGGGACAGCAGCCGGCGTTCGCTCTCGTCCCGCTCCTCCCAGCGGTGGCGCATCATGGTGGTCGTGGCCAGCGCGGACAGGGCCAGGACCGTCCACACCGCCATCATGTCGAAGCGCAGCACCGGCCACAGCTGTCCGTCGAAGCCCTGCTGCCACAGCGTCAGGAACGACCCCTGTGCGGTGCTGCCCGCGTCCCGCATCCGCTGGTACGCCCAGGCGGCGGCGCCCAGCCCGAACCAGGTGACCAGCAGCGGTACGAACACCAGGACCGTGGGCAGGACGCCCAGCCGGCGGCCCCGCGCGGCGTCCTTGTCCGGGCCCGGTGCCAGGGCGTCGGGCCCGCCGTACGCCGCGACGAGGCCGCCGCCCGCCCAGACCTCCAGGCCGGAGCCGCCCGCCACCGCGTCCGCCAGCTCCCGCAGTGCGGCGCTGTGGGAGCCGGCCCGCGGGTGAGCGGCCAGCTCCCGCAGCTCCGCGGCCAGCGCCTTCGGATTCCGGTGGGTCGGGCCCGGCACGACGGTCGGCCGTGCCCGCGCCCGCCCCCGGGCGCGCCGGAGAGCGAGTCCGATTCTGCCTTTGCTCACTGCACCAACCCCCCAAGCAGTGTTGGCTGTCGCGACCACTGTCGCCGGGGGAGCGCCACGAGAATTGGTCAGGTGACGCATTTTCGGACACGGCACCGGTCGGTGCGGCCCGCCACGGGCCCGTCAAGGGTCCGCCGCGGGCCCGGTGCGGACGGGGGAGAGGGGCTCAGCCCGTTTCGGACAGCGGGCCGTCCTCGTCCGGCGGCGGCGCCGGAGCGGGCGCCGGGCCGTGTGCGGTCAGGGGTGCGCTGTAGGGGCCGGTGGCCGGTTCGGCGCGTGGCGGGCGCGGCTCCAGCGGCGGCCGCTTGGGCCGGGGCGGCCGGGGGCCGCGCGGGGTGGGAACCCCCGGGAGCAGGTTCTCCTCGGTGGCCGGCCAGCCGCTCTGCCCCGCGATGGCCCGCAGGATGCCGGGCTCGCGGACGATGACCCCCCGGTACTTGGTGGCCACGGCGCCGGCGGCGCGCAGGCTGCGCAGGGCGCGCTGCACGCTGGCGTCGGAGATCCCGGCGAGGGCCGCGAGGTCCGCGTGGCTCAGCGGTACGTCGATCCGCAGTCCCTCCGGGACGGCGCGCGCGTAGCTGCGTACGAGGTTGTCCAGGGTGCGGGCGAGGCGGACCGCGGCCGTACCGCTGCTGGAGTCGATGCGGTGGCGCGTCGCCCCGCGCAGCTTGCCCGCCACCGACCGCTGTACGACTTCCGCCGCGGTCGGACTCTCCCGTAAGAAGGAGCGGAAGGCGGCGGCGGTCAGGACCCGGGTGACGGTGGGCCGGACCGCGACCACCGTGGCCGACCGCGGCTGGCCGTCCAGCGCGGAGATCTCGCCGACGAGTTCGCCCTGCACGCGCAGGGCCAGCAGCACGGTGGCCCCGTCCTCGGCGCCGCCGAAGACCTTCACGCAGCCCGAGGTGATCAGCAGGGCCGTGGTCTCGGGGCCTCCTTCCCGTATGAGGGCCTCCCCGACGCCGTACGCGACGTCCCGGCCGAGGCCGATCAGCGTCTCACGGTCGTCGGCGGCCAGATTGGCCATGAGCGTGCCCCGGGGCCAACGGCTCACTGCCGTCGTGTGGTTCCTGGAGCTGGACTGGGTGTGCGTGCGCATGGGAGCCCCCCTCGGCTTTCACGCCCGCTCGTGCACGGGGCGGTGCCAGTGCGAGGAACTTAACGCACAAGGAAGTTGTCCGGGGACGAGATGGACAGACCGGATCAGTCAACGTAACGGGCCGGTGGAGCGAGACATTCCCCATCCGCACCACAGGCCGCGATCCGCCCCAACCAACCTACTCACCAGTCAAGTTGTGACGGCGACGGGCTTCCGGCCCGGCCGGATCACCGCGACCCGGGCGGGCGCCCGCATTCCCTCACCTGACCGGTTTTCGACGGCGCCCCTCGGCCACGATGGGGCTCCCGGCGCGGGGAGTGCCGGGCCAGGGAGCGGGACGACGTCACCCAGGGGGAGCTGTGGCCAACGGCAGGGGCACCGCCCGCGCGGGGCGAGGGGAGCGGGAGTGGTCGCTCGCCGTCGACTTCGGCACCTGTTTCACCACGGCGGCCACGTTCGGGGACGAGGCCGCCGTGGGTGCCGTCGGACCCCGCTCCCTGGAAATCGAGAACAGCCGCTGCCTGCCGGCCCTGGTCTGCCTGGACGACAGCGGCGCTCTCCTCACCGGCCGGGCGGCGCAGCAGCGCGCGGCGCACCACCCCGACCAGGCCGAACGGGCGCCCAAGCGGGCCCTGGCCCGGCAGTCGGCGGTACTGCTCGGAGGCCGGCCCGTGCCCGCCGCGGAACTGGCCGCCGCGGTCCTGCGCCGCGTCTACACCGAGGCCCGGGCCGCCCACGACGGCCGCCCGCCCGCCCGTACCGTCCTCACCCACCCCGCCCGCTGGGGAACGGCCGAACGCGGCAGGCTCGCCGACGCCGCCGCCCGCGCGGGCATCGCCGACCCCGGATTCCTGCCCGAACCGGTCGCGGCGGCGCTGCACCACGGCCAGGTCCACGCGGTGCCCGAGGGCGGCGCCGTCGCCGTCTACGACCTCGGCGGCGGCACCTTCGACACCGCGGTGCTGCGCCGCACCGCCCGGGGTTTCGACACCGTTGCCATCGGCGGTGACCCCTACCTCGGGGGCGAGGACCTCGACGAGTGCCTGCGCGAGCTCCTCGCCGAACGGGCCGCCGACCGCGACCCCGATCCCTGGCACGCCCTCTGGGAGGACCCCGGGCCGCCCGCCGCCGCCCAGCGGGCCGCGCTCGGGCGGGAGCTGACGGCGGCGCGCGAAGCCCTCTCGCAGACCGGCTCGGTGGACCTCGCCGTGCCCGGCTACCCGCAGCCCTTCCTGATCCGCGCGCACGAGTACAGCGCCGCAGCCGAACCCCTGCTCACCCGCAGCTACGAGCTGTTGGCGGCCACCATCGCGGACGCCGGGCTCGACGCAGCGGACGTGCACGAGATCGTCCTGACCGGCGGAGCCAGCCGCACCCCCCGGGTGTCCGACCTGATCGCCGAGCGGACCGGACGGCTGCCGCTGCTCACCGCCGACCCCAAGTCCGCCGTCGTCCTCGGCGCCCTGGCCGTGCTGCCGCCGACGCGGCCGCCCGGAGCGGCGCAGGCGGAACAGCCGCCGGACGCGGACGGCACGGCGGCCGCGCGCGGGCGCGTCCGGCGCTACCTGAACCCGGACGGCGACCTGGGCTTCCGCTTCACCCCGCAGCCCTGACCCCGCAAGCAGCGCCGGCACCCGCATCCCCGACACCCACGTCCCCGACACCGCATTCCCCACCACGCCGAGGGAGCCCGATGGACATCGTCATGCTGGGCCACAGCGCGGCAGGCAAGACCACTTACGTCTCACTCATGTACGCCGCGATGCGCGACGGCATCCAGGGCTTCAGCCTGCGCACCGACGACGTGCACGTCCACGGCGCGCTGACCGCCGCCGCCGAGTCCGTGCTGCGCGGCCGCTACCCCGGCATGAGCAGCAGGCGCCAGGTCTTCGAGTTCGTCCTGCAGTACCAGGGCCGCGACGTGCTGCCCTTCCGCTGGCGCGACTACCGCGGCGGTGCCCTGACGGAGCGCCAGGCCGACAGTCCGCAGGCCGGGCAGCTCCAGCAGGACCTCGTCGAGGCCCAGGGGATCGTCGTGTTCGTCGACGCCCACCGGCTCCTGACCGACAGCGGGTCCCACCGCTACACGCGCCGGATGACCGTCCTGGTCCAGCGGGCGCTGGAGGCCCGCGGCGACCAGCTCACCCCGCTCGTCCTCGCGTTCACCAAGAGCGACCTGCTCGACCTGGACCGGCCGGGACTGCTGGACCGGCTCGTGGAGCCCTTCGACGCCCTGATCGCCGGAGTGGCCCGGACCCAGCACCTGCGCGGCGCCGTGGCACTGGTGGCCTGCGGCCCCGAACCGGTCAACGTGGCCGTTCCGGTGCTGTGGAGCCTGCACTACGGGATCGTCGGCCGGGGGCTGGCCCTGCACTCCTCCATCGAGGACTCCCTCGCCTCCGCCCGGCGCGCCGCCGCCAACGACACCGCCTGGGACCGGATCTCCAGCTGGTGGAAGGAGGAGGACTCGTGGGCCGAGATCAGCGCCCGCCACGAGCGCGCCGCCCAGACCGAGTACGAGCGCCTGGAACCCCTCTTCGAACCGGCCGAACGCCTCGCCGGCCTGCTGGAGGGCGTCCCCTGCTTCTGAGCCCCGTGCTTCTGAGTCCCGTGCTTTTGAGTCCCGTGCTCCTGAGTCCATGTGCTCCCGAGCCCGTTGCCTTCGAACCCGTGTCCGTCCCGCGCCACCGAAACGGGAGAACTCCACGCATGAGCGACCACCGGATCACCATGACCATGCTGGGCGCCACCGGCTCCGGCAAGACCACCTACCTGCACGGCATGTACGCCACGCTCTCGATGGGCCTGCGCGGCTACTTCATGTACGCCACCGACCCGGACACCGACCTCGACCTCGCCGAGGCCTGGGAGAAGCTCTGCGCGGACGGCAGACTGCCGTCGCCGAGCAACGAGGACCCGACCGACTACGAGTTCGTCCTGCGGCACGGCGTGACCTCGCTGGTCGACTTCGACTGCCAGGACTTCCGCGGCGGGGCGGCCACCGAGCGCGGCGGCGACGGCGCCCCCGCCGACATCGCCACCCTCACCGCACGCCTGGAGCGCTCCGACAGCATCTTCCTCGTCCTGGACGGGCAGCACGTGGGCCGCTGGGTCGCCGACGACACCCCGGCCCACCTCAACCCCGCCGCCGACCCCATGAAGATCGCCCGCTTCTCCCGGGCCATCTCCAACGTCTGCGACCAGCGGCGGCAGCGGGGTGAGCCCTCGCCCTCGATCGTCGTGCTGGTCACCAAGGCCGACCTGCTGGGGACGATCTCCGGACTGCCCGCCCACGAGGCCCTGGAGAAGACCGCGCGCAACCTCTCCCATCTGGTGAAGGTCATCGACTCCGAAGGCGTCACGGCCATGCTCTGCCCCGTGCAGCTCGGCAGCTTCGGCGGCGCCTCGCCCGTCACCGTGGACCCGGCGCTCGTCAACCCGCAGAACCTGCACCACCCCATGATCTTCGCCCTGTTGCACTACCTCGACGAGGGCATCGTCCGCCACGGCGAGGAGCTCGTGCGCTCCATCGAGCGGCAACTCGGCGAACAGGAGCAGGAACTGGCCGGGCTGCGCAGCGGCGGCTGGGTCAAGAGCCTCTTCAGGAAGGGCGAGATCAACCGGAAGGACGCCGAGTTCGCCGAGCGCCGCGAACTGCACGGCGAGGCACAGGCACGGGTCACCGCCGCCCGCGGCCGGGCCGAACAACTGGTCGAGGAGTTGCGGTACATGCCCATCTACCGCTCCGGCAAGCTCCAGATCGGCTGACGGCGATGCCCACCGAACACACCGGAGGCCACGGCGGCCCCGGACCGCGGCCGGGCGCCGGCTGGTCGGCCGTCGTCTACGGCCGTACGTACCGGATCGACCGCTGGTGGCGGGCGCTGCCCGGCGGGGCGACGCCCGGGGGACCGCTCGGACGCACGGTCCTCGCCCTGGTGGCCGGCGGTACGCGGCTCGACGACGCGCCCCGCTTCGTCCTGTACCGGGGCGAGCAGGGCGTCCTGGTCGGCGTCGCCTGCCAGGTGCCGCTGCTGGGCCCCGAGATGGCGCACGACGAGCACGGCAGGCCGCTGTACGGGTTCGTCGGCTGGCACCACCCGGACCGGGCGGCCGCGCACGACCTGCCGGGCCTCGGCGAACTGGAGGCCTCCTTCCCGGTCTGGGCGGGCGACACCTACCGGGCCTGGGCCGCCCCGGTCTGGGACGTAGCCCTGGAAGCGGACGCGGTGACGCTCGTCAGCACCCCGGCGGCGGCCCCCTGGGAGGGGCGCGGCCGGCCGGCCGACCCCGCCGCGGCGCGGCACTGGCCGACGGCCCACCCCGCGGAAGTCCACCTGCTGCCGGCGGCCCAGGCACCCGGCCTGTGGGACGCCGCGCTCGCCGCCGGGCCGATGGCGGTCTGTGTCCTGACCACCGGCTGGCAGCGGTCGCGCGACGCCCGCGAGCCGGGTCTGACGCACGCCTGCTGCGCGGACGTCACCGAGTACCGCCGTACGCCGCGCACGGCCCCTCCGGCCCCGGCTGCGGCCCCGAAGCCGGCCCCGAAGCCGGCCCCGAAGGAGGCCCCGAAGGAGGCCCCGAAGCCGGTGCAGGAGTCGGTGCGGGAGACGGAGCGCCGAACCCGGGGGAAGGCGAGGAAGAGCCTCTGGGAAGAGGCGACCGAGCTGGTGACCGAGGTGACGGAGAAGTGGCGGTCCGTGTGGGATGCGGGCCGCTCCGGCGAGCGGCCGCCGGCCCCGCGCCCGCGGCCCGCGCCGCAGCATCGTAGCTCCCGTCGTCCCGCGGACACCGAGTCGTACCTGACGGGCGGCGCGGCGTACGAGCCGGAGTCGCCCGCCCCGGGACTCCTCGGCCGCACCCAGGAGGTGGACGCCGAACAGGCCTCGTTCGAGGGCTACTTCGACGCGTTCCGCCCTCCCGCCGCCGCCGACGCCGCGGCCTCCGGCCCCGGCGGGGTCGCCCGCCCCGGGGCCGCCTCCGCGGCCGAGAGCTCGGACGCCGGAGCCACCGGCGGCCCGGCAGGCCGCAACGCCCGCACCGGCACGCCTTCCGGCCCCGGCGGCCCGGGTGCCGGCGGTACCGGCAGCCGCGAAGCCGGCACAGAGGACGCCGCCGCCGGCTCCCGTACGGCCTCAGCCCCGGGCGGGGTCGCCCGCCCCGGGGCCGCCTCCGAGGCTGGCGGCACGGACGCCGGCGGCACCGCCGGCCCGGCAGGCCGCGACGCCGGTACCGCCGCGCCGGTCGGGACCGACGGGCGGTCCGGGCACGGCGGTGGCACCCCGCCCGCCGCCACAGCCGAAGCCGACCCCGACCACGATTCCGGCCCCGGCGACCCACGCCGCTCCCACCCAGGAGGGTCCGCATGACCGACATCCGCCACGCCCACCCCCGTGCCGCGGAGGTGCTGCGCCTCGTCGGGGACGCCGCCGTCCTCCTCGACCGCGCCGCCCGCTCCGACGCCGCGGACGGCCCCCGCGGCTCGGCCCCCGACGGCGCGCCCGTCTCCCCGGAGCCGGCCGCCGCCGTCCGCGCCGAGGCGGCCCGCATCCGGTCCGGCGCCGCCTCCCTCGTCGTCGTCGGCGAGAAGAAGCGCGGCAAGAGCTCGCTGATCAACGCCCTGATCGGGTACCGGGACCTGCTGCCCGTGGAGGTCGACGTCGCCACCGGCGTGCACCTCGTCGTCCGGCACGCCGACCGGCCCACCGCCGTCGCGTACCTGACCGGCGGCTCCGCCCCGCTCACCGTCGATCCGGCCGACATCGCCGAGTACGCCGCCGTCGACCCCGTCACCCAGACCGCCCGCCGTGACGACGTCCACCACGTCGAAGTCGGGGTCCCCGCACCCCTGCTCGCCTCCGGGCTGACCCTCGTGGACACCCCCGGCGTCGGCGGGCTCGTCGCCGGCCACGCCCGGATCACCATGGCGACCCTCTCCCAGGCCGACGCGCTGGTCTTCGTCGTCAACGGTTCCAGCGAACTGACCGCCTCCGAACTCCGCTTCCTGGAACAGGCCACCGAACGCATCGCCGAGGTGGTCTTCGTCCTGACCCAGACCGACAAGTACCGCGAGTGGCCCGCCGTACTGGAACGCAACCGCGCACTCCTCGCCGAACACGCCCCCCGCTACGCCGCCGCTCCCTGGTTCCCCGTCAGCAGCCGGGCCAAGGAGGACGCGGACGCCGCGGTCGCCGCCGGTGACCGGGAGACCGCCGCGCGCCGCATGGAGGCCAGCGGCTTCGGCCCGCTCACCGAGGCGCTGTCCGGCCGGATCGCCGAGGAGGCCGCCGGACTTCGGCTCGCCAACGCCCTCCACGTCACGCTCTCCGTGCTCGCCCCGCTCGCCGCCGTACAGGAACGCCGGCTGCGCTCCCTCGCCCAGGACCCCACCCTCCAGGACGAGGTACGCGGCCACCGGGACGCCCTGCGCGCCCTCCAGCGCTCCGACGCCGCCTGGCGCGGCAACCTCCGGCAGGCGGCCCGGGAGCTCGAACGCAGGCTCCGCGTCGGCTTCCAGCGCAACGTCAACGACCTGCGCCAGCTCGCCGAGGAGAAGATCGCCGCGTCCTCGGGCCCCGACCTCGCCGCCGAACTGCCCCGGGACCTGGAGGCCGGCGTCGAGGCCATCTGGATGGACCTGGACAACGCCACCCGGGAGGGCGTCGCCCGGCTCGTCGCCCTCATGGAGCACCAGTGCCGGCTGGACGCCGGTCCGGCCGTCGCCGAACTCGCCCTCGCCCGCCCCGAACGGCTGGACGCGCTCCCCACCCTGGTCAGCACCGGCCACGACAACAGCGGCGCCCTCGCCCTCGTCGAGCGGGTCATGCCCGCCTGGGGCGCGGGCGGTCTCGCGGCCACCGTGACGGCGCTGGCCACCGGCGGCGTCCTGCTGCCGCTCGCCGCCGGGTTCGGCATGATCGCGCTGCTCTCCAACCGCCGCAAGCGCCGTACCGACCTCGGCCGGGTACGCGGCGACGCGATGCGGTACGCCCACCGCATGGTGGCCGAACTGACCACCGAGATCCCCCCGGAGATCACCCGCACCGTCGACGACGTCAGCGAACGCATCACGGCCCGCATCACCGACCAGGTCTCCGCCCAGCGCGCCCTCCTGGAAGGCGAACTGGAAGAACTCCAGCGCAACCTCGCGGCCGGCCGGGAACAGCTCGCCAAGGAACGCGACCGCGCCCGGCGCCGCTCGGCCGCCCTGGGCGAGCTGATCACCCGGGGCCGTGAACTGGCCTCCGCCATCGGCCACCCGGCAGCCGGCGCGGCCGCCGAAGCCGTCCCGGAGCCGAAGCCGGAGACCGCATGACGACCGGCCCCGCAGCCCGGGGCGCGCCCCCCGAGGCCCGGGCCGCGACCGCCCCTGGTCCCGTCGTGGCGGGACCGGGGGGTGAGGTGCGCGGGCGCTTCGCCGCCGGGCCCGCCCACCGCCACCCTCCTGGCGTCGACGTCGGCCGCATCCGTACCGCCCGCCGCGCCCGCGGCCTCCGGGCCGGTGGTCCCGTGACGGGCCGCCCCGGCGGCCCGGCCGCGGTGTTCGCGGTCGCGCCGCGCCGGGCCGCAGTCCCGTACCTGCCGCCCGGCGAGGCGTGGATCGCGGCCGTATCCGGGGCACTTGCGCTGCAGGTCGTTTTCGGGCGGGTGGTTGCGTGACGGCCCGTCCCGGGGCGCCCGCGGGCGAGCTGTGCGGGCGTGTCGACGCGTTGTGCCGGGCCGCGGCCCCGTGTCTGCCGCCCGGCGGGCCGGTCGCCGCCGTGCTGGCCGCCGTACGGCTGCGCCTGGCCGAACCCGGTCTGCGCATCGCCGTCGGCGGCCGGATGAACGCGGGGAAGTCGACGCTCGTCAACGCCCTGCTCGGCCGCCGCCTGGCCGCCACCGGGGCCACCGAATGCACCACGCTGGTCGCCTGGTTCCGCGGCGGCGTGCAGAACCGCCTGGAGGTACGCCGCACCGACGGCCGCCGCTACCACGTGCCCGGCCGCCCCGGCGGCGGCATCCCCCGTGACGTGACCCTGCTCGGCTCGACGCGCGAGGAGATCGAGGAGATCGTCGTCGAGACCGCCGGAGGCCAGGACCCGCACCGTCCGTGGACACTGGTGGACACCCCCGGCATGGACACCCTCAGCGGACTCGACGGCATCGCGCTGCGCGCGCTCGCCGCCGCCGACGCACTGCTGTACGTCATGCCGCACCCCGGCGCCGGGGACGCGGAGGCGCTGGAGGCGTTGCGCCGCCAGGCCCACGACCGGATGACGGCCCTCAACGTCGTCGGCGTCCTCAGCCGCATCGACGAACTCGGCGACGGCACGGGCGATCCCTGGCCCCGCGCCCGCCGCGTCGCCGCCACCTACACCGCCCGGCTGACCGGCCTCGTGTCCGCGGTCGTGCCCGTGGCGGGACTGCTGGCGCAGACGGCGCTGGGCGAGGAGTTCACCGAGGCCGACGCCGCCCTGCTGGCGCGGCTCGCGACCGCGCCGCGCGAGGACCTGGGCCGGGCCCTGTACTCGCCGCAGGAGTTCCTGCGCTGGCCGGACGGCCCCCTCGACGCGACCGGCCGGTCCCGGGTGCTGGACCTGCTGGGCTGCTACGGCATCAGCGCCGCCGTGGAGGCCGTACCCACACTGCCCGGTACCGGCGCCCGGCCCCTGCTGGCGGCGCTGCGGGCGGCCTCGGGCATCGACGCGCTCGTGGACGAGATCCGGCACCGCTTCGTGGCGGCCGCCGACCGGTTGCGGGCCGCCGCCGCCCTCGGCCTGCTCGATGAGGCCGCGCGCACCGCGCTCGGCGGCGACGCCCCGGACCCGTCGGCCCGCCGGGCCCTCGACGACCTGCGGGCCGGCGTCGCCGCCCTGCGCCGCCACCCGTTGCTGCGCCAGACCGAACTGGTCCCGGCGCTGGCGGACTTGGCCGCCGGACGGCTCCGTCTGTCCGGGCCGGACACCGAGGCACTGCTCCGTCTGGCCACCAGCACCACGACGGCCGCCTGCCTCGGCCTGCCGGAACCGGCCCCCGGTACGCCGGCAGCGGCATCCGCGCTCACGGCCCGTACGGCAGCCGAGGAGGCGGTCCGGTGGCGACAGCTGGAATCGGGACCGTCACGGGTCCTGCAGCGCCACGCCCGTACGGCCCGCGAGCTGTGCGAGGAGCTCTACTTCAGGGCCGCCGCCCCCCTGATCCCCGATCCTCACCACCGGTCATGACCGTGGTCGTCGTCCCAGTCCGCCACGGAATGCGGGTCGGGCTCGTGGCCGTTCTCGCCGTGCACGTAGTCCGAGACCGAGGTGTAGCCCGTCCCGTCGGCAGACTCGATCACCTCGCTCTCGGTGAGGTGGCCCTCGTCCCAGGTCTGCTCACCCTCGTGGCCGTCATGGCCCATGTCCGCCAACTCCTCGCCGATCCGGTGGACGTGCTCCTCGTGGAGGTCCTGCTGGTCGTGCGGGCCGTCATGGCCGTCATGGCCGTCATGTCCGTGCTGGTCCGTGGAGTGCCCCTCGGGGTCACCCTGGTGCTGTGCCCTGACCAGGATGTACGTTCCGGACACGCCGAGGGCGGCGCCGCCCGCCCGTACGCCCCGGCCGCGCCGCGCCGGAAGCGTGCCCGGCGGGGGAACCGCCACCCCGAGCGGAGCCGTACGGCCCCGGGGCAGCACACTGATCCACGCGTCGGAGGAGAACCGCTTCTCCGGAATGTCCACCCGCACCGGACGGAACGCCGAGCCGGTCAGACCGCCCGCACCGGTCGCGAAGGTGTCCGCGTACAGGTCGGCCGACACGATCAGCGCCATGTCACTGCCCGCCGACTCCGCGAGCGCCGTACGCAGTTCCGCGGAGTCCAGCAGCCGTGACGCCAGCTCCACCGACCAGGCGACGAAGCCCAGCGGCGCCCGCTGCACCGACCCCTGCGCGAGCGCGGCGCGCAGCCGGATCTGCTCGTCGGCCGCCGCCCGGGCGTTGAGCACGGGCAGCATGTCCCGCAGCCCCTGCACCAGACCGGGCACGGCCTTCGCCTCGTCCACCCCGGCGGGCAGCAGGAGCAGTTGACCGTCGCCGCGGTCCTGCCGCTCGCACCCCTGCCGGCGCACTCCGCCCCGCTCGCAGGCGTAGTCCAGCGCGTGGGCGACCCCGTCCTGCACCCGCATCTGGGCCACATGGCTGCGCCCGCTGTACTTCTCCACGTCCACGATCAGACACAGTCGGCGCTGCCTGCCGCCCTGTGCTCCCATCCCGCGGCCCGCCATCGGCAACCCCCCCGCTTCGAGCGTCCGGCACGTCCAGGCTAGCGCCGGACCACGGCCCCGCGGAGCCCTTTCGCCACTCGGCGGTGAGCCGCCCGCCGGATGCGCGCCGTACCGGAAGGCTTCCTTCACCGGCTCGGCCGCCGAGTTCAGTCCTCCGCCGGATGGACCACCTCGACGCCCTGGTCGCGGAGGGCTTCGACCGCGGGGGAGTCCGCCGGGGCGTCCGTGACGACGAGGGCGATCTCCTCCATGGAGCAGATGCGGCCCAGGGCCGCACGGCCGATCTTGTCGGCGGTCGCGACGAGGATCACGCGCTGGGCCGAAGCCACCGCTGCCCGCTTCACCTGCACGTCTTCGAGGTTGTAGGCGGTGGCGCCCTGGACGGGGTCGACCCCGCAGCAGCCCAGGACGAACGTGTCGAAGCACAGGTCCTTGAAGGTCTGCACGGGTGCGTGGCCGTAGAAGGACAGCTCCTCGGGCCGCACCTGCCCGCCGGGCATCACCAGGTGGATGCCGGGGTTCGCGGACAGGGCGAAGGCCGCGTGCAGTGAGAGGGGTGCGACGGTGAACTGACGGTCCGACATGGCCTTCGCGACGGCGACGGCCGTCGTGCCCGTGTCCAGCGCGACGGTCTCGCCGTCGGTGAGCAGGGCGACGACGGCGCGCGCGAGCCGTTCCTTGGCCGGTGTTCCGGACATGGCCCGGATCGCGTAGGGGGGCTCGACGCCGCCGGGCAGGCTGCTCACGGCACCACCGCGCACCCGGCGCAGTGCTCCCCGGGACTCCAGTACTTCCAGGTCCCGGCGGATGGTCATCTCGGACGCCCCGGTGGCCCGGGCCAGCTCGGCCACCGTTGCGCGGTTCTGCTGCATCAGCAGTCCCACGACGAACTTGTGCCTCTCCATCACGTTCATGTGTCTGCTTTTAGCACAGATGGGGCAGCGGGGAGCCTGACGAGCGTTCCGCACATTCATTCTGTTGAAATGAACATCAAGTGTGTGTAGTTTGTTCGAAGCAGTGTGCACTTCTGGCTGCGGTGAACGCCGATCGTGTTCATTCGGCCGTGACCGATGAGGAGAGCCGTGACCACCACCCGTGAGGCCGATCTGCCGGAAGGGGGGAAGCCGCTTCTCACCACCGTCGCGATCGTGGCCTCGTGCCTGGCCTTCGCGGTGATCGGCGCCCTCCAGGCGCTCTACGGTCCGGCGATCCCGGCCCTGCGGGACGAGTACGGCATCAGTCCGGCCGTGGCCGGGCTGAGCCTCAGCGCGCACTTCGTCGGCGCCCTCCTCGGCGTGCTGATCTACCACCTCCTGCGGGGCCGCCTGAACAACCGGGTGCTGCTCGGCGGCTCCTACGTGCTCATGGCCGCCGGTGCGGCCGTCTTCGCCTTCTCCCCGAGCTGGGCCCTCGCCCTCGCCGGCACGTTCGTCATCGGCCTGGGTTTCGGCGGCATCGACTACGGCCTCAACCGGCTCTTCGCCATCGGGTTCGGCCACCGCAGCACCGCCATGCTCAACCTGCTCAACGGGCACTTCGGCATCGGCGCGATCGCCGGCCCCGCCCTGATCGGCTGGCTCGGGGCGGACTGCTACCCGGAGATCTTCGTCGGCACCGGCGTGATCAGCCTGCTGATCCTCGTCACCCTCGGCGGGGTGGCCGCCCGGGAGCCCGTCCCCGCCCCCGCGGGGGACGGCCTCCCGGGCGGAACCCGGGTGCTTCCGATCATCGGGGTGTTCATCGGGATCTATGTCCTGCACGTCGCCGTCGAGACCGGCGTCGGCGGCTGGGAGCCCACCCACCTCGAAGCCGTCGGGTACGGAGCCGCCACCGCCGCGACCGCGACCTCCGCCTACTGGGCCGCCATGACCATCGGCCGGTTCGTCGCCGTGCCGATCAGCCTGCGCTGGTCCGCGCCGTCGATCCTCCTCGTCTGCTGCGCCGGCATGGCCGGCTTCCTCCTCCTGGCGGCGGTCCCGGCCCTCGCCCCGTACGCGTACTTCGGCGTCGGCCTGATGATCGCGCCGATCTTCCCGACCTGTCTGCCCTGGCTGAACCGTGCCGTGCCCGGCGTGGCCGGCGCCGGCGCCTATGTGATCGCCGCCTCGATGATCGGCGGGGTGGCGTTCCCGCCCCTGCTGGGCGCCGTCATCGGCGCGGTGGAGGTGCGGGCGGTGCCGCTGCTGCTGTTCCTGCTCGCCGTCATCTGCGGAGTGCTGAGCCTGTGGCTGCGCCGCAACGCCCCCGACCCCGGCGGCGTGCCCGGCCCGCGCGAGCCCGCGCGTACGGACTCCGTCCCCACACCCTGAACCCGTAGAAGGTGAGGAACCGAAGGATGAAAGCCGTCCTCTTCGACCTGTTCGGTGTCATCGCGCGTGTCCAGTCGCCCGAGTCCATGGCCGTCCTGGAACGCACGGCCGGCGGCGACCCCGACCGCTTCTGGTCGGCGTACTGGGCGCAGCGGCCCCCCTATGACCGTGGCGAGGTCAGGGGGTCCGGCTACTGGCGAGCGGTCTGCGCGCACTTGGGCATCCCGTGCAACCGGCGGCTGACCGACGCGCTGACCGCCGCCGACCTCGCCGGCTGGAGCGAGATCGACCAGCGCGCCGTGGACCTGCTCGGCCTCCTCGCCGACCGGGGGATCGTGCTCGGCCTCCTGTCCAACATTCCCGAGGACCTGGCCGTCCTGTACGAGACGACCCAGCCGTGGCTGGAGAGGTTCGCGGTCCGCGGGCTGTCCTGCCGGATCGGCAGCGCCAAGCCCGACCCCGCCGCCTACGAGTGGTGCATCCGCGAGCTCGGACTGCCGCCCGAGGAGATCCTGTTCGTCGACGACCGGGCCGAGAACGTGCAGGCCGCATGCCGACTGGGCCTCCAGGGCCACGTGTTCACCTCGCCGGAAGGGCTGCGGGAGGCGCTGGAGGGGGCGTTGCCGCGGACTCCGGGCCGGAGTTGACGCGGCGCGCGCTCGGCCACCTATAGTGAACGCTGTTCACGTGAACATCGTTCACTAAATGTGGGATTCCCGAGAGGACACCCCCATGACCACTGACGTGATCGTCGTCGGGGCCGGACCGACCGGCCTGATGCTCGCCTGCGAGCTGGCTCTCGCCGGCGTCGCCACCCGCATCGTGGAGCGCCGCGACCGTGCGCAGCCCGATTCGCGGGCCCTGACCCTGCATCCGCGCAGCATCGAGCTGCTCGATCTGCGCGGGATCGCGCCGCGGTTCCTCGCCCTCGGCAGGCCGGTGCCCGGCTGGCACTTCGCCGGCCTGAACACCCGGCTGGACTTCAGCGCGCTCGACAGCCGGCACCCCTACACGCTGTTCCTGGCCCAGGCGCGCACGGAGGCCCTGCTGGAGGAGCGGGCCCGTGAGCTGGGGGTCGACATCCTGCGCGGGCACACGGTCGCCGGCGTACGCCAGGACGCCACCGGCGTCGAGGTCGACGTGCGCGGCCCGGGCGGCGAGGCCACGATGACGGCGGCGTACGTCGTCGGGTGCGACGGCGCGCGCAGTACCGTCCGTACGGCGGCCGGAATCGAGTTCCCCGGCACCGACGAGACCGTGACCGGAATCCTCGGCGACTTCGCAACCGTCGACACCGACGATCCGGCCCTGCGCCGGGCCCAAGCGCACGGAGTGCTCGTCGCCCCGCTCGAGGACGGGGTCACCCGCCTGGTCCTCATCGATCCGGCCCGGATGCGGGTCCCGTCCCGCGAGCCCGTGACCCTGGAGGAATTCCGGGCCTCACTGACCGGGCTCTGCGGTTCCGACTGCGGCATCGGCGGGCCTCGCTGGATGTCCCGCTTCGGCAACGCCACCCGGCTCGCCGCGCGTTACCGCTCGGGCCGGGTCCTGCTGGCCGGCGACGCCGCCCACGTCCACTTCCCCGCCGGCGGACAGGGCCTCAACGCCGGACTCCAGGACGCCGTGAACCTGGGGTGGAAACTGGCCGCCGCCGTCCAAGGCTGGGCGCCACCCGGACTGCTCGACACCTACGACGCCGAGCGCCGGCCCGTCGGCCGGGCCGTCACCGAGAACACCGAGATCCAGACCCTGCTGGCCGAACTGCCCCTGGTCGAGCCGTACGCGGGCCCCGCCCGCGCCCTGCGCGCACTCCTCGACGAACTCCTGGCCGTGCGGGACGTCAACCGCCTTCTCGCCGGCCGCGTCTCCGCCCTCCACACGGCCTACCCGGCGCCCGCCGGTCCGGACACCGGTCCCGACATCGATGCCCTGGCCGGCCGGCGCATGCCGGACATCGCGCTGACGGCCGACGGTTCGCCCGCCACGCGCGTCTACGAGCTCCTCCACGACGGCCGCTTCGTCCTCCTGGACCTCATGCCGTCCGACGCCGAGCCCGCCACCGTCCCGGCCGCATGGGCGGAGCGCGTCCACGCCGTCGCCGTGACCTCCCAGGGCGGCCACCCCGAACTGGCCGGCGTCACCGAGGTGTTGATACGGCCCGACGGTCACATCGCCTGGGCGGGCCGCAGCACCGACCCGCAACAGCGCCGGTCCCGGCGAATCCGGGCACTCGCCGCCTGGGCCGGGGTCGACCGGCCCCGCACGAGTGCGTGAACGTCGTTCACTACAGTGGGCGGCATGAGCACTCCGCCCACCCCCACCGGATCCCCGGCAACAGGCCCGGGCACGTCCGCCCGCACCGGACGCGGCCGGCCGCCGCGTCTCGACCGGGCCCGGACGATCGAGACCGCCCTCGTGCTGCTCGGCGAGGGCGGTCTCGACGCGCTGACCATGCGGCGACTGGCCGATGCGATGGGGGTTCAGGCCGGGGCGCTCTACCGGTACTTCGCGACCAAGGAAGACCTGCTGACCGCGATGGCGGAGCGCATGACGGCGGACGCGTGCGCGCCGGCGCGGGCCGGTGCCGGAGCGGACTGGAGCGCACGCCTCCCGGACCTCGCAAGGTCCCTGCGGCTGGCACTGCTCGCCCACCGCGACGGCGCGCGGGTCTTCGCCGGCACCCACTCCACGGGGCCGAACACCCTCGGCTTCGCCGATGCCGGGATCGGCACCCTGCGGGATGCCGGATTCGACGGACCCGCCGCGGTGCGGGCACTCATGGCCGTCGTGAACTTCACGGTCGGGCACACCCTGGAGGAACAGGCCGCGCTGCATCCCGACGGCCCCGGCCCGGCGGACCCGGAGCGTTTGCGCGATGCGGTGACGGCGGGAGACTACCCGCACCTCACGGCCACTCTGCCGACGCTGACCGGTTCGGATTTCGCCGCCCACTTCGAATTCGGCCTCAAGGTGCTCGTGGCGGGCCTGAGAACGCTGCGCTAGGCAGGAAGTTCCGAGCGGTGAGACAGCGCGGCCCCTTGCCGGCAAGGTGGTTAGCTGCCATATTACTGGCATGACGAGGAACGGGGCCGACAGCGAGCTGCCCACCCTGGAGCAGGCGCGGTGGCAGGTCGAGCACTACGGCCTGGAGGCCGATCCGCAGGCGGTACTGGTCGCGGTGCGGCTCATCTCCGCCGGCGCGAGGGTGGGGCGGGCGGCCGAGGCGCACTTCGCCAGGTTCGGCCTGTCTACGGGCCGCTACCGCCTGCTCGCCGACCTCGAATCCCACGGCGGGGAGAAGTCGCCTTCGCGTCTTGCGGCCGACCTCGACGTCTCCAGGGCCACGGTGACCGGCCTGCTGGACGGCCTCGAGCGCGAGGGCCTGATCGCCCGGCGCCCGTCCGCGGAGGACGGCCGGGGCACGGTGGCCATCCTCACGGCGCGTGGTGCCCAGCGCCTGCGCGACCTGGCGCCCGAGCACTTCGGGCGGCTGGAGGCGATGGTGGGCGGACTCTCCGTCGAGGAGCGCACGGTGTTCCTCGATCTGCTCGCCCGTGTGGTGCGCGGCAGTGCGGCCTTGGCCGCCGACTGATCCGACGCTCGGCCGTTCCGGCCCCGCCCTCCGGGCAGGGCCTTTTTCACGCACACATAGTTAGCCAGCTAATTACATGCTCATGCGCACGAGAAAGAGGCCGGCATGCCCGCAATGAAGGAAAGAACCGGCCGAAGCCGGGGGACCCCCCGGCCCTTCGTCCTGTGGCGCGAGGTGCTGACCGCCTACGCCGCCCCCGCCCTGATGGCCGGCACCGCTGGAGTCGCCACCGGGCAGCGGGACCTGGCCGTGGCCGCCTGCACCTCCATCGCCGGCACCTCCGCCCTGGTGGCGTTCCTGGTGGGCGCCTGGCTGCGGCGCGGCGGGCGGCCCCGGCGGTGGACCCTCGCCCTGCCGAGGGCCGCCGTCACCGGCGTACTCCTCGTCGCCGCCACCGGCGCGGCGGCCCTGCTGGGCTGGTTCGCCGCCCAGTGGCTGCCCGCCCACACCCTCGTACCCGCGACCGCCCGGCTGGAGCGCCTGCGCATCGACCTGCCCGTCTCCGCGGCCCTCGCCACCACCATCGTCACCCTGCGCTGGCGAAACGCCGCCACGCCACCACGGACCTCCGCCGCTCAACCCACCAGGAAGCAGGACACCCGATGATCGTCGTCATGGGAGCGACCGGAGCAACCGGAAACGCCCTCCTCCACAGCCTCCTCGCACGCGGCGTACCCGTCCGAGCCCTGACCCGCACCCCGCACCAGCCCATCCCCGGCGTCGCAGGCGCCCACCGTCCGGGCCTGGAGGTCCGGTACGCCGACGCCGCGGATCCCCACTCGCTGCGCACCGCCTTCGAAGGCGCGCGTCAGCTCTTCCTCGCCATGGCCAACGGCCCCGCACAGGTCGAACTCGAAACCCGCGCCATCGACATCGCCGCCGACGGCGGCGTCGAACACATCGTCAAGATCTCCGCACCCGCCGCCGAACCCGACTCCCCGGTCGCCGTCTCCCGCGGACACCATGCGGTGGAGGAACACCTGCGCAGGGTCGGGATGAAGCACACCATCCTGTACCCCTACGCGTTCATGCAGAACCTCCTGCGCCTGGCGCCGGCCGTCGCCCAGGGCGCCCTCCTCGGCGCGATGGGGGAGGCACCCTGCAACTACGTCGACTGCCGCGACATCGGCGATGTCGCCGCCGCCGCGCTCACCAGGCCCGACATCGCCGGCGGCACCTACACCCTCACCGGCCCGGAAGCCGTCTCCCATCCCGAACTCGCCCGACGGCTCGGCATGGTGACCGGCCATCGGATCCGCTACGTGAACCTCACGCCGGGCGAGCTGCGCGACCACCTCATCCACCGGGCCCACATGCCCGACTGGCTCGCCGACCACGTGACGGAGATCCAGCAACTCGCCGTCGCCCGGCCCGAGATCCCCACTGGCACGGTCTCCCGGATCCTCGGCCGGCCGCCCCGTACCCTCGACGCGTTCCTCCACGAACACCGCGACCACTTCCGCCGGTAGACCAACGGCCGGCCCGAACGGCTCGATGATCACGTGCCGTTGTGGAGGTGAGGCTGCCATGGCGGGGACGGCGTGCCCCGTGCCCCGCCATGGCTTCAGTGGTCCCGAACCGGCCCTGGTCGCTCAGCCCACGCGTTCGATGCGGGCCCGTCGGATCAGGTTCTTGCCGGGCTCGCGCACCTTTTCGAAGGCCGAGTTGTTGAGGAGGACGCAGCTGCCCGACGGGCCGTTCACGGTGACCGTCGTGGCCTGGCCGTTGTCGAGGTTGGTCACCTTCAGCTTCGTCCCCACCGGGAAGGTCCCGCTGGTCGCGGCCGGGGCGCCGGCCTCGCCCGACAGCGTGACCGTCGACCCCGGGCACACCACCTCCCCGGTGGCCGGCGGCGCCTGCCCGCCGGCCGTTGCGGAGGGACCCGTCGCACCGGACGGAGCCTTCGCTCCGGGCTGACCCGTCGCACCGGCCGGCGCGCCGCCGCCCACGCGTTCGATGCGGGCCCGTCGGATCAGGTTCTTGCCGGGCTCGCGCACCTTTTCGAAGGCCGAGTTGTTGAGCAGGACGCAGCTGCCCGACGGGCCGTTCACGGTGACCGTCGTGGCCTGGCCGTTGTCGAGGTTGGTCACCTTCAGCTTCGTCCCCACCGGGAAGGTCCCGCTGGTCGCGGCCGGGGCACCCGCCTCGCCCGACAGCGTGACCGTCGACCCCGGGCACACGACGTCGGGAACGGAGGCGTTTCCGGTCGCCACCGTGGCGATGACCCCTCCGGTCACCAGGGTTCCCGTGGTGACAGAGAGCACGAGCTTCTTCGCAAAACTCATAGTCCGTTTCCGGGACATTGACACTCCTCAAATCCGATGGACGCTGTCCCCCGCGTCCTGCATACGCCCGTCGTCACAGGCGAGTTCATTCCTTGTCGCGCCGTTACAAATCCGGCCGTGAGGAGGTTTCGCATGCCGCGCGGCCGGGCCGCGGTGGCTTCGGCGCTCAGGCGAAATGTTCAAAGACACAGGTGGAAGCCCCGCTGCTCACGATGATCGACGCGAGCGGCGCTCGCGTCGATCACCATGAGCAGCGGGGCGAGGAGAGGACCACAGGCTGCCTTAAGGCTCAGTTGATGCGCCCTTAATACTCAACCGGCCGTCCCGCCACGGTGTGCCGCGTCGCCGGTACGGTCCTCCGCGAGGAAGTCCGCCAGCGCCATCGCGAACAGGAACACGAGCGCGATGCCGACGATGACCCAGCCGGTCGGGTAGTTCCACAGAATGAAGGCCAGCACGGCCGCGGCGACCAGGATCCAGGTGATCCAGCCGCGGTGGCGGTGGACGAACGGGCCCACCGGGCCGGTGCGCAGGCCCGCGCGGTCCGCCGTGGAGCGGACGGCGTCGATGCCCGAGTGCCACACCTGCCGCACGAGCGTGGCCCAGCGGCCCGGGCCGGTCAGCCACGCGGCCAGCGCGATCACCACGCCGAGTGTCACGGCCATGCGCACCGTCGTACGGAGGTAGTGCGTCATCGCGTCGTAGACGCTTCCGGCGGCGGGCTGCGAGACGGTGTCCGGCAGCGCGTTCAGGTACACGACGCGGAAGACGGTCAGAGCGACGCCCAGCATGAGCGTGGCGAAGGCGAAGGCGAGTGCGGCCGTCACGAGAACGCGGCGACGGTGGCGGGAGAGGAGCACGCCGGCGGCGATCAGCAGCACCGAGAGCACCGGAAGCCAGGTGCCGGCGATCTGCAGGAGGCGGAAGTAGGTCTTGACCTTGCCGATGTTGTCCGCCTGGAGCACGGTGAAGTCGGTGTGCACTTCGGGGATCTTCGCGGCCACCGTCATTCCCTCGTCGACGAGGCGCTGTTTGACCTGATCGACGACCGGACCCAGGTCGACGGTCACCGAGTCGTTCTTGATCTTCACCGCGCCCCCGCCGCTGCCCGTGAGGGCCTTCTCCACCGCGGTGTGGATACGACGGTTGGCCTCGGTCCAGATCCGCTCGAAGGTGTCGGAGGCGATGATGTCCTCGGCCTTGTCGTGGACGAAGCTGCGGACGGCGCTCTCGAGCGAGTTGCCGAGCTTGCCGAGCGCCTTCTCCAGGAGCGGCCGGTCGGACGGCGCCACACCTTCCAGCAGGGCCGGGAGGTCGATGTGTTCCATCACCGCGTTGGTGACCCGGTTGGCCGCCGCCGCCTGGATGTCCGGGTCGGACGCGAGCGGGGCGACCGTCGATACGTAGCGGTCCGTGTCGCCGACCTCGCTCGACGCCCACGCCGCGACGGCCGCGAGCGGGGCCAGCACACAGCCGATGATGATGAGCAGGGCGGCGAAGAACGACTTCCACCGGTGGTGGGGCTCCCCGGCCTTCCTGTCGGCCTCCAGCGCCGCCACCCTCGTCCGCAGGTGCTCGAGTTCCGAGCGCTCTGCGTCCGTGCCGGGCTTGCGTGGGGGCTCCCCGCCGGGGGCGGTGGCACCTTCGTCCGTCATGACGCGTCCTCTCCTGCCCGTGGGGGTTCACCCTTCAGCGGACAGCACGGAGCGGGCGGCCGCGATCCTTGCGCGTCCAAACGAGTGAGCGGGCGGACGGGCGGACGGACCGGAGGAGTGGAGGACTGGAGGACGAGCGGGCGACTCACCAGGAGGATTCGCTCCGGGGCGGCCGTCCACCGCCGATGCCCTGCCGGTCGGCCGTCTGCGCGCCGGCGCGGCGGGCGGGGTCGGTGAACTCCCGCTGGACTGATGCCTCCAGGAGGGCGAGCTCCGCGCCCACCGCCGGCAGACGCTCGGCCGGCAGGGTTTCGAGGAGGTCCTCCAGCAGCGCCCGCAGCCGCCTGCACACCTGGAGGGAGGTGGCCCCGTACTCACGGATTTCCGTGACGCCGAGCTGCAGGTAGTTCTCCCAGCCGCGGCCCTGCATCACCAGCCGGGGCCGGCCCTCGCCGTCGGCGAGCACGTACCGGCCGCGGAGCCGGGCCCGGCCGACCACGTGCAGGAACGTGTCGATGTGGTTGAGCACCTGCACGGCGGTCGTGGGGTCGTTCACGGCGGGGGAGAGGGCGCGGATGGCGATGTCGACCAGGATGCGCAGGGCGAAGGCGGGATCCTGCTCGATGGTGCGCTCGGTTCCGAGGGCGACGAGCCCGGTCACCCGACGAGGATCGGGCGCCCTCGCGGAGCCGTGGACCTCGACGAGGGTCGTGCCGGGCGGTACGTAGTCGCCGACCTGGTGGGCCAGGACGAGGACGCAGTCGTGGCGGACGGCGGTGGCGATCAGCCCCGCCGCGTCGAACGCCTGGATGACTCCGCCCCGTTCGGACCGGACGAGGGCCGACGGACCGGCAGACGGCAGCGGAGCCTCGTCGGCTGCCGAGGAACGGTGGATGTGTTCCGTCGCGCTGACGAGCACCTTCTGCCCCAAGCGCCCCACCAGGTCGGCGATGGCCACGGGCCGGAGGTTGTGGGTGAACCGGTTGAGATAGATCAGCAGGAGCATGAGGCTGACGGAGACGGCCACTCCGGACAGGGTCACCCCCAGGTCGGGGACGGCGTTCGACTCGATCTTGCGCAGGAGGGAGAAGGCGTACGCGAACGTTCCGGTGAACGTGGCCAGCACGGCCTTCTGCAGCCGGTCGCGGTACCACAGGCGCATGTAGCGCGGGGACAGCGTTCCCGTTGCCTGCTGGACGACGAGCACGCCGATGGTCACGACGAACCCCAGCAGCGCCACCATGGATCCGACGACGGAACTGAGCACACTGCTCGCCGTCGTCGCCGAGTACTCCCAGGTGCCCGGCAGCCAGCCGGCTCCCTCCACGCCGGCGGCCCATTCGGCCACCACCGCCCCCAGGACCAGCCCGATCAGAGGGATGATCCACAGGCTCGCCTTGGCGTACTGCCGCAACCGGAAGCGCGCCGCCCACGACATCATCGCCCGCTCCCGTGCTGTCCGTACCGGAGGCCTCTGCGGGTCGATTCCGGAGGCGGCGCAAGGTTCGACAGCACGGGCAGCCTCCGGACTTGGCGGTGCGATGCAGCCTGAAACATCCCGTTCGTGACTTCCATGCTAAGGGCGATTCCCCGCGTACGCAGGGGCGGCCGGCTCGCCGGGCTCGCCGCGAATTCCGCGCTTAACCTGACGGGGTGGCGTCGAAAGGGGCTCCCCCATGGCTGACTACCCGCTGATCGAGAACCACGGCCTGATCGGTGATCTCCAGACCGCGGCACTGGTGACCACGGAAGGAACGATCGACTGGTTCTGCTGCCCGCGCTTCGATTCGCCCAGCGTGTTCGGAGCCCTTCTCGACTGGGAGAAGGGCGGGCACTTCACGGTCAGGCCGACGGACGAGACGTACACCACGAAGCAGTTGTACCTGCCGGACACCGCGATCCTCGTGACGCGGTTCATGACCGAGGCCGGTGCCGGCGAGGTGGTCGACTTCATGCCGGTGACCGGAACGACGGCCACGGACCGCCACTGCCTGGTCCGCATGCTCCGGTGCGTCCGCGGCAGCATGACGTTCCGGATCGACATCGCCCCACGGTTCGACTACGGCCGCAAGCCCCACACCCTGCGCGTCACCGAGAACGGGGCGGTGTTCGCCTCGGAGGACCTGGAACTCACCCTCAGTGTGGTGCGGGAGCCGGAGGACGAGCGGGTGGTGCACACCGTCACCGGCGAACACGACCTGCGCGTCACGCTCCCGCTGGAGGCCGGACAACAGCGGGGCCTGGTCATGGAGTCGGCCGCGGAGGGGCCGCCGCGCGAGATCCGTGTCGCCGAGTTCCAGGAACTCTTCGACGACACCCGGCAGTACTGGCGGTCGTGGCTCCACCAGTCCCGGTACACGGGCCGGTGGCGCGAGATGGTCGAGCGCTCCGCCATCACGCTGAAGCTGATGACGTACGCACCCAGCGGAGCCCTGGTGGCGGCCCCCACGGCAGGTCTGCCGGAGCAGCTGGGCGGCGAGCGCAACTGGGACTACCGGTTCACCTGGATCCGTGACGCCTCCTTCTCCGTGTACGCCCTGCTGGGACTGGGGTTCACCGACGAGGCGAGGGCGTTCATCGGCTGGCTGGGCGACCGGGTGAAGGAGAAGGCCGGCAGCGACACCGACACGGGACCGCTGAACATCATGTACCGGGTGGACGGCTCCTCCGACCTCTACGAGGAGACCCTGGACCACTGGGAGGGCTACCAGGCGTCCGCCCCGGTGCGCATCGGCAACGGCGCGGCGACCCAGCTGCAGCTGGACATCTACGGCGAGGCGCTCGACAGCATCTCCTTCGCCCACCAGCACGGCATCCACCTGGACATCCACGGCTGGACATCGCTGCGCACCCTGCTGGACTGGCTCGTGGACCACTGGGACCAGGCCGGCGAGGGGCTGTGGGAGACCCGCGGCGGGCGCAAGCACTTCACCTACGGACGGGTGATGTCATGGGTCGCGTTCGACCGCGCGCTGCGGCTGGCGGTGGCCCACGGCCGGCCGGCCGAGAGCGGCCGCTGGGCCGCCGAGCGCGATCACATCTACGAGCAGATCCTGGCCAAGGGCTGGGACCCGGGCCGAAGGGCCTTCGTCCAGCACTACGGCAGCGATGTGCTCGACTCCTCGCTGCTGCGGATGCCGACGGTCGGGTTCATCACCCCCGACGACCCGATGTGGACGTCCACCCTGGACGCGATGGACCGGGAGCTGGTCACCGACAGCCTGGTCTACCGCTACAACCCCGAGGCTTCGCCCGACGGTCTGCGCGGCTCCGAGGGCACCTTCTCCCTGTGCACCTTCATGTACGTCGACGCCCTGGCGCGGGCCGGGCGGGCCGATCAGGCCAGGCTCGTGCTCGAAAAGATGATGACGTACGCCAACCACCTGGGCCTGTACTCCGAGGAGATCGCCCTGACGGGTCGCCAGCTCGGCAACTTTCCCCAGGCCTTCACCCATCTCGCGCTCATCGACGCGGCCATCACGCTTGACGAGACCCTGAACCGCCTGGGGCAGGGCGCCCGTTAGGCCGGCGGCACGGGGCCGAGCAGTACGACGAGGTCGCCCTCGCGCGGGGTGACGGCCTGCGTTTCGTCGACCGGGTCCAGCCGGCCGTCGGCGCTGACCACGAACAGCGTTTGGTGTCCCGGCGGGACCGGGTCGGAGGCGGGCTGCACCAGGAACCGGGCGCCCTGTTCGTAGCGTTCCGCCAGGACGTGCCTGACGAGCGAGCCGCCGAAGAGGATGGCGCCGCCCGTGTAGGGCGCGACGACACCGTGGCTCTCGTGGGGCGGCCCCACCCGGTAGACGGGGCCCTCGACGTTGTCCTGGACGACCACCGAGGCGAGCGCGTTGAAGTCGTCGTCATCGGTGAGCAGGAAGACGGCGTTGACCCCCTCCAGACGTGCCCGGGGGTTGGTGGCCGTCGCCAGCAGGTCTCCTCTGGCCAGTTTGATTCCGGCGTCCTTGATCCGTTCGCGTTCCTCGCCCATTCCCGCCCACATCTGTACGTCGAGCCCCGCCGACCGCAGGGCTCTGCCCAGCGCGATCGCCCACGGGGCCCCGCCCACGAGCAGGGGCCGGGTGAGGTTCGGCCGGGCGACGCCGAGCCGCCGGGCCACGGGGCCCGCGGTCAGGGCGTACAGCACGACCGTCGAGACGATCACGAGGAAGGTGCTGGGAAGGATCTTGGAGGCGCCGCGCAGTCCCAGCTGGACGAGGCTCGCGGAGAAGGCCGCGGCGGTGGAGGCCGCGACGATGCCGCGCGGGGCCATCCAGCCCGCGAACGCCCGTTCCCCCAGGGTCATGTCCTTGCCCATGGTGGCGACGAAGGCCACGAGCGGCCGTACCACGAGGACCAGGAGCGCGACGAGGGCGAGGGTGGGAAGGAGCACGGGGGTCAGCGAGGCCGGGGTGACGCTGGCCGAGATGGAGATGAACAGCAGCCCGATGATCAGCTGGACCAGGGTCTCGAAGAAGGGCCGGCGTGCGGGCATGTCGAAGCCCCGGATGTTGGCCGCGGCCATGCCGATGACGATCGCGGCGATGAGGCCGGTGTCGTCGCGGACGATGTCGCAGCCCGCCGACACGGCGATCACCGTGGCCAGTTGCGCCAGGGTGCCGAGCGTCTCGCCGAGCCGGAGCACGCGCAGGGTCAGCCACAGCAGCGCGACCCCCACGGCGCCGCCGGCGAGGCCGACGGCCATGCTGATGAGGAACTGGCCGATCTGGTAGCCGCGGCCGATGTCGATCTGGTGCGTCGTGTCGATGGCGTGGAAGACGAGCGCTCCGAGGATGGCGCCGATCGGGTCGGTCAGCGTCCCTTCCCAGATCAGCAGGCGCCGCACCTTGTCGGTCGGCCGCACGTACTGGAGCAGGGGCCCCACGACCGTGGGCCCCGACACGACGAGGATCATGCCCACCATCGCGGCCACCCTCAGCGACATGCCGAACAGGGCCGGGCCGACGGCGCAGACGGCCAGGAAGGTGAAGGCCACGCCGAAGAGGAGCAGCCTGCCCACGATCCCGCGGGTCTGTCCGGTGAGGTTGCGCAGGTCGAGGCCGAGTCCGGCGTCGTAGAGGATCACCGCCACGGACAGGGACACCAGGGCGGAGAAGGGCTCCCCGACCAGCTGGTCCGGGTGCACGACGTCGGTCAGGGCGCCCGCGGCGAACCCGGCCGGCAGCAGCAGGATCAGCGCGGGTACGCGCAGCTTGCCGGCGAGGATCTGGCAGGCGGCGGCCAGAGCCACCACCAGGGCCATGCCGAGGAGGATGTCGTCCTCGCTCACAGCGGTCTCCTTCCTCGCCGTACGGACACGATCGGGGGCTCAGTCGCCGTCGGCCACCTCACCCCTCGTGGGGCCGGTCCGTCGCAGGTCGGAGTCGGTGAGGGGCTCCAGCTCGCCATGGGTGTCCAGCCAGTAGAGGAAGAAGACGGCCGGGACGATGAGCAGCAGGGCGACGAGGCTCACCACCGAGAGCCAGACCAGGGTCTGGGAGTCGCCCGCGGCTTCCGCCACCGTCAGCGAGGTGGGGATGAGGTAGGGGCGCTGTGCGAGCCCCCAGGCGAGGACGGCCGCGCCGATGATGCCGACGGTGCTGAAGCGGGCCCAGTGCGTCCGCTCCCGCAGCACGAACAGTGCGGTGGCGGCGAAGAACACGGCGGACACGATCGCGAGGGCGAGCCCGGCGCCGTGGGTCAGTCCGTGCCAGACGTGGGGGGCGTCCCCGCGGGTGACGAGGAGCACGCCCACGGCCGTCAGGGCGACCGCGACGAGACTGAGCAGGGCGCGGAGCCGGAAGTAGCCGACGAGATCGGGTGCGCCGAAGCGTGCGGCGTCGGCGGTCAGGAACACGGCGCCGAGGAGCGCGGTCCCGGCCACCGTGACGAGGCCGAACAGCAGGGACGCGGGGTTCGCCCACGCGTCCGCCGAGGCCTCGGTACCCGGTGCGATCCGGCCGGTGGCGATCGCTCCGACGGCCGCCCCGAGGAAGAACGGGGTGAGCAGGGAGGCGATGGCGAACACGGCGCCGTAGAGGCGCCGCCGGGCCAGCCGGCGGCTGGGCTTGCGCAGGGCGAATCCGGCGCCGCGCAGGACCATGCCGAGGGCGGCCAGCGCCAGGGGGAGCCACATGGCGGTGAACACCGTCTGGAACAGCACGGGGAACCCGGTCCACATGAGGACGAGGACGAAGATCAGCCAGACGTTGTTGACCTCCCACACGGGCGCCATCGCGTGGTCGATCAGCCAGCGGGGGCGCTTGCCGCGCTCGGCTCCGCCGGCCGTCAGGTCCCAGAAGCCCGCGCCGTAGTCGGTCCCGCCGCCGCAGGCGTACGCGGCCACGGCCAGCAGCAGCACGAAGGCGACGAGGTCGGCCATCACGCTCCACCTCCCCCGGACGCGGTGGAGCCGCCGTCTCCCGAGGACGGGGCGTCGCCGGCCGGGACCGGCGGGCGCGGACCGTAGGGGGTGATCGCCTCCGGTGCCTCCGCCGTCCCTCCGTCCGCCTGTTCGTCGG
Source organism: Streptomyces sp. NPDC090045 (assembly GCF_044747975.1). Taxonomy (NCBI): domain Bacteria; kingdom Bacillati; phylum Actinomycetota; class Actinomycetes; order Kitasatosporales; family Streptomycetaceae; genus Streptomyces; species Streptomyces sp. NPDC090045. The sequence goes on from NZ_JBIVFA010000003.1 coordinate 168,523, forward strand.
CCAGGCGCCATCGGTCGCGCATCTTCAGCAGGATGGTGAGGAACGCCCCGAAGATGAACACGTACACCACGATCACCAGACCGAACATGATCCAGAGGGTGGTGGAGCGGGTCGAGGTCACGGCCTCCGCGACGCGCATGTTCTGGTAGACGATCCAGGGCTGGCGGCCCACCTCGGTCGCGATCCAGCCGCATTCGACGGTGACGACGGCGGCGACGCCGGCGCAGGCGGCGCTGCGGAAGAACCACTTGGAGGCGGGCAGCCGGCGGCGGCGCCACCAGATCAGGCCGTACCAGAGGGCGAGGAGCAGGAGCAGGCTGCCGAGCACGACCATGGTGTCGAAGGCCCAGTGGGCGATCGTGGCCTGAGTGGCGTTCGGCCGGTCGTCCGCCGGTACGGAGGACAGCCCCGTCACCACGGTGTCCGGGCTGAACCCGGCCAGGATGGAGTCCAGCTGGGGGAACTTGATGCCGCCGGAGATCGATCCGTCCGGGTGGAGCCGGCCGTAGAGGTACTCCGGAACGTGGCTGTCGGTGTCCCAGACGATCTCCAGGGCGGCGAACTTCACGGGCTGCTTCTGGAACACCTGCCGGGTGATCGAGTCTCCCAGGACGAACTGCACCGGAGTGGCCACCGCGGCGAGGGTGAAGGGGACGGTGAAGCCGAGCCGGTGGTAGCGGTCCCGGCGGCCGCGCAGCCATCCGACGGCGTAGACGCCCGCCACGACGTAGCCCGCCGTCAGCAGCATCGCCACCACGAAGTGCCAGTACTGCGGCCCGAACATCGGGGTGAAGATGGCCTTCCAGACGTCCACGTCGACCGGCTTGCCCTGGGAGTCGAGGGTGAACCCCTGCGGGGTGTTCATCCACGCGTTGGCCGCCAGGATGCCGAAGGCCCCCAGCAGCGCGACGGCCGGCAGCGGCAGCCCGAGCAGGAAGTGGGTGCGCGGCTTCAGCCTGCGCCAGCCGTACAGGTAGATGGCGATGAGCACGGCTTCGAGGAAGAACGCCCAGGCCTCGACACCGAAACCGACCCCGAAGACATCGCCCCACTTGCCCATCAGCCCCGGCCAGAGCAGACCGAACTCGAACGACAGTACGGTGCCGGTGACGACGCCGATCGCGAACTGCACGGCCATCACCGCCGACCAGCGCCGGGCCAGCAGCAGGGCCGTCGCGTCGTTCTTGCGCAGGCCGATGTAGTGCATGATCAGGGTGATGAGCGGCAGCGCCACACCCATCGGCACGAGGATGATGTGGGAGGCGAGGGTGAAGGCCATGAGCTCCCGGGCCGGGAGCAGTTGGGCGGGGGCGTCTGCCGCCAGCAGGTGGAGCGTGGTGTGCATGCGTTCCTTTGCCGCTCGGGATGACGGGCCGGACGAGGGTCAGCCGCCGGTGGCGAAGCCGGGGAAGAGGGTCATGCCGCCGTCCACGTAGAGCGTGGTGCCCACGACGTAGTCCATGAGGTCGGAGGCGAGGGCCACGGCCGAGTAGGCGATGTCCTCGGGGTCGCCGATGCGCACGTACGGGATCAGCCGGAGCAGGTCCTCCAGGGCCTCGGGCGTCTCCCACGCGTCCCGGTTGATCGGCGTCTTGATGGCTCCGGGAGCGATCGCGTTCACGCGGATCTTCTTGGGCGCGAGTTCCTGGGCCAGGGTCGTCATCAGCATGTGCACGCCGCCCTTGGAGGAGGCGTAGTTCGCGTGCCCCGCCCAGGGGATGATCTGGTGGACGGAGCTCATGCAGATGATCTTTCCGGCCGAGCGGGACACCTCGGGGACGACGCCGCGCCGCAGGAACTCCTTCGTCGCTTCCCGCGCGCAGAGGAACTGGCCCGTCAGGTTGACGTCCAGGACCTTCTGCCACTGGGCGAGCGTCATCTCCTCGAACGGGGCGTCGCGCTGCAGTCCGGCGTTGGCGACCAGGATGTCGATCGTGCCGAACTCCCGGACCATCCGGTCCATCATGGCCACGACCTGGTCCTCCTGGGACACGTCCGCCTCGTACGCGGCGGCGCGTACGCCGAACGAGGCGATCTCCTCGACCACCTTCTCGGCCTCTTCCGCGCCGGCCACGTAGTTGACGACGACGTCGGCGCCGGCCCGGCCCAGGCCGATGGCCGTGGCCTTGCCGATTCCGCTGTTGGCGCCGGTGACCAGGGCCTTCTGGCCCTTGAGCAGGTGGGCGGGGAACACTCCCCGCGGTACTCCCTCGGTGGAACTCACGATCGACTGCCTCCTCGACTGCCCGATCCGGTCCGCCGGACCGCGGCCCGACAGGGTCCGAACGCCACCGAATCACCCTGTTCGGAGATCGGCGGCCCGGGCGAGGTGCTCTTGGGCCACGCGGCCGAGCATCACCCCCCGGTCGGAGGAGGCTCCGGGGTCATCCCAGCCGTTCCACGAGGTGGTCGCCCACCCGCAGGGCGTTCGCGATCGCCGTGAGGGACGGATTGACCGCCCCGATGCTCGGGAAGAAGCTCGTGTCGACCACGTACAGGTTGTCGAGATCGTGGGCCTTGCAGTTGACGTCCAGGGCGGACGAGGCCGGGTCGTCGCCGAACCGCACGGTGCCGGCCTGGTGCGCCGTGGCGCCGATCGGCATGCCCTTGTGGAGGTAGATGCTCCGCGACAGGAGCTGGTGCTCGTGCATCCCCAGATGGCTGAGCATGCCCTGGAGCTTGTGCCGCAGGCGCTTCAGCCCCTCGATGTTGTTCTTCTCGTCGAGCACGAGACGGATGGTGCCGTCGCCTTCGAGGGTGACCCGGTTGTCGGGGAGGGGAAGGTCCTCGCCGCACAGCCAGAAGTCGACGGCGTGGTGGGCCATGACCTCGAAGGGCATGTCGGGGGTCACGGCACCCGCCCAGCGGGGCGCCTCGCCGTGGATCTGGTCGGCGTCCGACTTGCCGAGCATCTGGATGCCGCCCAGCGGGTAGTCCCAGTCGTCGGCGCCGAGGTACCAGTCGTGCAGGGCCAGGGTCTTCTGGAACTTGGTGTCGTTGGGTTCCTTCGAAATAGCCATCAGCGCAAGGTTGTTGTGGCGCATGTAGTGGCGGCCGACCACGTCGGAGCTGTTCGCCAGCCCGCGGGGGTGGCGGTCGTCGGCCGAGGCCAGGAGGAGCGCCGCCGAGTTGACCGCCCCGCAGGCGACGACCACGATGTCCGCGGAGTAGGAGGCCTCGGCCCCGTCCTCGCCCCGGGTCACGACCGCGCTGACGCTCCGTCCGGTCGGGTCGGTCTCCAGCCGGACCACCCGCGCACGGGTGATCATTTCGACGTTCGGGTGCCGCAGGGCCGGCTCCACGCAGATCACCTGGGCGTCCGACTTGCCGCGCACCAGGCAGGGGAATCCGTCCACGCGGTCGCAGCGGATGCAGACGCTGGAACCGGTCGCCCGCCCGTGCTCGTCCTGCACCAGGTTGACGCCGATGGGCAGGTGGAAGGGGTGCAGCCCCCGCTTCTCCAGGTCGTCGCTCAACTGCTGGATCCGCGGCTCGTGTTCGACCGGCGGATAGGCGTACTGGGCACTGTACGGGCCCTCCCACGGGTCCTCCCCGTGGCGTCCGTGCACCAGGTACAGGTGCTCGGCCTGCGTGTAGTAGGGCTCCAGGTCCTCGTACCGGATCGGCCAGGCCGGCGACAGGCCGTCGTGGTGGCGGAGCTCCCCGAAGTCCTCGGGCCGCAGCCGGAAGAGGGCGGCGCCGTAGAACTTGGTGTTCCCCCCGACGTAGTAGTTGACCTCGGGCGGGAACTGGTCGCCGTGCTTGTCCAGCCAGAACTCCGGGGCACGGTACTTGCCCTTCACGAACACGGCGGTGGAGTCCCAGTTGTCGCGCTCGCGGGGGAGGTAGTCACCGCGTTCGAGGATGAGGACCCGTTTGCCGGACGGGGCGAGCCGGTGGGCGAGGGTGCCGCCGCCGGCGCCCGAACCGATGATGACGACGTCGTAGTGCGGGGATTCGCCCACGGCGACCACCGTCCTTGCGCTCGCGGGCCCGCCCTGTCACCGGCCCTCTCTCTGCGCGCTGCCGGGACGCGGCAGCCAGCCCACCTCTTCGAACGTATCCCTCCTTCCCGGGTGCGGCGACCGGACGACCCGGCCGTCACAGCACGGCGATCGGGTTCACGGGCGAGCCAGTGGCCGAAGGAAGCCTGAGCGGCGCGACCACGCACAGGAAGGACCACCGGTCCTCGCGGGCGCACGCCCGGGTCAGCTCCTCGAACTGCAGGTAGTCCATCAGGTGCAGCCCCATGGCGTGCACCGCCAGCACGTGCACGGGAAAGCCGACCCCGTCCACCGCGCTGGGGGCGGTGTCGTTGTTGCCGTCCGAGCCCAGCGCGGCGACCTGCCGGTCGGCCAGGAACCGTACGGCCGCGGGATGCAGGCCGGCCCGGGCCCGCGCCGCGTCCCACGCCCCGCGCTCCTGGCGCCGGGGCCGATGCCCCACCCGTACGAACAGCAGGTCGCCCGGCAGGACCCGGACCCCTTGGGCCGCCTCCGCCGCCGTCAGGTCGGCGGCGGTCACGTGGTCCCCGGGCTCCAGCCAGGGCACGCCCCGCAGCCGCGGAACGTCCAGGAGCACGCCACGGCCGACGATGCCGTCCCGTACGAGCTCGACGGAGAGCGCCCCGGCCCCCTGGGACGTCACACTGCTCGCCGGCACGCCGTTGTAGAGCTCTCCGTCGAACAGCACGTGGCACAGCGCGTCGAGATGACTGTCCGCGTCCCCGTGCACGTTCATCGCGAAGCGGTCGCGCGCGAAGTGCAGCCCGTCGCCGCCGGTCTCACCGGTCTCACCGTCGGCGGGCGCGATCATCCGGTGGCGTGCCGGTTCGGGGTTGTCCGGGCCGGGCAGGGTTTCGATGGGCGCGGCGAGGGACACCGTACGTCCGGAGCGGACCTCGGCGGCGGCGGCCACGACGCGCTCGTGCGTCAAGTGGCCCAGCGCGCCGCGCCGGTCGTCCGGGGCACGCGGGCTCCGGTCGCGCAGCTCCTCGTACAACGCGCGAAAGGCGTCACCGGTCATGGGCCGCGGCGCCGACGGTCCGGTGTCCGGGGTCACCAGGACCCCCACGGGGCCAGTCCCCACCGGAAGACGTGGCTGTCGCCCGGCTGCAGGACGGTGAGCGCCGTGCCACTGCGGAAGGCGTCGGCCGGGCAGGACATCGGCTCGATGGCGACGCCGCGCCGGCGCCGCCCATGCTCCGACAGCGTGTCCCCGGTGTAGACCTGCACGTACCGGATGCCCTCGACGAGCCGTACGTCGATGCCGTGCCGCCCCGAGGGGTGGGCCAGCCGTACCGTGCAGTGGCCGGCGGGGTCCCGGTCGAGTCCCGTGTACGCGGTGTCCAGGTGCTCCTCGCCGATGGGCCGGGCGGTGCGGAAGTCGTACGCCGTGCCCTCGACCGGCTCCTCACCGGTCGGCAGGCCGTGTTCGTCGGTACGGAGCCGGTGGCGCGCCGGCACGGTCAGCAGCGCGGTGTCCACCAGGTCGGTGCCCACGGTCAGATAGGGGTGCTGGCCCACGCCGTAGGGCGCGGCGGCGTCCCCCACGTTGGTGGTGGTGACCGTGGTGTCGAGCCCCTCCGGGCCCAGCCGGTACGCGGCCGCGACCTCCAGCCGGTACGGGTACCCCGGCTGCGGGAAGAGGGTGGTGCCCACCGTGACCGCGTCCTCGCCGCGGGCCTGCAGCCGCCACGGCACCCACCTCAGGAGCCCGTGGATCGCGTTGCCGTTCTCCGGTTCGGTCAGCGGGAGTCGCAGCTCCTCGCCGCCGAAGCGGTAGCTCCCGCCGGCCACCCGGTTCGGCCAGGGCACGAGGAGCTGCCCGCGACCGCCGGTGATCCGCTCGCCGGCGGCGAACCCGTCGAGGAGCGGCCGTCCGTCCACCGCGTAGTGGCGCAGGGCGCCGCCCAGCTCGACCACCACCGCCTCGTGGGCGCCGTGGCGCAGCCGCCACTGTTCTCCTGATGCCGTGGGGGGCATGTGCGGCTCCTCGGTCGGTACGGCGCTGAGCTGGGCGACGATGGCCGCGACAACGGCCTCCGGGGGCCGGTCGACGTCCACCACGCAGGCGCGCTCGTCGGGTTCCGGCTCCTGGAGGTCGGCGAACTGGCTGTCCAGCAGCTGCGCGGGGAAGAAGTGGCCGTGCCTGGCCACCAGCCGGGACCGGATGAGTTGCCGCGAACCGTGCAGGTGGACCAGCCGCACCTCAGGCCGCCCTCCGGCCAGTTGGTCGCGGTAGGCGCGCTTGAGCGCGGAGCAGGCGATGACCACGGGTTCCCGCGCCGCGATCCGCCGGCCGATCCAGGCCGCGACGGCAGCCAGCCACGGGCGTCTGTCCTCGTCGGTCAGGGCCTCGCCGGCCGCCATCCTGGCCCGGTTCACCGGCGTGTGGAAGTCGTCGGCGTCCTGGTAGGCCCAGCCGAGCCGGTGGGCCAGCAGCAGGGCCACCGTGGACTTTCCCGCCCCCGCCACGCCCGTCACGACCACCACGGTCGCGGGAATCCCACCGGTCCGGACTCCGCGCGGCGGTGCCCGCGTGGGCCCGTGCACGTGGCCCCGCACGTGGTCACGCGCCATGCGGCCTCCTTCGCGCAGTACGGCCGGCCCCGTCCGGCCGCCGGAGGGGTACTTCCACTCTCGGCGCACGCGGGCCGCAGTGCACTTCGGCGGGGCGACCGTGCGACGCAAGTACGGCGGAGAGCTCAGACGGAGCCGCGCGGCAGCAACTGGGTCGTCACGAAGGCCACGACGGCGGCGAGGACCACCACCGGGGTCATGGCGACGCTGTCGAGCACCAGGACGACGAGCACGATGCTGCTGACCGGCAGCCGCAGGGCACTGGCGGTCGCGGCCGCCATGCCCGCGGCCATGGCCGGTACGACACCCAGGCCCGGCAGCGGCGCGAGCAGCACACCCGCCGCAGCGCCCAGGAACAGCGACGGGAACACGGGGCCGCCCCGCAGACTGCCCAGGCACAGGGAGTACGCGACGCTGGTGCACAGCAGCACGGCGATCAGGGCCCCGACCCCCCAGGCGTGCGGATCGGCGGCCAACTGGCCCAGTGTCCCCTGGCCGGAGGACGCGACGTTCGCGGGCGACCGGCCGGTCGTGAGCGCGTACACGGCGGCGCAGACGCCGGCCGCCAGGGCGCACAGGGTGGTGTGGACGACGGGACGCTTGGCGACGAACCGTGCGGTCAGCCGCCCCCCTCGCATGATCGTGTGCACGAGGGCGCCGATGGCCACGGCCATCACCACCGCCCAGATGACGTCCCCGGCGTCGAGGTGCGGAACGGGCACGCCCACCTTCACGGAGAGGCTGGGCGCATCGAAACCGGTCCAGCGGCCGAAGCCGGTGAACACGAGTGCGCCCACCCCGCTCGACAGCAGCGCGGGCAGCATGACCGCGAACAGCTGCGGCCCGCCCACTCCGGCCACCTCGATGAGGATCACCGCCGCGATCAGCGGGCTCCCGAAGATCACCGCGACCGCCGCGGCCGATCCCGCGGCGCCCAGGAGCGCCGTGCTCTGGGGGGTCGCCGGCGCCCGCGCCAGATCCCTGAAGAGCAGGGCCAGACCGCCGCCCAGGGCGATCAACGGGGCCTCCGGTCCGAGCGTGGCGCCGAGGGGAAGGCTGAGCAGGGCGGCGAGGACCACGCCGGGCAGGGCGCCGGGTGAGATGCCGCCCGTATGGAGTCCCGCGGCGGGGATGTGGCCGCCCCCGCCCGGGAGGCGGGTGACGACGAGCCCGACGGTCGTGCCGGCCACGAGCAGCAGCGGCAACGGCCACCACCACGGCGGGAGGTCCCACCCCAGAGCCTCCGGCAGGTCCTCCCACATCAGGTGTTCCAGCTCGTGGAGTGCGACCAGGAACCAGAACGCGATGAGCGACACCGGGACGCCGATGAGGGCGCAGAACACGAGCGCCTTGAGATAGCCGGGACTGCGGAGCAGTTCACCCAGCCGGTCCGCCTCTTCGGGCTGTGTCACTTCGGGCGGTGTCACTGCGGAAGGCCCTGCAGGGCGTGGATCCGACGCCGTCATGGGGTGTGTCCCGTCTCGGTTCCGGACGTCCGTTTCAAGCGAGGGGTGTGGCCTTCTCGGCCGTGAACTCCTCCTCGGTCAGCAGACCTTGGGTCTGCGAGCCGCCCAACTGCTCGAGCTGCTCGGTCTTGGTGGCGACGGACAGTCCGCCACAGCCATTGCAACATCCACCCGTCGGCTTCGCACGTTCGAGGGCGGGCCCGCATCTCCGCTATTCCGTCTTGCTAAGTACTGGTAGTCAGCGTTACGGTGTACCGGTACTCAACAGCACTGAATAGCTCAGGGAGGAGGTGTTCCATGGCCAAGCTGGTGACGGAGATGCTCAAGGGCACGCTGGAGGGCATCGTCCTCGCGATCCTGTCCGGCCGGCCCGCGTACGGCTACGAGATCACGGCGTGGCTGAGGGAGCAGGGTTTCTCCGACATCGCCGAAGGGACCATCTACGCGCTGCTCATCAGGATCGAGAAGCGCGGTCTCGTCGACGTGGAGAAGGTCCCGTCCGAGAAGGGGCCGCCGCGCAAGGTGTACTCCCTCAACGCGCGGGGACGGGAGTACCTCGATGAGTTCTGGGGGACGTGGAGCTTCCTCGCGGAACGACTGGAACAGCTCCGTGAAGGGGGTAGGTAATCATGTCCGATGTCGAAAAGGGCGGCTTCATCTCGAAGGTGATCGGGCCCAAGAAGCGCTGGAGGGCGTACAAGGCGCGCGTCAAGGAGCTTCCCGAGAACCAGCGCACGGCGGTCGAGGCGATCGAGCGGTACCTGATGCACTTCGTGCCGACCGACGCCGACAGCAATGCGTCGATGTTCGAGGACCTCGCCGACCTGTTCGAGCAGGCGGCGGTGAACGGAACGCCGATCCGCGAGATCGTCGGGGAGGACCCGGTGGAGTTCGCCGAGGCGTTCGTCCAGAACTACGCGGAGGGCGGCTACGTCCCCGCCCGTGCGCGGAAGCAGCTGACCGACGCCATCGCGCACGTCGAGGAAGCCGAAGGCGACGTGCAGGGCTGAGCGCGTCCGCGCTCAAGCGGTAGTTCGACGAGTCGACGTCCGTGTCGACGATCCCGGCGCCGCGTGCAGATGTTCTGCGAGGGACATCGCCGCGGCGCCGGGCCTGGTGCGTCGGCCTGATCGCGCTCGGCCACCGCTGGTCGACGGCGCGGTTCAACCGCGACGCGGAATGAGCGAGCGGGTCACTGCAGACCGGAGACCTTGAAGACCGTGTGGGCCGTCTCGCGGTCGATGCGCTGCGCCAGCTCGTGCAGGGCGGTCGCGCCGTGCACGAGAGTGCCGCGCTGGATCGACGTCCGGGTGTCGGCGTCGAGGCGGCCCCACAGGGCGGGAGTGCGGATCAGGACGGTCGGGTCGATCTCGACCCGGCTGCCCTCCGTGTCACGGAGGACCAACCGCTGGGCGACCCCGTCGGACCACCGGACCGAGGCGAGGGAGTCGGTGCGGACCGTGTCGGTCATGAGCAGTCCGCGGGTGCTCAGCAGACCGGGACCCACGCAGACCAGCGTCGGGTGCAGGATCACGAAGACGAGGCCGGCCCGACCGGTCCAGATGACGCCCCGGGCCATGTCGAGGCCGCCGAAGCCGGCATCCATCGCGAAGAGGGCCGTGAACAGGAGGAACGCGACACCGATCGCCGAGCGTCGCTCACCGGCCCAGTGGATGTCCTGCGCGCAGGATCCGGGAGGCGCCGCTTCGTCGCCGTGGGTGCCGGTCGCGGCCCGAGTGAAACGTCGTTCCATGGGGACGACGTTAGGGCGAAGAGGGGACTTGGTGCCGAACCCTGATGCACCGCTGATGTGATGGCTACGCGATGTTGACGGGGTTCCCGCGCGGCGGGAACCCCGTCGGCTTCAGCGGCTCGGCGGGCTGGTGCTCGGCGGCAGCGGGGGCCACGGTGTGGGGCTGCCCGACGGGGACGGCCGGGAGTATTCGTACGCCGGCGGGTTCCACGGAGTGGGGGCGGGCGCGGGCTTGAAGGGCCCGGCCCGGTTGGCCATGAGGATCATCATCGTGCCTCCGAAGAGCAGGGTGATGACGATGAGGGCGAGCCCGACGGGGTTCCTGGGGTTGTAGTAGTAGCGGTTGGTTCCCCACTTGCTCCGCTTGAAGACCGGTTCGTCGTCGTGCTGCACAGGCTGCGTCCTAGGTCGGAAGTGGTCGGAACTGGTCGGGGACCCGCATCGCCCCACCGGGCCGGGGCTTCCGGTCACGAGGTGCACCCTGCCGCCTCCTGGGCGGCCGGGAGGTACGCCGCGATGAACCGGGCGAGGTCCTCGCGGCGTTCGTCGACGTCGGTCGGCGGGGTCCGCACCCACACCTCCACCACGTACCGGCGCGGCTCGCCCTTGTACGTGCACGCGCCGTACGCCATGGCCGCGCTGTCCGCGATCCGGGCGTCGCTGCCGATGTCGGCCCTGCGGGGGTTTCCGGCGCGCAGCAGACTGTCGCTCTTGACCTGGAGCGGGTCCACATCGGCGGTCACCAGACTTGCCTGGAAGGTCAGTTCGCGGCGCTTGTCGACCTCCATCCCGCAGCCGGTGATGTCTCCGCCGGCTTCCCGGGTCTCGCCCTGCTCGAAGGATTCGCCGGGCGGCAGCAGGGGCTTGAGCAGAGCGGGCCGCACCGTGACGCCGCAGACGTCGCCGGGTGCCGCGTACTCCCGGCCCTGCGCGCACCCTGCCGTACCGGCCAGGAGGAGTGCGGCCAGGACGGTGGCGCGGCGGCGGCTCACTGGGCGCCCGCCAGGCCCTGGGCGTTCTGCGTGTAGTCCAGGTGGTTGGAGATGTGGGCGCAGGCGTCCAGCAGCGTGCCCAGCTGGTCGTGCCACTTGTCCGCGACCGTGGAGAGGGCCGCACCCAGGGCGAAGTCCTTCTTCATCGAGCCTGCCGCCTCCTGCGTACTGGCCTTGGCGTGGTCCCCGTCGGTGCCCAGCCTCTGCCGGAGCTTGCGGCCCCGGTCCGCCGCCCCCTCCGGGTTCGAGCTGATTGAGCCGCATGGCGGTCTGCTTCTCGGCGGCGGCCGTCCTGAGCCGTGCCAAAATGACTTTCATACTGACCAGGACATGCAGGTCAGAGCTGTCCTGTGGCCGCATCGGCGGCTACGGGCAGGGACAGGACCATGGTCAGGCCGCCGCCGGGGGTGTCCTCCGGGGTGAGCGTGCCGTCCATCGCCTCGGTGAGCCCCCGGGCCAGCGCCAGGCCGAGGCCGAGGCCGGCGGTGTTGCCGCGGTCTCCGAGGCGCTGGAAGGGCTCGAAGGCACGCTCGCGGTCGTCGGCGGCGATCCCGGGACCTCTGTCGGCGATCCTGACCTCGACCCGGCCGGCCAGGGCGCTGGCCGTCACCAGCACCGGACGGTCACCGGGAGCGTGGCGGACCGCGTTGCCGACCAGGTTCGCCAGGACCCGTTCGAGCAGCGGCGGGTCGGCCCGCAGCGCCGGTACCGTCTCCAGGTTCTGTACCTCGATGCCGGGCCCGTCCGTCGACAGCAGTTCCAGTGACTCCACGGCGGCCGGCAGGACTTCCTCGAGGGCGGTGGCCCGCAGTTCGAGGGTGAGGGCGCCGGCTTGCAGGCGGCTGAGGTCGAGCAGGTTCTCCACCAGCCGGTTCAGCCGGTTCAGGGACATCTCGGCGGATTCCAGGAGCTCCGCCCGGTCCTCCGGCGAGAAGTCCACGTCCGGAGTGCGCAGCGAGCTGACCGCGGCCAGCGCCCCGGCCAACGGGGTCCGCAGGTCGTGGCTGACGGCCCGGAGCAGGGCGGTGCGCAGGCGGTCGGCTGCCTTGATGGGTTCGATTTCGGCGGCGGCCTCGGCCAGGCGGGCCCGCTCGACCGCGGCGCCGACGTGCGCGGCGAAGGCGGCCAGCACGCGGCGCTCGGAGGAGGGCAGCGTACGGCCGCGCAGGACGAGGTAGGCCCCGGGTCCGGCCGCGACCACCTGGGCGGAGTCCGGACCGCCGTGGAGGCGGCGACCGCGCTCGGTCCCCGTCCCGGTGACGGAACCGGCGTCGGGGGCTTTCGGAGCCAGCTCGACGGTGTCCATGCCGAAGGTCTCCCGGGTGCGTTCCAGGAGCGCCGGGATCGTCTGGTCGCCGCGGACGATGCTGCCGGCGAGGGAGGACATCGTCTCCGCCTCGGCCGTGGCCCGGGCGGCGCGGCGCGAGAGCCGCAGGGACCTGTCCGCCGCGGCGGCCACCGTGGCGGCGACGACGGCGAAGACCACCAGGGCCAGCACGCTGTCCGGGTCGCTCATGGTGAACTCGCCTATGGGCGGCATGAACCAGTAGTTCAGGAGCAGGGCGGCGGTCAGTGCCGCGATCAGTGCGGAGGCGACCCCGCCGATGCAGGCCACGCCCACGACCGCCACCAGGAACAGCAGTGCCTCGCTCGTGAGGTTCAGCGTGCCGCGCGTCCGGTCGAGGGCGAGGGTGAGCAGGACCGGGATCACCACACCGGCCACGGGACCGGCGATGAGCCGGGAGGTGGGGAGGGTGCGGCGGCGGGACGGCAGCAGCCGTCCGTGGCCCGCCCGCTCGTGCGTGACCATGTGGACGTCGATCTCCTCGGAGAGCCCCACGACGGTCTCGCCGATTCCCCTGCCGGTGAGGAAACGTTCCAGCCTGCGGCGGCGGCTCGTACCGAGGACGAGCTGGGTGGCGTTCTCCGCCATGGCGAAGTCCACCAGCGCGGTGGGTACTTCGTCACCCACGACGGAGTGGTAGCTGCCGCCCAGGTCCTCGACGAGGGCGCGCTGCGCGGCGAGCGCCGCGTGCGAGACCCCGGCGGCGAGTCCGTCGCTGCGCGCGATGTGCACGGCGAGCAGCTCGCCGCCGGCGGACCGGCCTGCGATGCGGGCGGCGCGCCGGATCAGGGTCTCGCCCTCGGGTCCGCCGGTGAGCGCCACCACCACCCGCTCCCGGGTCTCCCAGACGCCCCCGATGCCGTGCTCGATCCGGTACTTGTGGAGGGCCTCGTCCACCCGTCCGGCCAGCCACAGGAGGGCGAGTTCCCGCAGCGCGATGAGGTTGCCGGGGCGGAAGTAGTTGGCGAGGGAGGCGTCGATCCGTTCCGGAGGGTAGATGTTGCCGTGCGCCATCCGGCGTCGAAGTCCCTCGGGGGGAATGTCGACCAGCTCGATCTCGTCGGCGCGGCGTACGAAGTCGTCGGGGACCGTCTCGTGCTGCGGTACTCCGGTGATCTTCTCCACGACGTCGCTCAGCGACTCCAGGTGCTGGATGTTGAGCGTCGTGACGACGTCGATTCCGGCGGCGAGGATGTCCTCCACGTCCTGCCAGCGCTTCGGGTGCGGGCCGCTCCCCGGCACGTTGGTGTGGGCGAGCTCGTCGATCAGCACCAGCTGCGGGCGCCGGGACAGCAGCGCTTCCCGGTCCAGCTCGGCGTACCGGCCGCCACGGTAGTCGTGGGCGGCCAGGGGAAGGGTCTCCAGGCCGTCGAGCTTCGCCTCGGTGTGCCGGCGCCGGTGGCACTCCACGAAACCGGCCACCACGTCCGTGCCGCGCGCCGTCCGGCGGTGTGCCTCGTCGAGCATCCGGTACGTCTTGCCGACGCCGGGAGCCGCGCCCAGGAAGACCTTGAGCCGTCCGGGCCGGGCGGCCGGCCGCCGCGCCCCTGCGTCCGGGCCGGCCCCGTCTGTGGTCGTCACGCTCAGAACTTCTCGGGGAAGAAGAACGCGAGGATCAGATACCCGGCCAGACAGACCGCGATGATGATGCCGACGACACTCTCCGTACTCACGCGTACCCGACTCCTCCGCACGTCCTGAACCTCACCAGCGAACATCAGCGAGGTTGCGAACGAAACGGCCCTGACAGACTCCTAACGGGTCTCGGGTGGGACTTTGACGGTGTATTGACGGCCGTCGCGTCGATCGGGTCACGGGCGTACGTCTCCCGGCGGGTCCCGGCAGGTCGCGGTAGGTCGCGGCGGGTCCCGGCGCGACCCGGCCGTCCGGTGTCAGCCGGCCCCGTGCCGTCTGGCGGCGAGACGGATCTCCTGCACCGCGCCCGGCTGCTCCAGCAGCATGGCGCCGACCTCGTCGCCCTGATGGTGGACGCGCAGCCGCGGGCCGTCGGCGATGACGCGCAGCTCCGGCCACGGGTGCCGCCACAGCAGGACGGAACGCTCCCACATCTGTATCCCGTGGGTGGTCAGCAGGAGTTGGTACTGCGGGCCCTCGTGCGCCGCAGGCGGGGTGTGCGCGGCGTACGGGGGCCGGACGGTGTAGGTGCCGAGCACCTTCTCGCCGGGCTCCAAGGCCTCATTGCGGACCCCCTGCCGGCGGCCGATCTGCGCCCCGGCCCAGCCGGCGAGCGCCGCCGTCACCAGGGCCACGGCCACCACCGCCCACCACGGCAGGCCGGCCTCCACCCCCAGGCCGACGACCGCCACCACCGCGAGCAGCGCCGTCACCGCGGCGCCGGCCAGCCCCGCGCGCCGAACGCGCCCGTTCCGGCCGCCTTCGCCGGCTTCCCGTCCCTCGTCCACGTCCCGGATCCCCCTCGTCATGCTCCCGGCTCCACCTCGTGAGGCGGCCTTCTCCGTGCCGGCGCGATGCCTCCGGCCAACATACGCGGGGCCCGGTCGGGTACCGGTTCAGGCCACGGGCCGGCGAGGCCGGGGGAAGGGGATCGGGGTCGCCGGGGCCTTGCGCTCCAGGGCCCGGCCGGTGACGTGGTGGACGTACTCGCGGGTCAGCCGGAAGCCGGCCGTCCAGGCGAGGAGCCGGTCGGGCCTGTTGTCGCGCGAGCAGCACCAGCTCGCGGTGCGTCCCCGCGCCCGGACGTCGGCCGTCAGGCCGGCCACGCAGGCCAGAGTGAGACGTTCGCCGCGGCGATCGGGCACGGCGGCGACCGCGATGTCCTCGTAGGCGCTGCCGAGGAAGTAGGTGCAGGCGACGGAGAGGAGCCGGCCCCTGGCGAACGCCCCCCAGGCGTGGCCGGAGCCGGCGAGCCCGGCGGGCCCGCCCCAACTGGCTTGGATCCAGGCGTAC
This sequence comes from Streptomyces sp. NPDC090045, assembly GCF_044747975.1. Classification (NCBI taxonomy): domain Bacteria; kingdom Bacillati; phylum Actinomycetota; class Actinomycetes; order Kitasatosporales; family Streptomycetaceae; genus Streptomyces; species Streptomyces sp. NPDC090045. Next base: position 183,588 of record NZ_JBIVFA010000003.1, read on the forward strand.
TCGGCAGGCAGATCGGCCAGCGCCGCAACGTCCTCGGCCGTCAGCCGCCGTACCGTCACGCCGCGCGGCGTACGGGGGAGGAAGACCGGAGCCTGAGGCTGGTGGACGTACGTCATCCGCTCCCAGGGGACGATCCGCTCGAAGGCGGAGCCGAGGGCGGGCCAGAACCGCGCGGGCGTCTCGACGTACTGGTCGGCGAACCGGGTCACGGCATCCGGGGCGAGCGCGCCGGGGTCGCCGCGCAGCAGCACGTGATCCGCGCAGGTGACGGCGAGGACGCGGGGCCGGTCGGGACGGTCGGCCCACCAGTGACCGGCGCCCGTGGTCAGCACGTGTTCGGCGAGCGCGCCGAGACCGGGGGAGCCGGTGGGAAACCACCGGCTCAGGGCGGGGAGCTGCTGCGGGGTGATCTCGATCATGAATGGCCTCCAGGTCCCGGTGGTCCGGTCGCAGAGCCGTACGGCAGGGGCCGCGCCGTTCGCGGGCGAGTGGGGTCCGGTGCCGGCCCGGGGCGGGGCAGGCACCGGACGGAAGCGGCCGCCCGCGAATGGGCGGGAGGAGCGGGCGGCCGCGGAATCGGACGGTGCGTCAGCGCACCGGCGGGTGAGCAGCGCGCGGGGCCGGGCGCACCGTATGCGGTGGCCGGTCTTCGTGGCGCAGACCGCTGTTCACATCGGCCATCCAACTGCCTGGCGGGGCAGGGCTCAAGGAGGTGGGCCAGTCCTTGACACAGCTCTGATACGGGCGTGACGGCGGTCCTGCCGCCCTGCGCTCCGGGCGGCCCGGTCCTACCGCTCGGCGCTCCGGGTGGCCCGGTTCTGCCGCCACTGTTCCATGACGTTGTGGAGCGCTTCGTTCAGGAGGAGCAGGAAGGCTCCGGAGGACTCGAAGCGGGCGCCGGCCGGGGTGGCGGCCCCGAGCACCTCGGTCGCGCGCTGCGACGCGGCCGCCAGGACGTCGTTCATCTGCAGGGCAGCAAGGGTGGACCGGATCCAGACCTCGTCGTCGACGGCGTAGCGGACGCGGCGCCCGCCCGGAACCCGTTCCCGTCCGATCATTCCCTGCTGTTCGAGGAAGGTGACGGCGTGCGAGACGGACGCCGGGCTGACGCGAAGCCGCTGGACCAGGTCGGCGGCGGTGAGGGTGCCGGAGTCGGTGACGAGCAGGCAGGCCAGCACCCGCGCCATCATCCGGGGCAGCCCCTGGTGTTCGAGCAGCTCGGTGAAGGACTCCGTGAAGTCCCGGACCGCTTCGGGGTCACGTCCATGGCCGGTGTCGGGGACCGGCGGCGCCGGCGGCCGAGCCTGCTTGGGGCGGCGCGCCCGGTGCCGAGCGGCCTCATGGGCGCGGTCCGCCCCGTAACCGTCCGGTCCGCCGTTGCGGGCGACCTCGCGCATGACGGTCGAGGCGGGCCGCCCCAGGCGCAGGCCGATCTCCGTGTATCCGAGCCCCTCGGCCAGACCCGCGGCGATGTGCTGACGATCCTCACTGGTGAGCCTGCCTCCGGGCATCGCTGCTCGTCTCCCGTCCGTCGACCTGTGCGGAGTCCGGCGCCCGCACACCCGCTGCGCAGTATGCGTTCACTCCGGGCCCATTGCAATGCAGGCCCTGATCGTCCCTTGCGTTCGGTGTCACAGTCATTGCAATTACGGGCCGCATATCGCTGCTGAAAGGGGGAGTTGATGGTCCATCGACGTTGACTGGATCGTGAACGCAATGTAGCTTCGCAAGCGTTCAGTGATTTCCGAACGAACACTCACGCAAGGAGATTCATGATGGGAACGGGCGACGGAGGCTTCCCCAAGGCGGGGCTGCACCGCGTGCGCGACGTGCTGGCACGGCACGTCGAGTCCGGGAGGATTCCCGGACTCGTCGCGCTCATCAGCCGGGGTGATCAGACGCACGTCGAAGCGGTCGGGACGATGCGCCACGAGGGCGGCGCGCCGATGCGCCGGGACACGATCTTCCGGATGGCGTCCACGTCCAAGCCGGTCGCGATGGCGCCGGTGATGGTCCTGCTCGACGAGTGCAGGCTCCGGCTCGACGACCCGGTCCAGCAGTGGCTGCCCGAACTCGCCGACCGCCGGGTGCTGAAGCGGATCGACGGCCCGCTGGACGACACCGTCCCCGCACGGCGGCCGATCACCGTACGGGACCTGCTGACCTCCACGTTCGGGCTCGGCATCGACCTGACGGCGCTGGGTTCTCCGATCATGAACGCGGTCTTCGAGAGCGGCGTCTTCAGCCAGGGCGCGGTGCCGCTGCCCGAGCCGGACGAGTGGATGCGCCGCCTCGGCACGCTGCCGCTGATGCGCCAGCCCGGCGAGCACTGGCAGTACCACCTCAGCCACGACGTCCTCGGCGTGCTCGTCGCGAGGGTCACGGGCCGGCCGTTCGAGACGTTCCTGCGCGAGCGCGTCCTCGATCCGCTGGGGATGAAGGACACCGGTTTCCACGTGCCCGCCGACAAGATCGACCGGCTGCCGCCCAGCTACGCCCCCAACCCGCAGACCGGCGAGTTCACCGTGTGGGACGAGGCGGTGGGCGGCCAGTACAGCGCCCCTCCGCCGTTCCAGGCGGGCGGCGGCGGGCTGGTCTCCACCGCCGACGACTACCACGCCTACTTCCGGATGCTGCTGAACCAGGGGATGCACGGGACCGAACGGATCCTGTCCCGGCCCGCCGTCCAGCTGATGACGACCAACTGCCTCACGCCCGAGCAGGAGAGCACCCGATCCGCTCTGGCGCGCAACGCCGTCCACGTGTCGTTCGGCCAAGGGCAGCAGGGCGGCTGGGGCTTCGGGATGGCGGTGCGCACGTACCGCGGCGACTACGCGCCCCTCGGCCAGTTCGGCTGGGACGGCGGCACCGGCACCTCGACGTACGCCGACCCGGAGAACCGGCTCACCGGAATCCTGCTCACCCAGGTCGGACTGACCACACCGGACCCCGCGCGGCTCATCCACGACTTCTGGACCACGCTCTACCAGGCGATCGACGACTGATCCCGATCCGCCGGGGCCGGGCCGTATGAAGGGCGTGAAGGTCCGGTCCGCAACCGTATGGACGTCGTCAACGCCCGCCGAGCCGGTCGAAAACCGCTGTTTCCTCTAGTCAGCCGTCCCGTATCACAGGACGTACGACAGGAAGGCGGCACACCGATGACCCGGGTGCTGGTGGTGGACGACGAACCGCGGATCGCGCGGTTGCTGGTCATCAATCTGAAGGCGCGGAAGTACGAAGTGGACTGCGCGCAGGACGGGGGCACGGCCCTGGAGGCGGTGGCGGCCCGCAGTCCGGACGTGGTCCTGCTGGACCTGGGGCTGCCCGACATGGACGGGACCGACGTGATCAGGCAGCTGCGCGGCTGGTCGCAGGCGCCCGTCCTCGTGGTCTCCGCCCGGCACGGCTCGGAAGAGAAGATCCGGGCCCTGGACGCGGGCGCCGACGACTACATCACCAAGCCCTTCAGCATGGACGAATTGCTGGCCAGGCTGGGAGCCGTCGCCCGCCGGGCGCTGCCGCACGGCCCGTCCGCCGCGGACGAAGCCGTCGTGGAGACCGAGGAGTTCACCGTCGACCTGCTCGCCAAGAAGGCCAGGCGCGGCGGGAAGAGCGTCCGGCTGACGCCGACGGAATGGCATCTGCTGGAGGTCCTGATCCGCAACCGGGGCCGGCTCGTCAGCCAGCGGCGTCTCCTCCAGGAGGTGTGGGGGTCCTCCTACGGAACGCAGACCAACTACCTGCGGGTGTACATGGCCCACCTGCGGCGCAAGCTGGAAGCGGATCCGTCGCACCCGCGCCACCTGATCACCGCCCCCGGCATGGGATACCGCTTCGAGGCGTGAGCGGGGCGAAGCCGGCAAGAGAAGTGGGGCGGACCTGTAGGAGGTCCGCCCCACGGGATGGGCTGACGGCTAGCAGCAGGGCTTGCTGCCGTGGTTGGAGCCCTTCTTGCGGCGGGCCCTCTTCTTGCGTGCGCGCTTGGACATGTCGTGTGATCCCTTCAGGCGGTGTGGCCGACGAGGAGGTCGGCGAGCTTGTTGAGGCGCTTGATGGTGCGGTCCTCGGTGGCGGCGGCAGCCGGGGCGACGCGCTCGTCGCGGTCGTAGTAGGCGCCGTTGACGACCTCCGTGGCCGGGTCGCAGAGCCGTACGACGTGCTGGGCGCCCTCGGCGGCCGGCGCGCCCTCGTGCCCGTACAGCGGCAGGAGACCGGTCCGGCACACGCCGGGGTTGACGGAGACGGCGGTGGCGCGCGGGTCGGCGGCGAAGACGGTCAGCGCGAGCTGCGACTGGGCGTACGCGGCGAGCCGGGAGTAGCGCCGCACGCGCTGCGGGTCGTTCCACTGGATGGCGCCGGAGCGGTGGAGGGCGGAGGAGACGTTGACGACCCGGCCCCCGGGGTCGCTGGTGAGGGCCGCCTCCAGGAGGTTGGTGAGCAGGTAGTGGGCCAGGAAGTTGACCTGGAAGGCGATCTCGTTGCCGTCGGCGGTGAGGGTGTGGCGCTCGGGTGCGGCGATGGCCGCGTTGTTGACGAGCACGTCGAGGCGCGGGTGGTCGCGGACGACGGCGTGGGCCAGGTTCTCGACCTCCTCCAGGCGGGCGAAGTCGGCCGCGAGCGGGCGCAGGAGGGCGCCGTCGATGCCGGCGGAGGCGATCAGCCCGTCGGTGGCGGCCTGGGCCTCTTCGGCAGTGCGGCCGTGGACGAGGACGGTCGCGCCGCGTTCGGCGAGCTGGCGGGCGGTCTCGTAGCCGATGCCGGAGGTGGCGCCGGTGACGAGGACGGTACGTCCGGACAGGGATGAGGACATGTGAGCTTCCTGGAAGAAGGCATGCCGACGCCCCGGCGCCCCGGCAGGAAGCAGGGGCGTGGGCTCAGGTCATGCGGTGATGGTGGTGAACACGTGGATGCGTACGGAGCCCCGGTCAGCGCCCTTCAGGGGCTGGCGGCAGGTACGCGGAGGACGCGCGGCCGTGGTCAGAGGGCCGGGCGGACAGCAGGCGCCGTCGGCTGCACCGGATTCGGTGGCCGATCGTCGTAGCGCGGACCGCTGTTCATGCCGATATCCCAGCGCATCGGGGATGCGGAGGCAAGTCCGGAACGGCTCCTTGACGGCCTTCTGACGTCCGCCATCAGGGCCGCGTCAAAGATCGACTTCCGCACGGAAGGAACCCGTCAAGGAGTGCTGACGGGCCCGTCGGCCGGGCGCAGACTGATGGGGCGACGGAGCCGGACGACGGGCCGGCGGCACGCGACTGCGGTGGGCGGTGACCTGAAAACCGCCCGGCGCAGCGCACGGTCCCACCGTGGGGGTACGGGCCGATGCGACCGGGTGCCGGTCACCCGTCGCACAACACATGAGCCGTCCGGCTCTCCGGGGTGGGGATTCCGGGGCCCGACGGCTCGCGTGTTTCGTGGTTGACGGTGGTTCGGAACTCGGAACCCCGAACGCGGAATCAGAACCCGGAACTCAGAACTTCTCGGGCCTGATCAGTGCGGTCACGAGATAGCCCAGCAGAGCGAGGGCGACGAGCAGTCCGACCACGTTCTCAGCATCCATCCGGAACTCCCTTTTGCCGCTGTCGGGTGCCGGTGGCACCCCGCACAAGCCTGCCCGCCATCGGGCGCGGAGCCATGCATTTGACGAGGCCCTGACGCACCTCGTACGGCTCCGCCGACACACATTGACGCGTCTTTGACGACGGCTTGACGCGACTCGTGCGCCGCCGTCAAGAAGGTGGCAATTCCCCGGCCCGGATGGCGGTTACCTCCGGAACGGGCAGTAGTTTCCTGCCTGTTGCGCCGCCGGGGACATCGAATCCACATGACGGCCGAGGGGGTCGAAGGAGACAGTCCCCGGCGGCGACACCCCTCCATCGCACCGCTCAGCCCACCCGCTCTTCGGCCGACCTCGCCGGCACGGGGGTGTCCAGCCGAACTCACCAGAAGGTCGCTTCATGTCTCCCGCCGCCGCGCAGCACGTCCCCCCGGGTCTCGGGACCCCTCCGCGGGCCCCGGTCAACCGACCCTCCCGGAAACGCTCCGGACAGGTGAACGTGCTGGAGCCGGAGCTCCTCGCGGCCTCGGCCCGGGAGGCCGTGGCCAAGCTCCACCCGCGTGAGCTGGTGAAGAAGCCGGTGCTGTTCGTCGTCGCCGTCGGCTCCGTGCTGACCACGCTGTCGGCGCTCATCCACCCGTCCGTCTTCACCTGGGTGATCAGCGGCTGGCTCTGGCTGACGGTCCTGTTCGCCAACCTCGCCGAGGCGGTCGCCGAGGGCCGGGGCCGCGCCCAGGCGGCGTCGCTGCGCAAGGCGCGGACCGACACGGTCGCCGTCCGCCTCAACCACTGGACGTACGGGGCGAACCTGCGCCGCGCCGAGACCGAAATGGTGACGCCGGCCGACCTGCAGCCCTTCGACTTCGTACTCGTCGAGGCGGGGGAACTGGTCCCGGCCGACGGCGACGTGGTCGACGGGGCGGCGATGGTCGACGAGTCCGCCGTCACCGGTGAATCGGCGCCCGTGCTGCGCGAGTCGGGAGGCGACCGGTCCGGGGTCACGGGCGGTACGACCGTCCTGTCCGACTCGATCGTCGTACGGGTCACCTCGCGCCCCGGCAACAGCTTCATCGACCGGATGATCGCCCTGGTCGAAGGGGCGTCCCGGCAGAAGACACCGAACGAGATCGCCCTGAACATCCTGCTGGCCGCCCTCACCGCGATCTTCATCCTGATCGTGGTCAGTCTGCAGCCGATGGCGGCGTACGCCGGAGCCGCCCAGTCGACGACCGTCCTCGTGGCCCTCCTCGTCACGCTCATTCCGACCACCATCGGCGCCCTGCTCTCGGCGATCGGCATCGCCGGCATGGACCGCCTCGTCCAGCGCAACGTCATCGCGATGAGCGGACGCGCCGTCGAGGCGGCCGGAGACGTCAACACGCTGCTCCTCGACAAGACCGGAACCATCACCCACGGCAACCGGGAGGCCGCGGCCTTCATCCCACTCCCCGCCATCGACCACATCAAGCTCGCGGACGCCGCCCAGCTGTCGTCGCTGGCCGACGAGACCCCGGAAGGCCGGTCCGTGGTCGCCCTGGCCCAGCAGTACGGGCTTCAGCCGGTCGACCGGGAGGACCTCAGCAACCCCCACTTCACGGAGTTCAGCGCCCGCACCCGCATGAGCGGCATCAACCTGAGCTGGGAGAACGGCGCCGGCTGCGCCATCCGCAAGGGCGCGGTGACGCAGGTCTGCGACTGGGTGGTGGCCCGCGGCGGGACGGTACCGGCCGAGACCGCCGACTGGTCGGCCGCCGTGTCCCAGTCCGGCGGCACCCCTCTGCTGGTCGCGGTGCACGACTGGGACGGGCCCCGGGTGCTCGGGATCATCCACCTGAAGGACGTCGTCAAGGAGGGCATCCGGGAGCGGTTCGAGGAGCTGCGCCGGATGGGGATCCGTACGGTCATGGTGACCGGCGACAACGAGTTGACGGCCCGGGCCATCGCCCAGGAGGCCGGCGTCGACGAGTACCTCGCCGAGGCCACCCCCGAGGACAAGATGGCCCTCATCAAGCGGGAGCAGGCCGGCGGCAAGCTCGTCGCGATGACGGGAGACGGCACCAACGACGCCCCGGCGCTGGCCCAGGCCGACGTCGGCGTCGCGATGAACACGGGCACCTCGGCCGCCAAGGAGGCCGGGAACATGGTGGACCTGGACTCCAACCCCACCAAGCTCATCGACATCGTCGAGATCGGCAAGCAACTCCTCATCACCCGAGGCGCCCTGACCACCTTCTCGATCACGAACGACGTCGCCAAGTACTTCGCGATCATCCCGGCCATGTTCGCCGCGGCCTACCCGGGCCTGGAAGCGCTCAACATCATGGGGCTGAGCAGCCCGACCTCCGCCATCACCTCGGCGATCATCTTCAACGCCCTGATCATCATCGCGCTGATCCCGCTCGCCCTGCGCGGCGTCCGCTACAAGCCGGCCTCCGCACACGACCTCCTGCGCCGCAACCTCGGCGTCTACGGCCTCGGCGGCCTGATCCTGCCCTTCGTCGGCATCAAGCTCATCGACCTGGTGGTGTCCACCATCCCCGGCCTCGGGTGAGGTCCGCGGTCATCGGACGACACGGACCACCGGTGCGGCCGCCGGTGGTCCGCCGGCCGGTCCGCTCCTCACTCCCGACGCCCGTCGGACGGTGCCCTCAGCAGCCGGTCCAGCTCGTTCCCGGCCTCGTCGTACCCGGCGTCCGAGATCCGCTGCAGCTCGCGCAGGTCGCCGGCGGCGACCGCGCGGCGGGTCAGCAGGAACCCGGCGTGCAAGGACCCCTCGTCCAGGAGCTCGCTCAGCAGGTCGACCTCGTCCTCCGCGTCGGCCAGGTCGGCCAGCCGGTCCAGGGCGGCCTCGTTGCCCGCATCGGCCAGCTCGCGCAGGGTCTCACGATCACCATTCATGTGTGTCATGGCTCCATGCTGCAACCCTGCCCCAGGGGCAGGGTCAAGTGGGACGATGGTGGGATGATCACCATCGGGCAGCTGGCCGGCTACGTCGGCGTGTCGGTCAAGACCATCCGCGTCTATCACGACAAGGGGCTGCTTCCCGAGCCCGAACGTGACGCGTCCGGCTACCGGCGGTACGGCGCGCAGGACGCCATCGACCTCATCAAGATCCGGACGCTCGCCGAATCCGGCGTCCCCCTGGCCCGCATCCGGGACCTGCGCACCGCGACGACCGAAGAGTTCCAGCAGGCGCTGCGCGAGATCGACGACGAGCTGACCGTACGCATCCGCGGCCTGCGGGCCACGCAGGGGCGCCTGCGCCGGCTCGCCACCGGGGATCTCGCCCCCCTGCCCTCCGGCGTCGCCACCCATCTGGAGCACCTGGCCTCGTGGGGTTTCACTCCTCGCTGGGTGGACCTGCAACGCGACCTGTGGATCCTGGTGTTCGCCACCCATCCGGAGCGCGCGGACGCACTCTTCCGCGACCAGGCCGAAACCCTGGCCGATCCGGCGCTACGGAAACTCCACCTCGACTACGACCGTGCGTACGACCTGGCCGCCGACGATCCCCGGATCGGGGACCTCGCCCACCGAATCGTCTCGGCCACCCGGGAACGCTACGGACCCGGCGAACTGCCCGGGCTGGACACGGCGTCCGACATCCCCGCCCTCGTCCAGGGCACGGTCAACGACTCCTCCCCGGCATGGCAGCGGCTCGACGCGCTCATCCGCGTCGAACTGGGCGTGTGACGCCAGGTCCGGGGCGGCGCGGTACCGGCATCCGCGTTAAGGACACGTCAGGATTCGTTCAACCACAGGCATAACGGATCGGCCTGCGTACGCTTGCTCAGCCATCGACGTCGATGGCTGATTCTTTGCCGTACGACAGGAGCTTCCCACGATGGCCACCCCTGCCCGCTCCTCGCGCCTGCGCGCGTGGATGCTGGAAGGCTTGACCGCCCAGACGAGTTCGCCGGCCGCCAAGGAGGCGGCGGCCCAGCCCCACGGCCGCCCGTGGTGGCGGGTCATGTGCCTGACCGGTCTGGACTACTTCTCGACCCTCGGCTACCAGCCCGGCATCGCATTCCTCGCGGCCGGCCTGCTGTCGCCGCTGGCGACCATCGTGCTCGTGCTGCTGACCCTGTTCGGCGCGCTGCCCGTCTACCGGCGGGTGGCCGAGGAGAGCCCGCACGGCGAGGGTTCCATCGCCATGCTGGAACGTCTGCTCACGTTCTGGAAGGGGAAGCTGTTCGTCCTGACCCTGCTCGGGTTCGCGGCGACCGACTTCCTCATCACCATCACCCTTTCGGCCGCGGACGCCACCGCGCACCTGGTGGAGAACCCGCACCTCACCAGCACCCTGCACGGCCACGAGGTGCTGATCACCCTCATCATGATCGCGCTCCTCGGGGGCGTCTTCCTCAAGGGGTTCAGCGAGGCCATCGGTGTGGCAGTGGTCCTGGTCTTCACGTATCTCGGCCTGAACGTGGTCGTGGTGGTGGTCGGGTTGTGGCACGTGTTCACCGCACCACAGGTCATCACCGACTGGACGACTGCGCTGACCACCGAGCACGGCAACTTCTTCATGATGATCGCCATCGCGCTCGTCGTGTTCCCGAAGCTCGCGCTGGGTCTGTCGGGATTCGAGACGGGCGTGGCGGTCATGCCGCACGTCAAGGGCGATCCCGACGACACCGACGAGAAGCCCGCCGGCCGGATCCGCGGCGCCAAGAAGCTGCTGACCACGGCCGCCGTGATCATGAGCATCTTCCTGATCTGCTCCAGCCTGATCACGACCCTGCTGATTCCGGCCGCCCAGTTCGAGCCGGGCGGCGAGGCCAACGGCCGCGCGCTCGCCTACCTCGCCCACGAGTACCTCGGCTCCGCCTTCGGCACGGTCTACGACATCTCCACGATCCTGATCCTGTGGTTCGCCGGCTCCTCCGCGATGGCGGGCCTGCTGAACCTGATGCCGCGTTACCTGCCCCGCTACGGCATGGCCCCGCACTGGGCCCGCGCCTTGCGCCCCATGGTCATCGTGTTCACCCTGATCGCGTTCCTCGTCACCTGGATCTTCGACGCCGACGTCGACGCCCAGGGCGGCGCGTACGCCACCGGTGTCCTCGTCCTGATCACCTCGGCCGCGGTCGCCGTGACCATCGCCGCCCGCCGGGCGGGGGAACGCGGCTGGACCGTCGGCTTCGGCATCATCTCCGCCGTCTTCATCTACACGACCGCCGTCAACATCGTCGAACGCCCCGACGGCGTGAAGATCGGCGCCTGCTTCATCGCCGGCATCATTGCCCTCTCCCTCCTCTCCCGCCTCGCCCGCGTCTTCGAGCTGCGCGTCACGCACATCGAGTTCGACGACATGGCCCAGCGATTCATCCGCGACACCGCCAACCGCACGATCCGCTTCATCGCCAACGAACCCGACAACCGTGACCGCGAGGAATACCGGCAGAAGAAGGAACAGATCCGCGCGGACAACGACATCCCCGCCGGGGACGACGTCATGTTCGTCGAGGTCACCGTCCTGGACGCCTCCGAGTTCGAATCCGGCATGCGCGTGCGCGGCGAAGTCCTCCACGACCGCTACCGCGTCCTGACCCTGGAGAGCTCCAGCATCCCCAACGCCCTCGCGGCCCTGCTGCTCCACGTCCGTGACGAGACCGGCCAGCGCCCGCACATCTACTTCGAATGGACCGAGGGCAACCCGATGGCCAACTTCCTGCGGTTCTTCCTCTTCGGCCAGGGCGAGGTCGCCCCGGTCACCCGCGAGGTCATCCGCGAGGCCGAGCCGGACCGGAACCGCCGTCCCCACGTCCACGCCGGCTGACCCAGCCGCGTCAAGACACCGACAGGAATCCCGCCGGACCCTCGCCAAGGAAAGGGTCCGGCGGGATTCTCACCATGTGACCAGTGACTGGCTTCCCGACCGGGGCATCCGCCGGACCGTTCTCGCCCTCGGGGCGGCCGGCCTGACCGTCATCGCCACCGGCGCCGTCCTCGAAGCCCTGTGGCTGCTCGGCATCGGCGTCTGGGTCGTCATGGCCGCAATGGGGATCGAGCTCGTCTACCGGCCCTGACGCTCCGAGGAGACCGAGACACGCCCTACGCGCCGATGTCCCGGCTGCGGAAGTCCTCCAGGGTCTCGCGCCGGACCAGCACCCGGGCCGAGCCCTCGTGGACCGCGATGACCGCGGGCCGGCCGACCAGGTTGTATCCGGAGGACATGGACAGCTGGTAGGCGCCGGCCACCGGTACGGCGAGCAGGTCGCCGGGGTGGATGTCGCCGGGCAGTTCCACATCGGCCGCGAGGATGTCGCCGGCCTCGCAGTGCCGGCCGACGACCGTGGCCGTACGGGGGTCCGCGGTGGAGCGGCGGCCGATCAGGCGGGGCGCGTAGCGCACCCCGTACAGGGCGGGCCGCGGGTTGTCGCTCATGCCGCCGTCCACGGCGACGAACACCTTCTCGCCGGTGTGCTTGACGGCGAGCACCCGGTAGAGGGCGACTCCGGCCGGCCCGACCACGGCCCGTCCGGGCTCGATGGTGAGCCGCGGGACGGTCAGCCGGGCGGCGGCGCAGCCCTCGATGAGCTCGGCGCGCAACCGCCGGGCGAGGGCGGTGAGGTCGAGGGCGGGCTCGCCGGGCCGGTAGGCGATGCCGTGGCCGCCGCCCATGTCCAGCTCGGGCAGGACGACGCCGTGCGCGTCGCGGATGCGGGCCATCAGCCCGACCATGCGGCGCAGGGCCACCAGATAGGGCTTCACGTCGGTGATCTGGGAGCCGATGTGGCAGTGCAGGCCGGTCAGTTCGAGCTGCGGCTGGCTGAGGATGCGCGTGATGGCGTGCTGCGCGCCCCCGTCGGCGAGGGACAGGCCGAACTTCTGGTCGTCCGTACCGGTACGGATCTTGTCGTGACCGCCGGCCGACACGCCCGGCACCACCCGCACCATGACCTTCTGGTGCCCGTGGGGGCCGACGGCGGCCGCGATCCGGGCGATCTCCGAGGGACCGTCGATGACGATCCGCCCCACGCCGAGCCGCAGCGCCGCCTCCAGGTCGCGCGGCGACTTCGCGTTGCCGTGCAGCACGATCCGCTCGGGCGGGAACCCGGCGGTGACGGCGAGCTCCAGCTCCCCGGCCGAGCACACGTCCAGGCCCAGCCCCTCCTCCTGTACCCAGCGCACCATGGCCCGCGACAGGAACGCCTTGGCGGCGTACAGCACATCGGCTTCGGGGAAGGCGTCCTGGTACGTCCGGCAGCGCCCGCGCACCTCCCCTTCGTCCAGGACGTAGGCCGGTGTGTCGAACCGGTCGGCCACCTCCGCCAGCGACACCCCGCCGACGGCCAGGCCGCCGTGCGGGAGCGGCTGCGTCGACGCGGGCCAGATGGACAGGTCCTCCGCGCCGGCGGCGACCTCGGAGAGAACGGCAATGGCCATCGGGACTTCCCTCTCAGAGAGCGCGGACCGCTACCCGGGCCGGCCGCGCCGGCACCGGGGTGACGGACGGGGCGGTGAAGGTCGGATCGATCGTCAGCAGGCGCGCGCCGAGCGGCGAGGCCAGCGCGCGCAGCGCGGACTCGGACAGCCGGATCCACGGCTGCCGTGGGCCGAGCGTCGTGGCCAGCAGGTCGGCGCGGGTGAATGCGACGGCGGTGCGGTCGCCCAGAGGGGTGCGGAACATCCGGAGCACCACCTCCGCGGTTCCCGGCCGGACGGGCACGTAGAAAGGTCCGGCCGGGATCGGTTCTTCAGGCTCGGGGTCGTCGTCGTACTGGAACAAACACATGGGGCCCTCCCAGAGGAACCACGAGTGGCAGGTGGGGCCCCGGATGCGGGGAGGCAGCCCGGGGCGCGACAACGAAGCTATCCCCGCCCTCCCCCTCCCGGGGCGGCTCCGTAACGGGGCTCTTACGGATACCGGCCAAGTCCATACGGATCGCTGACGGCGGTTCCCGGGCGGCGTCAGGAATCCGTCATGGTCGTGGACCCCGGCGTGAGAGAACCGTCAACAGCCGTACCGAATCCCCGCGCGGAGCCCTTTCATGGGGAACCGGCGGACGAGGAAGAAGGGGAGAGCAGCCGTGCGGAAAGTCGTGGTCGGTGTGACGGGTAGCCCGGGGAGTCTGACGGCGCTGCACCGAGCGGCGGCGGAAGCCCGTGTGCGCGGTGCGGAACTGCGGGTCGTCCTCGCCTGGCAGGCGCCGGGCGGTGAACTCGGCAGCCGCAACGGCCTCGGGCCCTGCGCCCTGGCGGAATGCCGCGCCGCGGCCGTCGAACGGCTGCGGGACGCCCTCGACACGGCCTTCGGGGCGGGCGTGCCCGGAGTCACCCTCGCGGGCTTCACGGTGCGCGGCACCGCGGGCGCGGCCCTCGTGGACACCGCACGCGATCCGGAAGACCTCCTGGTGGTCGGCACCGGATCCCGCACCGCGCTGCGCCGCCTCGTGCGCCCCTCGGTGGCCCGCTACTGCCTCGCGCACGCGGCCTGCCCCGTGCTGGTGGTGCCCCCGTCCCCGCTCCAGGCCGAACTCGACGCGGCGCACCGCCGCAACTTCTGGCGCATCCCGCTGGACCCCCGCGAGCTCGCCCGCTGAGCCCGGCCGGCCCGGGCTCCGCTCGGACGGCGCCGGTCCGGCCGGGTTTTTGAGTTCAGGATTTCCTGGATTCAGGAATCAATGTACTCTCGAAGAGTGCTGACCGTTGCCTCCGACATCGAGGTGCTGGCCCGTTTCGGCCGCGCGCTCGCCGACCCCATCCGCTGCCGGGTCCTTCTCGCCCTGCGCCGCGCGCCCGCCTTCCCGGCCGACCTGGCGGACGCCCTCGACATCTCCCGGACCCGGCTGTCGAACCACCTCGCCTGCCTGCGCGACTGCGGCTTCGTCGTCACCGTGCCCGACGGCCGCCGCACGCGGTACGAGCTCGCCGACGAACGTCTGGGGCACGCGCTCGACCACCTGCTCGCGACCGTCCTCGCGGTCGAGACGGACCCGACCTGCACCGAAGCCGCCACGAAGGGTTGCTGCTGACGTGACCGCGATATCCCTCGGGCCCTCCCCGGCCCGCCGCGACGCACTCACCCGCCGCATACGCCTCCTGGTCGCCGCGACCATCACGTACAACGTCATAGAGGCGATCGTCGCCCTCATCGCCGGCACCCTGGCCTCCTCCACCGCCCTGATCGGCTTCGGCCTCGACTCCGTCATCGAGGTCTCCTCCGCCGCCGCGGTCGCCTGGCAGTTCTCCGCCCGGGACCACGCCGGGCGGGAAGCGCGCGAGAAGACCACCCTGCGGATCATCGCCGTCTCCTTCTTCGTCCTCGCCGCGTACGTCTCCATCGACGCCGTCCGCGCGCTGACCGGCACCGGCGAGGCCGACCGCTCGATCCCCGGCATCGTCATCGCGGCCCTCTCCCTCGCGATCATGCCGTTCCTCTCCGCCGCCCAGCGCAGGGCCGGGAAGGAACTCGGCTCCGCCTCCGCGGTCGCGGACTCCAAGCAGACCCTCCTCTGCACCTACCTCTCCGCCGTCCTCCTCGCCGGCCTCGTCCTCAACGCCACCCTCGGCTGGTCCTGGGCCGACCCGATCGCCGCCCTCGTCATCGCCGCCGTTGCCGTCAAGGAGGGCCGCGACGCCTGGCGCAGCGAGGGCTGCTGCGCCGCCCCGCCCGCGGCGTCGGCGCCGGACGCGGACGGTCACGCGAGGGGCAGGTGCTGTTCGGACCAGACGGTCTTGCCCCCCGCGGTGTAGCGGCTGCCCCAGCGGTGTGAGAGCTGGGCGACGATGTACAGGCCGCGACCCCCTTCCTCGGAGCTCCTCGCCCGCCGCATCCTCGGCTGCGTGTTGCTGGAGTCCGACACCTCGCACGTCAGGGTGTCCGCCCGGATCAGCCGGAGCCGGACCGGGCCGCCCGCGTGGCGAATGGCGTTGGTGACCAGCTCACTGACGATGAGCTCGGTGCTGAAGGCGAGCTCATCGAGGTCCCAGGTGGTCAGCTGATCGAGGACGAGATGGCGCGCGTCGCCGACGATCGCCGGGTCGGGATCGAGCTGCCATGTCGCGAGCGAGCCGGCGTCCACGGCCCGGGTACGGGCCAGCAGGAGGGTGACGTCGTCCCGCAGCCTGCCCGGCGGCAGCCCTTCCACGATGTCGTGCCGGGCCTGACGCAGCGGTCGGCCGAGTACGTCCGCGCGCAGCAGCCGGTCGGCCAGGTTGCGCATGCCCTCGTCGACGTCCCCCTCGCCGCGTTCGATCAGGCCGTCGCTGTAGAGGGCGAGGACGCTGCCCGGCAGCAGATCGCGTTCGACCGGCTCGAAGGGCCAGCCCCCGACGCCCAGGGGCGGGCCGGGGCTCAGGTCCACGTACTCCACGGTCCCGTCCGGGCCGACCACCGCCGGGGGCGGGTGTCCGGCGCTCGCCATGACGCAGCTCCGGGTGACCGGGTCGTACACGGCGTACAGGCAGGTGGCCCCCGCCGGTCCGCTGGGCGCCAGCGCGCCCGCGTCGGCGTCTTCCGGATCCTCGATCTCGGCCTCGGCGACGACCTGCAGGACCATGTCGTCCACGTGCGCCAGCAGTTCCTCCGGCTCCAGTTCCAAGTCAGCCATCGCGCGTACGGCGCTGCGCAGGCGGCCCATCATGGCCGTGGCGTACAGCCCGTGACCGGCGACGTCCCCGACCACCAGGGCGACACGGGCCGACGACAGGGGGATGACGTCGAACCAGTCGCCGCCCACACCGCTGTCGGAGTCGGCCGGCAGGTAGACGCTGGCGGCTTCCAGCGCGGGCGTTTCCGCGGTGGCCGGCGGCAGAAGGCTGCGCTGCAGGCCCACGGCGGTACGGCGTTCCTTGGTGTACCGCCGCGCGTTGTCCACGGCGACGGCCGCACGGGCGGCGATCTCCTCCAGAAGCGCCAGGTCGTCCTCCTCCAGCGGGGGAGCGTCCCCCGTGCGCCAGAGCGTGAGCCTTCCGAAGGCGATGCCCCGGGCGCACAGCGGCGCCGTCATCGCCGAATGCGCACCCGGGACGGACGTGGCCCACTCCGGGGCCGCGTCGTTCCCGGGCGCCGCTGGCCGGGCTCCCAGGCCGGTGACCAGCTCTCCCCGGCCCTCCCGCGCCCCGGAGGCAGCCGCTTCGGGGACGGCCGCGGGCAGCGGAGCCGTGAACCGGGCCGTACCCGTACGCAGCACGTCCGCTTCCGCTCCGGCGACGGCCATCCGGATCAGGGGCAGCGTGAGATGCCCGTCGGCGGGTGGTTCACCGCCGGTCAGCACCGTCTCCGCCAGGTCCGCCGCGGCGCAGTCGCCGAACGCCGGCGCCAGGACCTTGACCAGGTCCTCCACGGTGCGCAGGACGGACAGCGAACCGCCCAGCGCTCCGGTCGCCCGGTACAGCAGGTCCAGGCGCCCGCGCGAGCGCTCGTGGTCGGTGACGTCGGTGAACACCGTCGCCACGCCCATCGGATGTCCGTCGGATTCCTGCAGCCGGAACGCCTGGACCGTCACGACCCGGCCGCCCCTCGGGTCGTCCAAGGTGCGCACGGTCGTGTTGAAACCGATCAGGGGGATCCCGCTGCGCATGACCTCCCGCAGCCGGTCGTCGATGATCCGCGCGTCCTCGGCCCACAGGAAGTCGGCCAGGCGCCGGCCGTTCAGGTCGACCGGCACCCCGGTGTACGGCAACAGGTGCGAGTTCGTCCGCAGCAGGCGCAGCTCCGCGTCGAAGACGGCCAGGCCCACCCGGCCCTGCAGGAACAGTTCCTGCGTGAAGGCGTGGTCCTGCCGCCACCGGGCGACCAGCTCCATGGGTGCGCCCAGGACGAGGCAGCGGGCCGCGTCCCCCCGCGCGCCGTCGTCCAGGGGGATGACGCGGAAGCCGATCTCCAGCTCGCGTCCCGAACCGTGCCGCAGCGTGGCCCGGCCCTCCCAGCCCTGCTGCGCCCCCTGCCCGCCCCGGGACAGAACCGCCTCCCAGCTGCCCGCGTCCGCGAGCAGGTCCCGTGCCGGCCGGCCGCACACGTCCGCGGACCGCCGCTCCAGCAGGGCCTCGGCCGCCGGTGTCCAGGAGACGACCGTCCCGGCGCCGTCCAGCAGTGCCGCGGCCGTGTTCGTGACAGCGAAGGGATAGTCCTGGTTGCTCTCTGTGGCGCGCATGCGTGCCCATCTCGTCCGCGGGTCCCGCTGTCCCCATGCTGGTCGATGTCCGGAACGAGAGCCAGGGGCGTTGCGCCATCCGGACCGCTTCAGGCGCCGGTCACGGGGCCCGGTGGTCTTCCTGTTCGAAGGTCCGGAGCAGGTCCGCCGCCACGCTCACCGCGATCGTGGCGGGTTCCTTGCCGGTGATCCCGGCCACCCCGATCGGGGTCTTGATCCGGTCGATGGCGGCGTCGTCGTGTCCGCCCTCGGTGGCCAGGCGCCGGCGGAACCGCGCCCATTTGGCGGCCGAGCCGATCAGTCCGATCGAGCCGAGACCGGCCGTGCGCAGGGCGGTGTCGCACAGCGCGGCGTCCTCGGCGTGATCGTGGGTCATGATCAGGACGTGGGCGCCGGGCGGCAGCTCCCCGAGCACTTCCTCCGGCAGCAGCGGGGTGTGGTGCACGTGGACGTGCGCCACCGCATCCGCGAGCACGCCGAGCCGTTCGTCGGTGAGCATGTCGGGGCGGGTGTCGATCAGGTGCAGATCGAGCTCGTGGCGGGCCAGGATGCGCGCCAGTTCCAGTCCGACGTGACCGACCCCGAAGACCGCCACCGCCTGGACCACCGGGAGCGGTTCGAGCAGCACCGTGACGGCTCCGCCGCAGCACTGCACCCCGTGCCGGCCGGTGACCTTGTCGTTGAGGGCGAACTCCATCAGCTCCGGCTCCGGATCGGCCGCGCCGTTCAGCTCGCGCGCCCGGTCGATGGCGACGGCCTCGATGTTGCCGCCGCCGATCGAACCCCACGTCTCGGTCCGTCCCACGACGAGTTTGGCACCGGCCCGGCGGGGCGCGTGGCCGCGCACGGTCGCGACGGTCACGAGCACGCCGGGTTCCCGGCGTGCCCGCAACCGTGCGACCGCGGCCACCCAGCTCATGTCAGGCATGGCTCAAAGCGCTTGCGTCGGCGGGGACCTCGCTGCCGCCCGGGGCGTGACCGCCCTGCCGCACCCCGCCCGCGCGAGCCGCCTCGACCGCCCAGTACACCGCCTCGGGTGTCGCCGGGGAGGCGAGCTCCACGCTCACTCCGGCGGGCCCGAACTCCCCGGCCGCCTGCCTCAGCGCTTCCCGCACCGAGAACGCCAGCATCAGCGGAGGCTCGCCCACCGCCTTGGACCCGTAGACCGCGCCCTCCTCGGTGGCGTTCTCCAGCAGCCTGACGTGGAACTCCTCGGGCATCTCCGAGAAGCTCGGCAGCTTGTAGGTGCTCGCCGCCTGGGTCAGCAGCCGACCGCGGTTCGGTCCGTCGCCGGCGTCCCAGCGCAGGTCCTCGAGCGTCAGCCAGCCCGCGCCCTGCACGAAACCGCCCTCGACCTGACCGATGTCGATCATCGGGGAGAGGCTGTCGCCGACGTCGTGCACGATGTCCACCCGCCGGATCCGGTACGCGCCGGTGAAGCCGTCCACCTCCACCTCGGCCGCGGCGGCGCCGTAGGAGAAGTACTTGAACGGGGAGCCGTGGAAGGCCTTCGCGTCCCAGTGCAGCCCCTCGGTCCGGTAGAAGCCCGCCGCCGACAGCTGGACCCGCTGGAAGTACGCGGTGCGCACCAGGTCGTCCCAGGCGAGCTCCTTGTCGTTGCCGAGGACGCGCGCGACGCCCTCGACGATGCGCACGTCCGAGGCGTTCGCACCCAGCTGGGTGCCGGCCACCTGCAGCAGCCGCTCGCGGATCTGCTCGCAGGCGTTCTTCACCGCCGCGCCGTTGAGGTCCGCCCCGGCGCTGGCGGCGGTGGCGGAGGTGTTGGGCACCTTGTCCGTGCGGGTCGGGGCGAGCCGCACCTTGTGCAGCGGAATGCCCAGCGTGGTCGCGGCCACCTGCAGCATCTTGGTGTGCAGGCCCTGACCCATCTCGGTGCCGCCGTGGTTGATCAGGACCGAGCCGTCCTTGTAGACCAGCACCAGCGCGCCGGCCTGGTTGAAGGCGGTGAGGTTGAACGAGATGCCGAACTTGATGCCGGTGATCGCGAGCGCCCGCTTGGTGTGCGGGTGCGCGGCGTTGAAGGCCGCGATCTCGCGCTTGCGCTCGGCGACGGCGGCGTCGTCCCGGACCTGCTGCCAGACGACGGAGATCCGTTCGGGGTGGGCGACCGGCTGTCCGTACGGCGTCGCATGGCCCCGCCGGTAGAAATTGCGCTCGCGCAGCTCCATCGGGTCCAGGCCGAGCAACGGAGCGCACCGGCCCATGATGTCCTCGATCACCAGCATGCCCTGCGGTCCGCCGAAGCCGCGGAAGGCGGTGTTGGAGACCTTGTTGGTCTTGGCGATGCGACCGGTGACACGGGCGTTGGGGAGCCAGTAGGTGTTGTCGATGTGGCACAGTGCGCGCGCCACCACCGGCTCGGACAGGTCCAGGCTCCAGCCGCCGTCCGCGGTCAGGGTGGCGTCCAGGGCCTGGATGCGGCCCTCGGCGTCGAAGCCGATCTTCCACGCGGCATGGAAGCCGTGGCGCTTGCCGGACATGGTGAGGTCCTGGGTCCGGTTGAGCCGCACCCGCACCGGCCGGCCGGTCAGCCTGGCGCCGAGCGCGGCGATGGCCGCGAACCCGTGCGGCTGCATCTCCTTGCCGCCGAAGCCGCCCCCCATCCGCAGGCACTGCACGGTCACCTCGTGGCTGTGCAGGCCGAGCACGTGCGCGACGATCTCCTGCGTCTCCGAGGGGTGCTGGGTGCTGCTCTGGACGAACATCTGCCCGTTCTCGTCGACGTGGGCCAGCGCCGCGTGCGTCTCGAGGTAGAAGTGTTCCTGATCGGAGAACTGGAACTCGCCGGTGAACACGTGCGCGGAGTCGTCGAAACCGGCGTCCACGTCGCCGGTCAGCATCACGGGCCGGGCGCCGTGAAAACTCTCCGCCGCGATGGCCTCCTGCAGCGTGATCACGGAGGGCCGCTCGTCGAGTTCCACCTCGACGGCCGCCGCACCGAGCCGGGCCGCCTCCAGGGTCTCGGCGAGCACCCAGGCGACGGCGTGGCCGTGGAACATGACCTCGTCGGGGAAGAGCGGTTCGTCGTGCTTCATTCCGGCGTCGTTGACGCCGGGCACGTCGGCGACGGTCAGCACGCGGACCACGCCGGGCACGGCGAGCGCGGGCCCGGTGCGCAGCGCGGTGATCCTGCCGTGGGCCTTCATGACCTGGACCGGGTAGGCGTGCAGGACGTCCTTGGTGCGGTGGACCAGGTCGTCGGTGTAGAGCGCGGCACCGGTGACGTGCAGGTTGGCGCTCTCGTGCGGCATGGAAACCCCGACGACGGGCTTCTCGGGACGCTCGGACAAATGGCTCATGACGACACCGCCTCGGTGGTTCGCGCGTACAGCTTCAGCAGGCTCTGGCCGAGCATCGCGGTGCGGTAGCCGGCACTGGCGCGGTGATCGTCCATCGGCGTGCCCTGGGACCGCAGCACCCGGGCCGCGGCCGCGACGGTCTCGGCCGTCCACGGCTTGCCCTCCAGGGCCGCCTCGGTGGCGTGGGCGCGGATCGGGGTGGCGGCCACGCCGCCCAGGCCTATGCGTGCCTTGCGTACGGTCCCGCCCTCGATGTCGAGCGCGAAGGCGACCGCCACGCTGGAGATGTCGTCGAACCGCCGTTTGGCGATCTTGTGGAAGGCCGTGACGGGCGACAGCGGCAGCGGGATGCGCACCGCGCGGATCAGCTCCCCGGGACGGCGCACGCTCTGCCGGTAGCCGGTGAAGTAGTCGCAGAGGGGGACCTCGCGCTCGCCGTCGGCGTCGGCGAGCACCACCGACGCCTCCAGTGCGAGCAGCACCGGCGGGCTGTCACCGATGGGGGACCCGGTACCGAGGTTGCCGCCGAGGGTGGCGCTGTTGCGGATGAGCCGGGACGCGAACTGCGGGAAGAGCTCCGCCAGCAGCGGGACGCTGCCGTCGAGGCGGCGTTCGATCTCCGTGAGCGTCTGCGCCGCCCCGATCGTGATGCTGTCCGACTCGACGCGCAGTTCGCGCAGTTCGGGCAGCCGGTCGACCGCGACCACGCAATTCGCCCGGCGGGAGCGGATGTTCACCTCCACACCCCAGTCGGTGCTGCCGGCGACGACCACCGCGTCGGGCCGCTCGCGCAGCAGCCGCAGCGCGTCGGCGAGGCTGCTCGGCCGCAGGAACGCGCTGTCGTCCTGGGTGTATTCGGTGGCGACCGGTTCCGGCGGGGACTGCTCGCGGCGCTGCGCCAGGGGGTCGTCCTCGGTGGGCGTGCCGACGGCGAACGCGGCGTCGCGGATCGGGCGGTAGCCGGTGCAGCGGCACAGGTTGCCGCTCAGCGCGTGCAGATCGAATCCGTTCGGACCGTGCTCGGAGTCGGAGTCGGAGTCGGAGCGGGAGTCCGATCCGTCGGCCGGGCCCGGGTGCGCGCAGCGGTCGGGCCGGTAGTACTCGGAGGCCATGCTGCAGATGAATCCCGGTGTGCAGTAACCGCATTGGGAGCCGCCGCGGACGGCCATCTCCTCCTGTACGGGGTGCAGCACGGCCTGCGTGCCGGGTTCGCCGGCGGTGGCGAGGCCCTCGGAGGTGATGACCTCCTGACCGTCGAGCGCCGCGACCGGGACCAGGCAGGCGTTGACCGCCACCCAGTCCGTGGGCTTGTTCACCCCGGGACGGGCCACCAGGACCGAACAGGCGCCGCATTCCCCTTCGGCACAGCCCTCCTTGGTACCGGTGAGGCCGCGCTCGCGAAGATAATCCAGCACCGTGGTGTGGGGTGCGGCCGGGGAAATCGGTGCTTCTTTTCCGTTGACCGTGATCCGCGCCGCTACCATGGCACGTCCTCATTTCGGCGTGCGGTGGTTCTGACTGTCCTAATCGCCATTTCAGGAGCTTTCTCTTTCAGTGGCGCAGCTCGAAACCCGGAGCGCGGCACATCGGCACGCGACGGCGTGCCGTAAACGGTGAGAGAGAGGGAAAGGTGTCGGGGCCGCGAACGGGCACGCCGACAAGGGGCTGCTCAGCAGCCGTGTGCTACACGACCCGGAGCCCAGGCGATCTGGTGAGCGAGGCGAAGCAGTTCGGAGATGGTCGACATCCGGCTTCGCCTCCTTCCAGCAGCTCATGGGTGGGTGCGGTCGAAGTTACGTGGCCGCACGTTGATCGGTCAAGCGGATGTCGGTGGATTCCACGAAAGCCCGCCACTTCCTGCGGCGGGTATTCGTATGCGGAACCAGGCCGGCGCTATCGGTCGGGGAGCGGGGCCCGGGCGGTGAGGGCGAGGCCGGGCAGGGCCCGGGTGAGGGCGCCGAGGGCCTGGCCGGCGACCAGGCGGGTGTACTGGGCGCCGGGGCAGCGGACGCCGTGGGCTTCGTCGCGGGCGGCGGAGTGCATGAGGAGCAGCAGGCGGGCGCCTGCGGGAGGTCGGTGCCGGCGAGGGTGTTCGCGCCGCAGGTGCGCGTAGGTGTCGTGGAGGTCTCCGGCGGCGTGGCGGGCGATCGCGCCGGGGGAGTGGGCCGGCCATCCGGCGTGTGTGGTCGGGGTCGTCGTGGTCACGGGTTCCTCGGTGGTGGGGGAGAGCGGGCGGCCGGGTTGACCGGGTCAGGGCCGGCCGGCGGCGGGGTCGCGCAGCAGGCAGGCGAGGTAGTGGTGTCCTTCGCGTCGGCGTAAGCGGCGCCGAACTTCTCCGCGATCAGGCCGCGGTTGTCCTGGTAGATCCGGCCGTACGCAGCGCAGGTGGGGGCGATGTGCCCGGTCAGGTCGTGCACCTGCTCGAGGTCCAGCCCCGCGGCCCGGATCTGGTCCGGGACCTGCTCGTACGTCGGCAGGGGACAGAAGGCGAACGCCTCCCGGCACATGGCCAGCTCGGCGTCACCCTCGGCCAGCTCCCGGCCCTGCTGGCCCTCTACGAGCAGGACGGACTGACCCAGAGCGAGCTGGCCCGCCGTACCGGCGTCGAACAGCCGACCATGGCGGTCAACCTGCGCCGGATGGAACGCGACGGGCTCATCGCCCGCACTCCCGACCCCGGCGACGCCCGACGTGCCCTGGTCGGCCTCACACCCAAGGCGAAGTCGATCCGCGAACCCGTCCGGCAGCTGCGCGCGGGCATCGACGAGGACTCCCTGACCGGCTTCACCCCAGCCG
This sequence comes from Streptomyces sp. NPDC090045, assembly GCF_044747975.1. Lineage (NCBI taxonomy): Bacteria > Bacillati > Actinomycetota > Actinomycetes > Kitasatosporales > Streptomycetaceae > Streptomyces > Streptomyces sp. NPDC090045. The sequence goes on from NZ_JBIVFA010000003.1 coordinate 207,368, forward strand.
AGCACGTCCAACTCCGCGACTTCCTCGCCCGCATCACCGGCAACCTCGACACCATGCTCAACGCCCGGCCGAAGGCCGACCCCACGGGAGGCTGACGCGTCCGAGGGCTTACGCGCTGCGGAACAGCGGCTTGCCCTCATGCAGTCGGCGGCAGACGCGCCGGTAGCTCGGTCGGCGGAGCTTGGGCGGCAGGCCCTTCCGGGCGCGCTTCGCGCCGCCGTCGTACACCTGCGGTACGAAGACGTCGCGGGCGGCCCGGAGCTGCGCCTTCGGCGGCTGGTAGGACTCCACCTCCACCTCCAGCTCACCCGTCGTGTAGGAGGCGGACGTGTCGTACAGCACCAGCGCCCGGGCGTGTACCGCGCCCTCCACCTCGAAGGTGTAGTCGTTGTAGTAGCCGTAGACGATGCCCTCCGCGCGCAGATCGCCCCCGACGTACACCGAACCCCAGGACACCAGGTCGCGCACCACCAGGTCGCCGAGCACCACCAGCATGCCGATGTCGTGGACGTAGTCGTCCACGAATCCGTGCACGATCAGGTCGCCGTCGACGACCAGGGCGATGTCGAGGGCCACGTCCTCCGGGACCACCAGGTCGCCCGCGTGGTACTGCCACGCGATGCCGGTGTCCCGGAGGTAGTCGGCCATGTTCGCCTGGGAGCCCAGCCGTTCGACCACCGCGGAGGTGTCGGCGAGCCGGTCGAACCGGGCCCGCCAAGAGGACATGATCAGCACGGGGTCTCCGTTCCGGCCCGGAGCGCCCGGACCTCCAGCAGCCAGCGGGCCTGCGCGGCGTCCGAGGGGTCCGCGCCCGCCGCGATGGCGGCGAGCACGGGCTCGGGAAGGGCGGGGTTCTTCAGCATGTCGTAGTGGCGCACGCCCGCCTCGGCCCAGGCCAGCAGGATCTCGACCGGGGTCGCCGGGTTCTTGGCGATGTCGTCGAGGAGGCCGCTGTCCTCGGCGCTGGCGGGGTCGAGGGCGAATGCGGCGAGCGCCTCCGGCGGGGTGTGCCGGTTGGCGACGGCGCGGCGCAGGTAGTAGATCGGGCTGCGGACCATGGCGGCGAGCACGTCTTCCGGGGGCTCGGTCTCCCGGGCCTCGTCGATCGCCGCGAAGCTCTCGATTTCCGCCGTGCCCGACACGGTGCCCGCGCAGTACGTCAGCCCGAACTCGACCATCAGGTCCGCCGGCCAGTTCGGCTGGTGCATCGCGTTCCCGTGGTGGAAGTACGGCCACAGTTCCCGTGCGTGCAGTGCGCGCAGTGACTCGGGCGGGGTGGCGGGGTGTTCCAGTGCCGCGTACGCGAGGCGCTGGACTTCCTCCTCCTGCCCGGGGGCGAGGCTCCGGCCGTCACCGAACGAGTGCGTGAGCGTGTCGACGAGCCGGGCCAGCGTCTCGGGCGGCGCCGTCTCGTTCTGGCTGATCGCGACGAGCACGGGCAGGCTCGGGTCGCCGGCCAGTTCGTTGAGCTGCGGGACGGGGGTGAAGGGGTTGCCCGCGGCTGCGGCCCGGACGCCCGGTTCGGGATCGGCCGCGAGCCGGGCCAGTACGGCCGGGGTGTGGTTGTGGTACTGCTGGGCGGTCAGCTCCCGGACGCGGGTGTCCGGGTCCCGCGCCAAGGCGTCGAGCCACGGCGCGAGTTCCTGTGCCGCGCGCTTGCCGACGGCGGTACGGCGCACCGCCGGGTCCGGATCGGTGAGGTCCGCGTCGCCGGCGTGGCCGAGCACGGCCACCACCCGGCGCACGCGCGCGTCAGGGTCGGTGGCCAGGGCCCGCAGGTGTTCCGGCCGGGCGTCGACCCGCCGGACCAGGGCCAGGCGGACCTCGTCGGAGGGGTCGGCGACCAGCGATGCGGCCAGCTTGCGCGGAAGACGCTCGCGTCCGGCCAGGGCCCGGCGCACCGCCGGCGATCCGTCCCGGGCCAGCGCCTTCAGCGCCGCCTTGGGCGTGGCACGGTGCACCGCCGCCACCCGGCGCACGGACTCCTCCGGGTGGGCGGCGAACCAGGCCAGCCGCTCGGCCGAGGTGGCCGGATGGGCGGCGAGCGCACGCAGCACCCCGAACCAGTCCGGTCCGCCCGCGACCGCCCGGACGGCCACCTCCTCGGCCAGCTCGGCCGGCAGTCCTCTGCGGGACGCCACGATCCGGGCGGTCCCGGGACCCTGCGCCGCCAGCTCCCGCAGCCGCGACGGCGGTGTGGCCGGGCGCCACGCCTCGGCGACGTCGTCGATGTCCATGCGCACCCCTCCTCGACGCGCCGCCCCGGGTGGGGCGGCCGGGCCGGGCACCGTACTGCCCCGGGCGCGACCGGGAGCCGCATCCGGGGACGGTGACGAGGTGACCGGCCTGGGGTGATCCTGGCACGGGGCTCTGACAGTGCCCCGCCCGGCGGTACTGCCGCTGCTGCCGGCCCGGCAGCAGCGGCGCAGCGCCGTGTCAGCCCTCGGTGTCGGGGATCCAGGAGCCGTGGAGTCCGGCGGTCACCCGGTGGGGCAGGTGGACGGTGGCGACCCGTTCCAGGCCCGAGGCGTCGAGGACCAGCAGCTGCGAGGCGTCCTGCTTGAGGTCGGACACCACGGTCAGGAGGTAGCCGTCGTCCTCGTTGGCGGCCCCGGCCGCGGGGACGAAGACCGCTTCGCCGGGCATCCGGGCGTCGCCGACCTTGTGGATGCGGCGGGCCCCGGTGGTGCGGTCGTACTTGACGACGCCGTAGCCTCCGAAGCCGTTCTCGTCGGGGAAGGCGATGGCGTACTGGTAGCGGTTCTCGGCGCCCAGGTACTCCTCGTTGAGGGTGGGGAACTCCACCGCGAGGTCGTCGATGATCTGCTCGTCGACGGTACCGGAGACCATGTCGACCACCCAGCGGCGCGTGTAGGAGCGGGAGACGGGCTCGGTACCCCGCCCGGGAGCGCCGATCCACCAGTTCCAGGACAGCCGGAAGCCCTCGCGGTCCACGGTGGGGCCCTCCAGGACGATGCGGCCCTGGCTGTCCTCGTAGGCGTTGGAGACGTGGAGCATGTTGCCCGGCTCGATGGAGAACCAGCGGACGCGGCCGGCGCCGTCGTTGCCGCGCGGCATCACGCCGATGCGCGAGAGCTGCTGGTCGCTCCAGCTGTACGGGATGCCGGAGTGCTCGGCCGGGTCGAAGGTGACGTTGCCCTCGACGAAGACCACGTGGTTCCGGGTGAGGGCGAAGTCGTGCTTGAGGGAGGCGGTCGCTCCCGGGACCTCGGCGCTGTCGACGATCTCGCCCTTGGCGTCGGCGACGTAGTACGTCAGGAACGGCGGGAACGGCGAGGACCCGAAGAAGTGCAGCTCCCCCGTGACCGGGTCCTCCTTGGGGTGCGCGGTCATCGCGGTGCGCAGCTTGCCGCGGAAGTCGTGGGCTCCGATCGTCTCCAGCTCCGGGGTGAGTTCGAAGGGGAGGTTCGCCTCGCACAGGGCGAGGAGCCGTCCGGCGTGCTCGATGATGTGGGTGCCGGCGGCGCTGGCCGTCAGGTCGGGGCCCTTCTCCGTCATGTACGGGGCCCCGTCCAGAGCGGGGGTCCGCACCCAGCGGTTGCGGTACCACTCGGCGCGGCCGTCACGCAGCTGGATGCCGTGGACCATGCCACTGCCCTTGAACCAGTGGGTCGGGGTGACGCCGGGCTTGGGGTTGTGGCTGTTGCGGAGCAGCCGGCCGGTCAGCTCGGCGGGCAGGGTGCCCTCCACGGTGAGGTCGGTCGCGGTGACCTCCTCGGCGATGGGCGTGAAGTGGCCGCTCAGGTAGGGCTTGTCTGCAGTCATGGCTGGAAACCTCTTTCGGTGGATGTGATGAAGGGTCAGGCGGGGTGTTCGGCACGCGACTTGAGGTGGGAGAGCCAGTTCTCCAGGGAGTCGTGGAGTGCCTTCGTGAGCTGGTCGGCTGCGGCCTCCACGGGGGCGCCGCTCCAGGACTCCTCGGTGCGGACGGTGACGTGGTCGCCGCTCTGCTCGAAGGTCCATACGTGGATGCCGGTGATGCCGTCGGCCGGGCCGCCCCACACGATCCGCTCGCCGGGCACCAGTTCGTGCACGGTGGAGGTGATGTCCAGGCCGTGGGTCCGCCAGCCGAAGGAACGGCCGGGCAGCAGCGGGCCGTCGAGCTCGGCCTGGTCGATGTCCGGGTTCCAGGTGGGCCAGGCCGCGATGTCGGTGTGCAGGGCCCACACCGTGGTGAGCGGAGCGTCGATCGTGGTGCTCAAACGGACGATGGCGGGGGCGGTTTCGTCGATGGTGACCATGGCTGTGCTTCCTGTCGTGATGCGGAGGTGGCGGTGCTGCGGCCGATCCGTCGGATCAGCCGACGTGAGAGGGACGGGCGGAGGTCTGCGGGTCCGGGGCCGGGCGGGTGGAGGGGGTCGCGGTGTCCGGGCCGGCGCGGCGGGCGAGGAAGAGGGCGAGCAGCGCGGTGGCGGCCATGACCGAGGCCGAGACCGCGAAGGCGGTGCGGTAGCCGGCGGTGAGCGCCTCCAGTCGCGGCTGGTGGACGGCGGCGTGTGCGGTGACGGAACCGGCCAGGGTCGCCAGGGCGGCGAGGCCGATCGCACCTCCGACCTGCCGGGTGGTGTTCACCAGGCCGCCCGCCAGCCCCGCGTCCTGGGGCGGGACACCCTCCACGGAGAGCGAAGTGAGCTGGACGAAGGCGATGCTCAGGCCCAGGCCGACCAGGATGCTCGGACCGAGCACGTCCGTGGCGTAGCCGCCGTGGGCGCTGATCCGGGACAGCCACAGCAGGCCGGCGGCCTCGGTGAACAGGGCCGCGGTCAGTGTCGTGGTGGCGCCGATGCGCCGGGAGATCCGGGGTGCCAGCGCCGCGCCGAGCATGTTGGCCGCGGCGAGGGGGAGCTGGCCGGCTCCGGTGGCCAGCGGGCTGGAGCCGAGGACCTGTTGCTGGTAGAGCGGCAGGAAGAAGAACAGCGCGATCCACACGGATCCCAGCAGTGCCATCAGCAGGTTGCCGGCGGCGACCCGGCCGGTCGTGAACAGGCGCGGCGGCAGCAGTGCGTCCGGCCGCCGGAGCTCGATCACGGCGAAGGCCGCGAGCAGTACGGCGGCGCCGGCGAGCGAGCCGAGCACCCGGGCGTCCGTCCAGCCGGCGCCGCGTGCCGTGGTCAGTCCCCAGACCAGGCAGGTCAGGGCCACGGTGACGACGACGGTACCCAGCAGGTCGAACCGTCCGGCCACCCGCCCGGCCGTCCGAGGCACGAGCACCACCACGGCGAGCGCGACCAGTGCCGTCCCGAGCGCCACGGAATGGAAGATCCAGGGCCAGCCCCACGCCTGGGTCAGCACACCGCCCAGCAGGACGCCGCCCGCCCCTCCCGCACCGGAGACCGCGCCCCACACGCCCAGGACCCTGCCCCGCCCGGGGCCGGGCGGGAACAGGCCCATCGCCAGGGCGAGCGCGGCCGGGGCGATGGCCGCGGCCCCCAGGCCCTGAACGGCACGCGCCGCGATCAGCACGCTCGCGGAGCCGGCCAGTCCCGCCGTCAGCGAGGCCGCGGCGAACACCGCGAGACCGAGGACCAGCACCCTGCGGCGCCCGAGGAGATCGGCCGCCCGGCCGCCCGCCAGGAGCAGAGCCCCGAACGCCAGGCCGTAGGCGTTGACCACCCAGGTGGTGCCGCCGTCCGACAGACCCACACCGGCGCCGATCTGCGGAAGCGCCACGTTCACGATCGACGTGGCGAGCATGACCGTGAACTGGGCTGCGGCGAGGGCCGCGAGCGCGGCTCCCGCCCGAGGTGCGGGAGGCGCCGGGGCCGTCCGTGTGCGGGGGAGGTTCATGCCGCACAGACTCGTGCGGGCCGGTGTCCACTTTCCAGGCCGGGAGCAGGCGGGGACTGTCCAGTCCTGTCCGCACCTGCCCAACTGCCCGAGCAGCCGTGCGGGTTCCGGCTACGGAGCCTTGCCCGGGCCGTCGAGTTCCCACTGCCACAGGGCCTCGCACAGCAGGTCGAGGCCCTGGCGCAGGTGGCGCCGGTAGGTGCCGTACGGAAGCCCGAGACGGCGGGCCGCGGCTTCCTGCGTGGGCGCACCGGAGAAGTAGCCCGCCGTCAGGGCGTCGCGGGCCCGCACTCCGCGCGGGTCCTGGGCGAGGTCGTCGACGGCCCCGCGTACGAGGGTGCGCAACTCCTCGACGGGTTCGGCGAGGTCGGCCGCGAGGCGGGAGCGCATCAGCGCACCGGCGGCGAAGGAACCCGGGTCGCGCCAGTGCGTCAGAGCCTCCCGCACGGCCTGGTCGAACGCGGCGCGCGACACGGGCGGCGGCCCCGCCCGGACCGGCACCTCGGTGGCCGATATGAAGCGGCGGAGCCAGGCCTCCACGGACTCCTGGCGCCAGTCGACGCAGAACAGCCCGTAGGTGTGCGCACCGACCCGCGGTCGCGCCCCCGTGTCGCCGAGCGTGCCCTGGACGCGCTCGGCCCAGGTCTCGGCGTCCTGGAAGACGGCGAAGCCGTAGGCGCGGCCGCGGGCACGGGCCGATTCCGCCTGGGCGCGGGAACTGCTCAGGTCGATGACGCGCGAGGGGACCTGGTAGCGCTCCGGGTAGATCGAGAAGCGGCTGATGCCGATGTGTTCGCCGGGGCTCACCGGAGCGGTGCCGTCGGTGTGCGCCCACGCCGCGGCGACGACGGGATCGGTGGCCAGGTCCTCGGGATCGGGAGGGGCCGGCAGGGCGAGCCGGGCCGTGAAAGCCACGATGCGGCCCGTGCTCACGAGGCGGTAGACACTGAAGGCCTGCGGCTGGCGCTGCGCCCAGTAGCGGACCAGTTCCGCGGAGGCCGCCCCCTCGGTCTCCGCCGCCATGCGCAGGACGACGGCCATGTCGCCCGGGTGCAGCGGGCGGTCGTGCACCTCCTCCTCGCGGGACCAGGTGCGCAGCCGCGCCAGGGTCTCGCCCTCCCGGAAGAGGTAGAAGAGCTCGTCGGTGACGGTCCACACCCGCTCCTCGGGTGCCTCGCGCAGGACGCGCAGGTACTCCTCCGCCATGCGCCGGCGCATCGTCGCGAAGGCGGTGGGTGCCCGCCAGCGCAGGTCGGCGGCCAGGGTCTCGCGCGCTGCGTCGTGGGGGTGGAGCCCACGGTGCGTGGACTCCATGAACGGCAGGTCCCGCAGCCAGGAGAAGAGGAGGTGGGCGTCCTCCTCGGGCAGCACCGCGGAGAGGAGCTCCTCGGAGGTCGCGTACGCCTGTGCCGCCACCTCCAGGGCGCGGCGGTGAGCGGCCGTGGGCACCTCGCCGATCAGCCCCGCCAGCAGGGTGCGCAGAACGTCCGCCGAGGGGGCCCAGATCGCCTCCCCTCCGAAGCCCGTCGATCCTGCGGCCGCCGCCAGCGACAGGGCCAGGGGGTTGCCTCCGGCGAAGCGGAGCACCCGGTCGGCCAGCTCCGGCCGCAGCTGCGCCGCGGTCAGCAGGTTCCGTGCCTGGTCCTCGGAGAACGGTTCCAGCTCGGTCACGTGCAGGAGGCCGGCCCAGGCGGGGTCGGCGGTCCACTGCGGCTGCGGGGCGAGCCGACCGGCCAGGACGACCAGGGTGCTGTCCGCGGCGCGGGGCAGGAAGTGGTGCCACAGCCAGCTCTCCAGCCACTGGCAGTGCTCGAAGGAGTCCACGACCAGGACCGTGCCCGGAACGTCGAGGAAGGGGCCGGCCGCGCGCTCGAAATCGGCCGGGTCCCGGCTGACGAAGCGGCCGTCGAGCTCGACGAGCAGCCGGCCCGCCGTCCGGGCGTGGTCCGCCAGGCGACGCAGCAGCGTCGACTTCCCGATGCCGCCCGGCCCGTACACGTAGAACGCGAACGGCGCCTGCGGATCACCGGCCAAAGCCTCCCCGAATCGTACGAGTTGCTCGTCCCGGCCGATGAAGGCCCGGACGCGGGCGGTGCTCAGTCTCTCTCCCACGGACACCATGACGGCTCCCTCTCCTCCTTGTCCCCGAGCCGGCCCGTTCCGGCCGGTCTGTCTCACGCCGCCCGGTGTCACCGGACGAGTCCCAGGTCCTCGTCCTCGGAGTGGCCGGTGATCAGGAGAGTGGTCTCCTCCACGCACTGGAAGCGGCCGTCGGCGGCGAATCGGGCGAAGAGGTACACCTCGGTGCGGGAAGTACGGCCGTTGTGCTGGGTGAGGGTGACGGTGTGGCGATCGGCGTAGCGCAGGCCGTCGCGGAGTTCGTCGTGGACCTCGACGTGCCCGCTGCGGATCAGGGAGCGGAGCCGCGTCATGTGCTGGACGAAGCCGTCCCGGTCGCTCCAGACACCGTTGGTGCGCTGGCGGTAGTCGGGGGCGAAGTGCCGGTCGACGGCTTCGTCGAGGCCGAGGCCCGGGGTGAACAGCAGGTCGTTGATGGCTCGGGTGATGTCGGTCGGTGTCATCGCTGTCTTCTTCGTGTGAGGGGTGGGGGATCCTGACGGGGGCGCGAGTCAGCCGCGGCCGGTGCCGCCTTCGCGGACGGGGGTGAAGTCCAGGGACAGGGCCGCGGGACCGCGGGTGTACAGGCCCGTTTCCCGGTAGTGGAAGCCGGGGCTGTAGCGGACCTGGTCCAGCAGGGGCAGCAGCATCGCCGCGACCGTTTCGAGCTCGGCGCGCGCGAAGGCGGCGCCGACGCACTGGTGCAGGCCGGTGCCGAAGGCGAGGTGCTGGGCGGCGGCGGTGAAGGAGCGGGCGGTGCCCAGGTCGGGGCGGTCGATGTCGAAGGTGTCGGGTGCGGTGAAGGCCTCGGGATCGCGGTTGGCCGGGCCGATCATGCAGAAGACGGTGGCGCCGGCCGGGACGGTGGTACCGGCGAACACGGCTTCCCGCTGCGCGAGTCGGGGGATGAGCTGGACGGGCGGGGTGTAGCGCAGGGTCTCGGCGATCGCGGCGGGCAGCAGCGCCGGGTCCCGGCGCACCCGGGCCATCTGCTCCGGGTGGTCGATCAGGTGCTTGAAGAGGAGGGCGAGCGTCTTGTCCGCGGGCTCGGTCGCGGCGACGAGAACGTTGACGATGAGCGCGGTGACCTCGCCGTTGCTCATGGTGGTGCCGTCGAACTCGGCCGTGCACAGCTTCGACACCAGGTCCTCGCCCGGGTGGCGGCGCCGATGCTCGATGACCGGGACGAGGTAGGCCTCCAACTGCTCGGCGCAGTCCAGGCAGTGCCGGCGGCGCTCGGGAGTGAGGGCGATGCCGGTGATGAACTCGGCGACCCCGCTGTGCCATTCGGCCACCTGCCGCCAGTCCTCCTTGTCCAGACCGAGGACGTCGAGCGTCATCTGTACGGCGAAGGGCTTGCCGAAGTCGTTGACGAGGTCCACCCGCCCCCGGGCGAGGAAGGGGGCGATGAGGTCGGCGGCGTTGGCGTGGACGGCGCGCGTGTGGTCCTGCAGGGCCGCTCCCGTGAAGGCGCGGACGAAGGTCTTGCGCTTGGCGGTGTGCTCGGCGCCGGTCATCTGGGCGAGGACCGGACCGCGCATCACCGGCTGGGCGCGCACCTGGAGCGTCTCGGTGGTGAACGCCTCGTGGTTGGTGAGCACCCGCTTCACGTCCTGGAAGCGGGAGAGGAAGTAGCTGTCGATCGACGGCTCGTAGTGCACCGGGGCGTGCTCCCTCAGCCATGCGAAGGAGCGGTGGGGGGCGGCGGCGAAGTCCTCGGACAGGATGCTGAAGCCGGAGCCGACCATGGGCATGACACAGAACCTCTCGAACTGGGGGAAAGGGCCAGCGACGGGGAGCAGGGGGCGGGTGTGACGTCAGTGGCGAACGGGAGCTGGCCCATCAGAAGTTCAAGACGAGAGAGCGCTCTCATCGGTTGTCTCGGAAGGAGCGCGACTCGGACCGGATTCAGGACACCGGCCTACGGGGTCTGCGCCGGGGCGAGCTGCGTGAGGACCAGCAGGGTGTCGACGAGGTCCTCGGCGGGGGCGCCGGTGGCCAGGCGGCGCAGCTGCTGGCCGAAGACCAGGGCGACGGCCGCGCCCGCCAGGCGGGCGGGGTCCGGTACGCCGAGGTGGGTGAGGACCCGCGTGGCCAGCAGGTCGTAGGCGGCGAAGCACTCGGCCGCCGCGGCGCGCAGCCGTTCGTCGCGGCCCGCCTGGACGTACAGCTCGAAGGGTGCGATGTGGCGGCTGTCGAAGGCGTTGCCGCCCGCGACCTGCGCCACCACCTCGGCCGCCTGACCGATGTCGAAGCGCTCGTCGGAGCACGCGTCGGCGAGCTCCGTGAAGTGCCGGGTCTCCTCGGCCACGAAGTGCAGCAGGCTCTCGCGCAGCAACGCGTGCTGGGTGGCGAAGTGGTAGGTGACGGAACCGAGGGAGACCCCGGCCTCCTTGGCGATCCGCCGGTTGGTGACGGCGGCGATGCCGTCCTGCCCGATGATCCGCAGTACGGCGTCGATGATGCTCTGGCGGGTGTCGGAGGCATGGGGCATGTCGACATTCTGCCCCATCGGGCGGCACGACGGCCCGGCCGGGCAAGGGGAGTTGGGGCATCCGGGGTGTGGACAGGGCGCGGGCCGATCCCTACTGTTCGTTCGAACGAACAGTCAAAGGTCGCCGTACGGGAGTCGTCGTGGACATATCCGGATCGAACGTTCTGCTCACCGGGGCCAACGGAGGCATCGGCTCCGCCCTGGCCGGGCGCCTGACCGCACAGGGGGCCCGGCTCACGGTCACCGGCCGGCGGGAGGAAGCCCTCAAGGCCACCGCGGACGCCTGCGGCGCCCGTACCGTGGTCGCCGATCTGGCCGTCCGCTCCGACGTGGTCCGGCTCGCCGAGACCTGCGCCGAGGCGGACATCCTCGTCGCGAACGCCGCACTCCCCGCCAGCGGCGACCTCCTGGACTACACCGAGGACCAGCTCGACCGCGCCCTCGACGTCAACCTCCGCGCGCCCGTCCTGCTGTCCCGCCTGCTCGCGGAGCGCATGGTGGCCCGCCGCCGCGGCCACATCGTGCTGGTCGGCTCCATTTCCGGCAAGGCCGCGACCAAGTCGACCTCCCTCTACAACGCGACGAAGTTCGGACTGCGCGGATTCGCCCTCGCCCTGCGCCAGGAACTCCGGGGTACGGGGGTGGGCGTCTCCCTCGTCCAGCCCGGCTTCGTCCGCGACGCCGGGATGTTCGCGGCCACCGGCGCCACCCCGCCGAACGGCATCAGGACCGTGACGCCCGGCCAGGTCGCCGACGGCGTCGTACGAGCCGTACGCCGCGACCGGTGCGAGGTCAACGTGGCGCCGCTGGAGCTGCGGCTGCTGAGCGCCATCGCCGGGCAGTTCCCCGGATTCGCCGAACGGGTCCAGGCCCGGGCGGACGTCGACGGCTCCGTACGCCAGATCGTCGACGCCCAGCGCTCGCGCCGCTAGCAACGCCCCGACCAGGAGCGCTCAGCTGTCGGGCAGCGCGTACAAGTCGCTCACGAGGGCGCCGCGCAGGCGCTTCGCGCGGATCGCCCTCATCCCCGCGTGCAAGGCCGACGTGCCCTCCCGGTAGCCGTCCTCGATCGGCAGGTAGTAGGCGACGTTGAAGTACGCGAAGGGGGCCGGGCACGACGGGTCGGTGCCCACGGCCCGCAGCCAGGTGGTGGCGCCGAAGTGGTAGTACAGCCCGAACGCGACCATCCGGTGGCCGTCGTAGGCGGCGGTCACCCGGGCCCGGTCGCCCATGGCCCCGGCCTGGCGTTCCAGCAGGCCGGTCATCAGGGCCGCGCTGTCGGACGCGTGCCCGTGGGACTGCTGGAGGCCGGCCAGCAGCCGTCCCGCGTCCCGGAAGCAGTCGCCCAGCGGCAGCTGCCGCACGCGCAGGCCGGCGGAGTGGAACTCCAGGCGTTCGCGGCGGACCGCGAGCCGCCGCTTCTTCGGCAGAGAGGCCAGGTAGTCGTCGAATCCCGTACCCGGCAGCGGGATCAGCGCGTCCTCCTCCACCGGCCGGGGCGCCGCGGCGTACAGCGGTGCGAGCAGCGCGGCGGCCGGCTCCGTCAGGTACGGCCACCAGTGGGTGGTGCCGTGTTCCGCCGCGTACCCACGGGCCGCGTCGCGCAGCAGGGCCAGGCAGGCGGCCCGGCGGTCCGCGGGCAGGGACGGGTCCTATCCGCCGCGCTCCACCTACCGCCCCCTGGAGGAAGGCGTCTGGAACACGCGGGACATCTGGGCCAGGGACCTCGAGGCGTACCAGGTCCCCGAACTCAATCTCTACCTCCACGTGCCCTTCTGTCGCTACAAATGCGGCTTCTGCAACCTCTACACCGTCATCTCCACCGACGAGGACCTCTACGACGCCTACACCGCGGCCCTCTGCACCCAGATCCGCGACCACGCCGAGGTCATCCAGGCGCGCCGGCTGCGCACCATCTACATCGGCGGCGGCACCCCGGCCCTGCTGTCGACGCGTCACTTCGAGCAGATCTTCCGGACCATCGGCGAGGTCTACCCCAACTGGCGGTCCACGGTCGAGGAGGTCGCCGTCGAGGCCACCCCCGACTCGATCGTCGCCGACCCCGACGGCTTCAGCAGGCTCCTCGACCTCGGCCTGACCCGCGCCAACATCGGCATCCAGTCGCTGGAGCCCAAGGAGATCCGCGAGGCCGGCCGCGGACAGGCCGGCGAGGACGTCATCAGGCAGGCCATCGCCATCGTCCAGGAACGCGGACTGCCCGACCTCTCCACCGACCTGATCATGGGCTTCGCCGGGCAGACCCCGGAGACCTGGCGCCGCTCCGTCGACGAACTGGCCCGCCTCGGCCCCACCACCATCTCCACCTACTTCCTGACCGTCCGCCCCGACGCCTGGTTCTCCCGGACCGGCGCCTACCAGTACATGTGGAAGCCGGAGCTGTACGAGCGCTACGACTACGCCCGGCAGGTGTTCACCGACCACGGCTACGTCCAGGAAGGATCCGTCCGCTACAAGAAGCCCGGCCGCGGCGGCTACGTCCAGAAGGTCCTCACCTTTCACGGCGTGCCCCTGCTCGGCCTCGGCGTCGGTGCCCGTTCCTACACCTCCGTACTCGACTACATGACCGGCAGCGTCAAGCCGTCCCTGTCCGAGGTCTCCGACTACATCACCAAGGCCCGGGAGCACCGGCTGACGCCCACCACGGGCTTCGTGCTCACCCCGGAGGAGATCGTCCGCAAGCGGCTGGTCCTCGACACCTTCGACCTGGACCTCTCCGAGCTGGACCGCTTCGGCCTCGACGCCATCGCCGGCGAGGTGGACGCGGTGCTCGACGCCGCCGAGTCCAACGGACTGATCCACCGGGTCGGGCCGCGCCGCGTCCAGCTCACCCCCAAGGGCTTCAAGTACCGCGACGTCCTCTCCTGGATGTTCTACTCCGACCACGTCAAGGGGCTGGACCGCGAGTACTACGAAGGCCTCCACCACGCCAACGCGCGCGCCCGCAAGAACATGGGCACCCCGGTCCGCATCACCGGCGTCACGACCGCCCGGGAGAGCGCGTGACGGACCGCACCGCGGACCCGAACGACGGCGTTGATCTGTACCTCGCGGCGGGCGGCGGCGGAGACCCGGTCGGCACGACGATCACGGCATCGGCCCTCACCGGGGCCGCCGCCGGCGCCCCCGGTACGGCCGGCGCCCGCCCCCTGGTCGCCACCTACGCCTGGGAGCGCCCGGAGGTCGACCCGACCCCCGGCCCCCTGGGCGCGGCCGACTTCACCGGCCCGGCCCCGCAGGGCCCACCGTACGGCGGCACCCTCCTGCTGACCCCGGCGTCGCGGCCCGTCCCGCCCGCCGGATCCACCCTGCCGCGCCTGGCCGGGGACCTCCCCGCCCGGCTGCTGCTGCTGGACCCCTGCCGGGGCCTGGCGGCGATGGCCGCGCAGATCCGCCGGCTGGCCGACACCGTCGGCGCACGGCACGTCCGGATCGTCGACATGGGCGGTGACGTCCTCGCGCACGGAGACGAGGAGACCCTGTGCAGCCCCCTGGTGGACGCGCTGGCGGTGGCCGCGTGCACGATGGCCGGCGTCGACGCCTCGGTGTACGTCGCCGGCCCGGGCACCGACGGGGAGATCCCCCAGCAGGTGCTCCTGGACCGGCTCGCGGGCGCCCACCACCTCACCCCGACCGCGGAGGACGCCGACACCGCCGCCAGGGCGCTGGCCTGGCACCCCTCGGAGGCGTCGGCGCTCTTCGCCGCCGCCGTGCACGGCGTACGCGGCACGGTGCGCACGGTGGGACGGCTGATCCCGCTCACCGACGCCTCCGCCCGCGTCTACCGGCTGGGCCTGGACGAGGCACTGGCCCTCAACACGGTGGCCCGCCACCTCCTCGACGCCCGCCCGGACACCCTGGACGAGGCGGCCGACCTGGCGGCCCGGCTGACCGGCATCCACGAACTGGAACGCGAGCGCAACCCACCCGCCGAGCCCCCGCGGCCCCCCGTCGCGGCGCCCGGCCCGCACCGCACCGCCGGCGAGACGATGGCCCTGATCCGCGAGCGGGCCCCGGAGGCCACCCACGCCACGTACCGGTTCGCCGCCCGCGCCCTGGGCCTCGACTGGCACCACATCCCCGCCCTGCGCACCCTGCTCGGTGCGGACACCCCGCTGCTCACCCTCCGCTGACCGGGCGGCCGAGGGGCACCTCGCCTTCCGGGGGTGTCCCTTCGGCCGCGGGTGTGCGGGGTGCGAAGCGGACCGGGGCCTGGAAGCGGGCCTTTCGGGCGGCGCGGCGGAAGACCGTGAGGACGGCCGGGCCGGCCAGGCAGATGCAGACGAAGTTGGTGACGGCCCGGCCGGTGTCCCAGCCGAGGGAGGTGGCCAGGTCGAAGGCGAGGTAGCGCTGGAACTGCTCGGTGAAGGGGAGGCCGGGCAGGTAGGCGAGGGAACTGTTCGGGTCGAGGGAGAACGGCCAGAAGGAGAGGTTGAGGAGGAAGCCGAAGAGGTAGCCGGAGACCGAGCCGTAGACGGCGAGGAGGGCGACCTCGCGGCGGCCCGCGGCCTTCGGGAGGAAACCGGCGAGCATGCCGACGAAGGCGCAGCCGAACATCTGGTACGGCATCCAGGGGCCGACTCCGCCCGTGATGAGGGCGGAGGCGAAGAGCGAGGTGCAGCCGAGAGTGAAGCCGAAGCCCGGGCCGTAGACCCGGCCGGCCAGGACGAGGATGAAGAAGACCGTCTCGATGCCGGCGGTGCCCGCGCCCAGCGGGCGGATGGCGGCGTTGACGGCCGACAGGACGCCCAGCATCGCCAGGGCCTTGGAGTTGATGCCGCCTTCCGCGATCTCGGAGATCACCACGCACAGGACGATGACGAGGAGGACGCCGAAGATCAGCGGTGGCGCGTAGTTCGAGCCGAACTTGCCGGGAGCGACGAGGAACGGCCAGAAGAACGCGACGACCCCGAGGAACGCGGCCATGCCGATGACGATCCCGGCCCGGGCGCGGATCCGGATGGCCGTGGTGGTGTACGTGCTCACGCGTCCGGGTCCGTTCCGTCGGCGGGCAGTACGGCGGCCAGCTGGTCCACGGTGAGGAAGGGCAGCGGGGCGAGGATCTTCGCCGTCTGGGGGGCGAAGACGGGAGAGGCGACGATGACCTCGGCGGTGGGGCCGTCGGCGACGACGTCGCCCTCGGCCATGACCACGACGCGGTCGGCGGCCCGCGCGACGAACTCCACGTCGTGCGTGGAGATCACCACGGCGCGGCCCTCTGCGGCCAGGCCGTCGACGATGCGGATCAGTTCGCCCTTGGCGCGGTAGTCGAGCCCGCGGGTGGGCTCGTCCAGCAGCAGCACCCGGGGGGCGGCGGTCAGCTGGATCGCGAGGACGAGGGCGAGCTTCTGGCCCTCGGACAGGTCGCGGGGGTGGGTGGTGCCGGGGATGCCGGGCGCCAGCCGGTCCAGGATGGTACGGGCCCGGATCCCGTCCGCACCGACACCGGACTCGGCGTCGGCCTGGTCGAGTTCCTGCTTGACGGATTCGAGGTAGAGCAGGTCGGTGGGGGTCTGCGGGACGAGGCCGACCAGCTGCCGGGCCTCGGAGGCGGAGAGCTTCTGCGGATCCCGCGGCTTCGGGGCGCCGGGGGCCCCGACCGCCACGGAGCCGGCCTTGCGCGGGCCGGAGCCCTGCAGCGCCCACAGGAGGGAGGACTTGCCGGACCCGTTGCGGCCCATCAGCGCGGTGATCTCGCCGCCGTGCAGGGAGAGGCCGACCTCGCGGACGGCCGGCACGCCGTGGTAGGTGACGGTGACGCCGCGCGCGGTGAGGAGCTCCGTACGGTCGGCGGCGGGAGCGGGCCGTACCGGCGGGGGAGTGGTGCCCGCCAGCCGGGTGCGGAGGGGGGCTGCGGCCCGGCGGGCGTCGCGGATCGAGAGGGGCAGCGGGGTCCAGCCCGCGGCCCGGCCCAGTTCCACGATGGGCGGCGCGATGGACGAGGTACGGAAGATCTCGGCGGGCGTACCGGAGACGACGCGGCCGTCGCCCGGGAGGTGGATGACGCGGTCGGCGTACTGGACCACGCGCTCCAGGCGGTGTTCGGCGAGCAGGACCGTGACGCCGAGGTCGTGGACCAGGCGGGTGACGGCGGCCAGGACCTCCTCGGCGGCCGTCGGGTCCAGGGCCGAGGTCGGCTCGTCCAGGACGAGCACCCGCGGATGCGCGGTGAGCACGGAGCCGATGGCGACGCGCTGCTGCTGGCCGCCGGAGAGCTCGTGCAGGGCGCGGTGGCGCAGGTCGGCCAGACCGAGCAGGTCGAGGGTCTCCTCCACCCGCTTGCGCATGGTGGCCGGCGGAACCGCCAACTGCTCCATCGCGTAGGCGAGTTCCTCCTCGACGGTGTCGGTGACGAACCCGTCGAGCGGGTCCTGGCCCACCACGCCCACCACGTCGGCGAGTTCACGGGGCGGATGGGCGGCCGTGTCACGGCCGTCCACGAGGACATGACCGGAGAGGGTGCCGCCGGTGAAGTGCGGCACCAGGCCGTTCACCGCACCGAGCAAGGTGGACTTGCCGACGCCGGTGTGGCCGACCACCAGGCAGAGCTCGCCCTCCTCCACGGTCAGGTCCACGTCGCTCAGGACCGGTTCGGCCGTGTCCTCGTACTGGACGGTGACCTGGTCGAAGGTGATCACTTGGGTTCCTCGGTGCGCTGGGCGGGGACGGCCGGCTTGACGGGTGGGGCGGGGGGCGGGGCCAGGAAGCCGGCCGCGCCCGCCAGCAGGATCGCGGCGGCGGGAACGAGCGGCAGCGTCGGCCAACTGAGCGGATAGATCGAGGGGTTGAGCTCGGCCGCGTTGAAGCCGACATGGGTGAAGAGCAGGACGGCGGACAGGACGCCGCAGCCGGCGACGGCCCATTCGGCGAACTGCCAGGGGTCGGGCCGGTAGGTGGTCCGGGTGATGCGGCGGCCGCCGAGCCGCAGGCCCGCGAAGCACAGCAGGGCGCCCGCGCCCATGGCCGGCAGCCCGAGCAGCTTCGGCGCGGTGGCGTCGAGGAGCCCGTACGCCCCGGCGCACAGCCCGCACATGCCGAGCAGCATCAGGGCGCCGGTCAGGCGGCGGGAGCGGCGGGTGGCGGTGCCGGCCCGGCCGTAGCCGCGCGAGTCCATGGCGGCGGCCAGCCGCAGTGAGCGCTCGAGGGCGTCCTCGAGCACGGGGACGACGATCCCGCGCAGGGCACGGAGCCCCTTCGAGCGGCCGGCCCGCAGCCGCCTGGCCCGGTGCACGCGCTGCACGCTCTGGACGAGCTGCGGGGCCACGCTGATGGAGACGGTGACGGCGACGCCCAGTTCGTAGAGGGCGCCGGGCAGGACCCGCAGGGCCCGTTTGGGGTTGGCCAGGGTGTTGGCCGCGCCGATGCAGCACAGCATGCAGGCCAGCCGCAGCCCGTCGGTGGCGGCGGACAGCAGCGCCTCCAGGGAGACGGGACCGCCGAGCTGGATGCCCGCGTACCAGTCGGGGGTGGGGATGTGGGGGAGGGAGAAGAGGAAGTGGTCCCGCGGGGTGATGCCCGTGGCGAAGACGGCGCGGAAGACCACGCGGATCGCCACCACGCTCAACGCCAGGTACAGGTAGTACTTGAAGCCCCGCGCCCAGGGCGCCTCGGTGCGCCGCATGGTGATCACGTAGCCGAGCACGGCCAGGACGAGGAACAGCAGCAGCGGGTTGTTGGTGCGGCTCACCGCCGTGGCCAGGGCCAGGGCCCAGATCCACCAGGCGACCGGGTGCAGGGTGCGGGGCAGACGGCGGCCGCCCGCGTCAGGCGCGAGGCCGGACGCGGGCGGCCTGGCCGCGGCCGTGGTGGTGCGTGACACGCCGCTACTCCGTACGGCGGCGGCGCTTGGCCGCGAACACGGCGGCGGTGCCGATCAGCAGCACCAGCGCTCCGGTGACGACGGCGGGCAGGTACGAGCCCGCGTCGTGGGCGGCGTCGGCGGCGGGCGCCGCCTCGACCACCTCGGGACCGGGGGCGGGCGCGGCCACCGGACCGCCGGACGACGCCGACGCGGAAGGCGTCGGGGAGGCGCTCTCGGTGGGGCTCGCCGACGCCGAGGCCGAGGGGCTGGGCGGCGGCGCCGTCGTCGCGGGAGGCGTCGAGCCGGCCGGGGCCGGATTCTCCGGCCTGGGACCGGTGTTGACGTTCGGCGGCAGCGGCGCCGCCGTACGGGTGTCCTTGGGCGCGGGCCCGCCCGTCGGCTGCGCGTTCTTGGCGCGCAGCTGGTCCGGGGTGACGCTCGGCTTGCCCTCGGTGCCCTCGATGTTCGTGCCGCCGAAGATCCACAGGTCGACGCTGCCCGGCTTGGGCTTGTAGAGCATGGCGCCGAGCTGGCTGTACTCCCACGTGTTCTGGCCCGGATTGGCATGCCAGTACGACCAGTACGCGGAGGCCGGCGGGGTCAGGACGCAGTCGTCCTGCTGCGGCGTCGGGAACTGCTTGCCGCCCTGGAAACCGCTGTAGCCGATGCGGCAGATGAACGCCGGGCCGTCGTGGCCGGTGCCGGTCGTGGCCCAGCCGCCCTGGTTGAGCAGCTCGTAGCCGGTGGTGGGGGTCGTACCGCAGGAGCGGTAGACCGGACCGCCCCAGCGGCTGAAGTCCACGGCGAGGACGACGCCCGAGGAGGTGGTGCACTGGCCCATGGGCTGCGGGGCGGCCCCGGCCGGGGCCGCCGTGGCGGCGAACGCCGCCACCGTCAGCCCCAGCGCGGCAGCGGTACGGGCGAGGGCCCGCAGTGCGCGGTTGAAGCTCATGCTCCACTTCCCGTCCGGCGACGGCGCTTCGCGGCGCGGGTGATGCCCCAGCCGCCGACGGTCAACACCAGTGCGGCGGCGGCGAGCGTGCCGACTTGGGCGCCCGTGGAGGCGAGGGGACCGCTGCCCGCGCCGGAGCCGCCGGCAGAACCCGTGCCGCCGGCGGAACCCGCGCCGCCGTCGCTCTCGCCCGGCGTCACGATGACGGGCGAGCCGTTGCCGCCGGAGGTCCCTCCGGAGGTACCTCCGGACGTGCTGGGGACGGGCTCGGGGGTGGTGCCGCTGAGGTCGCGGGCCAGGAGGCCGAAGGAGATGCCGGTGGCGCCGCCGACCGCCTGGGTGGACGCGCGGAGGTCGGAACCGGGCTGGCCGCCCTTGGCGACGTTGAAGCCGCCGTCGCCGTTCTGCTGGCTCGCCAGGAACTTACGGGCCTTGGCGATCTGGGCGCCGTACTTGGGCGCGTCCAGCGAGAGCCCCTGGACGGCGAGGGCGGCGGAGTTGACGGAGTTCCCGGAGGCGCCCTGGAATCCGCCGTCCTCCTTCTGCTGCGCCGCGAGCCAGGCCAGCGCCTTGTCCACGGAAGCCTGCGAGGCGGCGTCGGGCAGCAGGTCGATGGTCATGGCCGCCATGGCGGTGGAGTCGACCTCGGTCGTGCTGGGCTCGCCGATCAGGCTGACCCAGCCGCCGGAGGGGTCCTGGAGGCTCTTGAGGTACGCGATCGGCTCGGCTGCGGCGGCCGTCTCGCCGGCGCGGACCTGCGCCATGACGCCGAGCGACTGCTTGAAGACGGAGGTGGCGTAGGCGTAGTTGCCCTTGGCCGCGCACTCCTGGCGGGTCGAGGTCTTGGCCTGACAGGTGATCTTGGCGAGTGCGGCGATCAGGTCCTGTCCCCCGAAGTTGCGGGGGTCGCGGCCCACGGCCTCGGCGAGCACGGCGGTCTTGCCGATGGAGCCGCCGCTCGCGTACTTCGTGCCGATGAGGGTCCAGTCGTGGATGCCGCGCTTCTGGCCGTCCTTGCCGCCCTTGTCCATGAAGTCGACGATGTTGCGCAGGGCGGTGTTGTTCCCGCCGGTGGCGGCGAGGGCGTACGCGCCGTCGATGGTCAGGCCGTAGTCGGCGAAGCCCGAGCCGGGCTGGCTCTCGTAGAAACGGCCCTGGACCAGCCGGGACGGGGCGGTCAGGTACGCGATGCCCTTCTTCGTGTCGGGCCCCTCACCGGCCGGCGGCGTGGTCGGGGTCGGGGGTTCGGCCGGCTTGGCGGTCAGGGTGACGAGATCGCTGCCGGCGCCCGCGATCGCGGCGGTCGCGGTGGGGTACAGCCTTGGTTCGGTGTCGTCCTCCGCGAAGCCGAATCCGCCCTTCGGGAGCTGGCGCTTGGAGAGCCAGGAGACGCCGGCGTCGGCGAACGCCTCGTCGCCGAGGGCACGCAGTGCCTGCGCGGCCCAGGCGGTGGCAGCCGGGTTGCCGGTGGTCTCGTAGGAGACGGCGGGCCACGCACCGGCCGCCAGCTGGGACCTCTTCAGGTAGCCGCGCGCCTTCTGGAGCACCGGTTCGTGTCCGCCGGCCCGTTCCAGGGCCAGGGCGATCAGGCCGGTGGCGCCGGCCTCGCTCTCGCACCCACCCTCGGTTCCGGGCCGGATGAGGACGCTGGTGAATCCGCCGTCCTCGCACTGGAGGACGGTCAGCCGGGCCACGGAGCCGGCCGGGGGCGTCACACCGGCATTGACCAGGGCGATGACGGCCATGGCCTGGGCGTCGGCCTGTCCCGTCGTACGGAAGTCGCCCTTGGTGAGGCAGCCTTCGATCGTCTCGCCGTCGCCGATGTCGCGCGGGCAGGCGTACTTGACGAGGTCGCCGAGCAGGTCGTGCCCACCGAACGCGCGCGGGTCCTTGCCGGTGGCCTCGGCGACCAGCGCGAGCCGGGCCGCGGCGGTGGCGTCCGGGATGCCGTCCTTGCCGGCCGGGTAGGCGTAGGCGTCGGTCTGTGCGGGCGTGGCGAGGAAGTCGGCGATCTTCTTCGCCACCGGGCTCTTGCGGTCGGCCGCCGTGAGGGCGAACACGGCCTCCGTGCTGAGGAAATGGTTCGGGGTGGTGGAGCCTTCGTCGACGACGCGGTCCCCCTCCGCCAGTATCCCGGTGACCCAGCGGGTGGCCGCGGGTACGTCGACCGAACCGGCGGGCACCTTGGGCGGGGCCGTCGGCACGGTCGGGTCGGGGGTGGTGAACCCCCGGACGTCGTCGGGGGTGAAGGACGGCTTGCCCTTGGTGCCGGCGATGTCGGTACCGCCGTAGACCCAGGCCTCCACATCGCCGGCCTTCGGCGTCCGGGCCATGGCACCCAGCTCGCTGTAGGACCACTTCCGCTGCCCGGGCGAAGCGGTCCAGTACGACCAGTAGGCCGTGGCCTGCGGCGTGAGGACGCAGTTCTCCTTGTCCGGCGTGGGGTACTGCGTACCGGTGCCCTTGCCTATGCGGCAGATGAAGGCCGGGCCGTCGTGGACGGTGCCCTCCGTCGTGAAGCCGCCGGTCTGCAGCAGCTCGTAGCCGGTCGTCGGCGTGGTGTCGCAGCCGCGTTCGACCTTGCCGCCGAAGGGACCGAAGTCGACCACGACGATGGCACCCTTGGTGGCCGTGCACTGCTCGATCGGGTCGGCATGGGCGGACGGGGGAACCGTGAGGAAGGCCGCTCCCGCACCGAGCGTCAGGAAGGCCGCGGTCACGAGGGAAAGCGAGCGCCGCCTCGTCCCCGACTGCCGTTTCGCCTGTTGTTCGGTCCCCACCGCGGCCCCTCGTCTCTGCCGGGCGGCTGCGTACGTGGCGATGCACCCCCGCACGGCCCTGTGGCCATGGAGAGGCTGCGACGACCACACCGCAATCCGCGACGGCGCTCTTCGTACTGTGACCCAGCCCCAGGCATTCCGGCTCACCCGGACGAACCGGGCCTACGGTTGCGGGTCAGCGCCGGAATTCGACCGGCTTCCCCTGGTACTGAGCAGTTATCAGCCGGAGTGCAACACGGATCCCGACGACGCGTCAAGGTGGCATGGGTCTCAGCGGACCGACCCGGACGGATGCGGTCGGCATCACGCACCGGGTGGCTGGCGGTCCCTTGATCACTCGGGTAGCGTCCAGGGCTGCCACATGGGGGAATCCGGTGCGATGCCGGAGCTGACGCGCAGCGGTG
Source organism: Streptomyces sp. NPDC090045 (assembly GCF_044747975.1). Lineage (NCBI taxonomy): Bacteria > Bacillati > Actinomycetota > Actinomycetes > Kitasatosporales > Streptomycetaceae > Streptomyces > Streptomyces sp. NPDC090045. The sequence continues at coordinate 229,743 of NZ_JBIVFA010000003.1, forward strand.
TGGGGGCGGCGGGGGCCGTTTCCGAGCCCGAATGCCCAAACGGCGATGCAGCACAGCAGCCGTACCACGCGTTCCGGACGGCGGCCCCCGGCATGCCCGGCCGTGCGTCCGTACGGCGATCGCGTGGTGCCCGGGACGGCCGGCGTCCGCCGATTCCAGGAGCAGGCCATGTCCCGTCCCCGTACGTCCCGCCGCCTCGCGCTCGCGGTGCCCGCCGCGCTCGGCGCCTTCGCCCTCACCGCGCTGCCCGCCTTCGCGACCTCGTCGCCGGCGCAGATCGCCACGTCCAAGACGAACGGCGTCGCCTACCTCAAGTCGCTGCAGGCGGCCGACGGTTCGTACGCCGGCGCCGGCCTGTCCAACGAGTGGGCGTTCAGCACCTTCGCCGCCGCCGGCACCGCGGTCGTCGACGTCGCCCCGGGCGGGGACACGACGAAGAACGCCCGCACCGTCTACCGGAACCTGCTGTCCACGGCGGGCTGGCCCTCGGCCTCCCCGGTGGTCACCGACTTCGAGCGCGGCACCCTCAACGCGTACGCCGCCGGCATCGACCCGGCCCGCGTGTCGGCCTCGCGCAACCTCATCGCGCACGTCTACTCCTACTGGCAGACCGCCGAGGCGGGCTACTTCGGCCCCTCCGGAAACTTCAACGGCACCGTCTTCGCGGCCCTTTCGCTGGGCGGCGCCAAGACCCAGGCCGGCGGCGCCCGCGTTCCGCAGGCGCTCACGGACGCGATGGTCACCCGCATCCGCGCCAACCAGCACGTCGACGGCGGCTGGACCTACAACAAGGCCGAGGGCAACCCCACCGTCCTCAACTCCGCGAGCGACGTCGACATGACCGGCGCCGCGATGGCCGCCCTGTGCGTCTCCGGCGTCCCCAACACCGACGCCGACGTCGTCCAGGCCAAGAACTTCCTCAAGAGCAAGCTCGTCGCCAACACCGGGGCCTTCAACTCCCTGTACGGGGTCAACACCAGCTCCAACGGCTGGGGCGTCGCCGGCCTCAACGCCTGTGGCATCAACCCGCAGACGGGCGACTTCCTCACCGCCAACGGCAAGACCCCGATCGACTTCCTGATCGCCAACCAGTACAACCCGGCGGGCGGTTTCAAGTACAAGCCGGCCGACACCGCCCCGACCGCGTACGCCTCCATCGACGCGCTGCGCGCCGTGGCCGGCGGCGGCTTCACCACGGCCCCGCCCGTCCCGGTCACCCCCGGCGCCCCGCAGTGGGTCGCCCAGTCCACCTTCACCGCCGGCACCGCCACCAGGCTGGCCCTGACCGTCGACGACGGCGCGGGCAGCCTCAAGGTCTGCTCGGTGGCCTTCACGCCGACCGGTACGACCACCACCCTCGGCGACGTCCTGAACGCGGCCACCAGCGGTGCCACCCCGGCGGGCTGCGTCACGAGCGTCACCCCGTCGTCCGGCACCGGCACCCTCACGAACGTCAACGGCAAGGCCAACAGCGGTGGCAACACCTGGAAGGTCAGCGTCGACGGCTCCGCCTTCGCCGGCGCCCTCCGCGAGAAGGTGATCAACGTGGGCGACACGATCGCCCTGCGCTGGGGCGCCTGATCCCCTCCGGGGGCGGGGACCCGCGTACGGGCCCCGGCCCCCGGAGGTCCGCGTACGGGCCCCCGCACCCGGAGGTCCGCGTACGGGCCCCCGCACCCGGAGGTCCGCGTACGGGCCCCCGCGCCCGGTGTCAGAACGCCCGGGACAGCGGCCGCTGCGGCGGACCGGTGTAGACGCCGAGCGGGCGGATCAGCGCGTTGTGCGCACCGGGCCGAATTCGCCGTCGCCCTGGGCTGCGAGCTGCGTCATGCCGGCCGTCTCGTCTACGCCGAGGGGCTCGCCGTGGCGGATCCGGGGGCCGCGACCACGATCGGGCTCGGGTGCCGGATCTGTGAGCGCCGTGACTGCGTCCAACGGGCCCGGCCGCCGGCCGGAGGGCGCCTCGCGGTGGACCCCGACCGGCAGACGTACGTCCCGTACCCGGTGTTCGGGAGCGGGTGACCGACCGTGTCCGGCCTCGCGGTGCGGGGCGGCACCCCGAGGCCGGGGCCGGTGCTATCCGAGCGCCTCGAAGGAGGCGACGAGGTCGGTGGGGGAGGGGAGCGCGGTGATGTCGGCCTGGATGGCGGCGGCGCCCTTGCGGAGGTCCTCGTCGGTGAGGAGGCGGCCGAGCAGGGCGGCGTCCACGCCCTCGCCGCTCGCGCGGACGGCGAAGCCCAGGCCCGTCGCGGCATCCACGTTGATGAAGTGGTCGGCGCCCTGCGGGAGGATCAGCTGGGGAACACCGCGGGCCGCGGCGGTGAGCATGGTGCCGGAGCCGCCGTGGTGCACGACCGCGTCGGCGGTGTCCAGCAGCTGGGCCAGGGGCACCCAGGGCAGGGGGCGGACATTGGGGGGAAGGGTGCCGAGCGGGCTCAGGTCGGTGTCGCCGACGGCGAGCAGGAACTCGGCGTCGACGGAGGCGGCCTCGGCGATCACCCGGGCGACGGGGTTGACGCCCGCGAAAGCGGTCACCACCGTTCCGAGCGTGACGGCGATCCGGGGCCGGGAGCCGCGGGCTATGAGATCGCCGGGGACCGTACCGCCGCCGTTGTACGGCACGTAGCGGACCCGCAAGCCGGTGCCGTCCCCGCCGAGGGAGGCGGGGACGACGTCGAGGACGGTACGGGTGGCCGGGCCTTCGACCCCGCGGGTCCGGTACTCCTCCGCCAGGACGTCGGCGAGCACGCGGACCATGCCGGCCCCGGACATCACGCCGAAGTTGTGGACGACGGCGGGTATGCCGAGTGCCGCCGAGACCAGGGGCGCGGCGGCCTGGAACGCGGCGTGGACGATGAGGTCCGGCCGCCAGGCGGTGGCGACCGCGAGCAGGCCGTCTATGGTGACCCGGCTGTGCTCGGCGAAACCGGCCGCGGCCAGCCGCTGGGTCTCCTCCTCGCTCTTGTCGTTCGTGACGAACTGCGGTTCGGTGCCCTCCGAGGCGCGCCGGAAGGCATCCATCAGCGTCGAGCCGTCGCCGATCTCGACGGTGGGCACGCCGGCCTGCCGCATCTGGTCGAGGGGGGCCGAGCCGGCGAACAACACCTTGTGCCCGGCGGCCTGGAGTGCCTGGGCGGTCGGGACCATCGGGAACAGGTGGCCTGCCGCGGCGGGGCCGGTGAACAGTACGCGCACTGCGTTACTCCTCGGGTGGAGCTCCTTCATTCCTCTGACGGATTGTTGAACGTATGTACCGCTGCGTCAGTTTCCTTCGAAGTGGTCGAATTCCGGCCGTTCCTGACGAGCGGTCGAGTCGCCGTCCTGGCAGGATGGCGGCATGGAACGCGTGGTGGGAGTCGGTGGGTACTTCATGCGGGCGGCCGATCCGGCGGCCCTGGGCGTGTGGTACCGCGACTGCCTGGGCCTGGACACCGACAAGTACGGCCTGTGGCGTCAGGAGGCCGGGCCGACGGTGTTCGCGACGTTCGAGTCAGAGACCGACTACTTCGGGTCCCGCGCCCAGCAGACCATGCTCAACTTCCGGGTCCGCGATCTGGACGCGATGCTCGCGCAGCTGCGCGCCAAGGGCGCGGACGTGGCCGGGGAAACGCAGGACATGGACGGGGTCGGCCGCTTCGGCTGGGTCACCGACCCCGAGGGCAACCGGATCGAGCTGTGGCAGCCTGCCTGACCGCGCACCGCACACCGTCTGGCCGAGCCGCTCAGGCGAACAGCTCGCCGAGCAGCTCGGGGCCGATGACGATGGGGGCCGGACGGTAGGCGGGCGGCCGCGTGCCCATCAGCTCGCGCACCAGGAAGTCCCAGCAGCGCGTGCGGACGTAGGCCAGGCAGTCGATGAACGTGTGCTCCGCCCCGGGCGCGAGGAGCAGCTCGAAGTCCTTGCCGGCGGCGATGAGCCGGTCCGCCAGCCGCAGGGTGTGGTCCGGGTGGACCTGGTCGTCCATTTCACCGTGGACGAGCAGGAGCCTGCCCGCCAGCCGGTCCGCGAGGCCCACGTTCGACGTACGGGCCCAGGCCTCCGGGGCGTCCGCGCCGTCGTAGGTCTCCACGAAGCCCGGGTTGAAGTGGCGGGCGTCGTGCGAGCCGGAGAGGGCGACCCCGGCCTTGTACACCTCGGGGAAGTCCAGCATCGCCCGCGCCGCGGCGAACCCGCCGCCGGAGTGGCCGAACGCGCCCACCCGGTCCAGGTCCATCCACGGCCGCGTCCGGGCCAGCTGCCGCAGCGCCGCGACATGGTCGGCCAGGCAGCCCGCGTCGGCCAGGCGGCCGTAGGAGGCGTCGTGGAAGGACTTGCTCCGCCCCGGGGTGCCGCGCCCGTCCAGCGCCACGACCACGAAGCCCAGCGCCGCGACGGGTTCCGCGTCGAGGCCCATGCCGCCGGGGTCGAAGCACGGGGCGACCCGGTTGACCTGCGGGCCGGGGTAGAGGTTGTCCACCACCGGGTAGCGCCGGGCGGGGTCGAACCCCCGCGGCCGGTACGTTGCCCGTGCTGTCCGGGCCCGACCCGTACTGGTGGTCGGGCGCGCCGTCGGTGGTCAGCGCCCACTCGCGGCCGTCGGACAGCGAGCGCGCCCACAGGTCGTGTCCCCGGCGGGACACCGCGAGCTTCCCGTCGGGTGACCGCACCTCCAGCGGATTGCCCGGCGGGGTGAACTCGGCCCGCTCACACACGTAGTCGTCCAGTCGGCAGCGCCAGTACGCGCCGAACGCGCCGAATTCCACGGCGCTGCCGGTCGGTTCGATGGCCATGAACGGCAGGGCCTCGGGGTCGACCCGCTCCCCGGACGCAGCGGCCAGCGCGGCGGCGAGCCGGGCGTGGTCGAAGGCCGGCTCGCGGGTGCCCGCCCCCGGGTCGACCAGCACGAACCGCCTGCCGACGCCATCGCTCACCGCGTACCAGAAGCGGGTGCCTCCGTCGATCCACTGCGGCCTGACCTTGTCGCCGACGACGAGCTCGCCGGGGCGGGCGACACGGCGCAGAAGCTGCTCGGCGGCCTGGTAGTCCTGAATGCTGCTCATTCTTCGTGTCCTCTGTCGGTTTCGGACTCGGGCAGGTGGGGTGCTTCTTCAGATGCTGCGGGCGGTGATGTCGCCGTAGGCGGTGGTGGCGTGGATGGTCAGGGCGGCGGTGGCGCCGTCGTTGTTCTGCAGGGAGTTGTGGATCCGGCCGTAACCGGTACCGGCGTCCAGGGAGGCGGAGACTCCGCGGGCCGCGCCGACCGTCACGTCACCGGCCTGGGTCGACAGCTCGACCGCACCCTGCGCGGCCTCGGCGACCTGGATGTCGCCCTTCTGCGTGCTGATCCGGGCCGGACCACCCAGCCGCCCGACCGACACATCACCCGCCATCAGCGTCAGCCGCGCACCGGCGGTCTCGTCGAGCTTGACCGTGCCCTGCGCCCCCTCGAAAGTGACCTCACCGAGCCGGCCGACCCCACGGAGCTCCGCACTGGCCGCCTTCGCCTCCACAGACGAGCCCGCCGGCAGCTGGACCGTCACCTCGACCGACCCCGAAGCCCCCAGGAGCTGACTCTTCGCCTCCGGCGTCGAGATCCGCAAAACCCCGTCCGCATACGTGACGGTGGTCCCCTCCGCCGCCTTCACATCGCGCCCCTTCGACGCGTTCACCGGCAGGACCTCCACCCGGGTGTCCGCGCGGTCCGCGGCGATGAACCGGACACGACCCGCGGCGATGTCCACAACGGCCGAGACCGGAGCGGGAGTGGCGAACTTCTGCATGATGCTTCTCCTTCTTCAGCGGCGGGCACCTCGTCGGCCCGCCGTTTCTGATGAACGAAAAGCTACGTTGCATTCACGAACTCGGCAACAGACTCGTTGCGCACGAAACGCATCACTGCAGCTCAAACCCAGTAATTCATTGCAATGGATCTGATTTCAACGCAACAGCTATCCTTGTTATGTTGCAATGGATGGAAAGTGAACGCTCCGTGCGGCTGACGGCAGGGAGAGGTCGACATGACGCAGCGCACCACGGTCCGCGATCTGCTCGACGAGCACGGGCGGACCCATGCAGAGGAAGCGGGCATCCGCCTGCGGAGCACCCCCGCTCCGCTCTACCAGCTCCTGGCCCTCTGCGTGCTCTTCTCGGTGCGCATCCAGGCCGGCATCGCGGTCGCCGCGGCGCGCGAGCTCTTCGCGGCGGGGATGCGCACCCCCCGGGCGATGGCCGCCGCGTCCTGGCAGGACCGGGTGGACGCCCTCGGCCGTGCCCACTACCGCCGCTACGACGAGAGCACCGCCACCGCACTGGGGGAGGGGGCGGAACTCCTCCTCGACCGCTATCGCGGAGACCTGCGCGGGCTGCGTGACGCCGCCGGCGGGGATCCTGGCCGGATCCGTGGACTCCTCCAGGAGTTCCCGCGGATCGGACCGGTCGGAGCGGACATCTTCTGCCGCGAGGTCCAGGGGGCGTGGCCCGAACTGCGGCCCGCGTTCGACAGTCGCGCCCTCCAGGCGGCCGCCGCGCTCGGGCTGCCGACGACGCCCGCCGGCCTTGCCGGCCTCGTCGCCACCGAGGACCTGCCGAGGCTCGCCGCCGCCCTCGTCCGGGCCGCACTCTCCTGAGCGGCCGGACGGGCGGCGGGGTCAGGCCTCGGGGGCGCCGCGGTCCGGCGGTGCGGTCACCACTCGGGATGCACGTCGTGGCTGTCGTAGCGGACGCCGGAGGGGGTGACCCACGGGCGGAAGCGGCCGGGGCCGGTGCCGTAGTGGGCGTACGCGACCGGTTCGAGGGTCTCGTCGGTGACGATCACGGCCCCGGCCTTCTGGGCGCTGCGCAGGGCGTGCGTCCAGTGCCGGCCGCGGTGGCCGGTGCGGTAGTCGGGGGTCTTGCACTGGGACATCGGGTCTCACCGCCTTGATACGGCCCGGTCCGGCTGGTTCCGGGAAGGCCATATACCCAGAAATGCCCCACTCGAACGCTTGGCCGTCCGCATATCGGTCGCCGGCGAAGCGTATGAGTGGCGTATGTGTGGCATAGGGGTGGGGTGTGAGCGGGGTGTGAGCGGGCAGGAGATTCCTTGTGGGTGTTGGACCTCCACACCGTACGTTCCCCGACGCGAGGCTCCGGAGCCGATTCCATGCCTCTTCCTCTGATCCCCCCTGTGTCCCCCAAGTCCCCGATCCTGCACCTGGAGCTGAACGGCGGGGAGGCCCCGGCCTACGCCCGGCGCGCGGCACACGACTTCCTGGAGCGCCCCGTGCAGGGGGCGCCCGCGTTCCCGCCCGTCGCGGTCGACGCCGCCCTGCTGGTGATCAGCGAGCTCGTCACCAACGCCGTACGCCACACGTCCGGAGGCTGCGTGCTGGACCTCCACCGGACGGCCGGCGGCGTGGACGTCGCGGTCACCGACACCAGCAGCGCGGAGCCGCGGCCCCGACAGCCCGGTCACCAGGGTGAAGGCGGATGGGGCTGGCACCTGGTCAACCGGCTCGCGACCGGAGTCGAGATCCGTCACCGCGGCGGGCGGGACGGCAAGACCATCCACGTCCACGTCCCCCGCTGACGCCCGTCGGCGCCCCCTGTACCGCCTGTGGGGCGGAACGCGCGATTCATTGACAGAAGTTGAACACAACCGGATGCTGAGAGCGCTCTCAGACTTCAATGAATCCATGCATCTACGTCATGCATGCCCGTGTCCGTCCCTCCAGCCGTGAGGCTCCCCCAGGGAGGAAGAACGTGTTCCGCTTATCGAAACTGCTCGTGTCCGGAGCCGCGGCGCTGGTCGTCGCCGCAGGTCTGTTGGTCGCCGGTCCACCGACGTCCGCCGAGGCCGTACCGGCGACCATCCCGCTCACGATCAAGAACAGCTCGGGACGCAGCGAGCCGGTCTACGTCTACAACCTGGGCACCCTGCTCGCCACGGGCCAGCAGGGCTGGGCCGACGCCAACGGGGCCTTCCACCCGTGGCCCGTGGGTGGCAATCCCCCCACCCCCGCGCCCGACGCGTCGATCGCGGGTCCGGCCACCGGGCAGACCAAGACGATCCGGATGCCCAAGTTCTCCGGGCGCGTCTACTTCTCCATCGGCCAGAAGATCGTCTTCAAGCTCAGCCCCGGCGGCCTGGTGCAACCGGCCGTGCAGAACCCCTCCGACCCCAACCGCAACATCCTGTTCAACTGGTCCGAGTACACGCTGAACGACGCCGGCCTGTGGATCAACAGCACCCAGGTCGACATGTTCTCGGCCCCGTACGCGGTGGGAGTGAAGGCGGCAGGCGGCGCGGTCACCAGCACCGGCCGGCTCAAGCCGGGCGGCTACGACGCCGTCTTCGGCCAGCTGCGCGCGGCCGGCTGGGGCGGACTGATCCAGAACCGCCCCGACGGCACCCCGCTCCGGGCGCTCGCACCCGGGCACGGCATCGAGGCGGGCGGAATCCCGGCCGGCGTCATGAACGACTACGTCAACCGGGTCTGGAGCAAGTACAGCTCGTCCACGCTCACCGTGACGCCGTTCGCGAACCAGCCGAACACCAAGTACCACGGCCGGGTCTCGGGCAACGTCATGAACTTCACCGACGGCTCGGGAGCCGTGGTCACCAGCTTCCAGAAGCCGGACTCCGACAGCATCTTCGGCTGCTACAAGCTCCTGGACGCACCCAACGACCTCGTCCGCGGCCCGATCTCCCGCACCCTGTGCGCCGGCTTCAACCGGTCGACGCTCCTGACCAACCCCGCCCAACCCGACGCGAACGGCGCCGGCTTCTACCGCGACGCCGTCACCAACCACTACTCCCGCATCATCCACGGACAGATGGCCGACGGTAAGGCGTACGGCTTCGCCTTCGACGACGTGGGCGCCCACGAGTCGCTGGTGCACGACGGCAACCCGCAAGAGGCCTTCATGACGCTGGAACCGTTCCACTAGGTCCCGGGCCCAGGGGTGGTGGCCCCCGGCTCAGTGGCTGTGGCGCGCGCCGTGCTCCAGCGACTGGGCCGGGTCCACGCCGGCACCCCGGCCGATGAGGAGCGGGGGCGCGTGTTCGCCCGGCCCGGTTGCGGTGAGGGGAATGCCGAGGCTCTGGCACATCCGCTGGGCGCGGGCCAGTGCGCTGAAGGTCATGGGGGAGGGGGCGTCGGTCGGCAGCTCGATCGTGACCTGGGAGGGGCGGTGCGCCTGGACGAGCGACTCGATCTGCAGGGCCGCCGCGGACCGGTTGGTGACGTTCAGCTCCTGCCGGATCTTCACGTGCAGGGTGTCTGCGGCGATGTGGTGACTGATGACCATGCTGCGCCCTCCCGCACACCGGGATCCGGACGGCACCGGCGGTGTGCGGTGCCCGGGTACCAGTGTCGCCCAGGAGCGGCCGCGCGGACGAGTCCGGAGCCCGGTCAGGCCTTGAGGGCGCGCCCCGCCACGGTCAGGGCGAGGCGGCGGGGGGCCAGGGCGGAGGCCGTCGCGGAGAGCCGGTTGCCGAGGCCGACGACGATGCTGGCCGGGGTCCTGCCGCGGTCCAGTGCGCGGCGCGCCGCGGTGACGACCTGCTCCGGAGTGGCCATCCGGCCCACGGCGGCGTCCCGGCTGCCGACGACGTCGAAGAACTCGGTGCGGACCGGCCCCGGCGAGACGGCGAGCACCCGCAGGGGCGAGGTGCGCGTCTCGTAGGCGACGGCCTCGGTGAAGTTCAGGACGAAGGCCTTGGTGGCGCCGTAGACGGCCATCGCCGGGGTCGGCTGATACGCGGCCGCGCTGGCGACGGTGACGAGGGCGCCCCGGCCGTCGGCCGTCAAGGCGGGCAGGAACTCCCTCGTCAGTTCCGTGACCGCGAGCACGTTGAGCTGGATCATCTCGCTGATCCGGGCGGGGTCCTCGGCGGCGAAGGGGCCGTGGCTGCCGAAGCCCGCGTTGTTGATCAGGGTGTGGACCGGTATGCCGAGTGCGTCGAGCTCCGCGCGCAGCGCCGCCGCGGCACCGGGCCGGGCGAGGTCCGCGGCGATCGGGCGGGCCTTGACCCCGTACCGGCGCTCCAGGTCGGCCGCCAGCTCCTCCAGCCGGTCGACGCGCCGCGCGACGAGGACGACGTCCGCCCCGCGCTCCGCCCACTGCCGGGCGAACTCGACGCCGAGGCCTGCGCTGGCCCCGGTGATCAGGGCTGTGGTTCCGCGGTATGTCATAGACATGGGTCGGTGCTCCGTTCCGGGACTCCGGCTGATGACCGAAGATGGTCGCTACCTGAATGTAGGCAGAGCAAACATTGTTGTCAATGACAACATCGGAGGAGGAGACCGCCTTGGCCGACGCCGATGCGCCCTATCACCACGGCAACCTCAGAGAGGCCCTGCTGGCACGTGCGGAAGCCGTGCTCGCGGCTTCGGGGGCGGACAGCCTCTCCCTGCGCGCCCTCGCGCGGGACCTCGGCGTCAGCCACGCGGCGCCGGGCCGCCACTTCCGCGACCGGCAGGCGCTGCTGGACGCGCTCGCCGTCAACGGCTTCACCCGGCTCAACGCGCGCCTGCGGGCCGCCGTGGGCGAGCCCGGCCCCGTCGTCGCCCGGCTCGCCTGCATGGGCCGCGCGTACGTGGACTTCGCCGTCGCGCACGCCCCGCTGCTGAGCCTGATGTTCACGGCCAAGCACGCCGACCACTCCAGCGCCGAACTCCGCGAGCTCGGCCACCAGAGCCTGGAGATCGCCGCCGAACTGATCGCCCTCGCCCAGCAGGAGGGAGTCGTACGGGCGGGAGACCCGGCCCGGCTCGCCCAGGTCGCCTTCTCCGTGGTGCACGGCCTCGCGGCCCTGGCCGTCGGGTCCCTCCTCGAGGACACCCCGCTGGACGAGGCGACCGACCTGGCCCTCGACGTCCTGCTCACCGGCCTCCGCGCAGCCGATCCCGTGCCGCACTCCTAGCGCATTTCCCTCCGGGACGCCACCACGGAAGAAAGCGGTGCGGCCGGAACCGATCGGAATGCGCGGGCGGATTCCCGTGCGGCGAGCGGTGCCGGCGCGCCTCCCACCTCCCGCTTCGCCGCCTCTCGCGGTGGGCGGGCCCTTTTCCTTGCCGGAATTCGGCGTCGCTTGTGGCGCATAACGGTTCCTCCGGTCCGATGAACTCCAACGAAAGGCCGCGTGCGGGAAGTTGGGCGTAGTTATGCTCCCGCCCACCGGTCAGAAGGTCCCCCCTTTTCGATAGTTCGAGGACGCCGATGGAGCAAAGAGACATTCCCCCCGAAAGTGCACACGTGGAGGGCAGAGCAAGCCGGCTGCTGCCCGCGATCGCGCTCGTGGCCGCCGCCTGCCTGGCCGGGGCGCTCGCTTCCTCCTCGGCGCCGCTCGGCACCGCCGTGATCGCCGTCGGCGCCCTGTGCACCGTGGCGGTCTTCGTCGAAGCGCTGCGGCGCGGCCGCGCGCTCGCCGCCGGGCGCGCCCAGGTCGCGGCTCTCCAGCACGTCCTGGCCCGGCAGGAAGCCGAGGCGGCCCGGCTGTCCGAGGTGGTGCTGCCCGAGGCCATCGAGCGACTGCGCAAGGGCGAGCTGGCCGAGGAGGTGCTGACCGCCCTGGGAGGGCGCGGCGGCCACGGCAACCGCTGGGGCAACGACGAGGCCCTGACCCCGCGCTTCAGGGCCGCCCTGCAGGCCGTGCTCTCCCACGTCATCGACGCGGTCGACAACGAGGAGAGCCTGCGCGACTCGGCGCAGCGCGCCTTCGTGAACGTCGCCCGCCGCGTGCAGGCGATCGTCCATCAGCAGGCCCACGAGATGCGCGAGATGGAGGACCGGCACGGCAGCAACCCGGACGTGTTCGGCGACCTCCTGCGGCTCGACCACGGCACCGCCCTGATCGGCCGGCTCGCCGACTCCATCTCGGTCCTCGGCGGTGCGCGCCCCGGCCGCCAGTGGAGCCGGGCCGTCACCCTGTACAGCGTGATGCGCGGCGCGATGTCGAGGATCATCGACTACCAGCGCGTGGAGCTCCACTCGGTCTCCGAGGTCGCCGTCGTCGGCCCGGTCGTCGAGCCGCTGATCCACACCCTGGCGGAACTGCTGGACAACGCCACCCGGTACTCGCCGCCGCACACCCGGGTCCACCTCACGGCCGTCGAGGTGCAGTCGGGCATCGCCGTGGAGATCGAGGACGGCGGCCTGAGCATGAGCGAGGAGGCCCGCGGACGGGCCGAGAAGATGCTCGCGCAGGCGCAGTCCGGCATCGACCTCAACGACCTGGGCGAAACGCCGAGGCTGGGCCTCGCGGTGGTCGGCCGGCTGGCGCAGGCGTACGGGTTCCAGGTGTCCCTGCGCTCGTCCGCGTACGGCGGCGTCCGCGCCGTGGTCATCGTTCCGCAGCACCTGATCACCACGGCGTCCTCCGCGACCGGTCTGGCCCACGGCATCGGCTCCTCCTCGGGGCCCAGGGCCGTGGCCGCCACACCGCGCGAGCACCCCTTCGACCGCTCGCCGGCGGGCACGTCCGTGCCCCGGCCGGCACCGGCTCCGGCTCCGGCGCCCAGGCCGGCGCCCGTCAGCGCCGGGCAGCCGGCCACCGAGCGCACCGCGACCGGCCTGCCGCAGCGACGCCGGAAGGACCGTGCCGCCACGTTCGACGTCCGGCCGGCCGCGGAGCCGCAGCCGGCGGACGACCAGGGCCCCGGAATGTGGCTGGAGGCCTTCCACAGCGGACTGTCCGGCGCGCCCGGCCACGACGCGCCGGGCGCCGAAGGCGCGTCGGGTTCAGCGACCAAGGGGGCGTAAGCAGTGATGACTCAGCGAATCAGCAGCATGGACTGGATGCTCAAGGACCTGGCCGCCGGAGTGCCGCAGACGCGGCACGTGATCGTACTGTCCGCGGACGGGCTCTGCGTGGCGCAGTACGGGGCCGAGACCGACACGGCCGACCGCCTGGCAGCGGCCTGCGCGGGCCTGCAGAGCCTCGCCGGGGCGGTGGCCGCGGAACTGCCCCGCTCGGAGGGCAGGATGCGCCTGGTCGTGATCGAGATGGACGGCGGGTTCTTCTACCTCATGGCCGCCGGCGACGGCTCCTATCTCGCGGTCCTCGCCGACGAGGGCGTGGACGCGGGCCTGATGGGGGCGCAGATGCGCAACCTGGTGACCCGAATGGGGGACCACCTGAGCAGCCCGCCCCGACATGACGGGCAGCCCGCGTGAATGAGCCGCCCACAAGCTGGGAGGAGGGCAGCCCCGAACGGCTCTACGTCATCACCGGCGGACGCAGTGGACCCTCCACCGCCGTCCATCTGGACCTCGTGACCTTAGTCGTGGCCAAAGGGGCCGCCCGGCCGGAGATGCAGCCCGAGCAGGCGGCCATCCTGCGGATGTGCCAGTCACCGCTGTCGGTGGCCGAGATCGCCGCGTACGCAGGCCTGCCCGTGAGCGTCGTCACCGTGCTGGTCGGAGACCTGATGGCCGCTCAGCGCGTGTACGTCCGCCCGCCCGTTCCCGCCGCGCAGCTACCCGACCTTGCTCTGATCGAGGCAGTGATCGATGGACTTCAGAAGCTCTGACACGCCGGCCGGGCCGCGCCAGGCGGACATACTGCCGCAGACGGCCGCGGCCGCCGTGAAAGTCGTCATCGTCGGCGGCTTCGGCGTGGGCAAGACGACGATGGTCGGTGCCGTCAGCGAGATCAAGCCGCTGACGACCGAGGAGACGATGACCAGGGCCGGCGTCGGCGTCGACGACACCTGGGGCGTGGCCCGCAAGATCACCACCACCGTGGCCATGGACTTCGGCCGCATCAGCATCAACGACGAACTCGTCCTGTACCTCTTCGGAACACCGGGCCAGGAGCGCTTCTGGTTCCTGTGGCGCGGGCTCTTCGAGGGCGCGCTCGGAGCGGTCGTACTCCTCGACACCCGGCGGCTGGAGATCAGCTTCGACGTCATCGGACGGCTGGAGGAGCGGGGCGTCCCCTTCGTCGTGGCCGTCAACTCCTTCCCCGGCGCGCCCGAGCATCCGATGGAGGAACTGCGCCAAGCCCTCGACCTGCCCCCCACCGTCCCGATCCTCGTCTGCGATGCCAGACGGCGGGACTCGTCCCGCGACGTCCTGCTGACCCTCATGCGCTACCTCCACTCCCAGGCAGCCACCCAGGAGGCAATGTGAGCACCACCCCCACCCCACCGCCCGAGTGCCCCGCCCACGCGGCGGCGGCCACGGCGGGCGGCCTGTACCGCCTCCACGGAGCGGAGGCCCAGGCCGATCCCCTCGCGCTGTACGAGAAGCTGCGGGCCGAACACGGCGCGGTGGCCCCCGTACTGGTGAGCGGGGACCTTCCGGCCTGGCTGGTCCTCGGCCACCGGGAGAACCTGGACGTGGCACGCACGTCCTCGCGCTTCGCCCGCGACCCGCGGGGCTGGCGCGACATGAGAGAGGGCCGGGTGCCGGCCGACACCCCGCTCGGCCCCATGGTCTCCTGGGTGCCGGTGTGCAACTTCACCGACGGGCCCGTCCACGAGCGGCTGCGCTCGGCCGTGGTGGAGTCCCTGGAGCGCTTCGACAAGCGCGGCATCCGCCGCTACGTGACCCGCTTCGCCAACCAGCTCGTCGACCAGATCGCGGGCGAGGGGTACGCCGACCTGGTCTCCGGCTTCTCCGACCAGCTCCCCATGCTGGTCATGACGCAGCTCATCGGGGCCCCCGACGAACACGGACCCCTGCTGGTCAACGCGGCACGCGACATGCTCCAGGGGACCGAGACGGCCCTGCAGAGCGACCGCTACGTCACCGCCACGCTGGAACACCTGGTCGTGGAGCGCAAGGCCAGGCCGGCGCGCGACCTCGCCTCCTGGCTGATCGAGCACCCCGCGAACCTGAGCGACACCGAGGTGCTGATGCACCTGCGCGTGGTGCTGATCGCGGCCTACGAGACCACCGCCAACCTGATCGCCAACACGCTGCGCACCGTACTGACCGACCCGCGCTTCCGGGCCAGCCTCTCCGGAGGCCACATGACGCTTCCCGACGCGCTGGAGCAAGTCCTGTGGGACGACCCGCCGATCAACACGATCATCGGGCGCTGGGCCACCGGTGACACCCTGCTCGGCGGCCAGGAGGTGAAGGCGGGCGACATGATCCTGCTCGGGCTGGCCGCGGGCAACGCCGACCCGCAGATCCGGCCGGATCCCGCCGTCTCCGTCCACGGGAACCGTTCCCACCTGGCCTTCAGCAGCGGCCCGCACGAGTGCCCGGGCCAGGACATCGGGCGGGCCATCGCGGACACCGGCATCGAGGTCCTGCTGGACCGGCTGCCCGACCTGCAGCTGGCGGTCGACGCGAGCGAGCTGCAATGGCGCGGCACGCTCATGTCACGCCACCTGCTGTCCCTGCCGGTACGGTTCGCCCCGCGCACCGTGCCGAACGCGGAGCCCCTGGAGGAGCAGCCGGCCGGGCACCCCGAGCACGCGTTCGTCCCGCCGCAGCCGACGGCGGCGCCCGCGGTCGCCGGCCGCCGCCGTCGCGGCGTCAGCTGGTGGCGGCGGCTGCTGGGCCGCCGCTGATCCGGCTCTCCCTACCGAGGGCCCCGGCCGCACCGGCCGGGGCCCTCGGCGTTGCTCAGTCGCGTACCTGCCGCCACCAGGCGGCGAGGGCCGGCACATCCGGAGGCTCGGTTCCCGGGCAGCTGGGCGCATCGGCGAACCGGACCTCGAACCGGGCGTCCGGGAGCGGCAGTTCGTGCCGGTTGCGCGGGCTCGCGTATCGGGGTGCCCGGCTCTGCCACGCGATGGAGCCGGCCACGTAGTGACCCAAGGCCGCGAGGTGACGGCGCAGTTCCCCGTTCGGACCGTTTGGACCGTCCGGAGCGTTCTCCAACTGCGCCCGCAGCCGGGCGAAGAGGACCATCACCCGGTCACGCAGGGCCACCGCCAGTGGCACCGCCTCGGCGGGGGTGCAGTTCTCCTGGTGGGCGAGGACGTTGACGAGGTTCACCTCCCGCGGCTCCAGGTGGTCGTCCTTGTCGTAGGAGAACAGGTCGTTGTCCGCGCTGACGACGAAACCGGCCGCATCCGTCAGTGCCGTCAGAGCGGGGGAGCAGAGCACCTCGGCCGGCAGCCGGTCCCCGCGTGCGACGTCGGACCAGGTCAGCGAGAAGCGCGTGCCGTTCGCCAACGGCCCCATGGCCACGAAGTCGTTCAGCCCCGGCATGGTCCCGGCCTCGGCCTGGGCGGCCCGCCAGGCCGCCCCGAGCAGCCAGTCGCGCGTCCCCTCGGTGAACCTGCGCAACTCGTACGGCGTGAGCAGGGCATGGGTGCGGCCGACCAGGTCCAAGAGCGCGCGGGTCATCGGCCCGTCGGGCAGGACCGACGCCCCCGGGTCCTCGATGGTCCGCAGCAGACGTACGCCGTGTTCGACGACGGCGCCCGTCCCCACCTCGTCGGAACCCGAGTCCTGCCAGTCGTCGACGGCGTTGGCCCAGTAGTTCCACTGGGTGAACAGCAGGAGGGCCTCCACGTTCCCGTCGGGGATGATGCGGCAGGAGAAGTCGGCGCTGTGGGTGGCGAGACCCCATGCGCGCTCGACCGGGTCGGGGTAGACGCCGAAGGCGTCCAGCCACTCGACCGCCAGGGCCTCCACCTGCTTCGCCTCGGGATGGACGAGGTCGCGCTCCAGGGGGCAGTAGAAGGACGGCAGGCGCGTACCGAGCAGCGAGGGGCGCGGTGGCGGCGACGGGGTGGGTGCCGGTGCCGGTGCCGATGCGGGTGCGGGTGACGTCGTCATGGGCGGCCTCCGAGCCGGAAGCGCAGCAGCCGCGTCTGCACCGCGTGGTCGCGCCAGAGCCGGAAGAACCTGCTGTGCGCGAGCGTCGACTGTTCGAGCCGTTCGCCGGTCCAGGCACCGGGCCGCGCGTTGGCGTCCGCGCGGAGCCGGTCGAGTTCGGCGGTGTTCCACGCCATGGACTGCACCCAGAACTCCGCCACCGAGTCCGTCACGTCCTCCTCGTGCACGAGTTCGAAGCCGGCCGCCTCGGCCGCGACCAGATACTCCCCCAGCAGCCCCAGCCGGGTTCTGTAGTAGCCGTCGATGAACTCGCGCCACTGGGAGCGGCCCACGAAATGCTCCTGGATCCCGAACCATCCACCCGGCTCCAGTGCTCTCGCGACGACGTCGAAGAGCCGGGACCGGTCGGTGTAGCCGCTGCTCTCGTTGGCGTAGACGGCGTCGTACGCACAGGTCTCGTCCAGGTCGTGCACATCCGCCAGTACGGGCTTCACCCGCCCGGCGACCCCGGCGCGCCGGGCGAAGTGCCGGACGATCGGGACGTGTTCCTCCGCGACGGTGAGGCTGGTGACCGAGGCTCCGTGCTCCTGCGCCCAGTACAGCGAGGTCCCGCCCAGGCCGCAGCCGATGTCCAGCAGCCGCCGGGGAGGAGCCTCGTACGCGCCCCACGACCGGGCAGCGTGCTCGACGATCCGCTCCTGCGCGTTGATCAGGCGCTGCTTCAGCATGTTCTGCGAGACGGTGGTGTCCGGCGGGCCGTCCGGGTACAGCCCCACGTGGAAGTGGACGCGGGGGCCCGGACCGTACTTCTGCAGGATCTCCTGTGTCTTGTGGCTGTAATAGAGCCGTATGGGGTCGTCCGCCGCGGAACCCTGGTCGCTGCCTAAGGACGATACGAGGGGGGTGACGCGCATGGGGGTGTCCGCCCTTTCGTGGGGTAGGGCTGCCTCCGGGACACGCTGTCACTGCTCTCACCGCGTCCCGTACGGCACACTGTTGAAGCACGGATCATCGTGGCACCTCGATGGCCCCACGTCAGCCCACTGGAGCAACACGCAACCGCGTCCGAATCCCACCGGAAGCCTGCGTGGGACCTACTTCCACTCCACCCCCTTCGTCTTGACCTTTCCCTGCTCCGGCGACGGCGTCGGAGCGGCGGTCGCGTCCTGCGGCGGGGCTTCGGTGACGACCCGGGTGGCGACCACCGCCTTCCAGACGGAGCTCCGATCCGTCTCGCACCCCTCTTGCTCAGCACGGCAACGCCCCGGGGCGCCCTGCGCCGCCCGCGGAATCAGATACACCGGCCGTACGTACCGGACGGGCTCGTCCTTGGTCCCCTGCGCCTGGTGCAGACGCGCTTCGGCCCGGCTCTCCTCCAGCAGCCGGCCGCCTTCCACCCGGGCGATCGCCTCGGTGCCGCCGCTCTCATCGGCCGCGGCGGCATCCGTGGGGCCACCGGAAGGGCGGCCGGGGCCCCTATGGACAAGTTGGCGGCGTCGTCGGATGTCCTGGGTGCGGCCGGGGCGTGTTCAGAGGTCGCGCCGGTGGACGACCGCGGTGGCGACGGCTGCGGCAGCGAGTGGCCAGGCCGCGTACACGATCCACGCCCCGGTGATCGTCGCCGGGTAGAGCACCGGCACGGGCGAGTCGCCCACCTCGGTCAGCCGGTCCCAGGCGCCCCGGGGCAGGGCGTGGAGGAGGGCGGCCGACCATGCGTGGCGGTCGTTGATCAGGGTGGGCAGCAGCAGGAGGACGCCGGTGAGCGTGACGATGGTGGTCGCGGTGTGCCGGATGAGCGCGCCGAGGCCCATGCCGATGAGCGCGCACACCGGCGCGAGCAGGGCGGACGCCGCGGTGGCGCGGAGCGCGCCGGGGTAGTCGAGCGGGAGGCCGACGTGCCGGCCGGACAGGACGGCCTGCGTCACGCCGAAGGAAACGGCCGCGACGAACGCGCCGTAGACCAGCATGACGGCCGTCACGACGGCCATTTTGGCAGCGACCACCGAGCGGCGGGCGGGGACGGCGGCGAAGGTCGTTCGGATCTGTCCGGTGCCGTACTCGCTGACGAGTGTGAGTGCCCCGATACTCCCGGCGGCGAGCATGAGGACCATGCCGGCGCCGAGGGTGAAGGCGTCCCGCATCGCCCAGATCGGCACGAAGAGGTCCTTGGTGCCCTGGGGGTAGTTCGGATAGTTGGTGTAGTCGGCGAGGGCGGCGTTCACGTTGATGCCGATGACGACCAGCGCACTGATCCCGAAGGCCCAGGGTGTGGAGCGCAGCGACCACAGCTTGATCCATTCGGCGGCGAGGAGGTCGCGGAAGCGGGCCGGGGTCATCGGGGTTCTCCTGCGAGGTATTCGACGCGGTCGCCGGTGAGTTCCATGAAGGCCTCCTCCAGGGAGGAGGTGCGCGTGGCCAGTTCCTGCAGCACGATGCGGTGCCGGAGGGCGAGTTCGCCGACGCGGTCCGCGCTCAGGCCGGTCACCTTGAGCTCCTTCGCTCCGTCAGGGCCGTCGCACCGGACCGAGGCGCCGTCGGCGACCAGCACGGCCGTGAGCGCGGCGGGGTCCGGGGTGCGCACGGTGACGCTCTGGCGGGTGCCGCGGGCCGCGAACTCCTTCACGCTCTCCGCCGCGATCAGCTCGCCCCTGCCGATGACGACGAGGTGTTCGGCGGTGTGCTCCATCTCGCTCATCAGGTGGCTGGAGACGAACACGGTGCGTCCCTCGGCGGCCAGCCGCCGGAACAGGCCGCGCACCCACAACACACCCTCCGGGTCGAGGCCGTTGATCGGCTCGTCGAAGAGAAGTACGGGTGGGTCGCCGAGCAGTGCGCCGGCGATTCCGAGCCGCTGCTTCATGCCGAGGGAGAATCCGCCGATGCGGCGGCGGGCCGCACCGGCCAGCCCGACCTCCCGCAGGACCTCGTCCGCCCGGCTTCGCGGAATGCCGTTGCTTCGGGCCAGGGCCGACAGGTGCCCCACCGCGGTGCGGCCCCCGTGTACGTCGTGGGCGTCGAGGAGCGCGCCCACGTGGCGAAGCCCGCGCGGGCGGTCCCGGAAGGGGAGCCCGCCGATGGTGGCGGTGCCGCTGGTGGGCCGGTTCAAGCCGAGGAGCACCCGCAGGGTGGTGCTCTTTCCGGCGCCGTTGGGGCCGAGGAACCCGGTCACGTGGCCGGGACGGACCGTGAAGCTGAGACCGCTCACGGCCGTGGTCTTCCCGTATCGCTTGGTCAGTTCGTTGACTTCGATCACCCGGCCAACGGTGCCGCGGTCCGGCCCGCGGGTGCATCGGGCCACCGACCACACTCCCGGTGCTCGCCGGTAGCCCGCGGGCGTACGCCCACGGGCCAATACCCCGCCGGGCGCTACGACATCTACGATCACGGCATGCCCACCATCCCGCACCCACCGCTGCCGAGAGGCGCTCTACGCATCGCGGGGGAGGCCCTGGCCTGGTGCGGAGCCATCGCCTACCCCGTGGTTCTGCACGTCACGATGCGCGGCAGCTGGCAGGGCTTCTCCGCCCCGATGCTCCTGCTGGTCGTCCTCCTCACGGTGTTGACGGCCAGTCTGCTGCGCCGCAGGCCGTTGCCGGCCCTCGCGCTGCTGCTCGCCGGCTGGTTCGCCGCAGTATCGGCGAGGGGCATGCTGGAAGCCGGACTTCTGCAGGTGCTGATCAGCGACCTTGCCGTCGGCTACATCGCGGCCACACGCCCGCGCCGCACCTCGCTCACCGCCGCCGGCATGGCGCTCGGCGGGCAGGCGGCCTCCGCGTTCTACTTTCCGTCCGGGCAGGGCGCGTACGTCCAGACGCTCGCTTTCATCGCCGTGGCCCTCGCCGCCGCCTGGACGGCCGGCGATTCGGTCCGCGAACGCCGGGAACACGCCGAGGCGTTGTACGCCCAGGCGACGGCTCAGGCCGTCACCGCGGAACGGCTCCGGATCGCGCGCGAACTGCACGACATGATCGCGCACAGCGTCGGGGTCATCGCCATCCAGGCCGGCGTCGGCAGACGCGTCATCGACACGCGGCCGGACGACGCCCGCAACGCACTCGCCGCCATCGAGACCACCAGCAAGGAGACCCTGGCCGGTCTGGGGCGGACGTTGGGCGCGCTGCGCCGCGCCGATGCGGGCGCCGGTGCGGGGGCCGGTGCGGGCTCGGCGCCGCGTGGTCCGGCGCCGGTCCTGGACGATCTCGACCGCCTGGCCGCGTCGGCGGAGGACGCCGGAATCCGTGTCCACGTACGCTGGCTCGGCGAGCGGCGGCCGCTGCCCGCCGACATCGAACTGGCCGCCTACCGGATCGTCCAGGAGTCACTCACCAACGTCGCACGCCACGCCGGCACCCGCGACTGTCTCGTCACCGTCGACTACCGGGCCGACGAGCTGTCCGTCGAAGTCGAGAACGACGGCCGCACCGGCCCCGCCCCGGCTACCGGCGGCGCCGCCGGCTGGGGCATCGTCGGAATGCGCGAGCGCATCGCCCTGCTGCACGGCCAGTTCACGGCCGGCCCGCGCCCCGAAGGCGGCTTCCGTGTGGCGGCCCGTCTTCCCCTGCCCGAAGGAGTCCACCTTCCATGACGATCCGCGTCGTCCTCGCCGACGACCAGCCGCTGGTGCGTTCCGGCCTGAGCGTGCTCATGGCCGGCACCGACGACATCCATGTCGTCGGAGAGGTCGCGACGGGCGCCGAAGCAGTCCGGCTCGTCGGGGATGTCCGGCCCGACGTGGTGGTGATGGACATCCGCATGCCCGGAATGGACGGCATCGAGGCCACCCGGAAGATCACGGCGGATTCCACGGCGACACGGGTCCTGATCCTCACCACCTTCGAGGACGACGACTACGTGTACGCCGCCCTGCGCTCCGGTGCGAGCGGATTCCTCGTCAAGAACATGGACCTGGACGACATCCTCACCGCCATCCGCGTGGTCGCCGCGGGAGACGCCCTGATCGCTCCGAGCGTCACCCGCCGCCTGATCGAGGAGTTCGCCGCACGACCCGAACCCACTCCCCGGCCGCGACCGGTCGAGGGCATCACCGAGCGGGAGCGCGAGGTGCTGACGCTCATCGGACGCGGCATGTCCAACGGCGAGATCGCCGTCCAGCTCTGCATCACCGTGGCCACCGCCAAGGCCCACGTGGCACGGCTCCTGTCCAAACTCGGCGCCCGCGACCGCGTCCACCTCGTCATCCTCGCCTACGAAACAGGCCTGGTCACACTGTCGGGCTGACCAGCCGGCCGTTTCGCAGGTGAGGAAGGCGAAGCCCGGCGTGAGCGTGGGCGACTACGCGAGCCAGAGCGAGCTGCGCCGATGACGTGCCGGTGGTATGTCCACGGTGTCCGCGGCATCGAAATCGAGTTCGCCGGCGCGGGAACGCACCAGCCCGAGGAGAGCCCCTACTTGGGCTCGCAGCCGCGCTCGCGCCCGGCGTTCCTCCGCTGCGGACCACCTGGCGACGGAGCGGTCCTGCTGGTGTCGGGGGAACGAGTAGACGTCCACCGTGCGGCGGACCGTGCGAGGTTGGGGCCTTCTGGACTCTCGTGCCGCATCGGTGAAGGTGTGTGCGCTGTACCTCAGGTCGTAGAGGGCCACGGAACGCCAGGGTTTTCCTGACGAGCAGTCGCGTGCACTTCGGCTGCGCGAAGCGGAAATGTGGTGGGCGGTGCGTGTCACGGGACTCCGTTCAGAGCAACCGCCAGGTAGCTCCTGGCGGACTACCTGAAGCCCGTCGGCCCTGTCGCACGTGCGTTTTTCATGAGCGTCACCCTATCTCGCCTCTTCCGTCGGCTGCTTGAGGTGCCTGGAAACCCCGCTCCGACGCGGTCGGCACGGAAGGAAACCCGTGGACGTTGCCCCCACCGTCGTCGGTGCCGACGCGCGCGGCGCGCCGTGCCGCGGGGGTCCGGGCTGTGGTGGGAGGGGGTGGGGAGCGGCCGTTCGGGTGGCTTCACGCCTTCGCAGGCCGCAAGTGCCGTGGGAAGGGCGTCGCTCCGTGCTGTGCTGTGGCCACGGCCCGACGGGGGTCGTACGTGGGCCCGCCCGCTGTGTGCGGGGCAGGTCCGCCCAACAGCTGAGGAGGACTGATGTCGCTCCACCGGAAGGACCGGCGAAGCCGGAGCGTGATCGGCCAACTGCTGGCCTCCGCCGTCATGTTGACCGTGGCCCTGTTGGACGTTTCCGGAGCTCATGCCGCCGCTGTCCACTCCAAACCGAACCCTGACTGGAACGCCATCGCCCGGTGTGAATCCGGCGGGAACTGGCGGGCGAACACCGGCAACGGCCACTACGGCGGATTGCAGTTCACCCAGTCCAGCTGGAAGGCGGCGGGCGGCCGCAAGTACGCACCGCGCGCCGACCTCGCCACGAAGTCGGAGCAGATCGCGACGGCGCGCAGACTCGCCAAGATCCAGGGCATGGGGGCCTGGACCTGCGCACGCCGCCGCTGAAGGCCCAGGCCCCGACGTGAGGAGCGGCGCCGACGGGGATCAGGGGGCCGGGGGGCGCGGGGCGCTGGCCACCCCGGACTCCCGGCCGCTGAGCTCGGCGTCAAGGGTCTCCTGGGCGATGCGCATCGACTCGGCGTACCGCGGCTGGGACATCCGCTGCCAGGCCCGGTCCGGTGCGACCTCCTCGACCCGGCTCGTCACCCACCAGATGTTGCCGAACGGGTCGCGCACCCGGCCGCCCCGGTCCCCCCACGCACTGTCGATGGCCTCGGTGACCACCGTCGCCCCGTGCGCCACGGCGGCGGCCATGGCGGCGTCGGCATCGGGGACGTAGAGGCGCAGCAGCGCGGGCATCACGGGCCAGTCGGGCCTGCGGTCGAAGGCCAGGACGACCGTGTCGCCGACGCGGATCTCGCCGTGGCCGATGGTGCCGTCCTCGAGCGGCACCTGGGCGAGCTCCTCGCCGTCGAAGGCCGCGGTGATGAAGTCGAGCAGCGCGCCGGTGTCGTCGGTGACGACCCACGGTGCGACGCTGGTGTAGCCCTCGGGCGCGGTGTGCTTCATCGGGCCGTCCTCTCTGCCGGTACGTGCTGACGCGACGACAGTACGAGCGAACCAGGTCAGGTTCCGTCCTAGAAGCGCCGGCCGCACGGCTGCACGGCTGTCCGGGTCAGGCCGGCGGGTCCTGGGGTGCCACCACGGTGAAGAGCGCCCCGTCGGGATCGGCGAGGACGATCCACCGGCTCGTACTGGAGGTCTGTACGGGGGAGGCGGTCCTGCCGCCCTGCCGGGTGGCGGCCTCGACCGCGCTCTCGAGGTCCGGCACGCGGAAGTGGACGTGCCAACGGGGGCGCACCTCGGGATCGGGGGCCGCTTCGAGGGCGCCGCCGCTGATGCGGGCGACCGTGTCGTGGCCGTGGCGCAGGACGACGTGGGCGTGCTCGTAGGAGACCGTGCAGCAGGCCGGCCGTTCGCTGCCCCAGTCGAGGACCTCCCCGTAGAAGATGGCCGCGGCGAACGCGTCGCGGGTCCGCAGTTCCAGCCAGGCCGGAGCGCTCCCCCGGCCGACGGACCAGTCGGGGACGACCTCGCCCTGCCAGAAGCCGAAGACGGCCCCCGCGGGGTCCGCCGCCAGGGCGGCTCGTCCGGTGCCGAAGGCCAGGGGGCCGACGGCCATGGTGGCGCCGCGTTCGCGGATCCGTGCGGCGGTCACGTCGGCGTCGTCGACGGCGAAGTACGGCGTCCACACCACCGGCGCGCCGGCGCTCCCGCCCAGGGCGCCGACACCGGCGACGGGAGCCCCGTCGCGGAAGGCGACCATGATGCCGTGCCCCAGGTGCGTGGGACGGAATTCCCAGTCGAGCACGGCGCTGTAGAACCGCTGGGCGGAGCCGAGGTCCCGGGCCAGCAGGCTGACCCAGCACGGGGCACCGAAGATCTCGTGGCTCGACGTCGACACAGCTGCCCGCCTCATCTGCCGCTCAGGGGGACCGGGACCCTTCCACGGTAGACCCGGGCACGGCGCCGGGCCGTGAGCCGCCGTACGGACGGAGCCGGCAGGCGTGGCGCGCGCCGTACGCCATCCGGGACGGGCGGACGCGGTTCTTCGTCCGATCCTCTGAAGATCGACGTGCTTCCGGAGGCCGTCAGGTCTCGCGTCCGGGATGCTCTTCGGGGGGCAGCAGGTCCTTGGCCCTGCGCTCCATCAGGACGGGCAGGTAGGTGCGTACGCGTGCGTACCTGAGCTCTTCGTACGCCGTCTGTACCGAGCTGTGCACCAGCCCGGCGTCCAGTTGAGGGTGCTCCTTCATCAGCCGCTCGGCGACATGACGGATGGCAAGGGCATCCTCCGACTCCGTCATCGAGCACCTCACCCTATTTTCGTCGGGGACCGCTTCCCCCAGTCTCGCGGAGCGGCCCCCGGCCGGGAAGTCGATCTTCCGCCGCTCTGCGCGGCCGTCGGGGGCCCTCGGCGGCCGGAACCCGCCGCGCGGCCCCGGCACCGGGCCGGAGGGCGCCCCGGCCCACCCCGGCCCGCCCCGGTCGCCCCGCGGCGGGCCGGAGCGCAGGATGGAACAGGTGATGACGGTGTTGGTGGTCGGCGTGCCCGACGGCGAGCAGCTTGAGCTGCTGCGTTCGGGCATTCAGCGCAACCCGCACTTCCGCGTCGTGTCGCATGCCCACGATCCCGCAGTGGCGCTCGCGCACGCCCGCGTCCTGCTCCCCGACATCACGGTCATGTCCCTGCCCGCCGGGCTCGACCGGCTCGACGCGGACCCGGCCGTCCTCCGCGTCTTCCACGGGGTGCGCACCCTGGACCCGCCGAGCGGTGTGGTGCTGCGGACGGCCGCCGCCCGTGTGCCCCGTGCGGTATCCGGTCTCGAGGTCGAGGGAGCCGTCCACGTCGTGCGCGAGGGGGACGCCGACGCCCTGATGCGGGCCCTGCGCACGATCGGACTGCGCCGGGCCAGCTGCGACCCCGATCAGATGCCCTGACCCGACGGCGCCCGGGGGACCGGGCTCGAAGACCCCGTGCCGGCCGGGGACTTCACTGGCGGCTCACGGTGCGGGTCACGCCCGTGAGGATGGTGGTGGCCAGCACCCAGCCGGCGATGATCAGGGCGTACGACAGCCACTGGTGCCGGCCGACCGGGGCGAACGCCGTCTCCTGGCCGAAGCTGATGACCGGCAGGAGCAGATCGAGGGTGTAGAACACGGCGTTGAAGCGGGGGGCCTCGCCCGCCTTGATGGGAGCGGGCTGGTCCAGACCGTAGGCGAGCGAGCCGAGGGCCAGGAGGGACAGCAGCCAGACGGCCGCGCGCAACGGGCGGAAGCCGTAGCCGACGACGGCGTCCTGAACGTAGCCCCACAGCCGTCCGTACCACGGGAGCGTGGCGCGCCGGCGGCGCTGCTTGGCGAGCTGGACGAGCCGGGCCGCGTCATCGTCCCCGACGTGCCGGTACGCGGCCGTCAGCTGCTCGTAGAGGTGGGGCTCGTACGGGCCGCCGCCGCGTTCGAGCATCGGAAGACGGCGCCCGGCAGGCTCGTGCGGGGAGAGCACGGTGTACGTGAGACTGCCGAGGAGCACCTGGTCCGGGAGCACCTCCGGGGCGAGGCTCAGGATCTCTATCTGGGACCGCCGCAGATTCAGCGCGCCCTCGACGCGGTTGCCCTCGCCCAGCCAGAGCTCACCGATGACGCAACTGCTGGCCCGCAGAGCCGTGTCGCCCGGATGCGACAGGTCGGCGTGGAGCAGGTCGAGACGGCTCGTGATGCGCGAGCCACGGAGCTCGACCCGACCCCGCGCGCGCATGCGCCGTGCGCGTACGTGGGCTCCGACGTCGAGGTTCTGCGCGTCCAGCGCGGTGCCGCCGGGCGTGTTGAACTCCGCGTCCTGCAGGTTGATCCGTCCCGCGACGGACGCGCCGGTGAGCCGTACCTGTCCGTGCGCGCACATCTCCGGCGCCCAGATGTCCGCCCCGATCGCGGCCTGGTTGAGCTGCAGCACCGGCTCGGAGTCGTCCGCCGCCGTGAACCGCGCCCGCTCCAGGTGCAGCGCCCCGGAGATCTGCGCCCCGCTGAGCCGCACCGGCCCCCGCATGTGACAGTCCGTCATCCGCAGCGCGCTTTCGACGCGCAGGTTCGCCGAGGTGAGGCCCGGCAGGACGGACCCGCTCAGGTCGAGTTCGCGCAACTGGGCGCCGTACAGGTCGGGTACGTCGTCGAACCGGCAGTGGTCCAGCCGGACGGAAACGTCGATCGCGGCGTGCCTCAGGTCCAGTACGCCGACGACTCGCGCTCCCGTGACGACGAGCGCGGCGATCTCCCCCTCCTCCTGCGGGGCCGCGACCAGCAGCCTCCGCAGTACGGACGCCCGTACGGTCCGTTCGGGGCCCCAGGCGTCGCCGGCCGGCGG
This sequence comes from Streptomyces sp. NPDC090045, assembly GCF_044747975.1. Lineage (NCBI taxonomy): Bacteria > Bacillati > Actinomycetota > Actinomycetes > Kitasatosporales > Streptomycetaceae > Streptomyces > Streptomyces sp. NPDC090045. The sequence continues at coordinate 256,822 of NZ_JBIVFA010000003.1, forward strand.
ATCCTCGTCCCCCGCGGTGCGGAAGTCCACGGACTCGCCGCGCGGATAGGCCCGCCACACACGTGCCTCGGCCGGGGACAGGTTGTCGATCTCGCTCACGCGAGGACTCTGACCTGCCCTGTTCGGCCTGTCAACCGACCTCAGTCCTCCTGCGCGTGCTCGGTCCAGGTGCGGAGCTTTTCCGGGTTGCGGACGGCCCAGATGCGGGTGATGCGGTTGCCGGCCAGGCTGAACGCCGCCACGGTGACGGTGGTGCCGGAGTGCTGGGCGACCAGGCCGGGCCGGCCGTTGACCGTGCGTTCCAGGAGGGTCAGCCCGGGTGCCTTGTCGGAGATGTGGATCAGGTACTCGGCGATGCGCGCGCTGCCGACGACCGGGCGCAGGACGGTGCCGACCAGGCCGCCGCCGTCGGCGGTCATCGTGGCGTCGGGGTCGAGGAGGTCGACGAGTGCCTTGATGTCCTTGGCCTCCCACGCCTGCTTGAAGTCCCGTACCAGGACGGCCTGTCCGGCCGCGGGTACGACCGGAGTCCGCGCGGCGTGAACGCGCCGGCGGGCCGAGGAGGCGAGTTGGCGGCAGGCCGCGGGCGTCCGGCCGACGATCTCGGCGACTTCGGCGAAGGGGTAGCGGAAGACGTCGTGCAGGATGAACGCCACGCGTTCGGCCGGCGTCATCGACTCCAGTACGACGAGGAAGGCCATGTTCACCGACTCGTCCAGGGTGATCCGGTCGGCGGGATCGGCCGGTTCGGCGCTGCCGCCTGCCGACCGTCCGCTGAACCACTCGGTGCGGTCGGGCAGCGGCTCGGGTATCCATGCGCCGACGTAGCGTTCGCGCCGGGCCCGTGCCGAGCCGAGCACGTCCAGGCAGATGCGGCTGGCCACCGTCGTCAGCCAGGCGCCGGGCGACTCGATGGCCTCCTGCTGCTGCCGCGACATCGCGTACCAGCGGGTGTAGGTCTCCTGTACGGCGTCCTCGGCCTCGGCCAGGGAACCGAGCATCCGGTAGGCGAGGTTGATCAGCTGCCGCCGCTCGTCGACGACCGCGCTGAGACCCGGCTCGGACCGGTCGTGCCCTGCCTCGGATGGGGTGCTCATGGTTGCGACCGCTCCCTGGTTCTTCTCGTCCGCTTCGGCTCTCACACGTCGACGAAACACCGCGCCGGACAACGAGTTCCGCACCTCGCCTCACATTTCGCGGCCCTGTGTCGTCGGACTGACGAGACACTACCGATCCACCGCCGCGAGGCAGATGAGGGGGGCCGCGTCATGGCCACACAGACGACGGCAGTACAGGGCAGAATCACGTTCACGCAGGTTTCGATCGCCCTGCAGACCTTGGCGATCTTCTTCCAGGCGGCAACCGCCGGACTCCTGCTGTCCTCGTCGTTCGGCGCGACACTGCACGACGTCGGCTCACGCGTGATGTACGGCGCAACGATGCTGTACGTGCTCGCCGCGGTCCTCGCCTGGCGGCCGGGCGGCGGCTCGCCCCGCCCCATCCTGTACGCGTCCGGCTTCCTCGTCCTCGCATCGGTGCAGGTGGTGCTGGGCATCGCGCACATGCCGTCGCTCCATGTCCCCCTGGGCATCCTGATGTTCGGCCTGAGCATGCTGGACCTGGGCCGGGTGCTCTCCGCCCGCCTGCAGGAACGCGCCGGCGGGCGGGCGTAGCGGCCACGGACGCGCCGGCACCCTGCCCGCGGGGATCGGGCAGGGCGCCGGCGTACGGGGCGGGGACCGTCAGGTGCCCAGGGCGGAGCCGCGCCACTGCTGGTTGGTGTGGCTCGGGGCGCAGTCCCAGATGCCGAGGCGGGCGCCGTTGCCGGTGGCCCAGCCCAGGGCGTCGAGGCACTTGCCGGAGTGGACGCTGCGCAGCAGGCCGCCGGGCAGCTGCTCCCACTTCTGGTTGGTGCCCTGGTGGCAGCTGTTGAGGCCGAGGAGGGAGCCGTTCTCGGTCTTCGCGTACTGCACGTCGAGACACTTGCCGAGCGCGCGGACCGTGCCGTCGGCCTCCAGCTTCCACAGCTGCGCCGGGGTGCCGTTGCAGTCGTAGAGCTGGATCGGGGTGCCGTCGGCGGTCTTGGCGCCCTTCACGTCCATGCACTTGCCGGAGTGCACACCGACGATCTGCCCGGAGCCGGGGGGCGGCGGCGGGACGCAGTAGATCTCCAGACTCACCTGGTAGTAGCCGCCGTTGCCGACCGGGGCGGCCACGGGACCCGCCGAGCGGGAGCAGTTGCCCGCCGGGTAGCCCTCCTGCGTGGCCTGGGCGTACGCACTGTTCCAGGCGGCGTCGGTGGCGATGTTGAGCGGGCCGTAGCCGGCGCCCAGGAAGTACTTGGGTGCGGTGGGGGCCGACGCCGCGGCGGCGGTCGCGGCGGGGGCTGCCGTCGCCGAGGCGGCCGCCGGTCCGGCGACGAGCGTCGCGGCGGCCAGGAAGGTCGCGGCCGTGGTCGACAGCCATCGAGCCAACTTCACGAGGGGTCCTTTCACAAGGGGACGGAACGGGGGAACCGCCGGGCCCGCGGTGGTCACGACCCTAGCCACGGGACGCCGCCGCGAAGTCTCACCGAGGTATCAACTCCGGCCGCCGAACGTCCTGTTCCGGCCGTGACGCGAAGTGATCACCCTGGGTATCGTTCCGGGACCGTGGAGACCACCGATGATCTCGCCCGGCTGCGGGCCGCCGTGGACACGCACGCCCTGGTCAACCTGACCGGCGGGCTGGGCAGCGGGAAGAGCCGGCTGGCCCGGCGGCTGCCCGTCGCGGCGGCCGTCGACCTCGCCGCGGACGGCGGCCTCGCAGGGGTGCGGGAGCTCGCCGCGCAGCCGGGCGGTCTGCTGCTCGTCGACAGCGTGGACGGGCCCGGCCGGGCCGTGGCGGTCGCGGCGGCACTGGACCCGGCCGGCGGTGTACCCGGGCCGGCCCCGTCCGGTCTGCTCAGGCCCGTGCTCCTGGTGAGCAGGCTCCCGCTGCGGGCGGCCGCCGACTGGGGCGAGCGGGCCCCGGTGACCGTCGCGCTGGGCCCCCGGCCCGCGGCGGCCGTCGAGGCCCGGGCCCGGGCGGCGGGCGTCACCGACCCGGAGGCCGTGGCCCTCGTGGTCCGGCTGGCCGGCGGGGTACCTCTGCTCGCGGATCTCGCCTGCCGTGCCCTGCACCTGGGGATCGCCCCCGACGCGCCCGGGGCGGTCGCCGACCGGATGGCCGGCGAGGTGCTGGAGCGGCTCGGGCGCGAACGCCCCGGGCAGCGCTGGCGCCACGCGCTGCGCCTCCTGGCGACCGTACGGACCGGGGACGAGCGGCTGCTGGCCGGCGGGCCCCAGCTGTTCGAGACCCTGGCGGGGCTGAGCCTGGTACGCCGGGAGCGGCTCGGGCTGACCGTCCTGGAGCCGTACCGCAGCCTGTTCGAGACGGCGTACCGGTGGCGCCGCCCCCAGGCGTACGAGGAGGTGCGCACGCGTGCGGCGGGCTACCGGCGGGCGCTGCTCGCCGAGCGGCCGCCGGGTCCGCAGGAGCGGGCCGGACTGGTGGAGGAGGGGCTGTTCCTGACGGGGGACCCGTTGCTGCGGACCACCCTCTTCCCGCCGGCCGAGGAGTTCTCGCGGATCGGGCCCGCCCTGGCCGGCGAGGCCGACGACATCGGCCGGCTGATGCACCGGTGGGCGGTGCGGGGCGGCTTCGACGTGCGGCGCTCCGAGCGGATCGTGGAGCGCTGGCTCGACGACGGCCCCGCCGCGTTCCGGCTGGCCCGGGACCGGGAGGGCCGGCCGGTCGGGCTCGCCGCGCTGCTGCCGGTCGGCGCGGACACGGAGGCGGGGATCGAGCCCCTGCTCCAGCAGCACGCGGCGGACCTGCTCGGCGGCACCGGCTCCGGCGGGCTGTTCCTCGGGGCCGCGTACGGTGCGGATCCGGTGGTGCACGCGCAGATCCTGCGGGACATCCTCGGGCAGGCCGTACGGGCCGGGCACCTGGTGGTGTCCACCGCCAGCCCGGACTACCAGGCGCTGCTGCACACCCTGAGCTTCCGGCCGCACGGCGGCATCCGCGACGACGTCTACCGGTGCGGGCGCCGGCCCGAGGTCTACAGCCACGACTTCGGCGCGGCCGGACTGCCGGGGTGGATGGGCGCACTGACGCCGCCCGGGGCGGGCCGGCCGGCCGAGGGGCCCGGGGGACGGGAGACGTCCGGGCCGGACGCACCCGTGCACGACGTACCGGTGCTGGTGGCGCGGGCGCTGGCCCGCCTCGGCGATCCCGCGGAGCTGGCGCGCAGCCCGCTGCTGGACCGTCCCGGGATCGGGTCGCCCGCCGGGCTGCGGGTCTGGCTGCGGGACGCGGTGGCGGAGCTGGCCGCGGCCGAGGCCCCGGCCGACGCGGAGGCGGGGGCGATCCTCCAGGCGTACTACCTCGGCCGGTCCCGGACGCACCATCAGGTGGCCCGGCGACTGCACCTGAGCCGGGCCACCTACTTCCGCAGACTGCGGCGCGGGCTCGCTCTCGTGGCGGCCCGGCTGCCGGTCCGTACCGGATGACGAGACGCGTGGCCGGTCCCTGGGACGGGGGTGAGGACCGGCCATATCAGTGGCGGAATATGTACCTTAATTGGATCACGGCATCGTGCTTGGATGGCGCCGCCGCAGTAATTCGTTTACGGATGAACGGCTTTGGCGAACCGGCGGTAACTCCTCGAAGCGCCCAGGTTACGGAGAAGGGAGAAAAAGCCGACGGGTGCGAAATGGGCCATCCCGCGGCTCGACTTCCACAAGATCCGTTATGTAGTGTTCCACTTATTCACCGCCCAACGGGGGCGGACGGCAACTGAGGCCTTGGTCCGGACTATTTCCGGAGTGTGACGGGCCCCGGAGAACCGGCAGACCACCGCCCCCGCCGCGCTCCCTACAGGGGGAATGCGTGTCCCGACACGGGGGATCAATCATCCGGTTCCAGCTTTTGGGGCCTTTGAGCATTGCGCACGGCCCCGAAACCGTCGTTCTCAAACCGTCCAAGCCGACCAGTCTTCTCGCCGCACTTCTGCTGCATCCGGGCGTCGTCGTGTCGACCACCTACCTGCTGCGCGCCGTATGGGACGAAGAACCGCCCGCCACGGCCCGCGCCGCACTGCAGACATGTGTCCTCCGGCTGCGCCGGCTATTCGCCAAGTACGGGATATCCGCGACCACCATAGAGGCCGTTCCCGGCGGATACCGGATGCACAACGACACCGAGACCCTCGATCTCGTGCTGTTCCGCACGCTCACGGCCCAGGCCGCGTCGGCGGCCGGCCCGGGGGAGGAGCTCTACCGGCTCAGGGAGGCGCTGTCGCTCTGGCGCGGGCAGCCGCTCGCCAACGTGGCCTCGCGCATGCTCCAGCAGGACGCGGTGCCCGCGCTCGAACAGGAGCGGCTACGGGTCCTGGAACGGGTCTGCGACCTCGAACTGGCCGCCGGCAACTGCCACCAGGTCCTCGTCGACCTGTACGAGAGCGCACGCCGGCACCCGGTGCGCGAACGCTTCACCGAGCAGCTCGTCGAGGCCCTCTACCGCACCGGGCGGCAGGCCGAGGCGCTCGCCGAGTGCCGCACGGTGCGCGACCGGCTGCGCGACGAACTGGGCATCGACCCGGGCCCGGGGCTGCGGCGACTGGAACTCGCCATCCTGCGCGCCGAGGACCTGGCACCCGCCCCGCCGGAGCCCCCGCGCGCGGTGACCACGGCCGAGGCCCCCGCGCTGACCGCCGGAGCGGCAGCCACCGCACGGCCGGGCCCGGCGGTGCTCCCCGTACCGGCCTTCGCCGGGCGCGAGAGCGACCGTACGGCCATGGCCGCACGGCTCACCGCGGCCGACGGGCCACGCCTGGTCGTCGTCTCGGGGGCGCCCGGCATCGGCAAGTCGGCGCTGGCCCACCAGACCGCGTACGAGGTGCGGGAGGCCTTCCCCGGCGGGGTGTTCACCGTCCGGCTGGCCCGGCCGGACGGGACCGCGGTCGCCGTCGAGGAGGCGTCCCGCCTGCTGCCCGAGCCCGGCGCCGGGCGGCGGCTGATCGTCCTGGACGGTGCGGCCGGCGCCTGGCAGGTACTGCCCCTGTTGCCCGCGGCGGGGGACGCGTCCGTCCTCGTGACCAGCAGGCGCGGCCTCGCGGCGGTCGTCGCCACGCACGGCGGCGCGGTGCACCGGCTCGACGTGCTGCGGCCCGCCGAGGCGTACGGGCTCCTCGCCGGGCTCGTGGGCGCCGAGCGGATCGCGGCCGAGCCGGCCGCCGCCCGGCGACTGGCCACCGTGTGCGGGCACTTCCCGCTCGCCCTGCGCATCGCCGCGGGACGGCTGCTCACCCGGCCCGGCCTGTCGGTCGCGGACGGCGCGGCCTGGCTCGCGGAGGATCCCCCCGCGCGGCTGGCCCTCGCGGAGGACGCCCGGCTCTCGGTGCCCGAGGTGCTGGGGCAGGCGCTCGACGGGCTGGCCCCGGAGCTGCGGGAGGCGTTCCTCCGGCTGGGCGCACGCTCCGCGGACGACGACCCGTCGGCCGAGGAGAGCGAATCCGTACTCGAACAGCTCGTGGAGGCCGGGCTGTTGGAGGACGGACCGCCCGGCCCGTACCGCCTCCACGACTTCCTCCGCATCTACGCGCGTTGGCACGTCCGCATGCGCAAGTCGCCCGCCCCCGCGGCACCCACGGCCGCTGCCGTTGCCGCACCCCGCTGACCCGAACCCACCGGCCCCGCCCGCACCTCCCCTCTCCCCGCCTCACCCTCCCTCCCTCGACGATCCCGCCCAGACCGCACTCAGGGGTGCCCCCATGGCTCACGCCAGCTACCAAGCCGTTGCCGCGACCCGTCCCCGGATCCGCCGGGACGTGCTGTTCACCGAGACGCCGGACGGCGTGCTGTTCCACAACGCGGACGGCGGTTTCCGCCTCACGGCCAAGTCCGCGTACCGCTTCGCGACGCTGATCGTCCCCCACCTCACCGGCGAGCACTCGGTCGCCGACCTGTGCCGGGGCCTCGGCGAGGCGCAGCGGACGATGGTCGGCGACCTCGTGCGGACCCTGTACGAACGGGACTTCGCCCGGCCCGTCACCACCCCCGCCGCACCCGCGGCCGGGCAGGCGGTGCCCGCTCCGGACGTGGCCCGCCGGTACGCCCCGCAGATCGCCTACGCCGACCACTACGCCGACGACGCCGAGGCACGGTTCCTGCGCTTCCGGGAGACCCGGGTGGCCGTGCTCGGCGAGGACGACGTGGCCCGCTGGTGCGCGTCGAGCCTGATACGCAACGGCTGCGCGGCCGTCGGCGTCCTGCCGGGCCTCGACACCTCGGCGCTCGACGAGGAGGCCGCGGAAGCCGTCGCCGACGGCTGCCCGGTCGAGATCCGCACGCTGCTCCCGGCCGCCGGCCGGGAACCCACCTGGTCCGAACTGGCCGACTACGACCTCGTGGTGGTCACCGGCGGCCGGAGCGCCCCCGCCCGGCTGCTGCCGCTGCTGCGCGCCGGGATCCCGGCCGGCCGCACCCTCCTGCCGGCCTGGTCCTACGGCTCCGACGCCGTGATCGGCCCCCTCATGGCCTCCGGCACCCCCGGCTGCTGGACCTGCGCCGCGCTCCGGCTCGGCGCCGCCGCGGGCCGCGACACCGCCGCCGCGGCCGAGCTGTGGAGCGCACTGGCCCTGCCCGGCGGACCCGCGGCGGCCGGACCGGAGCCGGGGCGGCCGCTGGCCGCGATGATCGGCAACCTCCTGGGGTACGAGGTCTTCCGCACCACCTCGGGAGCCCTGCCCGCCGAGACCGCGGGCCAGGTGATCGTGCAGGACATGGCCTCGCTGGACGTCACGGCGGAGCCGCTCCTCGCCCACCCGCGGTGCCCGTTCTGCACGCCGGACGAGGAGGCGGCGCGCGCGGCCGTGGCGCCCGTGGACCTTTCCGCGGCAGGCACCACCGGCGCGCCCGCCCTGCCCACCCTGGAGACCGCGCGCGAAGCGGACGCCCTGGTCGAGGAGTTGAACCGGCGCTCCGCACTCGTCCGTCCGTGCACCGGCGTGTTCACGCGCTACGCGGACGAGCCGCTCACCCAGCTCCCCCTCAAGCTCAGCGTGGTGGAACTGGGCATCGGCCACGCCGGCCCCCGGTCGATCGCAGCCTTCGACGTCCACCACGTCGCCGGGGCGCGGATGCGCGCGCTGGACGCCGCGGCCGTGGTCTACGCCGAGCACGTCGTCCCCGCCCACGGTGTCGTGGCCCGGGCCGAAGGGGCGGTCGCGGAGGGCTCGCTGACCGTCGCCTCCGGTCTGCCCGGCACGGCCGGCGCCTGGCAGCAGGCCGTCTCGCTCGTCACGAAGGAGCCCGCGCTGGTTCCCGCGGGTGCGGTCCGCCCCTTCGGGCCGCACAACGGCGACCGGCTCTTCGAGCGCACCCGGGCCGGCGCCGGCGCCGGCCCCTCGCCCGCCGACGCGGCCGCCGCGGGCCTGCTGTCCGCCCTGGCCCACGACGCCCTGCTGCGGGCGGTGCGCGGGGCCGCGGCCGCGCCCGTACCGCTGACGGACGAGACGCCCGATGCCGAACTCGCCTTCCTCGTACGGTCGGCGGAGCGCCTGGGGCTGCCCATCGAGCTGCTGGACCTCGGCGAGGGCGGACGCTCCGGGGTGCAGGTGCTGCTCGCGCGGGCGGGGGAGCGCTGGGCCGTGGGCGCGCACCTGGACCGGCAGGCGGCCGTGGTGGCCGCGCTGCGGGAGCTGCTGGGCGCCGTGCAGTACGAGCGGGACGACGCCGCGCCCGGCGGACCGGCCGACACCGGCGATCCGCTGCTGCGGGACCTCGACGCGCGCACGCTCACGGTGTCCGCCGACGCCCGGCCCGTCGGCGGCGGGGAGGCCGCCGACTGGTCCGAGGTGCTGGACCGGCTGCGGGCGACGGGCCGTGACGCCTACGCCGTCCCCACCGGGGCCGCGGACCTGGCCTCGGCCGGACTGCACACCGCCAGAGTCCTGCTCACCACCGCCGCGCAGGAGCCGGGCGATGACCACTGATCCACTGACCACCGATCCGCCGACCACTGAACCACTGACCACCGATCCACTGACCGCCGGTCCGCTGGCCAGGGACCCGCTGACCGCCGATCCGCTGCACACGTCCCCGCGGGCCGCCGGCCGGCTGACCGTCGGTCCCGAGGTCGCCGACGCCCTCGGCCCGGACGCGGCGGCCCGCTTCACCGCGCTGCTGGAACGCGCCCTCGGCCTGCTCGACGGTCCGCGGGTGACGCTGGCCGCCCTCGGGTTCGGCGACGCCTTCACCCGGCCCGCCCCCGCGGCGGAGGACGACGCGGCCGTCCCCGTGCACCTGTACGGCCACCAGGCGGTCCTCGGGCAGCCCGGGGGCTGTGCCCGGTGTCTGGAACGCCGCTGGCAGGCGGTACGGTCCGTCGCGCTCCGCGACGCCCTGGAACTCGGCGGCGGCACGCGGGCCGCCGGAGACTCGCCGTACGCGCATCCCTTCGCCGCCGACGCGCTGGCCGCCCTGATCGCGGCGACCGCCGGGCCGCGGCCCGGACCCCCGACCCCGGGAGTCTTTCCCGAGGTCCGGCTGCTGGATCTGCGGACCGGCTGCGTCCGCAGGTACCCGCTGGTCCCCGACCCCGAGTGCCCGGCGTGCGCCGCGCCGGGGGAGGACACCGCCGAAGGGGCCGTGCCGGAGCTGGCGCCCGCGCCGAAGTACCGGCCCGGGGTCTTCCGTACCCGCCCCGTCGAGTCGTACGGCATCGACGTGGCGGCCTTCGCGAACCCGCTGTGCGGCGCGCTGGGACCCTCCCTCGTCCAGGACGTCTCCTCCACCTCCACCTCCGCGACCATCGGCTGCTTCTCGATGCGCTCGGGCGCGTACCTGCGCGAGACGTTCTGGGGCGGCCACACCGACTCCTTCGCGCGCAGCGCGCACGTGGGGGTGCTGGAGGGGCTGGAGCGCTACGCCGGGATGCGGGCGCGGGCGCGGACCACGAGCGTCACCGGCTCGCTGAACCGGTTCGGGGCCGACGCGGTCGACCCGCGGCAGGTGGGGCTGTACAGCGAGGCCTTCCACCGGGAGAACCCGCGCGTGCGGCCCTTCGACCCGGACCGGGAGATCGCCTGGGTGTGGGGCTGGTCGCTGCGCGACCGGGTGCCCCGCCTGGTGCCCGAGATCCTGACGTACTATCACGCGCCCGGCCTGGAGAACCGGTTCGTACAGGAGAGCTCCAACGGCTGCGCCTCCGGCGGCAGTACGGCCGAGGCCGTCTACTTCGGGCTGATGGAGGTCGTGGAACGCGACGCCTTCCTGCTCACCTGGTACGGGCAGCAGCCGCTCCCCGAGATCGACCCGGCGAGCAGCTCCCGGCCGTCGACCCGCGCGATGGTCGACCGGCTGGCGATGTACGGCTACCGGGCCCGGTTCTTCGACACCCGGATCACCTTCCCGATCCCCGTCGTGACGGCGGTGGCCGAGCGGTTCGACGGCGGCCCCGGCCGGATGTGCTTCGGGGCGGGAGCCGGTCTCGACCCCGAGTCCGCCCTGGACTCGGCGCTCTGCGAGATCGCCACGGACGCCGTCAACCTGCCCGGGCGCACCGAGCGCGACGAGGCCCGGCTGCGCGCCATGGCGGCCGACTTCGGCCTGGTCACGGCGCTGCACGACCATCCGCTCGTGTACGGGATCCCGGAGATGGGCCGGCACGCGGACTTCCTGCTGCGCCCGCCCGGCCGGGAGCAGGAGCGCCCGCGAACGGTGGCCGAGCTGCGGTGGCCCGACGCACGGGGCTCCGCCGCGTCCGAGGACGTGCGCACGGATCTGGAGCGGTGCGTGTCGGCGGTGACGGCCGAGGGCTTCGACGTCGTGGTCGTCGACCAGACGATGCCCGAGCAGCGGACCCTCGGCCTGCACACCGTGAGCGTGCTCGTCCCCGGGCTGCTCCCCATCGACTTCGGGTGGTCCCGGCAGCGGGCCCTCGGCATGCCGCGGATGCGGACGGCCCTGTTCACCGCCGGGCTGCGCGAGCGCGCGCTGGAGCCCGGCGACCTGAACCCGGCCCCCCACCCCTTCCCCTGACCCGGCCGCCGCCACCGGCGTCCCACCCGAACGTAGGAGGACCCATGGGCTACGCCCATGTCTACGCCCACGCGATCATGCACCGCGGCCGGGTACCGATGGAGCCCGCCGACTTCGTGCCCGACTGGGCCGACCGGCCCCGCAAGGCCAAGTTCCACCCGGACGCGGAAACGATCCCGCTGCCGACCGCGCTGCCGGACGCGGTGGCACAGGGGGCCCCGGAGGGCTTCACCCTGCCGCTGCTGTCCGGGCTGCTCAGGGACTCGTACGGGCTGACCGGACGGCGGCTCGCGGTCCAGGCCAACACCGACCTGGCCGCGCTGCCGCACTACACGCACGCCAACTGGTCGCGGGGCACCGCCTCGGGCGGCGGGCTCTACCCGGTGGGCATCCACTGGGCGGCCGGGCCGGGCGGGCCGCTGACCCCGGGGCTCTACCACTACGCGCCGCACCAGCATGGGCTGCGGCGGCTGCTGACGGGCGATGTCACCGGGCAGGTCAGGGAGGCCCTCGGCCCCGGGGCGGGGGCGGCCGCGGAGGCCACGCAGTACCTCGTCCTCAGCGTCAAGTACTGGCAGAACGCGTTCAAGTACAACAGCTTCTCCTTCCACGCCGTGAGCATGGACGTGGGCGCCCTGGTGCAGACCTGGCGGCTGTGGGCGGCGCAGTACGGGCTGCGGATCGACCCGGTGCTGTGGTTCGACGAGGAGCGGCTGGCCCGGCTGCTGGGCGTGGCGGCCGAGGAGGAGGGCGTCTTCGCGGTCGTGCCGTTGACGTGGGAGGGCGATGGCACCCCGCCGGCCGGGGGAGGCGGTGTCACGGCCGATGCGGCCGTCCGCCACCGGGACGTCGAACGCTCCCGGCGGGTCCTCGTGTTCGAGACGCTGCTGCGCATCCACGAGGCCACCGCCGGGCGGGCCGCCGACCGCCCGGCCGCTGGCCTGCTGGACCGGGCCGCCGCGTTCCCGCCGCGGGGCGCCGATCCGCTGCCGCTGCCGACGCCCCCCGCGGCGCCGGCCGACACCGGGCGGGCCCTGCGCGAACGCCGCAGCAGCTTCGGCCGCTTCGACGCCTCCCGGCCGGTCGCCGCCGGCCAGTTCGCCGCCGCACTGGCCGACTGCGCGGCCACCCGCTACGGCACGGAGGCCGAACGCCCGGACGGCCCCCCGCTCACCTCGCTGTACGCGTTCGTCAACCACGTCGAGGGCATCGCCCCCGGCGCGTACGCCTACGACCCCGCCGCGCACACCCTGCGCCTGGTGAAACCGGGCCCGCCGGGCCCCTTCCTCCAGCGCACCTACTTCCTCTCCAACTACAACCTGGAACAGGCCGGCGCGGTGCTCGTCCCGACGGTCCGCACCACGGCGGTCCTGGACACCGTGGGCGACCGCGGCTACCGCCTCGTCGGCGGCACCATCGGCGCCGTCGCGCAGACCTTCTACACCACCGCCGCGGCCCTCGGCCTCGGCGCCGGCGTCGCTCTCGGCTTCGACAACATCGCGTACATCGAGGAGTTGGGGCTGACCGGAACCGACGAGGCACCCCTGCTGATCATGCTGCTGGGCCACGAGCGCCCGCGGCCCGCCGACTTCCGCCACGAAATCGCCTGAAGGGAGCGGGACCATGAACTCCACCGAGTGGCACGCGGGCGACCGCTTCATGCTGCGGGTCGCGGGGCTGCCGCTGGCCGCGGTCGACGCCCTGCGCGCCTCGGACACCCGTCGCTGGGCCGAGGACGTCCTCACCGCCGAGGCGGCACTGAGCGAGGGCGCCGCGCGCCTCGGCGACGTGCTCCACGCGGCCGTCGGAGCCACCGACCCGGCTCCGGACGGCCCGGGCGCGCTCCGGCGCCGCGCACTGCTGCGGCTGCGCCGCCAGATCCACAACGGCCGGCTGCCGGCCCGTCCGGACGCCTCGACGGAGACGGCCGTGGAGGCCGTCGCGGCCGTGGACGAGGCCTCCGCCGAGCAGCTGGCCGGCTGGCTGCACCGGCGCCGCCTGCTCGACAAGCTGCTGGCCGAGGGCCCGCAGCTGCTCACCGCGGACCTGGCCCGCAACCGGGCCGCGCTGCGGGAGCTGGTGGCCGACGACCGGCTGCGGCTCGGCCTGCTGCTGGCCTCTCCGGTGCTCGAAGGCCAGCTGGACGGCTACGCGCGCACCGAGGGCGTGCCGACCGGGCGGGCCCGCAAGGCCGAGCGGTCGGTCCTGTCGTACGTGTACCGCACGGCCTGCAAGACCAGCCCCTTCAGCACCTTCACCGCGGTGGCGACCGGCCGCTTCACGGACGCGGCCGACGCGGGCAGTACAGCAGCAGCCGGCGGCGTGCGGGTGGCCGACGCATGGGCCAGCCACGTCCGCCTCAACGTCGTCGTCCTCGCCCGGCTCGCGGAGCTGATCCTGGCCGATCCCGTCCGCCGCCGGGACCTGCCGCTGCGCCCGGCCTCGGGCTGGGGCCGGGAGGAGGACCGGATCCGGTACGTGCGGCGCTCGGTCACCGCGGGCGACGACGCGGCCGCCGTCACCTTCGACGCGGTCAAGGACCGGCTGTTCTTCCTGCGCCGCAGCGGCACCCTCGACCGCCTCCTCGGCCTGTTCGCCGAGCGCCCCGAGCTGCGGTACCAGGAGCTGGCCGACTGGCTGGCCGCCGAGCACACCGCCGCCCCCACCGACTGCGAGGCGTACGTCCGCGCCCTCCTCCAGCTCGGCATGGTGCGCGTGCCCTGCCTGGACACCGAGGTGCACAGCGGCGACCCGCTGCGGTCCTTCCAGCAGTCGCTGACCTCGCTGGAGCGGCCCTGGGCCGACCGGCTCGCCGCCCTGCTCGAAGCACCCGCGGCAGCCCTGGCCGCCTACCCCACGGCCGGGCACGCGGAACGGGCCGGGCTGCTCCGGGTGCTGCGCACCGGGTTGCACCGGGTCCAGGAGGAGCTCGGCGCACCGGACGCGGCCCTGCCACAGACCCTGCTGTACGAGGACGTGAGCGCGGGCCGCGAGCTGCCCTGCCCGCCCCGGGACTGGGCGGCGCTGCGCGCGGTCGAGCGGATCCTGCCCGCCTTCGACCTCACGCTGGCCCAGCGGATCACCTTCGAGGGGTTCTTCACCGCGCGCTACGGCGCCGGGGGCCGCTGCGAGGACCTGCTGGGGTTGGTGCACGACTTCCACGAGGACTTCTTCGACCAGTACCTGTCGTTCACCGCGCGCCGCAAGCCGTTCGACGAGGACGGCGCGTACGTGCCGGAGGTGAACTGGCTGGGCCTGCCGGGCATCCGGGCCCTGGACGCGGCGCGCCGGGCGTTCACCGGCCGGATGCGGCAGGCCTGGGAGGCGTACGACGGCACGGGCGTCGTACGTCTCGGCGAGGCGGACCTGTCGGCGGTCGCGGACGAACTCGGCGCGGTGACACCGGACTTCGCGCCCCGCTGTCACCACCTCCAGCTCGCCCGCGATCCCGCCGACGGCTCCCCGCTGACCGTGCTGAACCGCTCGTACGGCGGACTGTCCTTCCCCTTCAGCCGGTTCACGCACGTACACGACGGGCCGGGCGGGACGGACGACGGTTTCTCCGCGGAACTGCGGGCCACGGCGGGCCGGATCACCCCGCCAGGCGCGGTGCTCGCCGAGGTCACCGGAGGCCCGGTCACCACCAACCTCAACCTCCACGGCCGGCTGACCGACCACGAGATCGTCTGCCCCGGCGAGAGCGGCACGCTCCCGCCCGAGCGCCGGCTCCACCTCGACGACCTGTACGCCGAGCACGTGCCGGCGACCGGGCGGGTGGTCCTGCGCTCGCGACGGCTGGGCTGCCAGGTGATCCCCGTGTACCTCGGCTACCTGGTGCCGCTCGCGCTGCCCGCGATCCCGCGCACGCTCCTGCTGCTGTCCCCGTCGTCGATGTCACCGCTCGACGTGTGGGCCGGCGTACCCGAGGGACCGGCGCGCGACCACGTGACCTCCCGGCCCCGGGTGGTGCACGGCGACGTGGTGCTCAGCCGCCGCAGCTGGACCACCACCGCGGGAGACCTGCCCGTCCAGGGGGCCGGGGAGGCCGCGCACCTCCTCGACTGGCAGCGCTGGCGCCGCGCCCACCGCCTGCCGGAGCAGGTGTTCGCGACCGTCTCGGCAGGCCCCTCGGCCGCCGGGGCCAAACCGCAGTACGTGGACTTCGCGAGCCTGCTCTCGCTCGCGGCCTTCGAGACGCTGCTGCGCGATCCGGCGCACCGGGTCGTCTTCCGCGAGATGCTCCCCGACCCCGACGGCCTGCACGTGCACTCGGCGCGCGGCGCCCACGTCGCCGAACTGGCCGTCGAGACCTTCACCACGACCATCCGAGACCAGGAAGGCGGCCCGCGATGTCCGAGCTGACCCCGTCCACACCCGACGCGGAAAACGTCGGAGCACACGCCGGGACCCGCGGCGCCTGGCAGGCCCTGCACATCTTCTACGCCGCCAACCCGCAGCCCCTGCTCGTGCAGTGCGTCCGGCCGCTGATCGCCGGGCTCACCGCCGACGGGCTGCTCGCCGGGCACTTCTTCATCAACTACTGGCTGGAGGGGCCGCACGTACGACTGAGACTGCGGCCCGCCACCCCCGAGGCCGGGCCCGAAGTGCGCCGGCGCGCCGAGGAGGCCGTCGCCGCGTTCCTCAAGGCCCGGCCGGCCCTGTACGAAGTCGACTCCGGATTCCTCAACGAGTTCTACAACACGCTGTTCGACATCGAGTTCCCGGAGGGCGACCGGGCCGCATTCATGGGCCCCGACGGCCGGATGAACCTGCGGCCGAACAATTCCTTCTCCCGGGAACCGTACGAGCCCGAATTCGGAAAGTACGGCGGCCCGGCCGGCGTCGAACTCGCCGAATGGCATTTCGCCCGCTCCAGCGATCTCGTCATCGACGCCCTGCACCGCATGAACCTGCACCTGAGGACCGTCCTGCTCGGCACCTCCGCCCAGCTGATGATGGTCATGGCGGGCGTCTTCCTGCCGGAGCGCGAGGAGCTCACGGGATATCTCGACCGCTACTACGAGTTCTGGCACCAGGCCTTTCCCGGCACCGGATTCATCGGCTCCGAGGAGTACGACCGGACCTACGGGCAGACCGCGCCCGGGCTCGGCCGCCGCTTCACCGCCGTGCGCGAGGCGCTCGCCTCCGGGGAGACCGGCAGGCTTCCGGCCTTCCTCGCCGGGTGGGCGGAGCACTGCCGGGAGCTGCGCGAGCGCGCCGAGGCGCTCGCCGTCGCCGGGGACCTGGTCTTCCGCTCGTGGGACGGGACCCGCGACGAGCAGGTGACGGATCCCGCCCTGGCCCTGCCGCTGCTGCTGTCCCCGTACATGCACATGACCAACAACCGGCTGCACGTCACCATCCGCGACGAGGCGTACCTGGCCCATCTGCTGGGCCGGGTACTGCGCGAGAGCGACGGCGACGGCGTCGGCGACAGCGCCGGCGAGGGCCGGACCGAGGGCGCGGCGGTCGCCCCGTGACCGGCCCCGCACCCACCCCCGCGCCGGGCCCGGCCGGACTGCTGGAACACCGGCCCGCGCTGCGGCCCGAAGTCCTGCTGTCCGCGCCCCTGCTCGACGGGCCGGCCACCGTCCACCTGGTCAAGGACCCGGTGTCCGGAGCCTCGTTCGAGATCGGCCCCAAGGAGTTCTTCCTCGTCTCGCGGCTGGACGGCTCCCGCACCCTGGCCGAGATCGGCACCGCGTACGGACACGCCTTCGGGCGGCGGCTCGGCGAGGGCAACTGGCAGCAGCTGCTGGCCCTGCTCGGCACCCGCCGACTGCTCGCGGGCGGCCCGCCGCCCACCGCACCCGCGCCGCCCGGCAAGCCACTGCAGGGCACGCTGCTCCGCGGGACGCTGCGCCTGGTCGCGGACGCCGACGCCACCACCGCCCGGCTGCACCGCGCCCTGCGCCCGCTGCTGCACCCCGTGGTGCTCGTCCCCCTGCTGCTGGGCTGCCTCGCCATGGAGGTCGTACTGGCGGCGTCCTTCGGTGAACTCGCCGACGCCTTCGGCTGGTTGCTGCGCCATCCGGCACCCCTGGCGGCAGTGGCCACCCTCATGTGGCTGAGCACGGCCCTGCACGAGTTCGCGCACGGCGTCGCGGCCCGCCATGTCGGCGGCACCGTGGGCGAGATCGGGCTGCGGTGGCGGCTGCCCGCCGCCATCATGTACTGCACCGTGGACAACTACCGCTTCCTGGAACGGCGTCGGCACCAGGTGGCGGTCGCCTCCGCGGGCGCCTTCGCCAACCTGCTGTTCCTGCTCCCGTTCTTCGGCTGGTGGGCGGCGCTGCCCGGGGGCGAGGACCCCACCCGGAGGGTGCTCTCCGCCCTCCTGCTCGCCGGCAGCGCGCAGGCACTCGTCAACCTGATCCCGCTGCCACCGCTGGACGGCTACACGATGCTCGGCCACGGCCTGCGCGTGACACGGCTGGCGCCCGCCAGTTCGGGGTACCTGCGACTGCGGATGCGCGACCGGGCGGCCGCCGCCGCGTACCCGCCGCGAGCCCGCCGGCTCTACCTCGGATACGGCATCGGTTCCGCCGTGCTCGTCCTGCTGCTGACGGCCGGCCTCACGGGAGCCGTCTGGTACGCCGTCACCACCTGACCCCAAGACCCCGACAGACCTGACAGACCCGACAGCCCCCGACCGACACAGAGGGACGCACGACCCATGACAACTGACAGCACCCAGCCGCCCGACGCCCCGGCCATAGCCGTCCAGGACGTACACAAACGCTACGGCGACCGGCAGGCGGTGGACGGGGTGTCCCTCGACGTGCGCCGCGGCGAGTTCTTCGGGCTGCTCGGCCCCAACGGGGCGGGCAAGACCACCCTCATAGAGATCATGGAGGGGTTGCGGCAGGCCGACGACGGCACGGTCCGAGTCCTCGGCCAGAGCCCCTGGCCCCGCAACACCGCCCTGCTGCCCCGGATGGGCGTACAGACCCAGGCCTCGGCCTTCTTCGTACGGCAGAGCGCGCGCGAACACCTCGTCACGGTCGCCGGCCTCTACCGCTGTGACCCCGCCGCCGCCGACCGCACGCTGGAGAGCGTCGGGCTCACCGAGCAGCGTGACGTCATGGTGGAGAACCTCTCCGGCGGCCAGCGCCAGCGCCTGGCCATCGCCTCCGCCCTCGTCCACAGCCCGGAGCTGATCTTCCTGGACGAGCCGACGGCCGCCCTGGACCCGCAGGCCCGCCGCGATCTGTGGGAGGTGCTGCGCGCCCTCAAGAGCGAGGGCCGCACCATCGTCTACACGACCCATCACCTCGACGAGGCCGAGGCGTTGTGCGACCGCGTCGCGATCCTCGTCGGCGGCCGGATCGCCGCCCTCGACTCACCGCACCGGCTGGTCTCCGCGGCCGGTGCGCCGTCGCGCCTCCTGCTGCCGGTGGGCCGGATCGGCGTCGACGAGGCCGCGGCCCTGCCCGGAGTGGACCGGGCCGTCCTCCAGGGCGGCTCCCTGGTGCTGGAGACCACGGCGCCGGGCAGGGTGCTCCAGGCCGTGGACGCACTCACCGGGCTGGACGGGGTGATGACCCGTACGGCGACGCTGGAGGACGTCTACCTCGAACTCACCGGCGCCGCAGCACACCCCGGCCCCCGGATCGGTCCCCAGGCGGGCCCCCACACGCAGACGGAGCACCAGGCATGAGCGCATACACGGTCCTGACCGCCGCCGGCTACCGGGCGCAGGTCCGGGACAAGGCCACCCTCTTCTTCACCTTCGCCTTCCCGCTGCTCTTCCTGGTCGTCTTCGGCCTGATCTTCAGCGGGCAGGACGTCGAGGAGACCGGCCGCCCCTACATCTCGTACATCGCCCCCGGGGTGATGTCGTGGGGCGTCGCCAACGCGGCCGTCTTCGGCATCGCGTTCACGCTGATGCAGTGGCGGCGCGACGACCTGCTGCGGCTGATCCGGCTGACGCCCACCCCGCTGACCACCGTGCTCGCCTCGCGGTACGTGCTGGCGCTGGCCGTGGGCGTGGTGCAGGCCGCGGTGTTCGTCGCCGTGGCGATGCTCCCCGGCTTCGGGCTGGTCCTGGACGGGCGCTGGCCGCTGGTCCTGCCCTCCCTGGTCCTCGGGATCACGGCGTTCCTCGCGATCGGCGTGATCGTCGGCACGTACGCGAACACCCCGGAGGCCGTGGCCGCCATCGCCAACTGCCTGATGGTGCCGATGGCCTTCCTGTCCGGCTCGTTCCTGCCGCTCGACATGATGCCGTCGTGGCTCCAGTCCGTCTCGCGCGTGCTGCCGCTGCGCTACCTCAACGACGCGGCGACCGGCGCGCTCACCGGCACCGGCTCCCTCACCGCCGTCTGGACCGGATGGGCGGCCCTGCTCGGCTTCGCCCTCCTCTTCGGTGCGATCGGGCTGAAGACCTTCCGCTGGAGCAACCGGACATGACGACGACTTCCGCACGTCCGCTCGCCCCCGACGGGACGCCCCTGGAGGCGGCGAGGCGGGACCTCGCCCGGGCGCTGGAGCCGCTCGGCGCCGTCGTGGTGACCCTGGGCGTCCACGACGCCCTGGGGCCGCGCGCCGCCGATCCGTTCGCGGCCGTCCGGCCCGGCGCGCGCGTGCACCTCACGGCGCGCGAGGTGCTCGTCGGCCCGTGGGGCGGTGACGGCACCGCACCGGCGTGCGGCCAGTGCCTGGCCATGCGCCGCCAGCGGCTGCGCAGCCGGAGCGAGCGCGACGCGCTGGAGACCGGCCTCGGACCGGGCACGCCGGCCGGCCCCGAGTGGCCGCGGCTGACCCCGTACGCACACGACGCGGTGTACGCGCTGCACGAGGCCGTCCACGGCGGCCGGGCCGGCGCACCCGCGGGGGAGGCCGCCGACCGGACCCTGCCCCAGGTGTCCCGGCTGGACCTGGAGACGCTGCGGATCCGCACGTACCCGCTGCTCGCCGACCCGCTGTGCCCGGACTGCGGTCCCCGGGGCACCGACGCACCCCGGCCCTTCGCGCCCGCCTCCCGGCCCAAGCCCGACCCGGGCGCGCAGCGGCTGCGGGCCGCGTCCTCGTACCCGATGCCGTACACCGCGCTGGCCAATCCGGTGACGGGGGTGCTCGGCGGCGGCACCTGGCTCAACGTCACCTCGCCGACCACCGCCCCGGTCGCGGGGAGCGTCTTCATGCGCGGGTACGCGGGACTGACGGACGTCACCTGGAGCGGCCAGGCCAACAGCTTCACCGCGAGCCGCGACCTCGCGTACCTGGAGGGACTGGAACGGTACGCCGGCACCCACCGCCGCACCGGGAACACCCTGCTCACCGCCTCGTACGCGGAGCTGGGCGAGCGTGCGCTCGATCCGGCCGAGTGCGGCTTCTACGCCCCCGGCACCTACCGCGACGACCCGCTCGTGTCCCCCTTCGACCCGCAGCGGCCGATCCCGTGGGTGTACGGGCACTCGCTGCGCGACGACCGGCCCGTCCTGGTCCCGGCCCGGCTGGTGCACTACAGCGCCGGGCTCGCCGCCGACAACTTCGTCTTCGAGTGCTCCAACGGCTGCGCCATCGGCAGCTGCCCGGAAGAGGCGCTGCTCGGCGCGCTGCTCGAACTCGTGGAACGGGACGCGTTCCTGATCGCCTGGTACGCCGGACTGCCGCTGGCCGAGATCGACCTGGCGACGGTGCCGGGAACGGCGGTGCGCACGATGGCCGACCGGGCGGCGCTCCAGGGCTACGACGTGCACGCCTTCGACAACCGCATCGACCTGGCCGTGCCCGTGGTGACCGGGCTCGCGGTGCGGCGCGACGGCGGCCCGGGGCTGTTCTCCTTCGGCGCCGGAGCCGCGCTCGATCCGGCGACGGCGGTGGAGGCGGCCCTGTCGGAGGTGCTCACCTACATTCCGCACCTGCCACGCCAGGTCGAGGAGCGGCGCGGCGAACTGGAGGCGATGGCGCAGGACTTCAGCCGGGTCCTGCACCTGAAGGACCACGCCCAGCTGTACGGGCTGCCGGCCATGGCGGAGCACGTGCGGCCCTACCGGGAGCCGGTGGCCGTGCGTGCGATGGACGACGCGTACCGGTCCTGGACGGAGCACGGCCGGCCGCGGACCGGCGATCTGCGCGACGATCTGCTGTGCGTCGTGGACGAGTTGGTCCGGGCGGGCCACGACGTGATCGTGGTCGACCAGACCACGCCGGAACAGCGGCGGACCGGGCTGCACACGGTCTGCGCGGTGGTGCCGGGGCTGCTGCCGATCGACTTCGGCTGGTCCCGGCAGCGGGCCCCGTACCTGCCGCGCCTGCGGAGCGCTCCGCGGCGCGCGGGGCTGCGGGCGGCCGACCTGACCGAGGCCGACATCCGCAGGGTCCCGCACCCCTTCCCGTAGCTCCCGCACACGGGCGGATGCCCCGGTCCTCGCACGGGCGAGGGGCCGGGGCATCCGGGTGTCCGCCGTCCGAAGGGTCAGGCGGAGCAGGAGGTGGTGCTGGTGGTCGAGGAACACGTCGAGGTGGAGCTGCAGCTCGTGGAACCGGCGAGCACGACCTCGCTGGCGTCCGAGTAGTCGGAGATCTCGAAGGTCTCGGACTCCAGCTCCAGGATCTCGTCCGCGAGCGAGGCGAGCGGCGACTTCTCCATGATGACTCCTTCTGTAGGGGGGCCGGCACCGGGCCGTACTGTGCCTGCCCCCATCAGAACGGGTGCCGCCTGCAGCGGACCCGTCGTGCCGCTGACACTCCGCTGTCACGAGGTGTCAGCGCCCTGCCGTACCCGCTCCCGCCCCGCCGTCCGATCATGGCGGGATGACCGGTCACGCACCCGCACCGCTCGCCCGACTCGACGCGCACCTGCGCGAGATGACGACGTTCTACCTGGAACTGCACCGGGATCCCGAGCTGTCCGGGGCGGAACGACGGACGGCGGACCGTTTCGCCGGGCGGCTGGAGGCGGCGGGCTACGCGACCACGCGCGGCATCGGCGGACACGGCGTCGCCGGGGTGCTGCGCAACGGCGACGGCCCCACGGTCCTGCTGCGGGCCGAACTCGACGCCCTGCCCGTACGGGAGACGAGCGGGCTGCCGTACGCGGCCGACGGCGGGGCGGCCCACGCCTGCGGGCACGATCTCCACCTGGCCGCGGCGGCGGGCACCGCCGCGCTGCTGGCCGCGGCGCCGCAGGCCTGGCGCGGCACCCTCCTGGTGGTGGGGCAGCCGGCCGAGGAGACCCTCGAAGGAGCCCGGGCGATGCTGGCCGACGGCCTCTACCGGCGGTGCGGCCGCCCGGACGAGGTACTGGCCCAGCACGCCGCGCCGCTGCCGGCCGGGATGGTCGCGCACGCGTACGGGCCGGTGACGGCCGGCAGCGTCGGCTTCCGGGTGGTCGTGCACGGCCGGGGCGGGCACGCGGGCGCCCCGCACCTCGCCGTGGACCCGGTGGTGGCGGCGGCCCACATCGTGACCCGGCTCCAGACGGTGGTGGCGCGGGAGGCCGCCCCGGCGGAGCAGGTGGCGGTGACCGTCGGCTCGTTCAGGGCCGGCGACCGGGCGAACGTCATCCCCGACCGGGCCGAACTGGCCCTCACCGTCAGGGCGGTGAGCGAGGCCTCGCTGGCCCGGGCCGCCGAGGCCGTCGAGCGGATCGTCCGCGCCGAGTGCGCGGCCGCGGCCTGCCCGCGGGAACCCGAGATCGTCCGGACCTCCGCCTCCCCGGTCACCCACCCCGATCCGGGGGTCACGGCGGCCCTGCGGGAGGCGCACGCGGGCGAGTTCGGGGCGGACCGGGTCACGATGTGGCCGCCCTCGCTCGCGACGGAGGACTTCGCCCTGTTCGGCGACGCGGGTCTGGACGTGCACGGTGAGCGCGGCATCCGGCTCGGCTACTGGATGCTCGGCACGGTCGGCCCGGCCGCATGGACCCGGGCCCCCGGCACGACGGCGGCAGAGAAGCTGGCCGCACTGCCGGCCAACCACGCACCGGACTTCGCCCCCGACGCCCGCACCGCCCTGCCGGCCGGCATCCGCGCGCTGACGAGCGCGACGCTGGCCCGGCTCGGCTCGCCCGGTGTTCTGTCCCGGGAGGTTGTGGACGGGTGAGCCAGGTCTCGGCTGAGGGATCTTGAAGGGGTGTGACCTGGATACGCCAGAAACCCGCCAGGACTTGATCTCGGCCTGCTGAGTGCCTGACGCTGTCGGGGATCTTGGCGATGACGGTCGGCCATGCCCTCGACATCTCGGTCTCCAAGATCCCCGACCTCGTCACCCGCGATCAGCTCTGCGTCTCCTCGCGGCGTCCAATAGCGGCCGCATCGGGTACGACGAGCAGCTTGCCGGTGGTACGCCGAGCCTCCAGATCGCTGTGGGCCTGGGCGGCCTCGGACAATGCGTAGCGGCCCGTTACGGTGACCTCAAGCGCCTTGGAGCGCACCCACTCGAACACATCGGCGGCCCGTCGGAGCAGTTCGGACCGATCGGCGATGAAGTGCCCGAGGCTGGGCCGGATCAGGGTCAGCGAACCGCCGTGGGCGAGCCGCATCGGATCAAACGGCGGCACGGCACCACTTGCCGCGCCGAAGAGCACGAGATGGCCGCGGGTTCGCAGGCTGGCGAGGCTCGCATCGAAGGTGTGCGCGCCGACGCCGTCGAAGACAACCGGCAGTCCGTGACCGCCGTTGAGCCGCCTCACCTCGGCTGCGAGATCGTCGACTGCGGAGTAAAGGATCACCTCAGCGGCCCCGGCACGCTTCGCCAGCTCGGCCTTCGCCGTGGTCGACGTCGTGCCGATCACCCTGCCGCCGAGATGGGTGATGAGCTGGGTCAAAAGCAGCCCCATGCCACCAGCAGCCGCATGCACGAGCACCGTGTCGCCCCCCTGAACCGGGTAGGCGTCCTTGACGAGATAGTGCGCGGTCATGCCTTGGAGGAGCACGGCGGCGGCTGTCTCGAAGCCGATGTCGTCGGGCAGCGGCACCAGCCGGGAGGAGTCCACGACGGCCCGCTCGGCATACGTGCCGGGAATCTCCACCCAACCGACCCGGTCCCCGACTGCGACGTCAGAGACGCCGGGTCCAACTTCGACGACCGTGCCGGCGCCCTCAGTACCCGGGGTGAAGGGCAGCGGGAGGCTGTACCGGCCTTCGCGGTGGTAGACGTCGAGGAAGTTGACCCCGGATGCGGCGACCTCCACGATCGCCTCGCCCGGACCCGGCCGCGGCAGGTCCACCTCGGCCTCCTGCAGCACCTCGGGACCGCCCACTTCGTACACCTGAATCGCTCGCATGACCCTCCAATTAACGGCTCTTCCCCCACCAACCCCGTTGATGGCGATCCGATTCCCGGCAAGCAGACCAGTCCGCCGCCCCCGCCGAGAGCTGAGACGCTGCTTTGCACCCGGGTCCGGGACAGGAGGCCGAGGCCGTCAAGGGCCGACGAATGCACCACCCGCCGCTTCCGCACCGCCGTACGGCCATCCGCCATAACCGGCGTAGCCTCCGGCAGTTCCACCGCGCGGCGCACGAAATCGACCACCACCTCCGGATACTCCTCCGGCCTCGGGAACCGGCCCATCCGCTGGTACGACTTCAACGCCAGCAGCAGGGCCAGCTGATCTCCATCCGCGTCCATCCGCTCCGCCGCCCACGCCGCCTCCTCCCGCGTCGGCGCGAAGAACAGATGCAGCTCATGCGCACTGACCGGCAGTTCATGGCGCGGCGCCGGCGTCGGCGTCCGCGGCCAGCCAGGCGCGCGGGGAGTGCCCTACGCGCTGGGCGAAGGCCCGGGAGAAGGCGGGCGGGTTCGCGTAGCCGAGCTCGGCCGCGGTGTGCGCCACCGAGGCGCCGGTGCGCAGCCGGCCCTGCGCGACGGTGACCCGCCATTCCGCGAGGTAGTCGGCCGGTGGCTGTCCGACCAGTTCCTTGAAGCGGGCGGCGAAGGAGCTGCGGGACATCCGTGCTTCCTGCGCCATCGCGGCCAGGGTCCACGGCCCACCCGGTGTCTCGTGGATCGCCATGAGCGCCCGGGCGAGGCGCTCGTCCGAGAGTCCCGTCAGCAGGCCGCGGGGCAGCGCGAGCTCGTCGGCGTGGCCGAGCAGCCAGCGGTAGAGCTGGATCAGGACCACCTCGAACAGCCTGTCCGCCAGGACCCGACTCCCACACCGGACGTTGTCGATCTCCGCGAACAACAGGTCGAGGGCGGGGCCGAGGGTGCCGACGTCATCGAGTGGCAGCACGACGACGGGAGGCAGTGTGCGCACCAGCGGGTGGGCCTGGCCGCCGTCGAAATCGAGGGTGGCGCAGGCGAAGTCGGATTCCTCGTTGGGGGCGTTGTGGAACGCGTGCTCCAGGGGACGCGGGTAGAACAGCAGGCTCGGTCGGTCGATCCGCAACCTCTCCAGGCGCCCGCCCGCACCCTGGTGGGTCACCTCCATCTCGCCGCGCCTGAGGACGTGCAGGAAGCCGCGCCCGGGCTGTGCGGCGAAGGTCGTCACACCGCACAGCGGGCCGGTGTGGAACAGCCGCGTGCGGACACGGAACTTCTCCAGCAGGGGCGAGATCCGGTCGAGAGGCACCATGGCCGCATCGTGTCAGACGATTTGGTAAGAAGTCGAGACGATATGAACCTCAGCGTCCAGGGTGCTTCGGCAGGGTGATCTTACTTCGCCTCGACCGTCGCGAAGCAGTCCCTCCTGAACCGAGGAGCAGTCATGTCCCACGTTCCCCTCGTCGAGCACGAGTTCGCGACCGAAGCCGTCAAGCGGCAGTTCGACGAGATCCACGCCGCGTTCGGCGCGGTCCCGGCCATGTTCCGCGCCGTGGCCAACTCGCCCGCGGCCCTGGCCAGCATGTGGGGTTCGTTCGGCGCGTTCGCCGGCGGCACTCTCGGCCCGGCCCTCGGTGAGCAGATCGCCGTCGCGGTGGCCAACCGGAACGCCTGCGCGTACTGCCTGTCGGCGCACACCGCGTTGGGCCGCAAGGCCGGAGTGTCCCGCGAGGCGCTGGAGGCCGCGCAGACCGGTGCGTCCGACGACCCCCGTACCGCCGTGCTGCTCGGCTTCGCGCTCAAGCTGGTCGAGGACCGCGGGCAGGTCACGGCGCAGGACGTGCAGGCCGTCCGTGATCAGGGCTGGAGTGACGAGCACATTGTCGAGGTGATCGGCCAGGTCGCCCTCAACCTGTTCACCAACTACGTCAACGTCGCCCTCCAGGTTCCGCTCGACTTCCCGTCGGTGGCGCTGAAGCGCGGCTGAATCGAGGCGGCCCGACAGCCCCGCTGGCACTGCACCTGCTGGGCACGACGACAGCTCCACCCCAGCAGGTGCACGCCGGCCGGGCCGTCACCCATCAGGGCCCAGGACCTGCGCAATTGCGGGGGACCGACCCGGACGGAAGATAGAGCGATATTCATTCTATTGCGGCATCCGAATTGCTCTTGATCATTGCCGAGTTCTTCCGTGCTTATGATTCCCGCGCCATGAAAGAAAGCCAGAACTGCCGCCGCCTGTTATGCGATTCGGCCGATGTCGTCGTCCTCGGAGCGGGCCCCGCCGGCCTCCTGCTCGGGAACCTCCTGCTCGCCGCCGGGATCGACTGCGTCCTCCTCGAACGCGCCGCCCGCTCTCATGTCCAGACCCGCCCCCGGGCCGGCTTCCTCGCCCCGAACACCGTACGGATCCTGGAGCGCCACGGTCTCGCCGACGGACTGCACCGCGACGGACGTACACACTGCACGTGCGAGTTCCGCACCGGGGACGGTCGTTTCCGCCTCGACTACAGCGCCCTCGGCCGTGGCGAGCAGCACACCGTCTACCCGCAGCAGAACCTGGTGACGGACCTCCTGACGCACTACCTCGACGCGGGCGGCCGCATCCGCTTCCGCACCGAGGCCGTCGCCGTCCACGACGCCGACGGCCCCCGGCCGTACGTCACCACGCGCGAGCCGGACGGACGCCCCACCCGTTGGGACGCCCGGTACGTCGCCGGCTGCGACGGCCGGCACGGAGCGGCCCGCCGCTCGCTCCCGCCCGACGCGGTGCGCCACCACCACGACCACGGGGTGAGCTGGCTCGGTCTGCTCGCCGAAGCGCCGCCCAGCCTCGATGCCGTCGGCTACGCCGTCCACGACCGCGGTTTCGCCGGCCACATGGCCCGCAGCCCGCAGGTCACGCGCTACTACCTCCAGTGCCGGCGCGGCGCCCGCGCCGACGCCTGGTCCGAGGAGCGGATCTGGGACGAGCTCGACGTGCGCATGCGCGCCACGGAGCACGGCCCGCTGCACCGGGGGCCGATCATCGAGCGCGGAGTCGTCGACCTGGCCTGTGACGTCGTCGAACCGCTGCGCCACGGCTCGCTCCTGCTGGCCGGCGACGCGGCGAGCCTGACCGCCCCGGCGGCCGCGAAGGGCGCGAACCTCGCCGTCCTGGAGGCGGAGCTCCTGGCCGGAGCCCTGGCCGAGGCCCTCGCCGGAGGGGACGGCACGGCCCTCGACCGCTACTCGGCGCGGAGCCTGGCGCACATCTGGCGCGCGCAGGAGTTCACCCAGTGGATGACCGGGCTGCTGCACGCGATCCCCGGCCAGGACCGGTCAGGCGGATCGTTCTTCCACGCCTCCCTGCGGCGCGCCCGCCTCGACTCCCTGCGCACGTCCCGCGCACACCAGGACTGGTTCGCCGAGAACTACGTCGGCGTGTGACCACGGCCCCACCCGGCCCCCCCGCTTCCGCCGACCCCTTCCCCCCCAGCCCACCACGCTCCACCCCCCCCCACGCCCCAGCACCGGCCCTAGGACACCTGCGCGATGACGACGACCCTCACCGACGAATCGATCCTCCCCGCCGGAGCGGCACCTCCCGGCGAAACGATGCTCCTTGACGACACGGCCCGCCTGCGCGCGGCAGCCGCGTTCGTACGGGAACACGACAGTGCCACGCTGCTGCCACTCCTGCTGCACGGTCTGTGCGGCCCGGAACTCGAGTCGGTGGCCGCGCGGTGCCGGTTCGCCCACGCCGGTCTGCTGCTCTTCCCCTCCGACGCGCAGGACCTGCGCAGCCGGTTCGTCGAGTGCGGCCTCGCCGCCGACACCCCGGCACAGCCCAGCGTCGTCGTACGGGCACGGCTCGCCCGGCGTCACCACCGCGACGCGGCCGAGCTCGACGTCCGGATCCTGCGCCCCCGCGTCCACGGCCCGGCCGGGGAGCGCCGCGTGGTGGAGGTGTTCACCCTGCAGGTGCCCGCGCACTCGGACCTGGAACCGATCGCCGCGCACGAACGCGCCCGCGGCCACGAGGCCCATCTGGCCTTCGAGCTGGAGTCCCCGGACCCCGTGGCGCTGCACGGCCTGTGCGCGGTACTCGCCCGGCACGGCGCCCGCCCCGACGGGGGCGGGTACAACCCGCACGAGGACGGCACCGTCCTGTACTTCACCACCCCCGACACGGCGTGCGGCTACCGGCGTCTCGAGCTCTACGCTCCGGGCGACCACCGCGACGCCCTCGCCGCCCACCTCGACGGCCTCGACGAGCGACCGGACGCGGACGCGGACCGGTCGGCTGAAACGCTCCTCCACCTCCTCACGGGAGCGTGGACCACCCAGGCCCTCGCCGCGTTCGCACGCCTGCGCCTGCCCGAGGCCATGGAACCCGGCGCCGCCGTCGGCACCCGGGAACTCGCCCGGCGCACCGGGACCCACCCCGACAGCCTCGCCACGCTCCTGCGCTACCTCGCGATGCTCGACGTCGTGGCCGAGGACCCCGAGGGGCAGGACGGCTTCCGCCTCACCCCGCTCGGCGGCCTGCTGCTCGCGGACTCCCCGGACACGATGCGCCCGTTGGCGCTGATGTACGCGGGCCCCTTCTACGAATCCTTCGCCGCGCTCGACCACACCGTACGGACCGGGAAGCCGGCCTTCGACGAGCTCTTCGGCGAGAACCACTTCGACCACTTCGCCCGCGACCCCGAACTCGCGGACCTCTTCGACCGTTCCATGGCGGCGAGTTCGCGCATGTTCCGGCCGCTGCCCGCCCACCCGGTGATCACCGCCGCGGCCCAGGCACCCGCCCCCCGGACCGTCGTCGACGTGGCCGGCGGGAACGGCGAGCTCCTCGGCCGCATCCTGGCCGCGCATCCGACGCTGCGCGGCACGCTGCTGGAGCGCCCGCACGCCGTCGAGACGGCCCGCCGTGCGCTGGACGCCGCGGGGTGCGGCGCCCGCTGCGACTACCGCAGCGGAGACTTCGCGGACGTGCCCCACGGCGGCGACGTCTACATCCTGTCCCGCGTGCTCCACGACTGGGACGACGACCGGTGCCGGGAGATCCTGCGCCACTGCGCCCGCGCGATGCCGGCCCACGCCGACCTGCTGATCGTCGAACGCCTCCTGCCCGCCGACGGATCCCCCTCACTGGCCACGGCCTGGGACCTCCACATGATGTGCAACGTCGGGGGCCGCGAACGCCGTGCCGATCAGTACGCCCGACTGCTCGCCGACGCCGGACTGGAACTGCTGGACCACACCCCCCTGCCACTGGAAGCCCACGTCATGCACGCCCGCAGGGCACCTGCCTAGGCCGGTCCGGGCGGGCCGGGGCCGTTGTCAGTGGGGGCTGCCACCATCGCTGTCATGATGCGATTCGAGTGGCGCCCCTTCCTCGAGCGGTGGAGCGGGGAGTGGGCCGACGCGTACGACCCGGAACACGACGGGCTGCCGGGCGCCGAGGACCGGCGCGCGGCCCGCTGGCTGGGCCGTGAGCCGGCGGACGAGGCCGGGATCGCCGCTGCCGAGGCCCGGCTCGGCGTCACCCTTCCCCCGTCGCTGCGGTCCTTCCTCGCGGTCACCGACGGCTGGCACCACGCGGGCACCTTCGTCTGGCGGCTTGCCGGTTGCGAGGACCTCGGCTGGTGCGGCGACCCGCACGACATGCGGGGAGCATGGCTGGACGGCGCCGGGGACGACGCCGACGAGGACCTGGTCCGCGCAGCGGGCCTGTGGTCCCGCTCGCTCCAACTCTCCGCCGAGTCCGACATGGTCGACGTCCTGCTGGATCCGGAGGACGTGGACGAGCGGGGGGAATGGGCCGTGTACACCTGGGCGCCCTGGCGCGCGAGCCCGCCGGAACGTCTGCCGTCCTTCCGCCACTTCATGGAGGACGCGTACCGGGGGTTCCACTCCATGGCCTCGGACCGGCCGGCCTTCGCGAACGAGACCACCCGGGCCATGGACGCCCGGGTCGAGCAGGCTCGGCTGGCCGCCCTGCGCGGCGAGTACGAAGCAGCCGGGGAAGCCCTGTCCGAGGCCTGCGCCTTCGGCCGGCCGGGGGCCGCGCGGCTCCTGGAACAGATGGGTGTCCTGCGCGGCACGGCCACCGGAGCCGAAGCAGGGGCCTCGCTCGCCGATCCGTACGTCGCCCACGAAGCGGTGCCGCTGACCTGCAGGGCGGAGCCCCGGTACGGCACGCACCAGGAGGAGTCGCTGACGCGCCGGTATCCCGAGGAGGACCGGCCCGCGGTGGCCGCGACCCTGCGGGGGATCCGTGAGGCGACGTTCCGGTACCGGGCGGACGGAGCCTTCGGCGAGGCCGTGGAGACCGCACGCGCGCTGGCCCGGCGGGCGGAGCCGGAGGCGGCCTGGTCGGTGCTGGCCGCCGCGCTGCCGGCGTGGACGCCCCGGTCCGCCGACCACATCGCCCCCGTGGGTCTGCTCGCGGACCCGTACCTGGGTCCGGTCCTCACCCCGGAGCGCGGCCGCGTCCTGCTGGCCACCCCACGCGGCCCGGGGGCCACCAAGGCCGCCCCGCAGTCCACCGGGTCCGCTCCCGCGGACGGTCTGGGCTGGCTCGCGGAGCAATCCCGCAGTGGCTTCCGGATGGTGCTGATCGCGGGCGTGGAGCCGTCCGAGGTCCCGCACCGGCTCGGCGTTGGCGACGCGACCGTCCGCCCGGCCCTGACCCTGGGCGAGGCAGGGCTGGGGCACCCGGGCGGAGCGCCGTGGGAGAACCGGACGGTGGCCCGGTTCGGCGCGGCGGGCGACGGCTGGGCCTTCGCCCATTCCGACCGGGGCATCGACGCCGCCACCCAGGGGCGGTTCGCGTCACCGGCCACGGAGGCCTCCCGCGGGACCCGGGCCCTGACGCTCACGTACGAACCGCAGTGGGGCCCCGATCTCCCCGCGGCCTTCCACTTCTCCTGCGCGGAGAACGGAGAGCAGCGCTACGGCCTGACGGTCCGGGGCGCGTCGCGCACGACGACCGGGGAGATACCGGCCGGGCTCGCGCCCGCCGGCCTCTTCGCGGGACGCACCCTCTCCGAGGGGCTCCGTACGGCGCTCGACGCGATCGCCGAGCACTTCGGGGTCAGGGTGTCACGGGAGGCCGTGTGCCACGGCCGTCTGGACGGTTTCGAGACCCGCAGCTGGCTCCGCGAGCCGCGGTCCGGTGAGAGCTATGCCTACTGGACCCGTTCCTGACCCGCCGGCTGTCCGCCGTCCCGCCGTCGCGAGCCCGCCCCGGTCTCACGTCCGGGGCCGGCGGGTGGCCCGCCAGGTCGGACGGCGGCGGGAGAGACGCGGCCCCCGCCCCGCCGGCGACGGCGTGGCCAGTGCGAACGTCACGGTGATGTGCGCGCCGCCCAGGGGGCTGCGCGTGATGCGCATCGCGCCGCCCGTCGCGGTCGCGGCCCGCTGCGCGATGTCGAGCCCCAGCCCGGTGGAACCGGTGCTGCTCCCGCGGGAGAGGGCCCGGTCCGGGTCCGGGATGCCCGGCCCGCCGTCCTCCACGACCAGTTCCACGGCGTGGGCCGTGCGCACGACGCGGACGCCGAACGGGGTCCCGGACGCGGTGTGCCGGAAGACGTTGCCGATGAGCGCGTCCACCACGGCGGCGACGTCGTCCTCGGAGAGCCCCACGGCCGTGGGTTCCTGGGTGAGGTCGAGGGAACAGCACCGTTGCTGCTGCTCCGCCAGGACCGCCCAGAAGGCGGTGCGGCGGCGGACCACGTCGGCCGCCTCGCAGCCGGGGCCGGGTGTCCCCTTGCCGGCGGCGCGGTCGCCCGTGAGGGGTTCGGCGGCGAGCATGCCCTGGCCCATGGGCCCCACGGCGAGCGGAGTGCGCGCCGTCGCGATGATGGCCTGGAGTTCCGTCTCCAGTTCGCCGACCGCCGCTTCGACCCTGGCCGATTCCGGTGTGCCGGCCATCCGCTCGGACGCCAGGTGCAGGGCGGTCAGCGGGGTGCGCAGCCGGTGGGACAGGTCGGCGACGAGTTCGCGTTCGACGGCGAGCAGTTCGGTCATCCGGTGGGCCATCGCGTTGAAGGCCACGCCCGCCTCGCGCAGTTCCTTGGGGCCCATCGGGTCCACACGGGTGTCGAGGTCCCCCTGGCCGAGGGCGCGCGACGCCTGGGCGAGCCGCTTCGAGGACCGGACGACCTTCGCGCCGAGGCGGTCGGCGACCAGCACGGATCCGCCGATCAGTCCCACGGCGAGGAAGAGCATGACCGCCCAGGACTCCTTGACGCCGCGGGTCAGTTCCTCTTCGGGCACGAAGTTCTCGATGACGGCGACCTGCTCCCCGGGAAGCACCACGGGCTGCAGGCATATCCAGCCGTGCGGAACCTCCTGCGAGATGGACTCGCGTCCCCGCTGCGCCCGTTCTAGCAGTTCCGCGGGGGCCTTGGAACGGCCGAGGGGCCCGGTGTCCGGCAAGTGGACGACCAGGTGCTCGGAGGCGTCCAGGCTCGCGGCGGACTCCCGCAGGGCCGCCGGGTCCGTGGACAGCGCGAGGACGGGCGCCAGGGCGGCGGCACGCTGCTCGGCCGCCGTGACCCCCTGCTCCTTGACGAGCGACATCACCAGAGCGGCCAGCGGTATGAGGAAGGAGAGGGCGACCATGGAGGTCACGGCGAGCGCCACTCCGGCCAGTGAACGTCTCAACGCGGCGCCACCAGTTTGATGCCGACCCCACGGACGGTCAGCAGGTACCGAGGGGCCGCCGCGCGTTCGCCCAGCTTGCGGCGCAGGGACGACAGGTGCACGTCGACGGTCTGGTCGTCCACGTACGGCTCGCGCCAGACCTCGGTCAGCAGCCGGCGCTTGGAGACGACCTGGCCGGTGTGGTGGGCCAGGAACGCCAGCAGGTCGAACTCCCGGCGGGTGAGGCGCAGCTCCCGGCCCGCCAGGTACGCGGTGCGCGCGCCCGGGTCCACGGCCAGTTCGCCGACGGTGGTGGGGCGCAGCGGTTCGGCGGCCGGTGCCACCGGCGCGCCCGCCGGGCCACCGGTGGGCGGGACGTGGCTCGTGCGCCGCAGGACGGCGGAGAGGCGCGCGACGAGCTGCCCCCCGGAGAAGGGCTTGACCAGGTAGTCGTCGGCGCCCGCGTTGAGGAGCTTGATGATTTCGGTCTCGTCGTCGCGGGCGGTGGCCACCAGTACGGGAACGGAGGATATGCCGCGGATCATGCGCAGTGCGTCTCCTCCGTCCAGATCGGGCAGTCCCAGGTCGAGGACCACCGCGTCGACGGGAGCCTGGGTGACCTCGCGCAGGGCGCCGAACCCGTCTCCCGCGCTGCGCACGGCATACCCGTGCTCCGCCAGGACCTCGATCAGTGACTGGCGGATGCTGGGGTCGTCTTCGACGACCAGGACGCTCGGCATGGGCACACCATAGGGGCTCCCCTAGCCGGCGTCGAAGGTCGGGCCGTCACCGGTGACGCGCAGCCGCACGGGGCGGTCGGAGACCGGGATGGTGCAGCCGTCCTGGGTGCTGCAGCTCGCGTAGCCGAGCAGCAGGGTCGCGTTCCCGTCCCCGTCGGCGCGGACCGGGAGGGTGGTGGTGACGGGGCCGTCGGGGTAGACGGGGACCGGGGCGTCGACACCGGGCACGCTGATGGACCGTACGTCCTGGGCTGCCGTCAGTTTGCCCTCGGCCTTGAGGACCCCCGAGACGCCAACGGCGGTCGGGCGGCCCACGTCCTCAATGCCGGTCGCCGGCAGGTCGATGCTGTAGAGGTGGAACCCCTTGCGCTCGGGCGTGAAGACCGCGGTGACGGTGCCCTTCGAGGCGTGCCAGTCGGAGACCGAGAGGGTGACGGTGACCCCGTTCTCGGTGAAGCGCGTCGTGGGCGCGGCCGCTCCGGCGCCCGCGCCGGGGTTCTCGGCGGTCTGCTGACCGCACGCCGCGAGCGCGGCCAGGGTGACGAGGGCGGCCGCGATACGGGCCTTCCGGGAATGCCTGACATGCATGGAAAGGTTCATCGGTGTCTCTGCACTTCTGTGTCACGTATCACGGGATGAGATCGGATCGGATCGGTTCTTCGTCTGCGCGGCGTACGACGGCCCTAGAGGGCCGTGCTGAAGTTCGCGCTCCACAACTGCACGCGGTACACCAGGTCGTTCCACACCCCGGTGGCCAGCAGGACGCCGACGAGCACGAGCATGCCGCCGCCGATCCGCAGCACCCACGGGTAGTGGCGTTTGACCAGGCCGAACGCGCCCAGGGCGCGCCGGAACGCCAGCGCCGCCAGGAGGAACGGCAGGCCCAGCCCGAGGCAGTACGCCGCCATCAGCAGGGCGCCGCGGGCCGCGCTCGCCTCGGTCCACGCGAGCGCCTGCACGGCGGCCAGCGTCGGACCGATGCACGGGGTCCAGCCGACCGCGAACACCGCTCCCAGTACGGGCGCCCCGGCGAGTCCGAGGGCGGGGCGCCGGTGACTGCGGAACTCCCGCTGGGTGAAACCCGGCAGGAACCCCATGAAGGACAGCCCCATCAGCACGGTGAAGACGCCGAGCACCTGGGTGACCATCTCCTGGTGGGCGAGGAGGGTACGGCCGAAGTAGCCGAACAGGGCACCTCCGGAGACGAGTACCGCGGTGAAGCCCAGGACGAACAGCAGCGCCCCGGTGGCCATGCGGCTGCGGCGCCCGCCGCGCGCGTCCGCCAGGTCGGCGACCGACAGGCTGGTCACGTAGCTGAGGTAGCCGGGGACGAGCGGCAGCACGCACGGCGACAGGAACGAGACCAGCCCCGCCACGAACGCCACGGGGGCCGCGATCGCCAGCGTGCCGTTCACCAGCGAGGGGGCGTCCGCGAGGGCGAGCGTCCGGTACAGGACCGCCGTCCCCGTCACGACTCCTCCTCCACGACCCGCGCGAGCAGGGGCCGCAACTGCTCGTCGGTGACGGCGCCGCCGATGGCGACGGCGATGCGTCCGCGGCGGTCGATCACGAGGGTCGAGGGGATCGCCTGCGGGTTGAGCAGTTCGGGAGGGAAGCGGAGCAGGAGTTCCCCGGAAGGGTCGTGGAGGCTGGGGAAGCCCAGGCCGTGCTCGCGTACGAACGACCGGGCCGCCGTCCGGTCCGGGTCCCGCGTGTTGATGCCGAGGAAGCGGACCTCCTCGGCCGGGGTCTCCCGGCTGAGCCGCGCCAGGTCCCGGGCCTCCGCCCGGCAGGGGCCGCACCAGGAACCCCAGACGTTGACGACGACGACCTGGCCCCGGAACCCGGCGAGGCCGACCGGCTCCCCGTCCAGGTCGTCGCCGGCCAGCACGGGCGCGTCCCGCCGGGCGGAGGGGTCGAGGACCTTCGCCTCGGCGGCCCTGGCCACGCCCGCCGGGCCGTCCGGCGCCCCGGCTCCGCCGTCGTCCGTCGCGAGGCCGGCGAGGAGCAGACCGGCCGCCACCGCGAGGCCCGCTCCGGCGGGAACCACCACGGCCCTGCGGACCGATCGCCCCGTTCGCCTCGTGCGTCTCATGACGCCCACTTGCGCAGGAAGGCGTTGATGCCGTCCGCGGTCAGGGACGGGTTGCCCGTGACGTGGGTGTCGGTGCGCACCGTGCCGGAGGAGGAGACGACGACCAGTACGGGCATCGTGTACGTCCCGCCGGACGGGCTGTACTTGCGCAGGAGCGCCGAGTTGGCGGAGCTGTTGCCGCCGATGTCGATCTTGACGAGATGGTACGAGGCCCCGAGGATCCCCGCGGTCTGCGGCTGGGCGAACACCTTGTCGGCGGCCTTGCAGTTGCCGCACCAGTTCGCGCCGAAGTCGAGGAGTACCGCACGCCCGTCGGCCTTGGCCGCCCGCAGGGCCGCTTCGATCTGCTTCTGGGCGTCGGCCGAACTGTCGTAGCCGGGTCCGGGTATCCGGGCCGGCTCGGGTGCGGCGGAGGTCCGGGCCGGCTTGGCGGAGGTCCGGGCGGGGGAGGCCGAGCCCGACGCGGCACGCGAGGGGGTGGCGGACGCGGACGCGGACGGCGAGGCCGAGGCGGTGGGGGAGGCCTCGGGGGACGCGGTCGCGGACTCCGACGCGGAGGGGAGGGTCGCCTCCACGGACGGTCCGGCCGTGGCCGGAGCCGCGGAACCGGCGGGCTGGGAAGCCGGCCCGCAGGCGGCGGTCAGCCCCGCCGCGACCACGGCGGCGGCGACGAGCGGAAGTCGTGTCCCCAGGGGTGAGGCGGAGCGGGGCGCCGTCGTACGGCGGTCGGCGCGGACGGTTCGGAGCAGGCGAGAAGTCATGGCGAGGACACCCCAAGGCGCGATGCGGACTGCGGGAAGGGCCGAAAGCCTTCCGGCTCGGCGGAACCGACGGCCCGGGGGTTCGCCGGGTGCGGTTCCCCGGCGCCGAGGGCCGCTCGGCTGACGCGAGCATAGGCCCCGTCAGGGCCTGCGGAACCGCCTCGGCACGATCTTGAGGTTGCCCTAAGGAAGCGCTCACCTTCCGCTTCGCCGGGGCATGGCGCACGAGGGCGTACAAGGCCCCGAACCGGGCGAAAGGGACCGGTGTCAGAACGAGGATTCGCGGACGCTCGCCTTCGCCGACGGGACGATCGTCGCCGTGACCACCGACCGGTGGTCGGCGCCGGAGAACGTGACGGTGAGGGTGTCGTCCGAGGTCTGCGCGGTGGTGGCCTTGAAGCCGCGGCTGGGGATCGCGGAGATCAGGCACACGCCCCGGCTGCCGTACCGCACCGTCACCTTGCCGCCCGTGGAAGGGACGGTGTGCAGGCCCGCTCCGCCGTCCTCGCAGTCCACGGCGGTCTTCGGCGCGGTGGTCCGGGGGGTTTCCGGCGAGGCCTTGGCGGGCGTCGCGGCCGAGGGGGTCGGGCGCTGCGTCACGGTGGGCGAGGGGCTCGCGGACGGGGACGGTGTGACCGGTGCCGGGCTGCCCGCCTCCCAGGCCGGAGGGGTGTCGATGACGACCGGGGCGGACCGCGCGACCGGGGGCGTATGCCTGGTCGAGCCGACCACGAACTGGACCGTGGCGAGCACGGCGGTCACGCTGGTGGCGGTGCACGACAGCCATATGAACAGGTAACGCGGAATCCGGGGCACGGCCCCATAGTGACCGACCCGCCGCCCGGCGCGTCACCGCCTCCCCCGAAGAGCCCCGGAGCCCCCGCGTGCGGGCCTGCCGCCGGCCGGTGAACGCCGACGTCCCCCGACCCGTGGAACGGGTCGGAGGACGTGGTGGGGGGTGGCTGGTTCGTTGGGTGTGCGGGGCTTTGCCGGTCCGGAGGCCTGCTACCTCGGCGCGCCGAAGTTCTGCGTCCACCACGGGCCGCCGTCGCCCTTGTGGACGCCGACGCCGATTTCCTTGAAGTCGCAGTTGAGGATGTTGGCCCGGTGGCCGGAGCTGTTCATCCACGCCTTCATGACCGCGTCGGGGTCGGCCTGACCCCGGGCTATGTTCTCGCCCAGGCGGGACCAGCCGTACCCGGCGGCCTCCACCCGGCTGGTCATGGTGGACCCGTCGGGGCCGGTGTGCGACATGACGCCGCTGCTGGCCATGGTGTCGCTGTACTTCCGCGCGGCGGTGCTCAGCTTGGCGTTCATGGTCAGCGCGCCGCACCCGGCGGCGGCCCGCTCCTTGTTGACCAGGGCGAGGACCGCGGACTCGGCATCGCCGTTGACGGTGCCGGAGCCACCAGAGCCGCCCGAGCCACCGGAACCGCCGCCCGTGGTCGTGGAGGGCTTGCGCGTCGGGTCGGCGGCCCGGGTGGCCGCCGGCTTGGCCGGAGCGCTGCCCTCCGCCGAGGCGGACTTCGGCTCGGCGGACGCGGACGCGGATTCGGAGGCGCCGGCGTCCGGTGTGGCGGACGGGCTCGGGCTCGCCGTGGCCGTGGCGTCGGTGGTGGGCGTGGGGGCGGCAGGGGAGGGTGCCGTCCCCACGCCGTCACCGGTCCCCGCGGTGCCGGCCGAGGCACCGGCGGCGCCGTCGGCCCGCCGGTCTCTGCCGGCATCGCCGCCGGAGTCGGCCACGGCGACCCCGACCGCCACCGCCGCGGCCGCCGCGGTGACGGACAGGACGACGCGGGTGCGCACCGTCCTCTTCCGTCGCGCCTCGGCGCGGGACGGCGTTTCGGGAGTGTGGCTGCGGCTCATGACGGTGACACCTCACAGGAGAAGGGGAGGAGGGGAGTCCGGCTGAGCCTAGGTTGCCCATCAGCGAAAAGAGCGCGCTGGAGGGGTTCTTCAGGTTCCCCTAAGGAAACCCGCAGGACCAACACAGGGACGAGCCGGACAATCGCCCCAACTCGGCTGGCCCGGCACGCGCGTTGCCGGGCGGGGGAGTCCATCCTGGATGCCGTGGCCCCGCGAGGTTCAGGACCGCCCGGGCAGCCGGTGCAGCACGATGTCGTGCAGGGCGCCGTCTTCGACCGTGAGGGTCAGGAAGGTGTGGTGGGGCTCTCTCCGACGGTCCGTCGGGGAGCCGGGGTTGAGCAGCCTGAGCCCGCCCGGGGCCGTGGAGTCCCACGGGATGTGGCTGTGGCCGAACACAAGGACGTCCGTGTCGGGGAAGCGTGCGGCGCAGCGCTTCTCGCGCCCGTCGGCCGGGCCGGTCTCGTGGACGACCGCGAAGCGCAGACCGCCGAGTTCGGCGCGGGCGACCTCGGGCAGTCTGCCGCGCAGGGCGGGCCCGTCGTTGTTGCCGTACACGGCGACCAGGCGCCGCGACCTCGACTCCAGCAGGTCGAGCGTGGCCTCGTCGGTCCAGTCCCCGGCGTGGACGACCACGTCGGCCTCACCGACGGCCGTCAGCAGGTCCTCCGGCAGGCGCCGGGCCCGCGCGGGGACGTGGGTGTCGGAGGTCAGCAGCAGCCTCATGACCTCACCGTAGACGAGGGGGCCGTCGCCTCGTGGGCGAACGGGGACGCGCCCCCCGGTGTCAGCGGGTGGTGAGGTCGATCGCGTCGGCCGCCTCGCGGACCTCCGCGTCCCGGTGGCGGCGCAGGGCCCGGACGGCTGCTCTCCAGGGCCCCGGCCAGTCCAGGCCGGGGCCGAGGGCGGAGGCGAGGGCCGCGGCGAACAGCCCGTCGGGCAGGGTGCCGGCGGACAGGGTGCGTACGGTCCCGAGCGCTCCCTCCGCCTGCTGCATGGTGCGGGAGGCGTAGTGGTGCCGCTGGTGCAGCCGTTCGGCGCTGCGGCCGGCCAGCGCGGGGCGGTCCGCGACGGCCGAGCTCAGCTCGCGGCAGGCCGCGGTCAGTTCGGCTTCGGACGCGGCCGGGTCGACGGCCCGGACCAGCAGCGAGACGCGCAAGCCGGTCAGCCGCGGTTCGCCGGCCAACTGCCGGGCGAGCGGGGCGCACAGCCGGCCGGGCACCGTGATCATGGTCGAATCGAGGAGGTGGCACAGCCGATGGCGGGCGGGCCGCTCGGGCCCGTCGGCGTCGCCGCCCTGCGACGCGCCGCCCTGCGATGCGCCGTTCTGCGATGCGCCGTTCTGCGACGCGGCGTCCTCCGCGGCCATGCCCGACAGCAGCCGGGCGACCACCTCGTGGAGCGCACTGCCGGGTGCCGCCCCGCCCGCCGGATGGGGCAGCTCCGATCCGGCGATGCCCATCAGGGCCGAGCCGGCCCCCCAAGTGAGGGGGGAGGCCAGGTCGGTGACCATGTCCGTGAGCGTCCAGGTGACGGCGGGCGCGTACGCGGCCCAGTCCTCCAGGACCCAGTACACGCTCTGGGCCGTGAACTCTTCGGCGCTGGTGAGCAGACCGGTCACCAGCCGGCCGTAACGGGACCGGTGCGCGGGAGCCACCTCGGCCGGTCCGCGCAGCACGGCGCGGCGGGCGCCTTCCGGGCCGTCGGCGACGGCGGACTCCAGCAGCGACCACGCCGCTTCGGCGGGGAGCAGGCCAGGAGCGAGGGCGACGGCGGCAGCACGCAGGTCGGGATGGGCGGAGGCGTCGAGCGCAGCCCCGGCGAGGAGCCGCGCGGCGGCCTCCGGCGGGAGGTGGCGGGCGGCGAGCCGCGCCGCCGACTTGCGGACGGTGACCTTCACCCCGCCTTCCCGGGTGAGCAGTTCGCGCAGCACGGCGGCGAGGGCGTCCGGGCGGGCACGGAGCGCCACCCGGTCGGCGACCGCCCAGACCGCGCCCGCGTCGTCCGCGCCGGCGCTGTCGAGCAGCAGGCGCAGGGCGGCGTCCGGTGCGTCCACGACGGCGGCCGCCAGCGCCGCAGGGTCCGCTCCCGCGTCGTCGGCGCCGCCGTACCGCCGGACGAGCTCGTACCCGTGTCCCGGGACCCCGGCCACCTCGCGGAGCAGCGCGGCCCGTTCGTCCAGGGATCGGCCCGGGTCGGCGAGGGCCGTCTCCGCCAGGCGTACGGCGGCCCGCTGCTGGCGGGGCAGCCACCGGTCCGCACGGCGGAAGCGCGGCAGCGCACGGGCCGTGCCGGGCGCCGGGAACCGGCCGGCGGGCGGCGGATCGGCCAGCGCGAGGTCCAGCAGGTCGGTGCG
The DNA here is from genome assembly GCF_044747975.1 of Streptomyces sp. NPDC090045. Taxonomy (NCBI): domain Bacteria; kingdom Bacillati; phylum Actinomycetota; class Actinomycetes; order Kitasatosporales; family Streptomycetaceae; genus Streptomyces; species Streptomyces sp. NPDC090045. Next base: position 297,552 of record NZ_JBIVFA010000003.1, read on the forward strand.
GTCGGCGGCGAGCACGTCGAGCACGGGGCCGAGCGTCACCGCGGAGGGCTCCCGCTCCAGGAGTACGGCGACCCGCCCGGCCCGCGTCGCCGGGTCGGCCAGCCAGGCCGCGGCCAGGCCGGCGAAGGCGCCGTCCGGGCAGTCGCGCAGGCCGTCGGCGAGGCGGTCCTGCAGCTCGGGGATCCGGCGCGCCCGGTTGCCGAACGCCTCGACCAGGGCGAGCAGCGGTGTGTGGTCGCCCTGCCCGGCAGCGGTGTCCAGCCAGGGCCGTACGGCGTCCAGCACGGCGCGTTCGCGGCCGTGCCGCAGCGCCCGGTCCAGCCGGACGGCGGGTGCGAGCGCGCCCGTGCGGGCGGTGAGGGCCCCCAGCAGGTGCACGGCGAGTCCGAGGAGTTCCTCGTCGGCCGAGGAGTTGAGGAGGGTGACGGCGAGGGTGTGGACGGCGGTCCGGGTGGCCGGCGAGCAGTCGCGGGCGCGCAGGGCGTCCAGGCAGAACCGCTGCAGGTCGTCGCGTCCGGCCCGGCCCGCGGTCCCGGAGAGGGCCGCCGCGAGCAGCGGTGCGCGCAGGGCGGCGAAGGCCTCCAGGGCGGACCGGCGCACGGGGTCGCGCTCGTTGCGCAGGCGGCGCGCGGCCAGTTCCAGTACGGCGGCCACCTCCGCCGGATCCGCCGCGTTCCCGGCGTTGGACACCACGTGGTGCCAGGCGAAGGCCCGGTCATCGGCGTCCCCGGAGCCGGTCGCGTCGAGGAGTTCCGGCCGGACTTCGGACGGCGGGAGCATGGCGAGCGTGGACAACAGGTCGTACGTGGCCCATCGTTCGGCGCGACCCTGTATGACCTCCGCCCGTACCCTGGCGTGCCGTTCGGCCTCCGGCAGCAGGGCCAGTACGGCGTCGGAGGTGCCGCCCGGGGCGTGGCCGGGCAGTACGGCGGCGACCGCGTCGTGGAAGGCCACCCGGTCCGCGAGCGGCACCGCGCGCAGCATGGTGACGTAGGCGCCCCGTTGGAACCAGCGGGCGGCGAGCCGGTGCAGGGACGGCGGAGCGGCCGCGACCAGCCGGCGGAGCACGGCCGGGTTCGGGGTGCGCTCCCAGCGGATGCTCTGCCGGCCGGGGTCGGCGAGCCAGCGGGCGGTCCGCTCGGCGTCCGCGTCGACGAGGTCGGCGAGCCGGTCGTGCAGCGGGTCGGGCAGGTCCCCGGGGCCGTGGCGTTCGAGGAGGTCCAGTACCCGTGCGGGGGCGGCGGGCAGGGCCGCCGCGATCCCGTTGGCGTGATGCGGCCACCAGCCGCCCCGCAGGCGGGGGGAGAGAGAGGCGAGCTCGCGCTCCGCCTGGTCGAGTACGGCGGCCGGATGGCGGCGGGCCAGCAGGCTCCAGCCCTCGAACGCGACGGCGCCGGCGAGCTCGGGCAGCATCCGGGCGGTGAACTCCGGGGAGCAGCCCGGCAGCAGCAGGGCCGCGTCCCGGTCACCGCGCTCGGTCCGCAGGCGCAGCAGCAGGCGCTCGGCGAGGGCGGGGCGGCTGCCGTCGCGCAGCAGCCGGGCGAGGTCGGCGCGGACCACGGCGGGCGCGTCGTCGTACGCGGCTTCGACGGCCCGGTCGGGGACGGCCGAAGCCCGGGCGCCGCGCAGGGCGTAGCGGCGGACGACCGGGTCGGGGTCGGCCAGGCGCGCGGCCAGGTGGTCGGTGTCCGCCCCGGCCAGGGCGGCGAGCGTGCCGAGCCGCCGTTCGTACGGGCCGAGCCGGTCAAGGGCGGTGAGCAGCGGCCGGAGCTCGCCGCGGGCGGCCAGCGCGTGCGCGGCGACGGCGGTGTGCCGCAGTCGGGCCTTGTGCGGGAGGGAGTCGAGTGCGGAGAGCAGCTGTTCGACGGTGGTGATCATCGGGACGGATTGTCACAGACACCCGCCCCCGGTTCCCACCGAATATCGGCGCGGGCATCGGTGCGGCACCGGACCGGCGTGCGGCGGATCCGGGTCAGCCGAGGACGAGGGGGAGCGGGAGTGGCGTGGCCGACCTGCCCAGTTCGGCCTTCTCCGCCTCGGTCGGGGCCCGCCGACCGGTGCCGATCAGCAGCGCGTCCTCGTCGGAGAACGACGGGGGGAAGGCCGCGCCGGCGATCCTCTCCAGCAGCTCGCGCGACCGGGCGAGCCCCTCGGCGGGCGGGTCCGCCGCGTCCGGGAGGTGCGCGATCAGGTCGAGGTGGTGCAGGGTCCATTCCAGGACGTACGCGGCGAGGTATTCGCCCGTGGTGAGCACCTCGTCGCGGGTGCCGACCCGGACGGCGGGATCCGCGAGTGCGGCGGCGCGGCCGGCGGCGGAACCGACGTCGTCCAAGTGGAACTTGAGCAGCCACGGCTCCTCGTACGCGGCGGCGAGGCGGACGGTCAGCGCGTCGAGCGGGTCCTCGCCGGCCGGGGCCTCGACCAGGTTCCAGTAGGTCACCGCGTCCCGGGTCGGCTCCGTGTCGGCGGGAGTGGCGAGGGTGATCAGGACGTCCTGGGCATCGATGACCAGATGGCACACCAGGTCCCGCACGAGCCAACCGGTGCATCCGGACGGCCGCGCGAAGTCCTCGTCACGGAGTTCGGCGACCGCCGTGCGCAACGCTGCCCAGGAGGAGGAGAAGAGGTCCACGGCCGCAAGCCTAGTGCGGTGCTGCGTACCGGCCGGGTTCGACGGACCGTCAGGCGAGGGCCGCCGCAAGTGCCTTGGCGGCCCTCGCGACCAGCGCGTCCGTACGCGGCGCGGAGGGCTCCGGCTTGGTGCTCAGCACGGCCAGCACCACCGGCGGCCGCCCCGGCGGCCAGGCGATGCCCACGTTGTTGTTGGTCCCGTACGATCCGGTGCCCGTCTTGTCCCCGATCACCCAGTCGGCGGGCAGGCCGGCCCGGAAGCGGTCGGCGCTCGTCGTGTTGGCCAGCAGCCAGCGCGTCAGGTGCTCCCGGTGCCGCGGGACCAGCGCGTCGCCGAGCACGAGCCGCCCGTACGTCCGCCCGATGGCCCGCGGGCTGGTCGTGTCGGTCACCCGCGACGGCTCGGCCGAGTTCAGCTCCGGCTCCCACCGGTCCAGCCGCGTCGTCCGGTCCCCGACGGACCGGCAGAAGGCGGTGACCGCGGTGGGACCGCCCAGCTCGCGCAGCAGCAGGTTCGCGGCGGCGTTGTCGCTCTGGGCGATGGCCGCGGAGCACAGCTCGGCCACCGTCAGCCCGCCGGCGATGTTCTCGGGCCGCTGCGTCACCGAGCCGCCGCCGGCGGCCGTGACGTCCTCCTGCGTGTAGTGGATGCGCCGGGCGAGGAACTCCCCGTCGCGGTCCAGGTCCCGCATCACGGCCGCCACGGCCGGCGTCTTGAACAGCGAGCACATGGGGAACAGCTCGTCGGCGCGGTACAGCACCGTCCTGCCGGTGGCCGTGTCCCGCGCGTACGCACCCAGTCGCGCGCCGTACTCGCGCTCCAACCCGCGCAGCTGCCGGACGACCTCGCCGTCCCCGCCGCTCCCGCCGCCCGACGCCGCACGTGCCGCGCCCGCCGGCAGGGCCGCGGCCAGCGCCGCCCCCGCTCCCAGAGTCAGTACTGCTCGACGGCTCTGCTCCACGTCGGCTCTCCTCTTCCCTTTGACGATCACGTGGCGACAAAGACGCCAAAGATGATCAATCCGGTTCCCTCCGGACCGCCCGTCCTCAGTCCAGGCCGTCGAAGCTCCAGGCCTGGATGTCGCGGTAGTGGATGGGCCCGGGACCGCGGCCCGTGTTGCTGCCGACGAGGTGGAGCCGCCGGGTCTGCCACGGGCGGCCGGCGAACGCGGCGAGCCCGGCCGCCGCCTCCACCGCGCTGGTGCGGTCGTTGCGGCGGGAGCGGGCCAGCGTCAGATGGGGGCGCAGCGGCCGCTCCTGGAAGTCGATGCCGCACGCGCGGACCGCGGCGCGTACGTCGGTGGCGAGGAGGTGCAGCGCTTCGAGCTCCCCGTCGATCCCGGTCCACAGGACCCGTTCGTCGAAGTGCCCGCCGCCGCGCAGTGCCAGCTTCAGGGGCCGCCGGGCCGCCGCGAGGTCCGCGAGCGGCTCCTTGAGGAGCGGAACGGCGGAGACGGGGAGCTCCCCGAGGAAGGCCAGGGTGATGTGCCAGTCCTCGATGCGGTTCCAGCGCATGTCCGGGTACGCGGCGTAGGCGGGCCGCAGCTGCTCGGCCAGCTCTTCCTTCGCGTCGTCGGGCGGGGCGAGCGCTATGAACACGCGGACGGTCCCGGCCTGGATCTTTTCGTTCACGGAGGACTTCGTACCGTGTCCGGACGGGTCCCGTCATCTTTGACTTCCCTGCGCGCGGTGCGGCAGCGGACGGCAAAAGGAAAGGCAAGGAGGTCACGCTCTCCTTGCCACGCTCAACATATAGCGCACCGGGGGCCTTGCGGCAAGCCCCCGCTCGTGCCGCAGAATCGCCGATCGAACCTGGAATCTGCGGAAGTTGGGGTTGTTCACGTTGCGTGTGTTGCTGTCGACGTACGGGTCGCGGGGAAGCGTCGAGCCGATGGCGGGTCTCGCGGTCGCCCTGCGGGAGCTCGGCGCGGAGGTGCGGGTGTGCGCGCCGCCGGACGCGGAGTTCGTCGAGCGGCTGGCCGGGGTCGGAGTCGAGATGGTGCCGGCCGGACAGCCGGTGCGCCCGATGGTGCACTCGGTGACGCCGGGTTCGGCGGTGGGGCTGGCGCAGCGCGTGGCCGACCTGATGGGCGCGCAGTTCGAGACGGTCGCCGCGGCGGCCGTGGGCTGTGACGTGCTGGTGGCGACGGGGCCGCTGCCGGCCGTGACCGGTGCGCGGTCGGTGGCCGAGAAGCTGGGCATCCGCTACGTGCACGCGAGCCACCAGCCGGTCGCCCTGCCCTCTCCCCGCCGGCGGCCGCCCGCGCGGCGGGGCCGGCCGTTGCCGCCGGGGGTGAGCGACAACCAGGAGCTGTGGGAGCTGGACGCGCGGATCGCCAACGAGATGTTCGGCGAGGAGCTGAACGGCCGGCGGGCCGCGTTCGGCCTGCCGCCGGTGGAGAACGTCCGCGACTACGCCTTCACCGACCGGCCGTGGCTGGCCACCGACCCCGTCCTGGACCCCTGGCGGACGACGGACCTCGACGTGGTGCAGACCGGCGCCTGGATCCGGCCCGACGCACGCCCGCTCCCCGCCGGCCTGGAGGCGTTCCTGGACGCCGGCGCACCACCGGTCTACGTCGGCCTGGGCAGTACGCCCGTCGGCGCCCCGGAGGACTTCGCGCGGACGGCCGTCGCCGCGGTCCGCGCGCAGGGCCGCCGCGTGGTCCTGTCCCGCGGCTGGGCCGGCCTGGACCTGGTCGACGAGCAGGACGACTGCTTCGTCGTCGGCGAGGTCAACCAGCAGGCGCTGTTCCGGCGGGCGGCCGCCGTCGTGCACCACGGCAGCGCGGGCACCACGACGACCGCCACCGGGTCCGGCACGCCCCAGGTGGTCGTGCCCCAGGGAGGAGACGCACCGTACTGGGGCGGCCGGGTCGCCGGCCTGGGCATCGGGACCGTCCACGACGGCCCGGCCCCGACCACTGCGTCCCTGTCGCTCGCGCTCGGGGCGGCCCTGACGCCCGGGACCGGCGCACGGGCGACTGCCGTGGCCGCCACGATCCGCACCGACGGGGCGACGGTCGCCGCGCAGCTGCTGCTCGACTCCGCCGGCTGAACCGGGCCGCGATCCCGGTGCGGCGCAGCGCCCCGGGCGGGGTTTGTATCGGGCGGGTATCAGGGAGCGCTTGGTCGTCCATCGAATGCGTGCGCCGGGCCGTGGCGAGCTGCCACGCCCGATGTCTGCCCTATCGTTCCCTTCGGGTCCCGTCCGCGCGGACGGGACCTGCCCGTTTCCCACGACCGTCCGAGCAGGAGCCGTCCGCCCGTGTCCTCGTCCGTCCCGCCCCCGGCAACGGCCCCGGCCCCCGCGCCGCCCGTTCGCGTGCTGCTGGTGGAGGACGACGACCTGATGCGCCGCTCCTTCACCGTCGCCCTCGAGCGCTACGGCTACCGGATGAGGACCGCGGCCGACGGGCTGGCGGGGCTGGAGCTGTTCCGCGAGGAGAGCTTCGACCTGCTGATCCTGGACGTGATGCTGCCCGGCCTGGACGGGATCGGCCTGTGCCGCAGGGTCAGGGAGACCAGCCTGGTGCCGGTCCTCATGATGTCCGCCCGCGGCGACGGACTGGATGTCGTGGCCGGTCTGGAGGCCGGCGCGGACGACTACGTGGTCAAACCCGTGGACACCTACGTGCTCGTGGCGCGCATCCGTTCGCTGCTGCGGCGGGCGACCTACGCGCCCACGCCCGCACCCGCCCCGGAACCCGGCCTCGCGACCGGCGACCCCGGGCCGCCACCGTCGGAGGGGGAGACGCTGGTCTTCGGGGACCTGACCATCGACACCGGCGGCCTGGAGGTCTTCGTTGCCGGAAGCCCGGTGGCGCTGACCCCGACGGAACTGAAACTGCTGCTGGCGTTCGCCGCCCACCCGGGCATCGTGCTGGAGCGCCACACCCTGCTGCGCGACGTGTGGGACTACGGCTGGGACGGCGACAGCCGCGTCGTGGACCTGTGCGTGCAGCGGCTGCGCAGGAAACTCGGCCGCGACCGGATCGAGACGGTCCGCGGCTTCGGCTACAAGCTCAGGCGCTGAGGCCGGTGCGCCCGTTCCCCCGGCTCCGGCCGGCCCGCGTGTCCCTGCGCTGGAAGATCGCCGCGCTGGCCGCGGCCACGGCCCTCCTGGTCGTGGCGGCGGTGGGCGTCCTCGTGCACCTGTGGACGGCACGGGAGATCCGCAGCCGGGCCGAAGCCCGGGCCTTCAACACCGTCTACTCCGCCATGGCCACCTACCGGAGCACCGGCACGCTGATCGACGGTGCCGAGCTCGATCCGGCCGAGCTGCCCGCCGCGCTGCGCCGGCCCGCCGACGGCGTCCGGCACGTCGCCCACGACGGGCACGTCGACGGCAACGTCGGGCCGAGCGTCTGGGCCGCCCAGCGCACCGGCGGCCCGGACAGCCCGGTGCTCGCCGTCCGGGTCAACATGAGCTCGGAGCTCCACGAGCTGCGGCGGCTCGACGTCAGCATGGCGCTGGCCTCACTGGTCGCGCTCGCGGCGGCCGCGCCCCTCGCGGTCTACGGGGCCGGGCTGCTCGCCCGTAGGCTGCGGCGGGTCTCGGAGACGGCGGGCCGGATCTCCGCCGGGGACCTGGACGCCCGGACCGGGCCCACCGAGGGCGGCGACGAGGTCGCCGACATCGCCGCCACCGTCGACCTGATGGCCGACAGCCTCAGCCGACGGCTGCGCACCGAGCGCCAGTTCACCGCGGACGTGGCCCACGAGCTGCGCACCCCCGTCGGCGGGCTGCTGGCCGCGGCCGACCTGCTGCCCCGCGGTGAGACGGAGGATCTGCTCCGGGCCCGGGTGCGCGATCTGCGCGGCCTGGTCGAGGACCTCCTGGAGATCTCCCGGCTCGACGCCGGCGCCGAACGGCCGGTCCGCGACCGGGTCCCGCTCGGCGCGGTCGTCTCCGAGGCGGTGGCCCGTACCGGCCTCGACACCGAGGTCACCGTCACCGCTGCCGCCGACGCCGGCCCGCGGGGCCCCGAGGCCGCCCGGGCCGGGGAGACCGTGGAGACCGATCCGCGCCGCCTCGAACGGATCGTCGGCAACCTCGTCGTCAACGCCCACCGGCACGGAGACGCCCCGGTGCGGGTCACCGTCGAGGGCCGGACGGTCGTCGTGCGCGACCACGGCCCCGGCTTCCCCCGGGACCTGCTCCTCGACGGCCCGCGCCGCTTCCACACGGGCGGGACGGGCCGCGGCTCGGGCCACGGCCTGGGCCTGACCATCGCCCTCGGCCAGGCCCGGCTCCTCGGCGCCGAGCTGCGGTTCGAGAACGCCCAGGACGGCGGCGCGGTCGCCACCCTCCGTCTGCCGGCCTGACCGCCCGCCCCTACACGACCGATACGAATACAGGACCGATACGAAGCGGAGCGGACGCCGATACGCGGCGGACCGGGCCCCGATACGTTCCCCGGACACCCTTCGGAGTGCACCTTTCCGCACCCGAGGAGGAGTCCTTCGTGACCGCCGACCCCTTTGCCCCGCACCCGCTGCACCCGCTGCACACACCGACCGGGGCCGCGGCCGCCACCACCGACCTGTCGAAGGTCTACGGCAGCGGCGACACCCGCGTCGTCGCCCTGGACCGGGTCAGCATCGCCTTCGGGGAGGGCGAGTTCACCGCCATCATGGGCCCCTCCGGCTGCGGCAAGTCCACCCTGATGCACTGCGCCGCCGGTCTCGACTCCTTCAGCTCCGGCTCCGTCCGCATCGGCACCACCGAACTGGGCACCCTCGACGACGGGCAGCTCACCCGGCTGCGCCGCGACCGGATCGGTTTCATCTTCCAGGCCTTCAACCTGCTGCCGACGCTGACCGCGCTGGAGAACATCACGCTGCCGCTGACCATCGCCGGCCGCCGGCCCGACCGGCAGTGGCTGGACCGGGTGGTCTCCATGGTCGGACTGGCCCAGCGCCTCGACCACCGGCCCGGACAGCTCTCCGGCGGGCAGCAGCAGCGCGTCGCGGTGGCCCGCGCCCTCGTGTCCCGCCCCTCGATCATCTTCGGCGACGAACCCACCGGCAATCTCGACTCCCGGTCCGGGGCCGAGGTCCTCGGCTTCCTGCGCGACTCGGTGCGCGAGCTGGGCCAGACCGTGGTCATGGTCACCCACGACCCCGTCGCCGCCGGCTACGCGGACCGCGTGGTCTTCCTCTCCGACGGCCGCCTGGTCGACGAGATGAGCCGTCCCACCCCGGACCGGGTGCTGGACCGGATGAAGGAATTCGACACCCGCTCGCGCACCAGCTGACCCACCGCCCCTACACCCCGGCACGCAGCACGAGCACCGCACCAGCCGCCCGCCCGCTCGCACCAGCCGAGCCCGCCTCCCCAGGATCCGCATCCCCATGCTCCGTACCGCCCTGCGCAACGTGTTCGCGCACAAGGCCCGTCTCCTGATGACCGTGTTCGCGGTCATGCTCGGAGTCACCTTCGTCTCCGGCAGCCTCGTCTACGGCGACAGCCTCCACCGTGCCGCCGCCGCCCGGGCGACCGACGGCTACGAGCGCATCGCCGTCAGCGTCTTCCCCGAAGACTCCCGGGACTCCCCGAACCAGCCCGGCGGGCCGGCCGGCATTGACGCCGGCACCGTGAACACCCTGGCCAAGGTCCCCGGCGTCGGCGTCGCCGCGGGGCGCGTCACCGGTTTCGCCGCCGTCGCCGACCGGGAGGGCCGGCTGCTCGGTCACGGCCCGTCCCACAAGGGCGGCAACTTCGCCCCGGGGACGGCCGGCACGGACCCCGCCTACCGCTTCACCCAGGGTTCCGGCCCGACCGGCGAGGACACGATCGCCCTCGACGAGACCACCGCCGCGAAGGGCGGCTTCCGCGTGGGCGACACCGTCCGCGTCGGCACGAACCAGGGCGCCTCCTCCTACACCCTCAGGGGGATCTTCCGGACCGACGGGACCACGCTGCCCGCCGGGGGCAGCCTGACGCTGTTCGACGACGCCACCGCGCAGCGGCTCTTCCTCCAGCCCGGCCGCTACCAGAACGTGGACGTCACCGCCGCACCCGGCGCCGACGCGCAGCAGCTCCTCGGCCGGATCGAATCGGTGCTGCCCGAGGGCACCGGCGCGGCCACCGGGGCACAGCTCGCCCGGATCCAGGAGAACCTCGCCACCAACGACAGCGACACCATGAGCCAGATCCTGCTCGGTTTCGCCGCGGTCGCCCTCTTCGTCGCCACCTTCCTCATCTCCAACACCTTCACCATGCTCGTCGCCCGGCGCACCCGGGAGCTGGCCCTGATGCGGGCCGTCGGGGCCTCGCGCAAGCAGGTGCGCCGCATCCTGCTGACCGAGTCCCTCCTCGTCGGCGCGGTCGCCTCCGCGGCCGGCCTCGCCGCCGGCACCGGGGCCGCGGCCCTGCTGCAGACCCTCTTCGCCCCGGCCGACGCCCCGGCCGGCCCGCTGGTCCTCACCCCGGGCACCGTGATCACGTCCCTGCTGGTCGGCACCGCGCTGCCCATGGTCGCCGCCTGGCTGCCGATCCGCCGGGCCATGGCCATCCCGCCGGTCGCCGCGCTCAGCGCGGCCGAGCCCGCGGCGCCCGCGCGCACCGGCTCCCTGCGCACCGGCCTCGGCGCCGCCCTGCTGGTCACCGGCATCGCCGCCGCCGGGTACGGGGCCCTCACCACGGGGCGGGACTCCCGGACCATCATCGGCCTCGGCGCGGCCCTCACCCTGACCGGGACGATCGTCCTCATCCCGCTGCTGGCCCGGCCGTTCGTCGCCCTGGTCCGGCCGCTGCTGACCCGCCTGCACCCGGTGTACGGCGGCCTCGCCGCCCGCAACACCGTGCGCGACCCGCGCCGTACGGGCGCCACGGCCGCCGCGCTCGCCATCGCCCTCACCCTCGCCTCGGGCCTGTCCGTCCTCGGAGCCTCCGCCGCCCAGTACCTCGACCGGGCGACCACCCACGACTTCACCGCCGACTACCTGGTCAAGCCCGCCGAGGGCGGCATGCGGATGACCCCCGACACCGAGGCGGCCCTCAGGAAGGTGCCCGGCGCCGCGGTCAGCCCGCTCCACCAGTCCACCGAGTACCGGCTGGCGGGAACCCCCTCCGTACTGACCGGCGTCGACCCCGCCACCATCGGCCGGCTGCTGCGCTACGACGTGGTCGAGGGCTCCCTCGACCGCCTCGCCCAAGGACAGATCGCCGTGGCCGAGTTCAAGGCCAGGGCGGCCGGCTGGCGCGTCGGTCAGACCCTGCCCCTGCAGCGTCAGGACGGCGAGCGGGGCAGCGTCACCATCGGCGCCGTCTACCGGGCGGACGAGCAGAGCAACCTGCTGCCCAGCATCACCGCACCCGACTCCCTCGTCGCCCGCTACGACTCCACCCCGCACACCGCCGCGATCCTCGTCGGCATGCCCGGCGGACCCGGCCGGACCGCACGCGGCGACGTCACCCGCGCCCTCGGCGACAACCCCGCGCTGGCCGTCCTCGACCAGGCGGGCATCCGGGCCCAGGACAGCGGGTCCATCGGCGACCAGCTCAACGTCTTCTACGCCCTGCTGAGCATGGCGCTGACGATCGCCGCCCTGGGCATCGCCAACACCCTCGCGATGTCCGTCCTCGAACGCCGCAAGGAGATCGGCACCCTGCGCGCCCTCGGTGTGGACCGGGCCGGTGTGAGCCGGATGATCCGGCTGGAGGCCCTGGTCCTCGGCGGGCTCGGCGCGGCGCTCGGCACTGTCCTGGGCGTCTTCCTGGGCTGGGCGCTCGGCCGCACCCTCCAGGAGAGCGTCGCGGGCTACGCGCTGGTCCTTCCCTGGGGCCGGCTCGCCCTCGGCGTGCTCGTCGCCATGGCGGGTGCGCTGGCCGCCTCGCTCTGGCCGGCCCGCCGGGCCGCCCGCGTCGACATCCCGGCCGCCACGGCGGCGCAGTAACTCCCCCGTGCGGGCCCGCCGTCGTGACCTGCTCAGCGGTCGGCGGGCCCGCTGCCGGAACCGGACCGGGCGAGGACGCGCCGGAGCCAGGCGGACCGGGCGGTCCGGGCGTCCCGGCTGAGGGCCGCCCGGGGCGCGAAGGTGTCGAAGCCGTGGAAGGCCCCCGGCCACACGTGCAGTTCGGCCTGACCGCCGGCCTGCCAGATCGCGTTCGCGTAGGCCACGTCCTCGTCCCGGAAGGTCTCGGCCGACCCGACCTCGATGTAGGCCGGAGGCAGCCCGGACAGATCGGTGGCGCGGGCGGGGGCCGCGTAGGGCGGCAGGTCCGCGGCGCCGTACCGGTCGCCCAGCAGCGCCTGCCAGGCGGTGGCGTTGGAGGTCCGGTCCCAGATGCCGAGGCCGGCCATCTGGTGGCTGGAGACGGTGTCGCCCCGGTCGTCGAGCATCGGGCACAGGAGCAGCTGCCCGATCGGTGCCGGCCCGCCGCGGTCGCGGGTGAGCAGGGCGAGTGCCGCGGCGAGGCCGCCGCCGGCGCTCTTGCCGCCGATGACGATGCGGTCCGCGTCGATGCCCAGTTCGGCCGCGTGCCCGGCCACCCAGACGAGTCCGGCGTAGCAGTCCTCCACCGGTCCGGGGTAGCGCGTGTGCGGTGCCAGCCGGTACTCGACGGACACGACGGCCAGCTCCAGGGGGAGGGCCCATGCGTGCAGCAGCTGCGGGACGACGGACCTTGCATTGCCCATGATCATTCCGCCGCCGTGCATGTAGTACAGCACCGGCAGCGGGCCCGCGACCCCGGCGGGCCGTGCGCTCACGAGCGTGACGTCCGGGTCGCCCGGCGCTCCCGGCACGAGCAGCTCGTCCACCTCGAAGAGGCCGTCGGCGCGCAGCTCCCGCAGCGTCGGCCGGGGCCGGGACGCGGCGTCCCGCTCCTGCCGGGCAGCGAGGTTCTCCGGGGTGAACGGCTCTCTCGCCGCGTCCCCCAACGCCGCCAGCGCAGCACTCAGTTCGGGGTCGAGAGGGGGCGCCTTCCGGGCGGTCGAGCCGGGCTCGCCGCCTGCGGGGAACGTGCGCGCGGGATCCATGCGGCGTAGTCAATCACCCGTCGGCCACCGGCCGGTGCCCGGCGTCCGAGCGCTCGGCTCATCCGGCGGTCACGGGTTCCTCGCCGCCCATGTCGAGGCGGAAGGGCGGGTAGGCGTCCGTCATGAGCGTGGCGTACGCCGTCACGCGGAGCACCCACCGGTTGAGCCCGATCACCAGGTCGAACAGGTCGCGCGGGTACTTCTCGGTGAAGGCCAGCGTGACGACCGCGATGAGTGCCAGCAGCCCGATCAGGCCCGCGCTCCACCAGCCGCCGTGCGCGCCGGTGAAGAAGCCGATCACGAGGTAGTGCGGGATGGCGAGCAGCCACCACTTCACCAGGACCAGGCCCCGGGAGAGGCGCTCGGGGTAGGCGATGTCCAGCCGGGCCGGGTAGTCGGGTTCGGGTCCGAGGCTGAACGGCGGGTAGCGGTCGGTGCCCAGGGCGGCGTAGGAGTAGTACGAGACCCGCCATGACCAGCGGAGGACCCCGAGGTTGAAGTCGAAGAGGGCCCGCGGATAGCGCTCGGTGAAGAGGATCGCGAAGAACGCGATCACGCAGATCACGAGGAAGGCGATCCACAGGAACGCCAGCACGATGTAGTGCGGAATGGCCAGGATCCACTTGACCAGCCACAGCCAGCGCGAAAGCGGCGGGTCCAGCCCGGCCGTCACCGTTACCGGTGGGTAGGAGGTCTCCATGGTCATCGTGCTCACCTCATCGGCTCACCTCGCCCCTTCCCATCATCCCGGCTGCGCGCACCGCCCTCCACTCGGGCGGACCCGCGCGCGAGCACATGGGGCGGGAGCGGCGTACTCCTGTGCGCCCCCCTGTGCTCCTTCGACGGTGCGGGCCACTCCGCTTACGGTTCCGGGCCATGAGTGGATACGCGAAGGAACCGGCCACCCCGACGGAAATCGGCACCCGGGACTTGCCTCCCTCCGACCGGTGGTCCACGACCCCCGTCATACCGGCCCCGGTCTGTCGCTTCGAGAACTTCCTCGGCGAGGAACGCGCCGCGGGCCTGCTGGCGTACGCGATCTCCCGGCAGCCCGACTTCAACGCGGGAACGGTCCTGGACCCCCTGTCGGGCCAGGTCTCCCACAAGGGCCGCAGCTCCCTCGTCCTCCCCGTGACCAGCTCCGTCTTCAGCCGGCACCTCGCCGACTGCCTGCCGCTCGTCCAGGAGGTCCTCGGGCACCAGGCCGCGCTCACGCAGGCCCTGACGGTTCTGACGGCGCACGGGGAAGGGGGTCACTACGGCATCCACACCGACGCCTCGCGGGTCCGCGACGTCGGCACGGCCGTGTCGGCCGTGTACTACCTCCACCGCAGGCCCCGCGGTTTCGACGGCGGCCAACTCCGTTTGTACGACACCCAGTTCCACGAGGGCGGACCGCAGCCGGCGGAGACCTACCGCACCATCGAACCCGAGCACGACACCATCGTGTTCTTCCCGGCCAGTGCCTTCCACGAGGTGGTCCCGTCCACCTGCCCCAGCGGCCGGTTCGAAGACCACCGGTTCACGCTCACGACGTGGATCAGCGGCGCCGAGTCCGCACCGGCGACGCCCGACACCCCGTTCCGGATCTGGCAGTGGATGGCCCGCGCGGCCGAACGCACCCGCCCGCTCGCGGACATCACGCGCGACCACGACGGCGCCAGGCCCATCGCCCTCCCGGCGGCCGACCCCGTCACCCGGCTCACCCTTCCCGCACCCCGCGCGACATCGTGAGCGAGGCCCTCCGGCCGTCCCCTCGCGAACTTGGCCGGTTCCGCTCTTGCCACCGCAGTCCCGGGCCCTTTTGTCATTTCGTAAGGTTAGGCTAACCTTACCGGCGTGCAGGTAGCTGAAGAGACCGCCGCGGCGATGCGTCCCCGCGGCCATGAACTGTCGGCCACGGGCGTCACCGTGGCGTACGACGGCGTCGACGTCGTACACGACGCCTCGATGACGCTGCGGCCCGGCCAGGTCACCGTCCTGGTCGGGCCGAACGGCAGTGGCAAGTCCACGCTGCTGCGCACCATCGCGCGGCTCCAGCGGCCGAGGACGGGCACCCTCGTCATCGACGGCGACACCGACGGACTGGCGCTCGGACCCCGCGAGTTCTCGCGCCGGGTCGCCCTGCTCACCCAGGGGCGCCCCACGCCGAGCGGGCTGACGGTACGGGACCTCGTCGACTTCGGCCGCTACCCCTACCGGGGCCGCTGGGGCCGGGACGACCCGGGCGGCCGGACCGCGGTGGACCGCGCGCTCGCCCTGACGGGCGTCGCCGAACTCGCCGAACGCGGCGCCGAGCACCTGTCCGGCGGACAGCTCCAGCGCGTCTGGCTGGCCGGCTGCCTCGCCCAGGAGACCGGCGTGCTCCTGCTCGACGAACCCACGACCTACCTCGACCTGCGCCACCAGGTCGAACTCCTCGACCTCATGCGGGATCTGGCGGACGCCCACGGGATCGCCGTGGGCGCCGTCCTGCACGACCTCGACCAGGCCGCCGCCGTGGCCGACCGGATCGTCCTGCTCAGCGCGGGACGCGTCATCGCCGACGGCGACCCCGCGGACGTACTGACCCCGGAGCGGCTGACCGACACCTACGGCATCCGCATCGACGTCGACACCGACCCCCTCACCGGCCGGCTGCGCACCCGCGCGATCGGCCGGCACCACTCGCGAAGCGAAAGGCTCAGTACCACCTCATGAGACGCCTCCTCCTCACCGCGACGGCGGCCCTGGTCGGCCTGCTCATCATCCTGACCGACCCGTTCAACGCGACGAAGGCGCTGACCTGACTGTCGGGCTCCACCTACGGGCGGACCCTGCCCGACGTGGTGCCACTCGCGGTCGTCCTGGCCGCGGGCCTGGCCGTCGCGGTCGTACGCCGGGCCGAACTCGACCTCGTGTCACTCGACGAGGACACCCCGCGGCTGCTCGGCATGCACCTCGGACGAGGGCGCCTCGGCTTCCTCGTCCTGGCCGTCCTGCTCAGCGCCACCGCGGTGGCCGCCGCCGGCACCATCGGCTTCGTCGGACTCGTGGCACCGCACGCCGCCCGTGCCCTCGTGGGCCGGCAGCACGCCCGGGTGGTCCCGGTCGCGGTGCTCCTCGGCGCGGTCCTCGTCTGCACCGCCGACCTGGTGGGCCGGACGGTCATCGCACCGGCCCAGCTCGGCGCCGGGCTGATGACCGCGGTGATCGGCACGCCGTACTTCCTGTACCTCCTCGTACGCAGCCGCCGCTAGTCCGGCGCCGGGTACCACCGAGGGTGGTGGTCCCCGGCGCCCCGGTCGGGGACCGGCGGGTCAGGCCCGCCCGGTCAGGTATCCGCCCATCGAGGTGAAGTACTCGGCCGCGGGCAACTCCCGGCCGTCCTCGGTCCGTACGCGCGTGATGGCCAGCCCGTGGTTGCGGCCGGTCCGGGCGTCGGCGCCCGCGACGATCACCACCCCCTCGCCCTCGCGGTAGAAGATCCGGCCGGGGGTTCCGCCGTACCGCCCCTCGGACACGCAGGCGGACAGCACCTCCAGGCGCCTGCCCTTGTGGAAGGTGAAGGCGCTGGGGTACGGCTCGGACTGGGCGCGGACCAGGCGGTCCAGGTCCTCCGCGGGCCAGGTCCAGTCGATGCGGCTGTCCTCGAGGGACCGCTTGTGGAAGAAGCTCGCCTGGGACCGGTCCTGCTTGGTGAACTCCGTCCGCCCGGAGGCGATGAGGTCGAGGGCGCCGACGGTGACCGGGGCGATGAGGTCGACGGTCCGGTGGAAGAGGTCGGTGGCGGTGTCCTTCGGCCCCACCGGTACCGACTCCTGCCGCACGATGTCCCCGGCGTCGAGTTCGTCGTTCATCATGTGCGCGGTGACGCCCACTTCGGTCTCGCCGTTGATCAGCGCCCAGATGAGGGGCGAGAAGCCGGCGTACTTCGGCAGCAGCGAGTCGTGCACGTTCAGCGTGCCGTGGCGGGGGAGTCCGAAGACCCGCGGCGGCAGCCACGTACGCCAGTTGTTGGCGACGATGATGTCCGGCTCGGCCTCCTTGAGGCGCTGGAACAGCTCGTCGTCGTCCGGGCGGTTGCGGAGCAGGACCGGGACCCCGTGTTCTTCGGCGAGGTCGGCGACGGAGTCGCTCCAGATCTTCTCGTAGGCGTGTTCGCTCTTCGGGTGCGTCACCACCAGCACCACGTCGTGCTCGGAGTCCAGGAGGGCTTGCAGGGTCCGGTGCCCCCAGGTCTGGTAACCGAACATGACGACCCGCATGGGGTTCCTCCTCAGGGACAGGGGTTGGTTGAAGTCGAGTAAAGCAAGGCTTGCCTAAGTTGGCAACGGTGCCCGCCCTGCTGCGAGTTGACGATCACTCCGCTCTCCGGCCGCCCGATTTGTCTATCGACAGCTCCTGGAGGATCAGCTTAGCCTTACCTAAGTTTCGGTCGCGTCTCCGTCGGCGTGCCCGATTTTCCCGCCTTCCCCGATGCCCGACCGACCGCCTTGCCCGCCCGGCACGGCGGCTGCCCTCGCACGATGGGAGTGACATGGCACAGGCTCGTCCTGACGACCCCCCGCTGATCCACGACCTCATAGGAATCGGCTTCGGCCCGTCCAATGTGGCCATGGCGATCGCGGTCGGCGAGCACAACGCACGCGTCGGCAGGGAGGAAGTGATCACCACTCACTTCTTCGAGCAGCAGCCGCGCTTCGGCTGGCACCGGGGCATGCTCATCGACGACGCGACCATGCAGGTGTCCTTCCTGAAGGACCTGGTGACGCTCCGGAACCCGGCCAGCGAGTTCAGCTTCCTGTGCTACCTGAAGAGCAAGGGGCGGCTGATCGACTTCATCAACCACAAGAACCTCTTCCCACTCAGGGTGGAGTTCCACGACTACCTGGAGTGGTCCGCGGCCAAGGTCGACGACATGGTCTCGTACGGCCACGAGGTCGTCGGGGTCACGCCGGTCGTCCGCGAAGGAGTGGTGGACCACCTCGACGTGACGGTCCGTTCGGGGGAGGGGCTCGCGCTCCACCGGGCCCGCAACCTCGTCATCGGCACCGGTCTGCGTCCCCTCATGCCGGAGGGCGTGGAACGCACCGACCGCATCTGGCACAACTCCGATCTCCTGACGAAGGTCGAAGCCCTGAAGGGCGCCGCCCCCTCCCGGTTCGTCGTCGTGGGCGCGGGGCAGAGCGCCGCCGAGAACGTCGCCTACCTGCACCGCCGCTTCCCGCAGGCCGAGGTCTGCGCGGTCTTCTCCCGGTACGGCTACAGCCCCGCCGACGACAGCGGCTTCGCCAACCGGATCTTCGACCCGGAGGCGGTCGGCGAGTTCTTCACCGCACCCGAGAACGTCAAGCGCAAGCTGATGGACTACCACCGCAACACGAACTACTCCGTGGTGGACATCGACCTGATCGACGAGCTGTACCGGCAGATGTACCAGGAGAAGGTCCTCGGCACCGAGCGCCTGCGCTTCCTCAACGTTTCCCGGCTGACCGGCGTCACGCAGACGCCGGCCAAGGTCCGCGCCACCGTGCAGTCCCTGGTGACGGGCGAGGAGACGCTCCTGGACGCGGACGTCGTGGTCTTCGCCACCGGCTACCGCCCAGCCGACCCGCTCGGCCTCCTCGGCGAGGTCGCCGACCGCTGCCTGCGCGACGACGAGGACCGTGTCCGCGTCGAGCGCGACTACCGCATCGCGACCGACCCGGAACTGCGCTGCGGCATCTACGTGCAGGGCGGTACGGAGCACACGCACGGCATCACGTCGTCCCTGCTGTCCAACACCAGCGTCAGGGTCGGCGAGATCCTCGACTCGCTCCTCGACCGGGGCCGCAAGTCCGATGCCGACGAGGTCCGGACCGTGGCCGACGGAACGGGCAGCACGGCCCGCTAGACCGATACCCGGACCGGTGCGGTCCGTACAACTGCCGCCTGGTGGCGCGTGCCACCGGCGAGGTTTCGCCGGTGGAGCGAAGGGATAACGTACAGCGACATGGGCACGACTACAGTGGAGCGTCCCGCGCCCAGGGGCGCAACGGAGGCCCGCCGACGCCGGGTTGTGGGGTCCTTGGTACTCCTGTCGATCCTCCTGACCGCCGTGGTGGTGTCGTTGGCCGTCGGTGCCCGCGCGCTCGGTCCGGCCGACGTGTGGCACGGGCTGACGGCGGAACCGGATCCGGACCGGCGGCTCACGGAGATCAGGCTCATCGTGCAGACCGTACGCGTGCCCAGGACGGTCCTGGCCGTGGTGGCGGGCGTGGCCCTGGGCGTCGGCGGGGCGTTGATCCAGGGGTACACGCGCAACCCGATCGCCGACACGGGCCTGCTCGGGGTGAACTCGGGCGCCTCGTTCGCCGTGGTGACGGTGATCGCGGTGTTCGGGCTCGCCGTCCCGTTCCAGTACGTCTGGTTCGCCTTCCTGGGGGCGGCGGTCGCCGGTGTCGTCGTGTTCGGACTGGCGAGCATCGGCCGGGGGGCCGGCAACCCCCTGACGCTCGCCCTGGCCGGGCAGGGGATCACCGTGTTCCTGGCGGCGATGACCACGGCGGTCGCGCTGTCGGACAAGGCCTCGCTGAACGCGCTGCGCTTCTGGAACGCGGGCTCCGTGGCCGGTGTCGGATTCGACGTCATCTGGCCGGTGACGGCGTTCATCGCGGTCGGGCTGGTCCTGGCCCTGACCACGCTGCCGGCCGTCAACCTGCTCAACCTGGGCGACGACGTGGCGCGCGGGCTGGGCGTGAACATCGTGCTGAGCCGGACCGTCGGCATCATCGCCATCACCCTGCTGGCGGGAGCGGCGACGGCGGCCTGCGGACCCATCGCCTTCCTCGGTCTCATGGTGGCCCACGTGGCCAGGTACCTGACCGGGCCGGACTACCGCTGGCTGGTGCCGTACGCGGGCCTGCTCGGCGCCATCGTCCTGCTGGTCTGCGACATCGCCGGGCGACTGCTGGTGCGGCCGGGCGAGTTGGACGCGGGTGTCGTGGTGGCCCTCCTCGGCGCCCCCTTCTTCGCGGTTCTGGTGTGGCGCGGAAAGTTCAAGAGCGCATGAACGGGGCCGACGTGGACGTGCAAGTCGTGGAGGCCGTGAAGGCCCCGGTGGCGCCGGGCGTCCGGCTCGGCCGGGTGTCGTTCGTGTGGCGGCCGTGGATGGTGTGCGCCACCCTGCTGCTGGCGGCGGCGACGTTCCTGGTGTTCTGCCTGTCCATCGGCGTCGGGGAGTTCCCCATCGGCCTGCCCCAGGTGATCGCCACGATCCTCGGCCGCGGCGAGCAGGTGGACGAGTTCGTGATCATGGACCTGCGGATGCCGCGGGCCCTGGCCGGATGCGTCGTCGGCATCGCGCTGGGCGTGTCCGGGGCGATCACCCAGTCCATCGCGCGCAATCCGCTGGCCAGCCCCGACATCCTGGGGATCACCGGGGGCGCCGGCGCGGTCGCGGTGTTCCTGGTGACGGTGTCGGGCGGGACCGCCGCGGCGGTCGTCAGCTCCGTCGGCCTGTCCGGGGCGGCGCTCGCGGGCGGTCTCGGCACGGGACTCCTCGTGTACTTCCTGGCGTGGCGGCGCGGGATCGACGGCTTCCGGCTCATCCTCATCGGCATCTCGGTGAGCGCCGTGATGGAGGCCGTCACGACCTGGCTGCTGGTCCGGGCCGACATCAGGGACGTGGCCCGGGCCCAGGCGTGGCTGATCGGCTCGCTGGACAACCGGTCGTGGGACGACATCCGGGTGGCGGTCTGGTGCACGCTCGCGCTGATGGTCGTCGTGGCCTGCGCCGCGTTCCAGTTCAAGCCGATGTACCTCGGCGACGAGGTGGCCGCGGGCCTGGGCGTCCGGTACTCGGCGGTGCGGGCGGTCCTGCTGCTGTGCGCGGTCCTGCTGGCCGGCGTGGCGGTGAGCGCGGCGGGCCCGGTTCCGTTCGTCGCGCTGGTCGCGCCGCAGGTGGCGATGCGGCTGCTGAGGTGCCCGACACCGCCGATGGTGGCCTCCGGCATGGTGGGGGCCCTGTTGCTGACCGGCGCGGACCTGGTCGCCCGCACGGCGCTGCCGATCTCCCTCCCGGTGGGCGTCGTCACCGCCGCGATCGGCGGCCCCTTCCTGGTCTACCTCCTGGTGCGGGCGAACCTGCGTTGACCGACTCGTATGCATGCACGTCTAGTTCAGGGGGACTTGTGGCCGTTTCGCACATCACCGGGATCCAGTCCGGGGGTGAGGAGACCTCACGGCTGGCGGCCAGGGGGGTCACGGTCGGGTACGGGGGCCGGAGCGTCATCGACGACCTCCACGTGGCGATCCCGCCCGGGGTGATCTCCACGATCATCGGCTCCAACGGCTGCGGGAAGTCGACCCTGCTGCGGACCCTCTCGCGGCTGCTCAAGCCGACGAAGGGCTCGGTCGTCCTCGACGGCGAGGACATCGCCACGCTCAGGACCCGGGACGTGGCGAAGAAGCTCGGCCTGCTGCCGCAGGCGCCGGTCGCGCCGGACGGGCTCACGGTGGCCGACCTGGTCGCCCGGGGGCGGCATCCGCACCAGAGCTGGCTGCGCCAGTGGTCCTCGGACGACGCCGCCGTCGTGGAGCGGGCGCTGGCCATGACCGGGGTGTCCGACCTGGCCGACCGCCCGGTCGACGCGCTGTCCGGCGGGCAGCGCCAGCGCGTCTGGATCTCGATGACGCTGGCCCAGGGCACCGATCTGCTCCTGCTGGACGAGCCGACCACCTTCCTGGACCTGGCGCACGCGATCGACGTGCTCGACCTCGTGGACGACCTCCACGAGTCGGGATGCACCGTGGTCATGGTGCTGCACGACCTCAACCTGGCCACGCGCTACAGCGACAACCTCATCGTGATGAAGGCCGGCGCGATCCTGGCGCAGGGGCACCCGCGGGACGTCATCACCGCCGAGCTGCTCCACGAGGCGTTCGGTCTGCGGGCCAAGGTGATCGACGATCCGGTGGGGGACCGGCCGCTGATCGTGCCGATCGGCCGCACCCACGTCCAGCTCGGCCCACTCGACTGATTGGACAAAAATACGGTTCAAGTAAGGCTAGGCTAGCCTCACTTGAGCGCGATACGGTTTGCCTGCCCTCGGGCGGGGGTGCAGTGGACAGCCCGAAAGCAAGGGATTGCGGATGCTTCTCCATCGAACGACTCGTACGAACTCCTGGGGGCGGCTGACGGCGGTACTGTCCGCCACGGCCCTCGGCGTCGGCCTCCTGGCCGGATGCGGTTCCGACACGAAGGACCAGTCCGACAAGAAGAGCGCCGACGCCCCGGCCGCCGCGGCCGGCACCTTCCCGGTCACCGTGGAGCACGCGTTCGGGTCCACGAAGGTCGCCAAGGCCCCCCAGCGGGTCGTCTCCGTCGGCTACACCGACGACCAGGCCATCCTGGCGTTCGGCATCAAGCCGGTCGGCATGGTCGACCAGTACCCGAACCCGCCGGGCACCAGCCCCGACATCAACACCCAGTGGCCCTGGGTGAAGGCCAAGTGGGGCGACACCCGCCCCGAGGTCGTCATGAACAACGGCGACACCGGACCGAACTACGAGAAGATCGCCGCCCTGCGGCCGGACCTGATCATCGCGGTCTACTCCGAGATCGACCAGGCCGCCTACGACAAGCTCTCCAAGATCGCCCCGACGGTGGGCCGCACCAAGGCCGAGAAGGAGCCGTTCAGCGCTCCCTGGCAGGACAACGCGGTCCACATCGCCAAGGCGCTGGGCCAGGAGTCCAAGGGCACCGAACTGGTGAAGGGCATCCAGGACAAGCTCGACGCGGCCAAGAAGGCGCACCCCGAGTTCGCGAACCAGACCGCCGTCGCACTGTCCTGGTACAAGGACTCGGCGGCCCCCTTCACCTCCACCGACGTCCGCGGGCGCCTGGTGACGGGCACCGGCTTCAAGTACCAGACCGAGATCGACAAGATCGCCGACGGCAAGTTCTACACCACGCTGTCCCCCGAGCGCATGGACCTGATCGACGTCGACCGCATCTTCGTCATCAACGACAAGGCCGACACCGAGGCGCTCAAGAAGTTCGAGCTGTTCGCCAACCTGGGCGCGGTCAAGAACGGCAAGGTGTCGTACCTGCTGGACAGCGAGGGCCCGGCGGTCGGCGCGGCCATGTCCCAGGGCACCCTGCTGTCCCTGCCGTACGCGATCGACGAACTCGTCAAGTCGGTCGGCTAGGTGTGAGCACCACTGATACGCGCGTCGCCCCGTCGACCCTGCGCACGACGACCGGACGCGAGGCCACCCGCTGGGTCACGGCGCACTGCCGCGAAGTGCCCTGGCTGACGGCCGCCACCGTGCTCACCACGGTGGCCGGGGCGGCGCTCCAGGTACTCCCGCTGCTGCTTCTCGGCCGGGTCGTGGACGGGGTGGTCGCGGGCGAATCCCGCTCCATCCTGGTCACGACAGGGGTGCTGATGGTGGCCGCCGCGCTGCTCGGCGCGGCGGCCACCGCCCTGTCGGCCTACCTGGTCGGGCGGCTGGGCGCGGACCTCCTCGCGCGGCTGCGGGAAGGCGCCGTACGGGCGGTGCTGGGGATGCCGAGCGCACGCATCGAGCAGGTCGGCCGGGGAGACGTGCTGTCCCGGGTCGGCGACGACGTCGCCGTACTGTCCCGGGGCATCCGCACGGCCGTCCCCACGGTGTTCTCGGCGGGCGTGCTGGTGGTCATCGCCACGCTCGGCATGTTCGGCCTGGACTGGCGGCTCGGCCTGGCCGGCGCCGGCGCGCTGCCCGCGTACGCGCTGGCCCTGCGCTGGTACCTGCCCCGCTCCGCCCCCCTCTACCGCAAGCAGCGCGCGGTCCAGGCCGACCGCGCGCAGGCGCTGATCAGTGGGCTCAACGGGATCGACACGGTCCGGGCGTACCGCCTGGAGGGGGCCGTCCGCGAGAAGGTCACCAGCGAATCGTGGCGGGTGCGCGAACTCGGCATCGAGGTGTTCCGGCTCTTCGGCCGGTTCGTCGGCCGGGAGAACCGCGCCGAGTTCATCGGCCTGGTCCTGATCCTCGTGGTCGGGTACGCCCTGCTGGAGGCCGACGCCGCCAGCCTGGGCGAGGTGTCGGCAGCCCCGCTGCTGTTCCACCGGCTGTTCACCCCGCTGGGCTCCATCATGTTCACCTTCGACGAGGCCCAGAAGTCGGGCGCGAGCCTGACACGGCTGGTCGGCGTACTGGGGGAGGACGCGGAGGACCGGCTGGTCGGCGCCCCGGGCGTCGCACCGGCGGCGGACGTGCCGTACGCGGTGACGGTGGAGGGGCTCACGTTCGGCTATCCCGACAGCGAGGAGCCGGTCCTGCGGGACGTCAACCTGACGATTCCGGCCGGGGGTTCGCTCGCACTGGTGGGGGCGACGGGCGCGGGCAAGTCGACCCTGGCCGCGCTGATCGCGGGCATCGGGACCCCGCAGGCCGGGTCGGTGCGCATCGGGCCGACCGACCTCGCCGGTCTGGACGAGGCCGGGGCGCGGGCCCTGGTGAGCATCCTGACGCAGGAGACGCACGTGTTCTCCGGCCCGCTCGCCGACGACCTGCGGCTGGCCGCGCCGGAAGCGACCGACGCCGAGCTGATGGACGCCCTGCGCACGGTCGGCGCCGACACGTGGGTCGAGGCGCTGCCGGGCGGAACGGGCGCCCTGGTCGGTGAGGGCGGCGAGCGCCTGGACGTCACCAAGGTCGCCCAGATCGCCCTCGCCCGGCTGGTGCTGGCCCGGTCCCCGGTGGTGGTCCTCGACGAGTCCACGGCGGAAGCGGGCAGCGAGGGCGCGGCCGAGCTGGAACGGGCGGTGCTCGCCGCGTGCGCCGGCCGGACCACGCTGTTCGTGGCGCACCGGCTGACGCAGGCGATGGCGGCGGACCGGATCGCCGTGCTGGACGCGGGCCGCGTCGTGGAGCACGGCACGCACGACGAGCTGGTGGCCCTGGGCGGCCGGTACGCGCGCCTGTGGCGGGCCTGGCGCGAGGGCAGCTAGCCCACCCCGATCCGGGTGGGCCGACTTACGGACTGTGAAAGGGCGTTGAGTCTCGATGACGGAACAGACCGCTCGTCTCGTGCGGCTTTCTCCCACACGCCTGGCCGGCGTGCGCCGACGAACAGGCGACTACTCCGACAGGACCATCGCCCACGCGTGCGCCATCGGGCTGTCGTACTGGGCGAGGGGCCTGAGCCCGGACGGCATGGAGCTCACCTCCGCCACCCTGTTCGCCGACGTCCTCGGGTGGGTCGACAACGGCGGTGCCGGGGCGCCCGGTTGGGAGGTCGGCGCGGACGGCCGCAGCATCGCCGTCCCGGACGGCGTCGTACCGGCCGACGCGCAGCTCGCGCTGGACGACCTGGCCGACTTCCCGGACCGGTCCCTCGCCAGCATCGGCCCGTCGAGCGTCGCGGCGCGGCTCGCGAGCCTCGCCGAATGGAACGACACCGGGGCGGACCGGGTCCGCCCGACCATCGTGGAGATGTTCCGCGAGCAGGCCCGGACCAGGCCCGACGCCGTTGCCGTCGTCGACGAGCACCGTTCACTGACGTACCGTCAAGTAGCTGAACTCTCCGCCCAGTTGGCCCACCACCTGATCGCTAGCGGCATCACCGCCGAACAGGTCGTCGGCATCTCCCTGAGCCGCTCCGCCGACATGGTGATCGGGCTGCTCGGGGTGCTCCAGGCGGGAGCCGCGTTCGTCCCGCTCGACCCGCAGTGGCCGGCCGCGCGCCGGGCCGTCGTCATCGACGACGCCCGCGTCGTCCTGCAGCTGGGCGGCCCGGGTGAGCACGACCCGGGTGAACCGCCGACCGTGGTCGTGGACCTCGCCGACTGGCGGTACGGCTCCCACCCCGGCGACGGCACCGGGATCACCGTCCCCGGCGACGCGCTCGCCTACGTGATCTTCACCTCCGGTTCGACCGGCCGGCCCAAGGGCGCGATGATCCGGCACGAAGCGATCAGCGAGCGCCTGCTGTGGCAGGTCGACGAGATCCTGCGCTTCGGCCACGACGACGCCTCGCTGTTCAAGGCGCCGCTGTCCTTCGACATCTCCATCAACGAGATCTTCCTGCCCCTGGTGTCCGGCGGCCGGCTGGTGGTCCTGCGCCCCGGCGGCGAACGCGACCCGCACCACCTGCTCGGCGTGATCGCCGAGCAGCGCGTCACCTTCACCTACCTGGTCTCGTCCATGCTGGACGTGCTGCTGGAGATCGCGGGCGACTCCGGGCGGCTCGACAGCCTGCGGCACGTGTGGTGCGGCGGCGAGGTGCTGACCCCGGAGCTGTACGAACGGTTCCGCACCCGGCTCGACATACCCATGTACCACGGCTACGGCCCGGCCGAGACGACGATCGGCGTCTCGCACGTCATCTACCGGGGCGCGGCGGAACGCCTGTCCACATCGATCGGCAAGGCCAACCCCAACACCCAGCTGTACGTCCTGGACGAAGAACTGCGGCCGGTCCCGGTCGGGGTCGGCGGCGAACTGTACGTCGGAGGCTTCCTCCTGGGGCGCGGATACGTGGGCGCACCCGGCCTGACCGCCTCCCGCTTCGTCGCCAATCCCTTCGCCGGGGACGGGTCCCGGCTGTACCGGACCGGTGACCTCGCACGGTTCGCCCCGGACGGCTCGCTGGACTTCCTCGGCCGCGCCGACAACCAGATCAAGATCCGCGGCATGCGCCTGGAGATCGAGGACGTCGAGGTCGGCCTCGCGGAACACCCCGCCGTACGGCACACCTGCGTCCTCGCGAAGAAGAACGCGGCCGGCGGCACCTACCTCGTGGGCTACGTGATCCCGGCCGCCGGGAGCGAGGACCTGCGGGCGGACGAGGTCAAGGCGTGGGCCGCCGGGCACATGGTGGACTACATGGTGCCCACCCACGTCGTCGTGATGAAGGAGTTCCCGCTCACCGCGAACGGCAAGCTCGACCGCGGCGCGCTGCCCGAACCCGAGCTCGGCACGGGCGCGCTCGTGGCACCGGCCACCGAGAACGAACGCCTGGTGTGCGAGGCCGTCGCGGCCCTGCTGCGACTGGACGAGGTCGGCGTCGACCAGGACTTCTTCCAGCTCGGCGGAGACAGCCTCCTGGCCATTTCGCTCCTGAGCGCCCTGCGCACCGTGGGTCTCCACGTCACACCCCGGCAGATCTTCACCCACAGCGTCATCGGCGCGCTGGCGGCCGTGGCGAGCCGCGAGGGCGCGGCCGCCGTGGACCACGGCGACGTCGCGACCGGTTCGGTCGCGGGATCGCCCGTCGTGCGGTGGCTCGGCGAGACCACGGACGCCATCGACGGCTTCGTCCAGTCGGTGGTGCTGAACACCCCGGCCGACCTGACCGCCGGGGCCCTGGACGAGATCCTCGCCGCCGTGGTCGCACGGCACGACATGCTGCGCGCCAGGCTGGTGCGCGGCGACCGCTGGAGCTTCGACATCCCGGAGGCCGACGGGACAGCACCGGGATGGCAGGAGGAGGACGACCTGCCCCTCGACGCGTGCGTCGCGCTCGCCACCGCCGGGCTGGACCCGGACAACGGCGTGATGCTGCGTGCCGTCTGGCGCCGCGCGGCACGCCAGCTGGTCGTGGTCGTCCACCACGTGGTGATCGACGGCGTGTCCTGGCGGATCCTGCGGGAGGACCTCGCCACGGCCTGGCAGCGGTTCGCCGACGGCACCCCGCTCGAACTTCCGCCGGTGGGAACCTCGTTCCGACGCTGGACGCAGTTGCTGGAGCGCGCTGCCTTCGACGAGGACCGCGCCCACTACCGGCGCCCCCTGCCGGGGGCGGACGCACCGGTGGGCCGGCGCGCGCCGGCCGCCGCCGACACCGTCGAGCGGGAGCGGGCGACCACCGTCTCGGTCGGCCCCGAGGTCACGGCCGCGCTGCTCGGCGAGGTCCCCGCCAGGTTCCACGCGGGCGTCAACGGCGTACTGCTGACCGCGCTCGCCGTCACCCTCGCCCGGTGGCGCCGCGACCTCGGGCAGGACCAGACGTTCGCACACATCGAACTGGAGGGCCACGGCCGCGAAGGCCACCTGCTGGCCGCAGCGGCCGGGTTCGAACCCGAACTCTCCCGGACCGTCGGCTGGTTCACCACCCTCTTCCCGGTCACCGTGGACCCCGGAGCGGCGGCCGACCTCACCGCGCCCGCCTACCTGGCCACCGCCCTCAAGGCCGTCAAGGAAGACCTCGCCCGGGTTCCGGGCAACGGCCTTTCCTACGGCGTCCTGCGATACCTGGGCGGCGGCACCGGGTCCGACGCGCCCGCGCCCCAGGTCCTGTTCAACTACCTCGGACGCTTCGAGGCCGGAGCCTCGGGCGACTGGGAACTCAGCGGCAGCACCGACCAGTTGGGGGAGCGGCGCGACCCCCGGATGCGCCTGCCGCGCGCCCTGGAGTTCAACGCGATCGCCGAACCCGCCCCGACGGCCGGTGCGTACGAGCTGACCACCACCCTCTCCTGGCCCCAGGGGATGTTCACCGACGAGGACATCGAGACCATCGGCGGGTACTTCCGGGAGGCCCTGGCCGGACTGGCCGGACTGGCCGCACTCGACCAAGGCGGGCACTCTCCCAGCGACTTCGGCCTGGTGGCGCTCACCCAGGCCGACGTCGACGACCTGGACGGACCCGCGTTGCACGACGTCCTGCCGTTGACCCCGCTGCAGGAGGGCCTGTACTTCCACTCGGTCTTCGACGACGACTCCGCGGGCAGCTACGTGGAGCAGCAGCTGCTGAGACTGGACGGGGAAGTGGACCCCGGCCGACTCGCGGCGGCGGCCACCAGGCTGCTCTCGCTCTTCCCCAACCTGGCCGCCCGGTTCACGGCCCTCGCCGACGGCCGCGTGGTCTCCGTACTGGAAAGCGGAGTGGAGGCCCCGTTCACCACGCTGGACCGCCCCGGCATCACCGACGAGGAGATCCGCGACATCGCCGAGCGGGACCGTCGCGCGGGGTTCGACCTGGCCGCCGGCCCGCTCATGCGGTACACGCTCATCCGCGCCGGCTCCGGCCGCGACGTCCTGGTGCAGACCGTCCACCACATCATCGCCGACGGCTGGTCCGTGCCCCCGATGCTCCGCGCGCTGCTCGCCGAGTACCACGCACCGGGCACCGTGTACCCGCGCGGCGGCTTCGCCGACTACGTGCGCTGGCTCGCCGAGCGCGACGAGGACGAGAGCGACCGGGTGTGGCGCGAGCAGCTCGCCGAACTGTCCGGCCCCTCGCTGGTCGCCGAGGGACACACCCCGTCCGACCGGTTCGCCGACACGGCCGTGGAGCCGCAGGACGACATCGACGAGGCCGCCCGGTCGGCCGGGGTGCCGCTGAGCGTGGCCGTGCACAGCGCCTGGGCGGTGACGCTCGGCGACCTCCTGCACGGCAGGGACGTCGTGTTCGGCTCCACGGTGTCCGGGCGCGACGCGGACGTGCCCGGCATCGCCGACATGGTGGGTCTGTTCATCAACACGATCCCCGTACGTGCCCGGTGGGCCGCCGGCGCCACGGCGCAGGAGCTGCTCGCCTCGGTACGGGAACACCAGAGCGCGGTGCTGCCGCACCAGCACGTCTCGCTGGCGCGCATCGGCCGCCAGGCCGGCGCCGGACCGCTCTTCGACACCCTGGTGGTCTTCGACGTCGCGACCGACGTCGAGGGCCTGCGCGGACCGGACGACACGCTCGTCGTCACCGACATCGTGAACGAAGGCGCCCCGCACTACCCGCTGACGCTCGTGGTGGAACGCGCACTCGACGGCCGTCCGCGCTTCAACCTCATCCACGACGGCGCCCTGCTGCGGGAAGCGACCGCGCAGGCGATCCTGCACACCTTCACCCGCACCCTCACCGGTCTGCTCACCCGACCGGACGCCCTGGTCGAGGACCTCGCCCGCGAGGACACCCGGCGGCCCGCACGGATCACCCCGACGACCCTGGGCACGCTCTTCGACGCCGCCGCGCAGCGCTACCCTGCCGCCACCGCCGTCACCCAGTGCGCCCTCGACGGCGCCGGCCGCTCCCTCACCTACGGCGAACTGGCCCGGGCCAAGGACGAGCTGGCCTCGGTCCTGCGCGCGGCCGGCGTCCGGCCGGGCGAACGGGTCGCCGTCGCCGTACCCCGCTCCCTGGAGCAGGTCGTCGCCCTGGTCGCCATCGTCTCCGCGGGCGGCGCGTACGTGCCTCTCGACCTGGCGTACCCGGACGAACGGCTGGAGTACGTCCTCGCCGACGCCGCCCCGCAGGTCGTGCTCGTGGACCGTGAACAGCGGGACCGCTTCACGCGGCTGCTGGACCGGGCGGGCGTGCCGGCCCGCGTGCTCGTACAGGGGGACGAGGCGCCCCGGGAAACCGCCCCGCCGGCGGCCGGGTCCGAGGCGGACTGGCACGATCCGGCGTACGTGATCTACACGTCCGGATCGACCGGGCGGCCCAAGGGCGTCGTCGTCCCGCACTCCAGCGTGGTGACCCTGCTCGCGAACACCCGGCCCGACATGGACTTCGGCCCGCACGACGTGTGGGTCCAGTTCCACTCGTACTCCTTCGACTTCGCGGTCTGGGAGCTGTGGGGCGCGCTCACACACGGCGCCGAACTGCTGGTGCCCGAGTACGGGCTGACCCGCTCCCCGGTCGACTTCCACCGGCTGGTGTGCGAGCGCGGAGTGACCGTGCTCAACCAGACCCCCTCGGCCTTCTACCAGTTCATCGAGGCCGACCGGCAGGCCGGCGAGCCGCTCCCCGCATTGCGCCGGGTCGTCTTCGGAGGCGAGGCGCTGGACCTCGGGCGGCTGCGCGGCTGGGTCGAGCGGCACGGCGCCGCCTCGCCCGAGCTGGTCAACATGTACGGCATCACCGAGACCACCGTCCACGTCACCCACCGGGTCCTGACCGACGGGGACTTCGAGCACGGCGACGACGTCAGCCCGATCGGCGCGCCGATCCCCGGCCTGGTCACCTACCTGCTCGACGACCGGCTCCGGCCCGTCCCGCCCGGCCGGGTGGGCGCCATCTACGTGGCCGGCGACCAGGTCTCGCTCGGCTACCTGGGCCGGCCCGGACTCACCGCGGGCCGGTTCGTGGCCGACCCGTTCGCGGGCGGCGGCTCCCGCATGTACCACACGGGCGACCTCGCCCGCCGCACCCTCGACGGGGAACTGGAGTTCGCCGGCCGCGCCGACGACCAGGTGCAGCTCAAGGGCTTCCGCATCGAGCTCGGCGAGGTGGAGTCCGCGATCAGGGAGCTCGACGGCGTGGTCGACGTGGCCGTGACCGTCGCGGACAGCGGCGACCACCTGGTCGCGCACGTCGTGGGCCGGGTCCCCGGGGACCCCGGCGCCCTCACCCGCCCGCTGTCCGCGAAGCTGCCCGCGCACATGGTGCCCGGCCTGGTCCTCCCGGTCGACGCCCTGCCGCTGACCGTCAACGGCAAACTGGACCGCAAGGCCCTCGTCGAGCGGGCCGCACACCACGACACCCCGGTGGCCGCGACCGGCTCCGCACTCACCGCGCTGGTCGGCATCTTCACCGACACGCTGCCCGGTGTCGCCGTGGACGGTGACACCGACTTCTTCAGGGCCGGGGGCGACAGCATCCTCGCCATCACCGTGGTCAACCGGGCCCGGGTACTCGGCCTGACCATCGCCCCCCGGGACGTGTTCCTGCTCAAGACCCCGCACGCCCTCGCCGAACACCTGGCGACGATCACCCCGCAGGCCGCGGCGTCGACACCCGCACCCACCCCCGCCGCCCGCGAGGACGGCCCGCTGACACCCACGCCGATCATCCTGCGCCAGCGGGAACTGGGCGGCTCCCTCGCCCGGTTCGCCCAGGCCAGGACGCTCGTCGCGGCCGAGGGCACCGGCTTCGCCGACGTCGAGCGCGCCGCGAACGCCCTCGTGGCGGCCCACCCGGCCCTGCGGCTGCGGCTGCGCGTCGAGCACGGGGTGTGGTCCCTGCGCACCGAACCCGCCCGCGCGGTCACCGTCGTACGCGTGGACACCGCCGGCGCCACTGGTGCCGGCGCCACCGATGCGACGACCGCCGCGAACGAAGCCGCCGGACGGCTCGATCCCGAGGCCGGGGACGTCATCGCGTTCACCTGGCTGGAGGCGAGCCGGACCCTGGTGGTCACCGTGCACCACCTGGCCGTCGACTCGGTGTCCTGGCTGGTCCTGCTGGACGACCTGGCCGCCGCCCTGCGCGGCACGCCCCCGGCGCCGGCCACCACCTCCTACGCCGAGTACGCGGAGGCCCTGGCGCACCGGTCCGCCCACGTCACCGACGACCTCGGGCACTGGATCACCACCCTCCAGGCGCCCCCGCTGCTGCCCGCCGTCGAGGGGCTGCGCGAGACCACGGTCGTCCTCCCGTCCGACGTCAGCGACCTCGTGACGCGTACCGCACCCGCCGCCCTCGGCATCGGGCTCACCGAGCTGCTCTGCGGCGCGCTGCGCACCGCACTGACCCGCGTGCAGCCCTCGCCCACCGATCTCGCCGTCGACCTGGAGCGGCACGGCCGGGTCCCGGTGCTCGCCCACCACGACTACACCCGTACGGTCGGCTGGTTCACCTCCATCGCACCCGTGCGGCTCACCGCGCACACCGACCCCGTGGCGGCCGCCCGCGAGGTGGCCGAACGGCAGCCGGACGAGCGGGCGCACGTCGCCTACGGCCAGCTCAGGTACCTCAACCCGCAGACGGCCCCCCTGCTGGACACCCGCCCGCAGGTGCTGTTCAACTACCTCGGCCGGGGCAGCGAGTCCCAGGCCCTCCACCTGACCGGCGGCGACCAGGGCAGCCCGTACGCCGTCGAGGTCAACGCGTGGACCGACGCGGCCACCGGCAGCCTGCACGCGGCCTTCACCCTCGCCGACGGCGTGCCCGACGAGATCACCGGGCACTGGCTGCGGGCACTGGAACGCGTCGCGGACGCCTCCACGACCGCCGAGCGCACGGCGCCGGTCACCCCGCTCCAGCGGGGCCTGTTCTTCCAGGCGCAGCTCGCCGGACCGGCCGGACACTACGTCGCGCAGAGCTGGTTCACCTTCGACCGGCGCCTGGACACCGACGCGCTGGCCGAGGCGATGGCGTGGGTCATCGCGAGGCACCCGGTGGTGGGCGCCGGCTTCACCACCGACGACGACGGCAACGCCGTACAGGTCCTCGCCGCGGGCCGGCGGGTCGGCGTCCGTACGCTCACTCTCGCCACGGACGAAGAGGTCGACGCCCTGCTCGCCAGGGACCGCGACACCGGATTCGACCCGGGTGAGCCGCCGTTGATCCGGCTGACCGTGGTGCGGCTGCCCGACCACCGCGACGGCCTGCTGCTGAGCTACCACCTGCTGCTGTGGGACGGCTGGTCCCGCGAGATCGTGCTGCGGGACCTCTTCGACGCCTACCAGGCCGCCGTCGCGGGCGAGTTGACCGCCCCGGCCCCGGCGACACCGGGCTTCGAGGACTACGCCCGCGCGCTCGACGCCAAGGACGCGGCCGTATCGGAGCGCTTCTGGGCCGAGCACCTGACGGGCCTCCCGGGCCCGACGCTGCTCGCCGGACCGGCCCCGGACCTCGTGGCCGACCTGCCGCGCACCCTCGTGCACACGCTCCCCGCCGACCAGTCGGAACTGCTGCGGGAAGCGGCCAGGACGCACGGCGTCACCCTGAACTCGGTGCTGACCGGCGCGTTCGGCCTCCTCCTGGGCGCACGCACGGGCCGCAGCGACGCCGTGTTCGGCGTGACCGTCTCCGGCCGCGAGGGCGAGGGCCTGTCCGACATCGTCGGCGTGCTCCTCAACACCGTGCCCATGTGGACGCGGGCCCGGCCCGGCGACACGGCCGGTGCGTACCTGTCCGCCGTACAGGCGGCGAGGGTCGCGGCCATGGAGCACGAGCACCTCGGACTCGGCGAGATCCAGCGGGCCAGCGGCCACGACACCCTGTTCGACAACCTGTTCGTGCTCCAGAACTTCCTGGACATGGACGCGTTCGCCGAGATGAACACCCGGCACGGCATCACCGCCGTGCGCGCCGACGACTCCACGCACTACCCCTTCACCTGGGTCGTCACCCCCGGCGACCGGCTCACGGTCAAGCTGGAGTACCGCGACCACGACACGGCGGCCGCCCGCCGGCTCCTCGACGACTACCTGCGCGTGCTCGACGACCTGGCCCGGTCCACCGGCCCGGTGGGCGCGCTGCCGGGCCTGGAACCGCGGCCCGGACCGGCCGACCGCACCGACATCGGCACCGACACCGTGGTCGACCGTTTCGACCGGGCGGCGGACCGAGACCCGCAGCGGGTCGCGCTCGTCGCCCACGGCCGGACCATGACCTTCGCGAGCCTCCGCGACCGCAGCCGCGCCGTGGCGGGGGTGCTCGCCCGGCGCGGCATCGGCCCCGAGAAGACCGTGGCCCTCGCCGTCCCGCGCTCCCTCGACTCGATCGTGGCGCTGTTCGCCGTACTGCGCACCGGCGCCGCGTACGTCCCGCTGGAGCTGGACCACCCGGACGAGCGGATCGCGGCGATCGTCGCGGACGCCCGCCCCGACGTGATCCTCACCGTGAGCGCCGTGGCGCCCCGGCTGACCGGCGACCTGATCGAGCTGGACCGGCCCCTCCCCGAGGCCGGACCGTTCGTGACGTTCGCGCCGGACGACCCCGACCGCCTGCGGCACCCCGCGTACACGATCTACACCTCCGGATCGACCGGGCGCCCGAAGGGCGTGGTGACCGAGTACGCCGGGCTGACCAACATGCTGATCAACCACCAGCGGCGGATCTTCGAGCCGGTGCTGGCCGAGCACGGCCACCGGGTCTTCCGCATCGCGCACACCGTGTCCTTCGCCTTCGACATGTCGTGGGAGGAGCTGCTGTGGCTCGCCGACGGCCACGAGGTGCACATCTGCGACGAGGAACTGCGCCGCGACGCCCCCCGGCTCGTCGAGTACTGCCTCGAGCACGGCATCGACGTCATCAACGTGACCCCGACCTACGCGCAGCAGCTGGTGGCCGAGGGCCTGCTCGACAACCCGGCGCGGCGGCCGGCCCTGGTGCTGCTGGGCGGCGAAGCCGTCACCCCGACGCTGTGGCAGCGGCTCGCCGAGACCGGGGGCACCGCCGGCTACAACCTGTACGGGCCCACCGAGTACACCATCAACACCCTCGGCGTCGGCACCTTCGAATGCCAGGACCCGGTGGTGGGCGTACCGATCGACAACACCGACGTGTACGTACTGGACCCGTGGCTGCGCCCGCTGCCCGACGGGGTCCCCGGTGAGCTGTACGTGGCGGGCATCGGCATCGCCCGCGGCTACCTCGGCCAGCCCGGCCAGACGGCGGACCGGTTCGTCGCCTGCCCGTTCGGCGCGCCGGGCGAGCGGATGTACCGCACCGGGGACCTCGTGCTCCGGCGGCCCGACGGGAACCTCGCGTACCTCGGCCGCACCGACCAGCAGGTCAAGATCCGGGGCCACCGCGTCGAACTGGGCGAGGTCGAGGCCGCGTTCGCCGCGCACCCGGCGGTCCGCTTCGTCGCCGCGGTCGCCCAGCCCGACCCGCAGGTCGACGGCGCCCACCGGCTGGCCGCCTACCTCGTGCTGGACGGAGCCGAGTTGCCGGCGGTGGCCGCCCAAGTGGGCGCCGCACTGCCGGACTTCCTGCGCCCGACGCACTACGCCCAGGTCGACGGCATCCCGCTGACGGTGAACGGGAAGGCCGACACCAAGGCACTGCCCGAGGCAAAGCCGCTCGGCGCGCTGACGACGGCGGGGGAGCGCGGCCCGGAGACCGAGACCGAGACCGTCGTGTGCGAGTTCTTCGCAGAGGCACTGGACCTGGACGATGACGAGGTGAGCGCGGTGAGCGACTTCGTGTCCCTCGGAGGACACTCCATGCTGGCGGTGCGGCTGATCGGGCTGCTCCGCCGCGAGTACGGTCCTGTGATCACGATCCGTGATCTGTTCACCCTGCGCACCCCGGAAGCGATTGCCCGCCACCTCGATGAAGACTCCTGACACGCAGCGGCCCTCCGTGGGGTCCGACATCCTCCGTACCGCACTGCGCCGCAACGTCGGCGCCATGACCTGGGGCACCGTCCTCATGGGCCTCTACCAGGCCGGTGAGACCGCCTTCCCCATCGCCCTCGGCCTGATCGTCGAGCACACGATGCGGGGGGAGCGCAGCCTCGGCGCCCTCGCGGTGTCCATCGCCGCGCTCGCCCTGATCATCACGACCGTGTCGCTGTCGTGGCGGTTCGGCATGCGCATCCTGCAGAAGGCCAACACCACCGAGGCGCACCGCTGGCGGGTGCGCGTCGCGGACTGCGGACTCCAGCCGGTGGCCCGGGACGTCGACCTCAAGTCCGGCGAGGTGCTGACCATCGCCACCGAGGACGCCGACCAGACCGCCGACATCATCGAGGTGGTGCCGCTGCTGATCAGCTCACTGGTCGCGGTGCTGGTGGCGGCGGTCGCGCTGGGCCTCGCCGACCTGCGGCTCGGCCTGCTGGTGATCGTGGGAACCGTCGCGATCCTGTCGATCCTGAGCGTGATGTCCAAACGGATCGGCTCCAGCACCCGCGAACAGCAGGCCCGGGTCGCGCGGGCGGGCGCGAAGGTCGCCGATCTGATCACCGGCCTGCGCCCGCTGCACGGGTTCGGCGGCAACCACGCCGCGTTCCGCTCCTACCGGAAGGTCAGCACGGAGGCGAAGCAGCAGGCGGTCACCGTGGCCCTGGCGAACGGCGCGTACGCGGGCACCGCCATGGCCCTGAACGCCGTCCTCGCCGTCTCCGTGACCCTGACGGCGGGCTGGCTGGCGTTCGACGGCCGGATCACCATCGGCGAACTCGTCATGGCCGTCGGGCTGGCCCAGTTCATCATGGAGCCGCTCAAGATGTTCTCGGACATGCCCAAGTACGTGATGATGGCCCGCGCTTCGGCCGAGCGGATGGCGCTGGTGCTGGCCGCGCCACCGGTGACGGCCTCGGGGCCGGAGCGCCCGGCCGCGGGCGGGGACCTGGAGATCGACTGCGTCCGGTACGGGTCCCTGCGCGACCTGAAGTTCCAGGTGCCGGCCGGCGAGTTCGTGGCGATCGCCGTCTACCAGCCGCGCTCCGCGGCCGATCTCGCCTCGATCCTGGCCGTCAGGATCCCGCCGGACGCGTACGAGGGAGTGGTGCGGGTCAGCGGGGAGGACATCGCCGGCCTGTCCATCGAGGCGGTCCGCGAGCACATGCTGGTGAACCCGTACGAGGGGGAGATCTTCGCGGGCACCCTCCGCACGAACATCGACCCCTCGGGCACCAGCGGCACGCTCGCCGAGGCCGTGGAGGCGTCCATGCTGACCGACGTCGTCGCGTTGCACCGCGAAGGGCTCGACTACGGGGTCCGCGACCGCGGGGCGAACCTCTCCGGAGGACAGCGGCAGCGGCTGTCCCTGGCCCGCGCCCTCGCCGCCGACAGCGACATCCTCGTACTGCACGACCCGACGACGGCCGTCGACGCGGTCACGGAACAGCTCATCGCGCGCAACATCGCGGAGCTGCGCCGGGGCCGCACCACCGTGGTGATCACCGGCAGCCCGGCCCTCCTGGACGCCGCCGACCGCGTCCTCGTCCTGGACGACGGGGTCATCACCGCCGAGGACACCCACCGCAACCTCCTCGCCACCGACGAGGACTACTGCCTGGCGGTGGCCCGCTGACGGCCTAGCCGAGGGCCCAG
Source organism: Streptomyces sp. NPDC090045 (assembly GCF_044747975.1). NCBI lineage: Bacteria > Bacillati > Actinomycetota > Actinomycetes > Kitasatosporales > Streptomycetaceae > Streptomyces > Streptomyces sp. NPDC090045. The sequence continues at coordinate 334,856 of NZ_JBIVFA010000003.1, forward strand.
GCCACGTCCCTGAGCAGGGCGTGGCGCCAGCCCGCCCGGTCGTGGCCGGACGCCGAGCGGGAGACCCGTACGGTCGCACCGGCCCGTTCGGTCAGGGTCTCGACCAGCTCGCAGTGGGGCAGCATCCGCGCCTCGTGTTCCCCCACGTCGAAGGCGATCCGCAGACCGGACAGGTCGGGGCGCTCCCGCAGCCGCGCGGCGAGCGCCCCGCCGACCGGGCCGCTCAAGGGGTCCGGCAGGTCGGGGGCGCCGGGCGTCCACCAGAACGACGGCGACTGGCAGGCGACCCGGGACACCAGGTCCGGGAACTCCAGCGCCGCGTACAGCGCGCTCAGCCCGCCGAGGCTCTGCCCGGCGACCACCAGCCGGTCCACGTCGGCGGGCAGGCCGGACTCCGCCACCAGCGGCAGCAGTTCGTCCCGGACCCCCTCCCACAGCCCGGGCCTGCACCCGAACTCGGCCTCCCGGTCCCGGACCGGCAGGAAGACGAGGGTCACGGGGGGCATCTCGCCACTGGCGACGGCCGAGTCGAAGGCGGTCACGGCCGGATGCAGGTACAGCCAGTCGTCCCCGTCGAGCAGCAGGACCACCGGACCGCCACCGCCCGCCGCGTGCACCCGTACGGTGCGCCGGCCGCCGAGCCGGTCGCCGGACCAGCGGACCCGGGTGCGCGGGAGGGGCAGTACGTCGTCACCGCCGGGGTCCACGAGGGGCCAGTGCGGCTGGGCGGGAGCGTCGGGGGTCGCGGCGATGGACCGGTCGCCGCCCGCACCGGCCGGGTTGAACGGGTCGGCGTGCGCCGCGCCGTCGACGAGGAACTGGTAGGTCACGCGCAGCCGTGCGGGCATCGGGACCTCGGCGTACCAGCAGTCCGTGCCGGCCCACCGGCGCAGGGGTACCGGCTCCGACCAGCTCTCGAACCCGATGCTCGCCGGAGCGCCGCGCCACAGGAACAGGGTCACCCAACTCCCGTCGCCGGCACGGAGCGACGCCGGTGCCCCCGCGGCCGCCCAGAACGCCTCGGTGCCCGGTTCACCGGGCAGTCCGTACGCGGCGAAGGAGTGGTCCGGCCCGGCCCCGCGGCCGGAGACGGGATCGGTCAGGCGCATGCGGATCTCCTTGTGAGCAGCAAGGGGAAAGACTAAGCTCTTCCGAATTAGGCGAGCCTAACCTAATCATCACGTTCCCGGGAGGTACCGACCGTGAGCACCAACCCCTTCGACGACGCCGAGGGCCGCTTCCTCGTGCTGGTGAACCACGAGGGCCAGCACTCGCTGTGGCCGTCCTTCGCCGAGGTGCCCGGCGGGTGGACGACCGTCTTCGACGAGAACACCCGGGGCGCGTGCGTGGAGTACATCGAGGCCAACTGGAACGACCTGCGCCCCCGTTCCCTCGCCCGGTCCATGGACGCCTGACCCGCTCCGGACGACACCGACAGGGGGACGACACCGCCCATGCTGTGCACCAAGCTCATCAACGCCCGCTTCCTCACCATGGACCCGGACCACCCGGTCGCCCACCAACTGGGCATCTGGCACGGCCGGATCGTCGGCCTGGACGAAGCCGTGGCCGCCCTGCCCGCGCGCGAGGTGATCGACCTCCAGGGCGCCACCGTGCTCCCGGGGTTCATCGACGCGCACGTGCACCTGCCCTGGACCGGATTCACGCAGAACACCCCGAGCATCGCGGGCTGCACGCGGATCGACGAAGCGCTCGCCGTCGTGGCGGAGGCCGTCGCCCGGAAGAACTCGCCCGGATCCTGGGTGAGCATCGTCGGCTACGACCAGCGGGCGCTCGGGCGCCACCTGACGGCCGCCGAACTGGACACCGTCAGCCAGGGTCACAAGCTGTACCTGCTGCACGACTCCGGGCACGGCTGCGTCGTCAACACCGCCGTCCTGGACCTGCTCGCCGCGGACGTCCCCCACGAGAACGGCTTCCTCGCCGAGGGCGCGATGGGCGCCGCCCGCGCGCTGCGCCTGCCGTACTCCCAGGAGGAGGTGGCCGAATCCATCGGACGCGCCGCCCGCACCTGCCTGGCCGAGGGCATCACCGCCTGCGCCGAGGCGGGCATCGGCGGCGCCCTCTTCGGCCACACCCCCGTCGAACTGGGCGCCTACCAACTCGCCCGGGAGAAGGGCCTGCTGCCACTGCGGGTCCAGCTGATGGTCTCCGCCGACCGGCTGCGGCCGGTCGGCGCGCACGAGGCCGACGGCATCCCCAGGGCCCTCGACCTCGGCCTGCGCACCGGCTTCGGCGACGACTGGCTCTCCGTGGGCGCCCTGAAGATCTTCACCGACGGCGGCATGATGGCCCGTACCGCCGCCCTGAGCGCCCCGTACGAAGGGCTCGACCACGCCGGCCAGTTGCAGGACGACCCCGAGGTGCTCGCCCGGACGATCGTGGACGGCCACCTCGCCGGATGGCAGCTCGCCGTGCACGCCATCGGCGACCGCGCGGCCGACGTGGCCCTGGACGCCCTGGAACGCGCCCAGCGGCTGCGGCCCCGCCCCGGCGCCCGCCACCGCATCGAGCACGCCGGCCTGATCCGCCCCGACCAGCTCCCGCGCATCGCGCGACTGGGCGTCAGCGCCGTCGTCCAGCCCAGCTTCCTGCGCTACTTCGGCGACGACTACGCGGCGATCATGGGCGCCGAGCGGGCGCCCTGGCTGTACCGGGGCAGGGGATTCCTCGACCACGGCATCACCCTGGTCGGCAGTTCCGACCGGCCGGTGACGGACGGCTCCCCGCTGCGCGCCATCCAGTTCATGGTCGAGCGCGCCTCCGCATCCGGCCGGCTGATCGGCCCGGACGAGGGCATCACCGTGGACGAGGCCCTGCACGCCTACACCCTCGCCGGCGCCTACGCCTGCCACTGGGAGGACCGCGCGGGCAGTCTCACCCCGGGCAAGCGCGCCGACCTGGTCGTGCTCGGCGACGACCCGCGGAGCGTCGACGTCGCGCGCATCGGCGACATCGAGGTGGTGGCCACGTACGTCGACGGACGGGAGAGCGGAAAGTAGTCCGGCGCTCCGAAGGCCCGCCACGCCCCCACGGGCGCGGCGGGCCTTCGCCATGTGGCCCGACGGCGCCGTTGGCCGGATTCGCCTCCGGTGGGGACACGGGCCGCGCCCGGGGGCCACGTCACGCCGGGGAGGGCCGTCGGCCTCGGCGGCGAAGGCGGTCTGGACCAGGCCGAATACCGTCGGTCGCCTGGGCAAACGTACTGCGACTCAAGATCACTGCATCGAGGTAATGAGGACGGCGTGTCAGGGTCCGCCTGTCCTACCCGACGTTAGTGTTCCCCGGGATCTGGACGGATTCCCGAATTATCTCCCTCTTTTTCCTCTTTCACCGGTGACGTGCACGCATGCCGATCACCGCCCTTACGAAGGAGAGCTCGACCGATGACTGTTGACACGAGCCCGGAAACGCAGCTGGAACCGACCCAGCAGTCCAGCCTGAGCACGGCCGCCGCCCGCAACCTTGCCAGTACGACCAAGTCCGCCCCGCAGATGCAGGAGATCACCTCCCGGTGGCTGCTGCGCATGCTCCCCTGGGTGGAGACCAAGGGCGGCACCTACCGGGTGAACCGCCGGCTCAGCTACACCGTCGGCGACGGGCGCATCGAGTTCATCCAGGACGGCGGCGACGTCCGGGTGATCCCCCGCGAGCTCGGCGAACTCGCCCTGCTGCGCGGCTTCGAGGACGAGGAGGTGCTCGCCGCGCTCGCCGGCCGGTGCGTCCAGCGCGACTTCCGGGCCGGCGAGGTGCTGGTCGAACGCGGCACCCCCGCCGACCAGATCCACCTGATCGCCCACGGCCGGATCAGCCAGACCTCCGTCGGGAAGTACGGTGACGCGGTCGCCGTCGCCGTACTCGCCGATGGCGAGCAGTTCGGTGAGAACGCCCTGCTGGACGCGGACGCCGCGTGGGACTACACCGCCACCGCCGAGACGGCCGGCACCCTGCTCACCCTGTCCCGCGGCGAGTTCGCCGCCGTGCTGTCCGCGGCGCCGAGCCTCCAGGCCCACGTCCAGCGGTTCAGCTCGCTTCCCCACCAGCGGCAGAACAAGCACGGCGAGGCCGAGATCGCCATGTCGGCCGGCCACACGGGCGAGGCCGAACTGCCCGGTGCCTTCGTCGACTACGAGCTCAAGCCCCGCGAGTACGAGCTCTCCATCGCGCAGACCGTCCTGCGGATCCACACCAGGGTCGCCGACCTCTACAACGGGCCGCACAACCAGACCGAGGAGCAGCTCAGGCTCACCATCGAGGCGCTGCGCGAGCGCCAGGAGCACGAGCTGATCAACAACCGGGAGTTCGGCCTGCTCCACAACGCCGCCTTCAAGCAGCGCATCCAGACCCACTCCGGCCCGCCCACCCCGGACGACCTCGACGAGCTGCTCTGCCGCCGCCGCGGCTCCAAGTTCTTCCTCGCCCACCCCAGGGCGATCGCGGCGATCGGGCGAGAGTTCAACTCCCGCGGCCTCTACCCGGACCACGTCGACGTGGGCGGGCAGCAGGTCCCGGCCTGGCGCGGGGTCCCGATCCTGCCCTGCAACAAGATCCCCATCAGCAAGGAGAACACCAGCTCGGTCCTCGTCATGCGAACCGGCGAGGACAACCAGGGCGTCATCGGTCTGCGCCAGACCGGTCTGCCGGAGGAGTACGAGCCCGGCCTGTCGGTGCGCTTCATGGGCATCGACGAGAAGTCGATCATCTCCTACCTGGTCACCGCCTACTACTCCGCCGCCATCCTGGTGCCCGACGCGCTCGGCGTGCTGGAGAACGTGCAGATCGCCCGCAGGCGCGACTAGCGCGCCCCGGGACGCCCGGGCCACGGCCGGGCGCCCGGGCCGCCGCCACCCGCCGCCGTGCCCTCCGGCCCCGATCCGCCGGACCCTGCCGGCGCACCCGCCCCACGGCCCCGACGGTCCGGCCCGGACCGCTCCGGGCCCGCCGGGCGTGCCCGGGATCCGGGACAGTCCACCCACCCAGCAAGGAGCCACGGATGCCCGAGCCCGGGCCTTCCCCTCTGCAGTCGAGCCTGCCTGCCGCTGCGGCCCGTTTCGGGGCCCACGTCTTCGCCAACGCCCTGGCCTCCGGCATCGAGGCCGCCGGCGCCCTGGCCACCGTGCCCGCGGAAGCGCCCGCGGAAGCGCCCGCCGGGGTGCCCGCGGAAGTGCCCGTACCCCTCCTGCCCCCGGCGGGGCCCGTCGGCGTACCCGTGTCCGATGGGGGGCCCGCTGCCGTGGTGCGGCAGGCGAGCCCGGCCCTGGAGCGGATCCTGCGCGGACCCAGCGGGCTGGGCACGGCGAGCCTGCACCTGGCCGCCCGGGCCGAGGAGCCGCCGTACGCACCGGCGGCCCCGGCGCCCGAGGAGCCGGTGCCGGGCCGTCCGATCCCCGGCCTCTACTTCCACCCGGTCCCGGAGCCCGATCCCGCGCGGGTGGCGGAGGTCAGCCGCCGGATCAAGGACTGGGCGGTGGACGAGGTCGACCTGTACCCCGACGACTGGGAGGGCGAGTTCGACGGCTTCTCCGTCGGGCGCTACATGGTGGCCTGCCATCCGGACGCCCCCACCGTCGAGCACCTGATGCTCGCCACCCGGCTGATGGTCGCCGAGAACGCCGTCGACGACTGCTACTGCGAGGACCACGGCGGTTCGCCCATCGGCCTGGGCGGACGCCTCCTGATGGCGCACACCGCCCTCGACCCGCTCCACACGACGAAGGAGTACCAGCCGGAGTGGGCGCAGTCGCTCCACTCGGACGCGCCCCGGCGCGCCTACCGCTCCGCCATGGAGTACTTCCTCCAGCTGGCCAGCCCCAGCCAGGCCGACCGGTTCCGGCACGACATGGCCCGTCTGCACATGGGGTACCTCGCCGAAGCGGCCTGGGCCCAGACGGACCACGTCCCCGAGGTGTGGGAGTACCTGGCGATGCGCCAGTTCAACAACTTCCGCCCGTGCCCGACCATCACCGACGCCGTCGGCGGCTACGAACTGCCCGCGGACCTCCACGCGCCGGCCGCCATGCAGCGGGTCATCGCGCTCGCGGGCAACGCCACCACGATCGTCAACGACCTCTACTCCTACACCAAGGAACAAGCCAGCCCCGGCCGGCACCTGAACCTGCCCGTGGTGATCGCCGAACGCGAGGACATGTCCGAGCAGGAGGCCTACCTGAAGGCGGTCGAGGTCCACAACGACCTCATGCACGAGTTCGAAGCCGAATCCGCCGCCCTGGCGGCCGCCTGCCCCGTCCCGAGCGTGCTGCGCTTCCTGCGGGGCGTGGCCGTGTGGGTCGACGGCAACCACTACTGGCACCAGACCAACACCTATCGCTACAGCCTGCCCGACTTCTGGTAAGGATGGATTTATTCGTGACCAGCACTGATCTCACCACCGCCGTCACCTCTGCCGACCCGGCCGTGATCATCCCCTCCCCGGCGACGCCCTACCAGGGGGACATCGCCCGTTACTGGAACAACGAGGCCAGGCCCGTGAACCTGCGCCTCGGCGACGTCGACGGCCTTTACCACCACCACTACGGCATCGGCGACGTCGACCACGCCGCCCTCGGTGACGCCGGCGACAGCGCGTACGAGAAGAAGCTGGTCGCCGAGCTCCACCGGCTGGAGTCGGCGCAGGCCGAGGTCCTCCTGAACCACCTCGGCCCGATCGGCCGCGAGGACACCCTCGTGGACGCCGGCTGCGGCCGCGGCGGCTCGATGGTCATGGCCCACCAGCGCTTCGGATGCAAGGTCGAGGGCGTCACCCTGTCGGCCAAGCAGGCCGACTTCGCCAACCGGCGCGCCCACGAGCTCGGTATCGAGGACCACGTCCGCGCCCGCGTCTGCAACATGCTCAGCACGCCCTTCGAGACCGGGCAGGCCGCGGCCTCCTGGAACAACGAGTCGAGCATGTACGTCGACCTGCACGACCTCTTCGCCGAGCACTCCCGGGTCCTCCAGGTCGGCGGCCGCTACGTGACCATCACCGGCTGCTGGAACCCGCGGTACGGCCAGCCCTCGAAGTGGGTCTCCCAGATCAACATGCACTTCGAGTGCAACATCCACTCCCGCCGCGAGTACCTGCGCGCCATGGCCGACAATCGTCTCGTACCGCAGGCCGTCATCGACCTGACCCCCGAGACGCTGCCCTACTGGGAGCTGCGGGCCACGTCCTCGCTGGTCACCGGCATCGAGGAGGCGTTCATCGAGTCCTACAAGGACGGCTCCTTCCAGTACGTGCTGATCGCCGCCGACCGCGTCTGACCGACCGTCGGCCCGTGGGGCCGGGTCCGCCCCCCGGTGGACCCGGCCCCACCCGCCGCTCGCCGGACCGGTCAGTCCACGAGCATGCCGGGGTTGAGGATGCCCCGCGGGTCGAGCGCCCCCTTCGCGGCCCGCAGCGCGAGGGCGAAGGGCTCGGGGCGCTGGCGGTCGTAGTCCGGCCGGTGGTCCCGGCCGACGGCGTGGTGGTGGGTGATGGTGGCCCGGTGGCGGTGCAGGACCTCGCCCGCGACGGCCTTGAGGTCGTCCCACAGGGCGACCTCGTCGCCGTTCCGGCCGGCGGCGAGGACGGTGAAGTACGGGGCCGCGCCGTCCGGATACACGTGCGTCAGACGGCAGTTGACGGTGGCGGGGTGCCCGGTGGCCTTGAGCGCCGCCGCGCCGACCTCGGTGCGCACCGCGTCGATCAGGCCGGGGATCCGGTCCCAGGTGGCGGCCGTTTCGAAGGTCTCCGCGACGGCGCCCATCCTGGCCAGGCCGTCGCGCAGGTAGGGCATCCGGAGGAAGGCCGAACGCCAGGCGCTCACGGCCGCGTCACCCGGCTCACCCTTCCCGCCCCCGTTCGCCGCCTCGTACCGCCCGCCGTGCGAGCGGGCCAGGTCGACGGCCCGTTCGAGCCGGGCGGCCACCGGTTCGTCCGCCGACTCGAACCCCAGCACCAGCACGGCGCAGCCGTCCTGTGCCGCCCCGGACAGTGCGGCCTCACCGGCGTCCAGCAGGCGGCAGTTGGCGGGGGAGAGGTCGGACTGCGCGATCGCCCGCACGGCCCGGAGCGCTTGGTGGAAGTCGGTGAAGGCGACCGCGGCGGACGCCTTGTGACGGGGCCGTTCCTGCAGGCGGACCCATGCCTCGGTGATGACGCCGAGGGCCCCCTCGGAGCCCAGGAACAGGCGGTCGGGGGAGGGGCCGGCCCCGGAGGCGGGCAGCCGCCACGAGTCGCCGGTGCCGGCCGGGGTGACCACGCGCAGCGACTGCACGAAGTCGTCGATGTGCGTGCGGCCGGTGGCGTAGTGGCCGCCGGCGCGGGTGGCGAGCCAGCCGCCGAGGGTGGAGAACTCGAAGCTCTGCGGGAAGTGCCGCAGGGTGAGGCCGCGCGGCCGGAGCTGGTCCTCCAGGCTCGGCCCGAGGGTGCCGGCCTGGATGCGTGCGGACCGGCCCTCGGTGTCGACCTCCAGGACGCGGTCCATGGCGGTCAGGTCGAGGGACAGCACCGCCCGGTGGGCGTCGCCGCGGTACTCCACGCCCCCGGTGACGGAGGAGCCCCCGCCGTAGGGGACGACGGCGACCTGCCGCTCGCCGGCCCAGTGCAGCAGGTCGGCCACGTCCCGGTCGTCCAGCGGGCGGGCGACGAGGTCGGGGATGCGGCCGGGCCGTCCGCGCAGGGCGCGCATCACGTCGCGGTACGCCTTGCCCATGGCGTGGGCGGCGCGGTCCGCGGGGTCGGCGGTGACCAGGTGGGCGAGGCTGCCCGGGGGCTCCACGGCGGGGTTCGCGATGCCCAGGTCGCCGACCCGGGGAACGGGGAGCGGGCGGGCGAGGGTGCCGGGGAGGAGGGCGCCCATCGCGGCGCATTCGGCGTCGTCGGGATGGGCGTCGGCCCATCCCCAGCCCCACCAGGAGCGGGCACGGGAGGTCGGCTGCGCGGTGGTGCCGGTCATGGGGCACTCCAGGGGTCGAGGTAATTTACCTAGCGGTAAATTACCTACTGATAATATCGGCTCATGGCAACCCCATCGGCTCCTTCGTCCAAAGCCGGCACCAAGGGCGTCCCGCGGGAGCACCGCCGCCGGCAGATGCTGGAGGCCGCCACGGAGGAGTTCGGGACGCGCGGCTACGCGGCCGCGTCCCTCCCCGCGATCGCCGCGCGGGTGGGCGTCACCAAGACGCTGCTGCACCAGTACTTCGGGACCAAGGAGGACCTGTACGTCGCCTGCCTGGTCCCCGTCGGGGACCGGCTGCTCGACGCGATCCGTACGGCCATGGGACCAGACGGGACCGAGCCGCACACCCCGCAGCGCGTGCTGCAGGGGATCTTCGTCGCCCTGGAGGGGCGACGGGAGGCGTGGTTCGTGCTGTACGACACCACGCTGCCGCCCGGGGGCGAGGCCGCCCGCCGGGCTGCGGAGTACTGGGCGGCCATCGACGGTCTCGCCGCCGGCGGCACCGCGGACCTGCTCGGCGCGGCCGGATCCACCGACCCGCTCGACGCCGACGCGCTCAAGTACGTCTGGCGGGACCTGGTCGCCACCCTCGTCCGCTGGTGGGTCAAGCACCCGGAGCAGTCCCCGGAGGCCATGACCCGGCGCTGCGCCCGCCTCTTCGCGGCCGCGGCCACGCTCAGTCCTGAAGGCGGCCCTTCTCGGCCTTGAGCTTGCGCCACACGGTCCCCAGCGCCTCGATGTCCCGCTCGTCGAGGAGCTCGGTGAAGACCGGGGCCAGGGCCTCGCGTCGGGTGACGTCGGCCTCGGCGAAGAGCGTGCGTCCCGCCTCCGTGAGGGACACCTCCACCGACCGGGCGTCGCGGGCCGAGGGGGTGCGGGTCACCAGGCCCCGGGTCTGGAGGGCGTCCACCACCCGGGAGACCTGGCTACGGCTGAGCAGCGTGCTGTTGCCGAGGACGGAGGCGGGCACGGGCTCGGGGCTGGAAGCCAGCCACAGCATGACCTCGAACCAGGACACGGGGAGGTCGTGGGCCTTCACGAGGGCCCGGTCGACGCGGTCGGTGAGCGTGGTGCCGGCCCAGACCAGCCCGTAGAAGGCGTGGTCGGCCGCCGGCATCTCGGCTTCGGTGAGCTTCTTCGGCATGTCGGCAGTCTAGAGGTTGCGTGCGCACGCACATAACTTTATGGTGTGTGTGCACGCACATAAATCACGTTCCGTGAAAGGCGACCGTCATGTCGACCCTCCCCACCACCCCCGCCACCCCCGACACCTCCCTCCGCACCGTCCTGATCACCGGTACCTCCTCCGGAATCGGTCTGGCCGCCGCCATCGCCGCGGCCCGGGCCGGCTGGCGTACCGTCGCCACGCTGCGTGACACCGGCAAGGCCGACGCCCTGCGCAAGGCGGCCGCCGAGGCGGGCGTCGAGCTCGACATCCGCCGGCTCGACGTCGTCGACGAGGCATCCGTCGCCGCCGCCGTCGACGGCGTGATCGCCGACTACGGCCGTCTGGACGCGGTCGTGAACAACGCGGGCGCCGGGCACGTCGGCACCCTCGAACTCGAAACCGTCGCCGACGTCCGCGAGGTCATGGAGGTCAACTTCTTCGGCGTGCTGAACGTCTCCAAGGCCGCCCTGCCGCACCTGCGGGCCACCGGCGGCCGCCTGATCACGGTCACCAGCGTCGGCGGCGTCATCGGGCAGCCCTTCAACGAGGCCTACTGCGCCGCGAAGTTCGCCGTCGAGGGGTACATGGAGAGCCTCGCCCCCGTCGCGGGCGCCGTCGGCGTGAGCGTGTCCGTCGTAGAGCCGGGCGCCGTGGCCACGGAGTTCGTCAACAACATCGGACTCGACATCGAAGGCCGGATCGCCGCGGCCGGCCCGTACGCCGACGCGCTGCGCCACTACGTCGAGCGCACGGTCGGCCAGTTCCTGGACGGCGCCCAGACCCCGGCCGGCGCGGCCGAGTCCGTGATGGAGGTGCTGACTGCCGACCGCCCCGCGTTCCGCATCCAGACCTCGGAGTGGGCCCAGGGGTTCACCGGGACCAAGCTGGCGGACCAGGACGGCTCGGCGGTCCTCGGCATGACCGGATCCTGGGTCGCCTGACCTGCGGGGACCGGGGCCGGGGCGCCCGACCTGTGCTCCGGCCGGAACCGGGTCATCATGGCGGGAGGCCGACGAACCCTCCGCGCGAGGGTGCGGCGGAGCGAGCCGGGAGGTGACGCGTACGCATGGACGAATCACGCAGGGCCTGGATCACGATCGGTGGCGTCGTCGCCGTGATCTTCCTGAACCTCCTCGCCATCGTCCTGATGAACACCGTCGGGCGATGACCGTCCCTACCGGAGTTCCACGGTGGCGCCGAAGCCCCTGAGCCGGCCGACGACCTCCTCTGCGTAGGAGTCGGCGGGCATCCCCTCGCCGGCCAGGGCGCGCCGGGCGACCTCGAAGTCGTGCCAGACCAGAGTGAAGGGCGGAACGGCGCCGAAACCGCCGGACAGGCAGTCGAACAGCGAGTTCCAGCACCGTCCGTAGTAGCCGCCCGGGCCGCCCAGCGCTTCTCCCAGCGCGCAGTGGAGGCCGTAGTGGCCGGTCACGTACCGGCCGTCGAGGTGGTACTCGCCGCCGGTCCGGTCCGGGCCGTGACGCTTCTCCGTGAGCCAGAGCCATTCCCTCCGCAGCTCTTCCGGGAACCGCGCCCACCGGTTGGGCTCGGTGGGGAGCCCGTCCCGCCACGCCTCCCACACGGGTTCCAGCTCGGGCCGGGGCTGTTCCTCGACGTCTCCGGAGACGGTGACGTCGAGCAGGCCGCCGCCGAGGGCGGAAGGCCGCGTCTCGATGACCGACAGCACGGCGCTCCGGCCGGTCATGACGCGGCCCGTCCGGTCGACCGCCAGGATGTCGGGCCTCGTGGCGCCGCGCCCCCGCGACAGGAGCGGGGCGTCGGGGTCGCAGCCGAGGAGCCGGAGCTCGACCGGCTCCGGAGACCTCCGGGAGCGGAAGAGCCGGGGCACCGCCTCGCAGGAGCCGTACGAGGTGTCCCCCTCGGCGTCGAAGAGCTCGAAGCCGAACTGCTTCTGGCGTTCGTCCGACGGCGTGCCGAAGGACCAGGAGGGCGGCCGGACGCCGGCCGCCACCGCGATGTCGACGAGTGAGGGGTCCTCCGGGGAGGGCTGCTGGTCCACGACGACGGCGTCGCACAGCTCGTAGTCCCAGTCGTGCACCTTCTCGCCCTTGAACCGCACCTCGATCAGCATGTCGCCGATCCGGCCGCCGTCCTTGCCGTCGACGGCGTCGCGGAGCGGGCCGAGCGGTGCGCACGCGAAGAGCACCAGCTCTTCTCCGGGCACGGCCGGAACCGCCGGTTCGGCGAACAGCCCTTCCACGTCCGCGCACTTCGCCAGCAGGTCGTGCCCGCGGGCGTAGGGGAAGCTCCTGCCCTCCGGCCCGTGGTCCCTCTCCTCCACCAGGACGTACCGGAGCGGCGTGCCGCGCTCCCGGCTCCACCGCTCACGCCAGGGGTTCGTCATACCGCACATCCAACAGCGATCCACCCGGGATCTCCTGCGGTTTTATGCCGGGCGGGAGGCCGTGACTCGGCGGACCGCCTCGTTCCCATGTCCTGACATCCGGTCACATCTCTTTGACCGGACGGTTGTCCGGATCGGCTCGGGGCCGGAAAGAGGGGCTGCTCGAACCCTTGCCGTGCCGCCCGCGGTGCGCGAATGATGCTCCGGGCGTGTCGGCCGATGGCGGCCGCGCTTCGCCCGCCCTCGTCGAGCCGACCGGTCAGGAGCCCGTTTTGCGGACGAACCGTCACATCCGGAGATCAATGGTGGTCGTCGGGGCCGCCCTCGCGCTGGTCGTCGCCGTTCCCCAGGTGGCCTTCGCCGCCCCGCCCCCGGCCCTGCCCGGCCAGGCCGAGGCGATCGAGCGGACCTTCCAGCCCGCCTACGACTACGACACCGACGGCTGTTACCCGACACCCGCCATAGGCCCGGGCGGAGAACTGAACGGCGGACTCAAACCCACCGGCGCCCTCAACGGCAGCTGCCGGGACGCCTCGGACCTCCAGAACACCAACGGCTACTCCCGCTGGAAGTGCAACAACGGCTGGTGCGCCGTGGTCTACGCGCTGTACTTCGAGAAGGACCAGGCCCTCGCCGGCGTCTCCCTCGGCGGTCACCGCCACGACTGGGAACACGTGGTGGTGTGGATCCAGAACAACGAGGCCAAGTACGTCGCGACCTCCGCCCACGGCGACTTCAACATCCACACCCGTGAGCAGATCCGCTGGGACGGCACCCACCCCAAGATCGTCTACCACAAGGACGGGGTGAGCACGCACTGCTTCCGCGCGGCGAACACCAACGACGAGCCGCCCGAGAACCACCGCGGCACCTGGCAGTTCCCCACGCTCGTCGGATGGTCGGGCTACCCCGCGACCCTGCGCGACAAGCTCAGCCAGGCCGATTTCGGCAGCGCGCACTTCGGCCTGAAGGACGGCTCCTTCGCCTCCCACCTCGCCGAGGCCAAACCGGCGGGCATCCCCTTCGACCCGTACCAGTAGCCGGCCGCCCGCCGCGGAGTGGTCACCTGCCCCAGATCTTCAAGTACCCCTCGCGGTACCCGGACGGATCCCAGGACGTGGCGCCGTCGCTGTTGTCGGCCGTCGCGATGTGGACGGGGGCCACGTACCCGCTGGCGGGCTGCCCGGCGAAGGCGCGGTTGAACTCGTCGACGATCTGCCAGCCCTGCTGGGACAGCGGCTCGGGGACGGTGGCGGCCTGGAACTGCTTGCTGTTGATCCGCTGGAAGGCGGACGGGTCCCCGTCGCCCGCGCCGATGTTGAGCGGCGGTCCGGACCCCGGCTTGCCGGCCGCGCGCAGGGCCGGGGCCGCGTCCGCGAAGTAGAGGTCGTTGATGGCGACGGAGTGGGTCCAGTCGTCCTGGAAGCGGGAGAGGAGGGAGGAGACCGCCTGGGGGGTGCGGCTGGCGGCGTCCGGGATGGGGATGTTCTCGCGGGACAGGAGCCGTACGCCGGAACAGGTGGCCAGCTCCTGCCGGATCAGGTCGGACTTGTTCTTGGCGAAGGGGATCGAGTCGTCGGTGAAGAGGACGACCCCGGCATCGCCGCGGGACCCGGCGATGATCCAGTCCGCGCTGATCCGTGCCACGTCCTCCACCTTCGTCGTCACGTTGGTGAAGAGCCGGGGGCGCTCGCTCGGGCCGGGCGAACCGACCGCGTGCCAGCCGACGACCGGGATGTCCGCGGCCTCGGCCCGCGCCATCTGCTGCGAGGTCAGCTGGGGGTCGAAGCCGCCGACGACGATGCCCGAGGGCTTGAGGGTGATGGCCTGGCTGAGCGCCGCCTGGATGCCGGCGGGGGTGCCCTCCCCGTCGATCACCCGGACCTTCCAGCCGATGGCCTTCCCGGCCTCCTCGACCCCTTTTGCGACGCCCGCGACACCGGGGTTGGTCATGGTCTGCGCGACGTAGACCAGGGTCTTGTCGGCTGCCGCCGGGGGGCCGCTGGTGGGGCCGTGCCAGGCGGCGTCGGTGTTCTCGGCCTGCCGGACCGCCGCCGCGGCCTTCGCGAGGGCGGCGGGGCACCCGGCCTTCGACGGCCCGGCGCCGGTCGACGGGCCGCTCCCGCAGCCGGCGACGAGGGCCGTGGCCGCGGTCAGCAGGGCTGCGGCCGTGAGGGTGGTCTTGCGGTTCGGGTACACGGTGCTCCTGGTGCGGGTGCGCGTACGAGGTCTGCTACGGACGGCTGTCCTGCGGTGGTGCGGCCCGGGGGCGAGCGGGGGACCGGCGGGTCGCCGCGGTGCCGGTGCGCAGCCGGCGGCGGGCGGAGTAGCCGGCCAGGCCGACGGCGATGAGCAGGGTGGCGCCGTTGAACAGCGGCGTCGCCCAGAACTGGGCGCCGAGCTGGCCGATGCCGGCGAGGCCGATGGCGAGGACGGCGACGGCCACGATGGTGCCGAGCACGTTGGCGCGGCCGGGTTTGATCGTGGTGGCGCCGAGCAGGGCGCCGACGAAGGCGGGCAGCAGGTACTCCAGCCCGACGCTCGGGTTGCCCGTCTGCTGCTGGGCGGCGAGGAGGACCCCGGCGAAGCCGACGACCAGGCCCGATCCGGTGAAGGCGCAGACGGAGTACCGGTGGGTGGGGATGCCGATGATGCCGGCGGCGCGCGGGTTGGAGCCGATGACGTACAGGTACCGGCCGAGCGGCAGCCGCTCCAGGGCCACCCAGAGGCCGGCCGTGAGGGCGAGTACGTAGAAGGCGGGCAGCGGCAGGCCGAGGAACCGGGAGTCGTAGAGGCCGGTGAAGTCGGCGGGGAGGCCGTTCGGGCCGGGGACGATCCGGCCGCCGTCGGTGATCCAGCCGGTGAAGGCGTACATGATGCTGCCGGTGCCGAGGGTGGCGATGAAGGAGTCGATCCGCCCGAACTCGACGATGACGCCGTTGAGCGCGCCGACCGCCGCCCCTCCGAGGACCACGACCAGACAGGCGGCGGGCCAGGGCCAGCCCTCGTTGACGATGAGCTGCATCACCAGCACGTGCGCCAGGCCGAGGCCGTAGCCGATGGACAGGTCGAACTTGCCGGCGGCGATCGGGATCGTCGCCCCCAGCGCCAGGAGGGCGGGGATGGACTGGTTGGAGAGGATCGAGGACACGTTGTCCCGGGTGGGGAAGGTGCCCGGCAGGGTGAGGGAGAAGACCAGGAAGAGCAGGACGGCGAGGGCCAGGAGGCCGTAGCTGCCGACGAGGTGCCCGCGGAGGTGGCCCAGCAGGGATCGGCGCGAGGGGGAGTGGGTCATCGGCTCGTCGCGGTCCCGGTGATCGGGGGCATGGCCGAGGCGGTCCGGGTGAGTTCGGTGACGGTGAGGGCCGCACCGGTCAGTTCGGCGCTCACGGTCCCGCGGACGAAGACCAGCGCGCGGTGGCACACGCCCGCGACCTCCTCGAAATCGGTGGAGATGAGCAGGACCGCGAGGCCCGAGGCCAGCGCGTCGTCGAGCAGCCGGTGGATCACGGCCTTGGCGCCGACGTCCACACTGGCGGTCGGTTCTTCGAGGACGAGCAGGCGCAGGTTCCCGCGGAGCCACCGGCCGACCATGACCTTCTGCTGGTTGCCGCCCGACAGGGTGGCGATCGGCACCTCGCTGTCGCGGGGGTGCACCGAGAAGCGGTCGATCAGGGCGGTGGCCTCGGCGCGCTCCCGGCGGGGGCCGGTCCACCGCAGCGCCGGGACCCCGGCGGCCCGGGGGTTCGCCAGGAAGTTCTCCCGTACGGTCAGTTCGGCGGCGCAGCCCTCCTCCTGACGGTTGCCCGCCACGAAGCCGACGCCGGAGGCGAGGGCGTCGGAGACCCGGCGCGGGCGGTACGGGCGGCCGTCGAGCAGCACCCGCCCGGCGAGGATCGGCCGGGCGCCGGCGAGGGCGCGGCCCAGGTCCATGTGGCCGGCGCCGGTCAGGCCCACCATGCCGAGGATCTCCCCGGCCCGCAGGTCGAGGTCGACCGGTCCGGCGTACGCGGTCCGCACGCCCTCGAGGCGCAGCAGGGGCGGGCCGGTGGTGGCGCGGGGCGCGGCCGGCGCGTGGGCGGCCGGTTCGTGGCCCACGATGGCGCGCACCAGCCGGGCGGGAGCGAAACCGGCGAGGGGGCCGCGTTCGAC
Source organism: Streptomyces sp. NPDC090045 (assembly GCF_044747975.1). NCBI lineage: Bacteria > Bacillati > Actinomycetota > Actinomycetes > Kitasatosporales > Streptomycetaceae > Streptomyces > Streptomyces sp. NPDC090045. Next base: position 351,501 of record NZ_JBIVFA010000003.1, read on the forward strand.
CACGTGGCCGTCGCGCAGGACGGCGAAGGTGTCGGCGACCTTGTACACCTCGTCGAGCCGGTGGCTGACGTAGAGGATGCCGTGCCCCCGGTCTCGCAGGGCGTGCAGGACGTCGAACAGCCGGGCGCTGTCCGCGGCGGGGAGGGTGGCGGTCGGCTCGTCGAGCACGATGAGTTCGGCGTCGGTCGCCAGGGCGCGGGCGATGGCGACCAGCGAGCGCTCGGCGGGGGCGAGATCGGCGATGCGGGCGTCGGCGTCCAGGTGCCCGGCGACGATCCGCAGGGCCTCGTCGCAGCGCTCGCGGGTGCGCCGCCAGGAGATCAGTCCGTGCCGGCGCGGGTAGCCGGTGCCCAGGGCGACGTTCTCGGCCACCGTCATCCACGCGACGAGACCGAGGTCCTGGTGGATGAAGGACATGGTCCGGGCCGCGGCGTGCGAGCCGAGCGGATGGCCGGCCACCGTCACCTCGCCCTCGTCGGCGCGGTGGACCCCGGCGAGCACCTTGATGAGGGTGGACTTCCCGGCACCGTTGGGACCGAGGAGGGCGAGGACGCTGCCGCGGTGGATGTCGAGGTCGACCCCGGCCAGTGCCACCGTGCCGCCGAACCGCTTGCCGAGACCGCGCATGCGGACGAGGGGTCCGCCACCGGGGGGCGAAGGCGGGCCCGTCGAGGTGTCGGGAGCGTCATGCACAGACTTCTCCGGGGGTCGGCCTCCGAGTCTTCCCGACTGCATGGGGATTCTATGCCGATCTGCCCGCATATATCCGGTATTGAACTCGCCGGGACGTGCCGTTGTAGGTGACGCCGATGGATGACGCCGTGGGCGACGCCGTCACGCCGCGGTCAGGGCGCACTCGGCCCAGATGACCTTGCCCTCGGTGGTGTACCGGGTACCCCAGGCCTGGGAGAGCTGGGCGACGAGGAACAGGCCGCGGCCGCCCTCGTCGGTGCTGGCGGCGTGGCGCATGCGCGGGGCGGAGTTGCTCGCGTCGTGCACCTCGCAGATCAGGGTGCGGTCGTGGATGAGGCGTACCCGGATGGGTGCGGTGCCGTAGCGGACGGCGTTCGTGACCAGCTCGCTGAGCAGCAGTTCCGTGGCGAACGCGGACTCGTCCAGCCCCCACCGGCTCAACTGGCTCACTGCGGCGGCGCGGACCTCGCCCACCAGGGCCGGGTCGGCGGGCAGGTCCCAGGAGGCGATCCGGTCGGCGGGCACGGCGTGGGTGCGGGCGACGAGGAGGGCGATGTCGTCGGCCGGGTGCTCGGGGGCCACGGCGTCGAGCACCGCCTGGCAGGTCTCCTCGGGGGCGCGGTCCGGGTGGGCCAGCGCGCGGGTGAGCTCGCCGAGGGCCACGTCGATGTCGCGATGGCGGTCCTCGACGAGTCCGTCGGTGTAGAGGACCAGCTGGCTGTGTTCGGGCAGCTGCATCTCCACCGACTCGAAGGGGAGCCCGCCGAGGCCGAGCGGGGGTCCGGCGGGCAGGTCGAGGAGGGTCACGGCGCCGTCCGGGTGGACCAGCGCGGGCGGGGGGTGGCCGGCGCGGGCCATGGTGCACCGCTGCGAGGTGGGGTCGTAGATGGCGTACAGGAAGGTGGCACCGACGATGCCGCTGCCGAGGGCCGGATTGTCCCCGCCCTCCTCCCGGTCGAGGCGCACCATCAGGTTGTCGAGGTGGGTGAGGAGTTCGTCGGGGGCGAGTTCCAGTTCGGCGAAGTTGCGGGCCGCGGTGCGCAGCCGGCCCATGGTGGCGGCGGCGTGCAGTCCGTGGCCGACGACGTCCCCGACGAGGAGGGCGACGCGGGTGCCGGACAGGGGGATGACGTCGAACCAGTCGCCGCCGACTCCGTGCTCGGCGGGCAGGTACCGGTGGGCGACCTCGACGGCGTCCTGGTCGGGGAGTCCGCGCGGGAGCAGGCTGCGCTGGAGGGCCAGGGCCAGGGTGTGTTCGCGGGTGTAGCGGCGGGCGTTGTCGATGCAGAGGGCGGCGCGGGCGGCGAGCTCCTGGGCCAGCCAGCGGTCGTCGTCCCCGTAGGGGGCCGGGTCCTGCGAACGGTAGAAGCTCGCGATGCCCAGGAGGACCCCGCGGGCGTACAGGGGCACGGTGATGAGCGAGTGGATGTTGTGCGCGAGGAGCAGCTCGGCGTGCTCGGGGTCCTGGGCGATCCAGCCGAAGGCGGCCTTGAGGTCGGGTTCCAGTACGGGCTGACCGGTGATCAGACAGCGCATGTGGGGCGTGGTCGCCCGGAGGGTGACCTGCTCGCCCACCGGGTAGAAGGGGCAGTCCTCGCGGATCCCGTGGACCACCGTCCGGTGCATCTCGGAGGTGGGGTGGGCGGACTCCTCGCCACGCAGGACCGCCTCGGGCATGTCGATGGTGACGAAGTCGGCCAGCCGCGGGACCGCTGTCTCGGCGAGCTCCCAGGCGGTGCGGCCCACGTCCAGGGTGGTGCCGATGCGGTTGCTGGCCTCGGCCAGCAGTTCCAGGCGGCGCCGCGCGGCGACGGCGTACTTGCCCACCTCGGGCTCGCCCACCAGCACCAGCCCCCGGACCATGCCGCCGGAGGGGTCCTCGGTGCCGGGTGCGCCGGACGCGCCGGGTGCGCCGCCGGACGTGCCGGAGGTGCCGGGCGCGCGGGCGGCCCGCGGGGCCGTACGGGGTGCTGCGCGGGAAAGCGGCCCGGGGGGCGGGCCGGTGGGGGCGGGGGCGTGGTGCTCCTCCTCCTCGGGGAGGAGCGCCTCGATGACGATGCCCTCCACCCCGGAGGGGCTCGTCACGGGACGGCTGACGAGGGTGACCCACCGGTCGCGGGACAGGGACACCTCGGCGGCCGCCCACTGCGCCGAGGACATCAGCTCCGTGGCCTTCTCCTTGAGCGTCATCTGATCGCTCTGCTCCAGCTCGCTCTGGAGCAGCTCGGCCATGCCGAGCCCGTGCCCGTTCCCGGAGTGCTCGTCCGTCCCGGTCCGGCTCGCGGCGTCGAGGTAGGCCTGCAGCAGGCCGCGCTCGCGCGCCGAACTCTGCTCCATCAGCCGTCGTTCGATCGCCTCGGCGGCCTTGCGCACCACGGGGACCAGGGCCGGGTCCGCGTCGGTGTAGGGATAGCCGAGGCACAGGACGCCCTCGATGTGCCCGCTGAGCTGGTCGCGCAGGGGGATCGCCGTACAGGCGCTCGACTGGGACCGCTCGGCGAAGTGCTCGGCGCCGAAGACCTGGCAGAGCCGTCGTTCCGCGAGGGTGAGACCGATGCCGTTCGTCCCGGCGAACTGCTCGGCGAAGACGAAGCCAGGGACGGTCTGGATCGGGGAGAGGCGCTTGACCATCGACTTCTCGCCGAAGCGGCGTTCGAGCACGGTGCCGTACCCGTCGGCGAGGCTGATGTTCATCTGGCTGCCCGCGAAGACCGACTCCAGCCGGTCGAGCACGGGCCGGGCGGCGCGGATGAGCCGGCCGTCCGGGTCGAAGTCCTGCGTGAAGGGAAGCTCGGACTGGTCGGGCGAGATCCCCAGCAGCTGGCTGCGCTGCCACGAGTGCAGGATCGGCCCCCGCACGCTCCCCTCGACCGACTCGCCGTGCAGGAATCGGTCACGGGGACGCACGGGCCCGATGCGGTCTCCCACCACCCCCATGTGCACCACTTCCCTCGGCCGTCAGCCCTCGGTCCATGCCGTCATGCCCTGAATCATCAGATTTGAGTATATTCCTCACATGACCGCGACCGGATTGACGGGCGAACCCGTCCCGCCGGGCACGTTCAGCGGCGTCACGACGAGCATGAACGCGTAACGGCCCGTTTCGGCGCAGGCCGCGGAGAGCGGCTCCAGATCGAGGTTGTCCAGCAGCGGCACCCCCATCGCGGTCACGGCGAGGGCGTGCACGGGGGAGTGCAGCCCCTCGACCGGCGACGGCCGTACGTCGCTGTCCCCGTCGCCCCCGAGCAGGGCGATGCCGCGCGCGGCCAGCAGCGGCAGGGCGTCCACGTGCCAGCCCGCGCTCGCCCCGCCGGGGTCCCAGGGGCCGGATTCCCGGCGGCGGCGCAGGGCGCCGGAGCGCAGCAGCACCGCATCGCCGTCCCCGACCGTCACACCCAGCTCCTCCTCGGCGGCGACGAGGTCCCGCGCGTGCACGGCGCGCCCGGGGTCGAGCCAGGGGATTCCGAGGACGGCGGGCAGGTCGACGAGCACGCCCCTGGTGACCAGCGGGCCGAGCGCCGACACCGCGCCGAAGCGGGCGCCCGCCGCGTCGACGCACTCGCGGGCCGCCCGGCCGTCGTACAGCTGCCCCCGGTAGGCGACGTGTGACAGCGCGTCGAGGTGGCTGACTCCCTTGCCGTGGTAGTCCACGGCCAGGAAGTCCTTGTAGACGGAGGGCTCCGGGGCCTCCACGTCGCCGAGCTCGGACATGTAGTGCAGGGCCGGCTTCGCGTTGTCCGGACCGGGCCGAGTGTCCCAGGGCCGGGCCATCGGGACGACCGTCCCGGACCTGACCAGGGCCGCGGCCCGCCGCACGTGGTCCGACGTCACCCGGTTCCAGGCGCCGCGGTCGGCCGCGGCCCACCGGCCCCACGTGCGGACCCGGTCGAAGAGCGCGTCGAACTCCTGTCGGGAGACGGCCGGCCCGTTGCCCGGAGCGGCGGCCGGCGGGGGGCCGGGGGCGTCGGCGGGTTCGTGGCTCATCTGCGCATCAGCGCTCCCGGGTCCATAGGGGCCAAAGGGGCCATGGGGTCCTCTCGGCTCTCTCGGTTCTCGCCCCAGGATTCCCCTTCGTGCCCCGTACGCGAGCGGGCGCGCGGGCCGACACCCGTCCCGTCGGTGTCAGACACCCGCCAGAGGGGCGGGGCCGCCCGTCAGGGCGACGTCGAGGCCGTCCGGCTGGACGCGTACGGACGTGGCCTTGAGGCCGAGCGGGTATTCCTTCGGCGCACCCGGCTCCGCTCCGAAGCCGCCCTCGCCCATGCCGAGCCGGCTGGTGGGGACGGAGCGGCCGAACACGGTGAGCCCGTCGACGGCGAGGGTGACCCTGCCGTCCGCGAGTACGGGACGCAGTGTCAGCTGTCCGGCGCCGCCGGGGCCCACGGCGGCGAGGATGGTCCCCCGTGCCGGATCGGTCGTGACCGCGGACACCGGCACGGCGGGCACGGCGGTCCGGATCGCGGTGGCGAGGGACTGCGTGGAGGCGGTCACCTCGGCGTGCGTAGCGCCGACGGCGGCCCCGTCGCCGAGCCGGACGTCGTCGAGCCGCGCGCGGACACGGACCTGCGGGAGGCGCCCGACCCGGGCGTCGTCGCTGCTGATGTCGAGGCGGGGGATGCTCCCGTGCGCCAGGTCCCACAGGGCCCAGTCGCCGGCCACGCCGACCGTCACGTCCTCCCCGAGACCGGGCGCCGCCTTCGTGACGTGGTCGCGGATCACGGAGCGGGCGGTGAACTCGGCCGCGCCCGCGGCGACGACGGCCAGCAGGACCACGCCGGTCGTGACGGTGAGGACGAGGTGGCGGCGCACGGCCGCGCGGGTCTTCGCCAGGTGCTGCTTCATCGCCGTTCTCCTTGACCGGCCGGAGCCGAGGCCGGGGCCGGGGCAGTGACCGGGGGCGTGGGGGCGGATGCGGCCGACGGCCCGGGTGCGGCAGGGGGTCCTTCCGGATCGAGGTGCGGAAGGAGCCGGTCCAGCCAGCCCGGGAGCCACCAGTTGGCCCGCCCGAAGAGGTACATGGACGCGGGCACCAGCAGCAGGCGGACCACCGTGGCATCGATGATCACACTGACGCCCAGTCCGAGGGCGAGCATCTTGACGGCGACGTTCGTGGAGAGCAGGAACGCCAGGAAGACACTGGTCATGATCAGGGCCGCACAGGTGATGACGCGGGCCGTGGCGGCCAGGCCCGTGGCGACGGCCAGGTGGTTGTCCTCCCGGTGCAGCCAGGCCTCGCGGATCCGGGACAGCAGGAAGACCTCGTAGTCCATGGAGAGCCCGAACACGATCGCGAACATCATCATCGGCACGTAGGACTCGACGGGCACCTTCTCGGTGACGCCGAACAGCGCGCCGCCCCAGCCCCACTGGAAGACCGCCACGACCACCCCGTACGCGGCGGCGATCGAGAACAGGTTGAGGACGGCGGCCTTGAGCGCGATGAGCGGACTGCGGAAGACGGTGAGCAGCAGCAGGAACGCCGCGGCGACGACCACACCGATGATCAGCGGCAGTTTGGCGGTGAGGGTGTCGGTGAAGGTCTGGGTGGCGGCGGCCGTGCCGGTGACGTAGCCCGTGGCGCCGGTGCCCGACAGCGCCTGCGGCACCGTTTCGTCCTGCAGGGTGTGGATCAGGTCGGCGGTGGCGCCGTCCTGCGGGCCGGTGGCCGGAATGACCGTGGTGATGAGCAGGACGTTGTCCGGGCTGGGCACCGGGGTCGTCACCGAGGCGACGCCCGGTACGGCGGCCAGTTCGCGCTGCAGCGAGGCGCCGAGGTCCTGGCGCAGGCCCTCGTCGGCGACCTGCCGGCTGTCGAGGTGGGCCACGACCGTGAGCGGGCCGTTGGCGCCCGGACCGAAGCCCTCGCTGATCAGGTCGTAGGCCCGGCGGTCGGTCCTGCTGGTGGACTGTGCTCCGGCGTCGACGTGCCCGAGCCGCATGGAGGCGACCGGGACGGCCAGGATGCCGAGCACGAGCAGGCCACTGACCAGGAACAGCCAGGGACGCCTGCTGACGCGGACCGCCCAGCGGTGCCAGACGTCGCCCTCACCGGTGGGTTCGGCGACCGGCGTGCGCACGTGGAGCCGGTCGATGCGGTGGCCGAGCAGGCCCAGCAGGGCGGGGGTCAGCGTCACGGTCGCGGCGGCGGCCACCACCACACTGATACCGGCCGCGACGCCGAGGGTGCCGATGAAGCCCACACCGGAGACGCAGAGCCCGCCCAGCGCCATGGCGACCGTGGCGGCGGCCACCAGCACGGCCCGCCCGCTGGTGGCGACCGTACGCCCGACCGCCTCGACGGGCTCGGTGCCCGCCTGGAGCAGGGCCCGGTAGCGGGTGGTCAGGAACAGCGCGTAGTCGATGCCGACGCCCAGGCCCATCATCGCGGCCAGGGTCGGGGACGCCTGCGCGAAGTCGAAGCTCCCGGCGAGCAGTCCGAGACCGGCCAGGCTGACGGCCAGGCCGAGCACGGCCGTCAGCAGCGGAAGACCGGTCGCGGCGACGCTGCCGAAGCCGATCAGCAGCACGAGCACCGCGACGGCCAGGCCGATGGCCTCCGAGGTGTGGTCGGCGGACTTGGGCGTGGCCAGCTGCCCGAGCGGAGCCCCGTACTCGACGGTGACCTGGTCGGAGCGCAGCGGCTCGACGGCGCTGTCGACCCCGGCGAGGTAGGAGGGGTCGAAGGTCGCCGGATTGCCGTCGAAGCGGACGGTGATCTGGGCGATCTCCCCGTTCGCGGAGACCGCCCCGGGCGTGGTGAGCGGGTCGGCCACCGACAGGACGTCCGGCAGCCGGCGCAGGGCGTCCACGGACGATTCGATCGCGGCCCGGTGACCGGTGACCGAACCCTGGTCGGAGGTGATCACGATGGGGGAGGCCGTGCCGCCGGAGCCGCTGGTGTGGGCGCCCAGCAGGTCGGCGCCGGTCTGCGTAGGGGTGCCCGGCAGGGTGAAGCTGTCCGCGAAGGTGCCTCCCCACGCGTGGTTGGCGAGCCCGAGACCGGCGAGCAGCACCACCCACAGGGCGACGACCCGCCAGGCGTGCCGGGCACACCAGCATCCGATCCGATGGAGGAGCCCCGGCCCCTCGGCCGATGAAGTGTTCATGGGGCCTGATGGTGCGCGGCGCGTGTAAGGGGGCCGTGGGCGCATTGTTCGGGGAATGTACGGGCGCCCGCGCACCGCGCAATCCGCGACCCGCACCCCGCACCCGCTCACGCGCTCCCGGGACCCGCCGGAAGGGTGACGGTGAAGCAGGCGCCGCCCTCCGGTCCGTGCCCGTCGACGCGGATGGCGCCCCCGAGGCGGCCGGTCAGCCGGTGGGCGATCGCCAGCCCCAGGCCGGAGCCGACCGGGCGGGTGCCCCGGTAGCGCTCGTGCAGGGCGCCGTGGTCGAAGGCGATGCGCACGTCGTCGTCGGTGAGGCCCGGTCCCCCATCGCGGACCTGCAGTTCGGCCCCGCCGTCCGGGGCCTCCCGGACCGCGAGGACCAGGGGCGCGCCCTCGGGCGTGACCCGCAGTGCGTTCTGGACCAGGCCGTCGATCAGCTGCCGGACCCGGAACGCGTCCGTCTCGACGACGACGGGCCGCCCGGGCCGCTCCAGCCGCAGCCCGACACCGTGGCGGGCGCAGGGGCCGGTCCAGAAGGCGCCGGCCTCGGCGACGACCGCGCCCAGGTCGGCGGGGGCCATGTCGAGACGGAAGTCGTCCGCCTCCAGCCGGGCCAGGTCCAGCAGGTCCCCCAGGAAGCGGTCCAGGCGCCGGGTCTCGTCGGCCAGGACACCGCCGACCTCGGGCACCCGCTCCGGCTCGATCAGGCCGTCGGCGAGCGCCTCGGCGTAGCCCTGCAGCGCGGTCAGCGGGGTGCGCAGGTCGTGGGAGACGGAGAGCAGGAACTCCCGCTGCCGGTTCTCGCTGTGTGCCAGGGCCTCGTCCAGGACGTTGAGGGCCCGCCCGATGTCCGCGGTCTCCCGGGGGCCGTCGACGGGGGCCGGTACGCCGCGTTCCCCGTCGGCGAGCCGGTGCGCGATCTGCGCGGCCCGTACGAGGGGACGGGCGATGCGCCGGGCCAGGAGCGCCCCGGCCAGGGCCGCGCCGAGCATGCCGACGATCAGCGGCACGATCACGTTGCGGCGGATCTGGTTCGTGTTCTCGCTGACGACCGCGTACGGCTCGGTCAGCACGACCGCGCCGCCGCGCACGCCGGGCCGCCCCACCAGCAGCACCTCCTCCCCGCCGAGCAGGCCCGTGGTGGAGACCGGCTTCCCGGCGAGCAGCGCGGCTTTCGACGCCCGGTCGACGGCCGGGGTGGCGGTTCCGCTCACCGTGCCGTCCGGGGCGATGACCGCGAGCTGCACGCCGTTCGGCCCCGCCAGGACCTGGGCGCCGGTGAAGAGCGCCTCGGACAGGGCCGGCAGCCGGCTGAGCACCGTCGCCTGACGCGTCAGCTGGTCGCGTTCGCGCTGCTCCGCGCCGTGCGCGGCGGTCTGCCAGGCGATCAGCCCGGTGAGCGCCACGGCGAGCGCCGCCACCACGGTGCTCAGCACCACGATGTTGCGGGCCAGCGAGCCACGGGTGCCGGTACCCGTACGGGCACCGGAGCGGGGGCGGTTCACGCGCGGGGGGCGATCGCGCTGTAGCCGACGCCCCGGACCGTACGGATCGGGCTCGCGTCGCCGAGCTTGGCGCGCAGCTGCGAGACGAAGACGTCGACCATCCGGGTGTCGCGGTAGCCCGGGTAACCCCACACCTGGGCGAGCAGCTGCTCACGGGTGAACACCTGCCCCACGTGCCGGAGCAGGTGCGCGAGCAGGTTGAACTCGGTGGCGGTGAGCTCGACCGGCTCGCCGTCGCGGCGCACGGTCCGGCTGACCGGGTCCACGCTCAGCCCGCCGAGGCTCTCGGCCGGCTGCGCGGGCGGCCCCGCCGCCCGGCGCAGAACCGTCTTGACCCGCGCGACCAGCTCGCGCGGCGAGAACGGCTTGGTCAGGTAGTCGTCCGCGCCCAGCTCCAGACCGAGGATCCGGTCGGCCTCCTCACCGCGCGCGGTGACCAGCAGCACCGGCGTCCAGTCGCCCGCGTCCCGCAGGGCACGGCAGAAGGCGATGCCGTCCATGCCGGGCAGGCCGATGTCCAGGACGATGGCCACCGGGTGCATCCGCCGCGCGGCCGCGAGCCCGGCGCTGCCGTCGGCCTCCACATGGACGCCGAAGCCCTCGCGCGACAGGTAGAGCCTCTGCACGTCGGAGATGTGGCGCTCGTCCTCGACGATCAGCACGAGGCCCTTGGACTCCGAACCCGTCATCACTGCCTCTCACGTGCGGAAACACCGTCGATGCTAACCCCATCGACCCGGCGTTCCGGCGGGCGCGCCGCGGCCCGTACATTCCCCGAACAATCCGCCGGCCCGGCGCCGTCAGACCTCCGGGAACACCGGGGCGATCCCGAGCGCGGGCGCGATGGCCCGCCAGACCGTTGACTGGGCCGTGGCGAGGTCGACCCGGGGGTCGTCCAGCATCAGACGGATGCCGAGGCCATCGCACAGGGCCAGCACCAGGGTGCCGATCGCGGCGACGTCGCAGTCGGTGAACTCGCCGGACGCGATGCCCCGTTCGACGGTCCCGGTGACCCACGCGTGCAGCTGGTCGTACAGGTCGACGGCGAGGGTCCGGGCCGTGCCGTCGCGCAGCGCACGCACCCACAGCTCCTGCCAGAGCTTCCAGTCCTGGCGGAGCTCCTCGTCCGTGGGCAGCATGCTGCGCACGATGCGGGCCAGGACGATCGCGGCCGGGTCCGTACCGGTGTCGCTGCCGGTGTCCGTGCCGGTCCGGGCGAAGGAGTGCGTCATCGCCTCGGCGAAGAGCTTCTCGCGGGTGTCGAAGTGGTAGTGCAGCAGGGCCTTGGAGACGCCGGCGTGCTCGGCGACCTTGCGCATGCTGACGTACTCGAAACCGATGTCGGCGATCACCTCGCACGCGGCCGTGAGGATGCGTTCCCGTGTTTCGAGTGCGCGCTCGGCCTTGGTCACGTTGGCTGCTCCCCGTGTCGGCGCCCGATGGGTCGGTGGGTGGGTGGTTGAGCGGGTGGAGGTTGCGCGGGTGGTGGGTGGAAGGTCCGGCGGCCGGGCCCGCCGGACCACCATCCTCCCGCATCCGGCCCCCGGGCCCCGGCCGTTGGGTCGCAGCGCGGCCGGGGAAGGGTCGGGAACGGGGTGGGGAACAGGGCCGGGAACACGGTCAGGAGTAGGTGTGGAAGCCCCGGCCCGTCTTGCGGCCGAGCAGGCCCGCGTCCACCATCCGGGCCAGCAGCGGCGGCGGGGCGTAGAGCGGCTCCCGGTACTCCGCGTACATCGACCGGGCGATGGCCTGGACGGTGTCCAGCCCGATGAGGTCGGCCAGGGCCAGCGGCCCCAGCGGGTGGGCGCAGCCCAGGGTCATCCCCTGGTCGATGTCCTCGGCCGAGGCGATCCCGGACTCGGCCATCCGCACCGCGGCGAGCAGGTACGGCACGAGGAGCGCGTTCACCACGAACCCGGCCCGGTCCTGGGCGCGGACGACCCGTTTGCCCAGCACTCCGGAGGCGAACTCCCGGGCGCGCCGGGCGGTTTCCTCGCCCGTGAGCAGGGAGGGCACCAGCTCCACCAGGGGGAGTACCGGAACGGGGTTGAAGAAGTGGAGGCCGACGACCTGGGCGGGCCGCGAGGTGGCGGCGGCCAGCCGGATGACCGGGATGGAGGAGGTGTTCGACGCCAGGACCGCGTCCCGGCGCTCCACCACCCGGTCCAGCCGGGCGAACACCTCCAGTTTGGCCCGCTCGTCCTCGGCCACCGCCTCGACGACCAGGTCCCGGTCCGCCAGCAGGGACATGTCCGTGGTCAGCGTGATCCGGCCGGTCGCGGCGTCCCGGTCGGCGGCGCTCAGCTTCCCGGCCGCCTCGGCCCGGGCCAGGGAGCGGTCGATCCGCTCCAGGCCGGCGTCCGCCGCGGTCCGGTCCGCCTCCACCACCACGACGTCGCGTCCGGCGCGGGCGCAGACCTCGGCGATGCCGGATCCCATCAGCCCGCAGCCCACGACCCCGACGCGCTCCAGGTCGGTCACCGGGTCACCGGCAGCTGCAGAACGCCCGTGCCGCGCTTGACCAGTTCACCCGCCACGATCAGGCGCTGGATCTCGGAGGTGCCCTCCCAGATGCGGTCGACGCGCAGTTCGCGGTAGAGCCGCTCGACCGGGTACGAGCGGTCGTAGCCGCGGCCGCCGAAGATCTGCAGGCACCGGTCGATGACCCGGCCGGAGGCCTCGCTCGCCGACAGCTTGGCGATGGCCGCCTTGGCGTGCAGCGTCTTGCGGTCGATCCCGCCCTCGTCGACCTCCCAGGCGACCTGGTGGGTGTAGGCGCGGTTGACGGCGATGTCGACGGCGCAGTCGGCGAGCATGCCCTGGATCAGCTGGAAGTCGGCGATGGGCGAGCCGAACTGGCGGCGCTCCACCGCCCAGTCGCGGGCCAGCTCCAGGGCGCGCTCGGCCGCCCCGATCGTCCGTGCGGCGATCATCAGCCGTTCCTCGGTGAACCAGGAGCGGGTGATGTCGTAACCGTTGCCCACCTCCCCGAGCACGGCGTCCGCCGGGACGTGCACGTCGGTGAAGGTGAACTCGGGGTGCTCGTAGACGAAGGTGTGCATCCAGCGGGGCACCCGGGTCATCTCGATGCCCGGTGTGTCCTTGTCGACGAGGAACAGGGTCGGTGCCCCCTCCTCCCCGGCGGCGGCGAGCACGATCATGAAGTCGGCGTGGTCGCCGACGGTGACGAACCACTTTTCGCCGTTCAGCACCCAGCCGTCCGCGGTCCGCGTCGCCGTGGTCTTCAGGCTCTGCGGGTCGGATCCGGCCTCGGGCTCGCTCACCGCGTAGCAGTCGCGGCGCCGTCCCCGGATGACGGGGACGAGGTACCGCTCGCGCTGCTCGGGGGTGCAGAAGGACAGCGCGTTCGCGGGACGCCACACCATGTCCCACAGGGCCCCGGTGAGCCGCCCGAGCTCGGCCTGGACCGTGACCTGCTCCAGGATCGTGAGCCCGGCGCCGCCCCACTCCGCCGGCATGTTGACGGCCTGCAGGCCGCTGTCGAGGACGGCGTCGCGGATCTCGGCGTGGGCCTGCGGGGGCAGGCCGTTGTTCTCCTCGCAGTCGAGCTCGTACTTCGTGATGAAGTCGGTGAGGGCGCGCGCCGCGTCCCTGAGCTCTTCCTGACGGGCGGTGAGACGGAAGTCCATGTCTGTGGTCCTTGTGATCGCGGGTACGGACGGGTGCGGACGGATGCGGTACGGGTGCGGTACGGATCCGGTACGGGGGAAGGGGCGGCAGGAGCGGTCAGGAGGCGGGCAGGGCCAGGGCCCGGGTGCCGCGCTTGATCAGCTCGTTGGCGATGATCAGACGCTGGATCTCGGAGGTGCCCTCCCAGATCCGGTCGACGCGCAGTTCGCGGTACATGCGCTCGACCGGGTACGAGCGGTCGTAGCCGCGGCCGCCGAAGATCTGCACGCACCGGTCGACGACCCGGCCGGCGGCCTCGCTCGCCGCGAGCTTCGCCGTCGACGCCTTGGCGTGCAGCGTCTTGCGGTCGGTGTGCGGCTGATCGGCTTCCCAGGCGACCTGGTGGGTGTAGGCGCGGTTGACGGCGATGTCGACGGCGCAGTCGGCGAGCATGCCCTGGATCAGCTGGAAGTCGGCGATGGGCGAGCCGAACTGGCGGCGCTGCACCGCCCAGTCGCGGGCCAGCTCCAGCGCCCGTTCGGCGGCGCCGACGGTACGGGCGGCGATCATCAGCCGCTCGTCCGTGAACCACTCCTTGGTCAGCTCGTACCCGTTGCCGACCCCGCCGAGCACGTCCTCGTCGGCGACGAACACATCGGTGAACGTGAACTCGGGGTGCCCGTTCACCGCGGAGTGCATGAAGCGCGGGACCCGCGTCATCTCGACACCCGGCGCCTGCTTGTCGACGAAGAACAGGGTCGCGGCCCGCTCCGGGCCCGCGTCCGCCTGCACCAGCAGGAAGTCGGCGATGTCGCCGCAGGTCACGAACCACTTCTCGCCGTTCAACAGCCAGCCGCCGTCGGTCCGGGTCGCGGTGCTCGTGCCCGAGCCGGGGTCCGAGCCCGCACCGGGCTCCGTGACCGCGAACGCGTCGAACCGCTCGCCCCGGATGACGGGCAGGAGGTACTTCTCCCGCTGCGCCCCGGTGCCGTACGCGAGGACGTTCGCGGGCCGCCAAGGGATGTCCCAGAGGCAGTTGGTGACCTTGCCGAACTCCTCCTCGACGATGACCTGGTCCAGCAGGGACAGGCCGGCGCCGCCCCACTCGGCGGGCATGTTGATCGCGTAGACGCCGGCGTCCATGGCGGCGCGGGTCAGTTCACGGACCGTGTCGGCCGGCAGCGGGCCGCCGGCCTCCTCGGAGCGGTCCTCGTACCGCATCAGGAGCTGGGCGTAGGCGGCGGCGCGGGCCTTGAGGTCCGCCTGCTCGGGGGTGTAGCGGAAGTCCATGGTGCGGTGTCCTCCGATGGAAGGGATGAGGGAGCGGGGGAGCGGGGGAAGCGGGGGAGCGGGGCCGGCCGGGGTCAGCCGAGGACGGCCCGGGCGTCCAGGGCCAGGGCGCCGTCCGGGCGCACCAGCAGGGGGTTGACCTCCAGCTCGGCGATCTCCGGATGGGCCGCGGCCACCGTCGTGATGCGCTCGATCACGGCGGCCGCGGCGGCCACGTCCACGGCCGGCCGGCCGCGGACGCCGTCCAGCAGTGCCGCGGTCCGCAGCCCGCGGAGCAGGGCCTCGGCCCGCCCGGCCGGTACGGGCGCCAGCGCGAAGGCCACGTCGCGCAGGGTCTCGGTGAGGACGCCGCCGAGCCCGACCATGGCCACCGGCCCGAACCGCGGATCACGGTTCACGCCCACGATCAGCTCGATGCCGTCCGAGAGGTCGGCCATCGCCTCGACCGAGTAGGCGGGGGCGCCGAGCCGGCCGTGCATCTCCCGGTACGCGGCGAGCAGCGCCTCCCGGTCGGCCAGCCGCAGCGCGACGCCGCCCGCGTCCGACTTGTGCAGGAGGTGCAGGGCCTTGAGCACGTACGGGCCCTCGAACTCCCCGGCCGCGGCCAGCAGTCCGGCCTCGTCGGTGATCTCGCGCGCGGCCGGGAACGGCACACCGCCGGCGGCGAGCAGCGTACGCACCCCGTGGTACCCGGCGTCCCGCAGCGGCGCGGCCGGATCGGGCAGGGCGGGGAACTCCGGGAGCTCCCCTGCGCCGCCGCCCGCCCGGCCGGTCATCGCCGACAGCGCGCGGGCGGCGTCCTCGGTGGCGGCGAACACCGGTACCCCGGCTCCGGCCAGCACCCGGCAGCTCGGGGACTGCGGATACATCGACTGCACGACCAGCGGCTTCGGCGCCGCCGCGAGGTGCGTGACGATCTTCTCCGCGGCCAGCGTCTCGCCCTCCGCGAGGACGGAGCCGCCGGCCGGTCCGCCGCCGAGGCCGCCGTCCGAGGCGGCGTAGCCACCGAAGTAGCCCGTCATCAGGACGGCGTCGACCTCGTCGGCGGCGAGGAGCTCCGCGACCGTGTCGGCGTACGAGAGCGGCTGCTGCTCGCCCATGCCGGCCAGGTCGACCGGGTTGCCGACCGCGGACTGCTCCCACAGCACGGTCCGCAGCCGGGCCTGCGTGGCCGCACCCAGTTCCGGCACGCCGAGGCCGGCGTCCTCGGCGGCGTCGGCGGCGATGGCGCCGTGGCCGCCGCCGTCGGTGAAGACCGCGGTCCGGGCGCCGCTCGCGCCTCGCTTCGTACGGGGGCGGCCCGGCCCGGCGCTCAGGGCGGCCAGGACGACCGTCATCTCCCGTGGCGTACGGACCAGTTCCACGCCCGCGTCACGGCAGGCGGCGGCCACCACGTCGGCCGAGGTGGTGAGCGCCCCGGTGTGCGACTGGGCGCTGCGCGCGGAGGCGGTGCCCCGGCCGGCGGTGAGCAGGACCACCGGCTTGCCCGCTGCGGCGGCGGCCCGGGCGAAGGCCCTGCCGTCGCCGAAGTCCTCGGCGTACACGGCGATCGCCGTGGTGGCCCCGTGGCGGGCGCAGTCCTCGACGAGGTCGACGAGGGTGACGTCCGCCTGGTTGCCGAGCGAGACGAACCGGGAGAAGCCCAGGCCGTGCGGGGCGCCGCGGAGCTGGAGTTCGAGGGCGAGGTTGCCGCTCTGGCTCAGCAGGGCGACCCCGCCGGGTGCGAAGCGGTCCGAGGCGAGGTAGAGCTCGGTCGTGTTGTCGGCGATGCCCAGGCAGTTGGGTCCGACGAGGACGGCTCCGGCCTCCTGGACGCGGGCGACGACCGCGCGCTGGCGGGCCAGTCCCGCGGGGCCGGCCTCGGCGAAGCCCGCCGTGATGCCGACGATCGCCTTCGCCCCGCAGGCCAGGGCGTCGTCGACGGCGGCCTCGAAGCCGCTGCCGGGGACGGAGATCACCACCAGTTCGACGGGTTCGCCGATCGCGGCGAGGGACGGGGCGGCCGGTCTGCCGAGGACGGTGCCGCCGCGCCGGTTCACCAGGTGCACCGGCCGCCTCCGTCCGTCGGCGCGCAGCGCCTGGGAGGCCACTGCGTGCCCGTACTTGGCGGGGTCGTCGCTGGCTCCGACGACGGCGACGGAGCGGGGGTCGAAGAGGGCGGTCAGATCGCGTCCCATGTCACTTCTCCACTCGGAGGGCGGAGTTGGGGCAGCTCTCGGCGCAGGCGCGCGCCGCTTCCTCGGTACCGGACGGGACCGCGACGGCGATGACCTTCGCGTAGCCCCATTCGTCGAGTTCGACCAGGCCGGGTGAGTGTTCCTGGCACAGCCCGTAGCCCTGGCAGCGGGTGGAGTCCAGCAGGAGTTTCACGGTGTTCCTTTCAGGGCGGGCAACGGGGTCGGGAGGGCGGCGGCCTCCGGCACGGCCGGGGAGACCGCGGCCGCGGTGGACGGCGCCACGGCGGGCACGGCCACGGCGGGCACGGCCACCGTGAGGCGTCGGCGCCCGTCCGCGGGTGCGGAGGCCGCGCACACCGGGCACGGCGCGGCGAGGTGGGAGCGGACGAGTCGGGGGAAGGCGCGGAGCAGGCTGCCCGCGACGCCCGCGGCGGCGTCGAGCAGGCCGCAGGCGCCGCGCCCCGGCAGCCCCTGCGACCAGCGCTGCAGGCTGTCGGCGGTGTCCGGGCCGGCCGTCCCGGCGGCGAGGGCGTACAGGGCGTCGCCGACGGCCCTCGTCCCGGAGACGCAGACCCCGCACTGGCGGGCGCTCTCGGCCGCGAGGTGGCCGGCCGCGTCGGCGGCGGCGGTCACCGGGCAGCTGCCGGGGGGCAGGAACCGGATCGCCCCGCAGCCCAGGGCGGTACCGGCGGCGGCGAGCGCGCCGGGTTCGAGCGGGAGGCGTTCCACGGCGGCGGAGTCGACGAGCCCGCCGAACAGACCGCCCATCAGGGCGCCGGCGGGATCCGGGGCGCCGAGCAGGGAGGCCAGGGTGCGCAGCGGCGTGCCGAACGGGACCTCGGTGAGGACCGGGGCGGCGGGCCCGCCGGACAGGGTGACCAGGGTGGAGTCCGCGATCGGGTCCCGCAGGTCGGGGCGGGCGGCGGTGAGGGCGATCCGGGCCAGGGTCTCGACGTTGGAGACCAGGGTCGGTGCGCCGCCCACCCCCCGCTCGAAGGGGCGCGGCGGTTTGGCGGTGGGCAGGGCCGGTCCGCCGTCGATCCGGCGGACGACCGCGCTCTCCTCCCCGGCCACGTACGTGTGGGCGGTCTCGACGACCTCGACGGGCAGGCCCGGCGGCCGTTCGGCGAGCGCCCGGCGGACGCGTGCGCCCGCTTCGGGGTCGGAGAGGTAGACGTAGCCGCGTACGGCGCCGGTGACGGCGGCGGCGCGGGCGAGTCCGTCGAGGACCAGGTGGGGGCGGGCCCGCAGCAGCCAGCGGTCCTTGACCGAACCCGGCTCGCCCTCCTCGCCGTTCGCCACCACCACCGGGCGGCCGCCGCGGTCCCGTACGGAGCGCAACTTGACGGCGACTGGGAACCCGGCCCCGCCCCGGCCGCGCAGACCGGACGCGGCGAGGTGGTGCAGCAGCTCGTCCGGGCCGGTGGCGCCGGCGTAGCCGCCGGCGGCGCGGTAGGCCTCGGCGCTTTCGGCCGCGTGGGGTGACACCCCGAGTACGGAGTGCGGCGGCGGCTGCGCCGGCCGGCGGATCGTGGTCATCGGCTTTCTCCTGTCCGGGGAGTGGTCCGCAGGGTCCGTACGGCGCTCTCCAGCGCGGCGCGGTCCCTGGCGGTGCGGCCGTATCCGGGTCCCGGGAGGCCGATGAGCATGCGGTGGTGGTCGAGGACCACCTCGGCGGCGAGCAGGGCGGCCGCGCGGTCGCCCGGCCCTGGCCGCGGAGCGGTGGCCACGGCGGTGACCAGCTCGGTGACCTCGGCCAGGTACCGCAGCCAGCTGTGCCGGCTGCCCCGCAGGACCAGGCGCTCCACGCGGCGCCGCTCCGCGGCCGCCAGCTCGGCGGGCGCCGTGCGCGCCTCGGGAGGGCGGTGCGAGGAGGTGCGCAGGGCGGCGACCGCCGCGGGCAGTTCCCGCTCGGGTTCGGGGGTGAGCCCGAGCCAGTCCAGACGCCGACGACCGCTCATGCGTGCCTCCGGGAGGGGTGGGGTGGAGGGAGGAGGTGGTGTGGAGATGGGGGAGTTCCGTGACCGTCCGGGGTGAGCCGACCCGGGCCGGTGACGGGAGCCGGGGGCGGGGGAGCGGGGGATGCCCGGGGCTCGCCGCGCGGTGACACCGGTGAGCCGGTGGCGTGCGGCAGGGAGCGGAGGAGGGAGGGGGTGCGGCCCGGGCGGGTGCCCGGGGGCGGGGCTGCATCCGGCCCGACAAAAGGCCCAGAAGTGGAGGAACGCCGGTGCAGCTACGAGAATGACGCTAGCTGACCGATCGGTCAGCGTACAAGTCTTGACCCAGCGGAAATCAGCCAGCAATCTGGCTGTCCAATCGGTCAGCAAGCTTGCGGCGTCCGCCGCGGCCTGCTGCCCGCCGCTGGGTCGTCTCGCCATCCCTCTCTGAACCGGACGCCGAACCGATCGCCGCACCGCCGGCACGGAGGAGTCACCCGATGTACTCCAGAGCCCCTGAACGAACCCCCGCCGACCAGCAGCCGGTCCAGGACGCCCCCGGGCCCGCACTGGCAGCCCGCTACTACACCGACCCCGCCACGGCCGCCGCGGAGACGCGGGAGGTCTTCGCCAAGTCCTGGCAGCTCGTCTGCCACGAGTCCGACCTGCCCGGCCCGGGAGCACGGCTCGCCGCCACGGTCGCGGACCGCGAGGTGATCGTCGTCCGCACCGAGGACGGAGGCCTGGCCGCCCACCTCAACGTGTGCCGCCACCGCGGAACACGCCTGGTCACCGCCCCCGAACCGGCGGGCAAGGCCATCCGCTGTCCCTACCACGGCTGGACCTACCGCCTCGACGGCAGCCTGGTCGGCGCCCCGGAGGCCCGGCAGATCCCCTGCCTCGACAAGCCCGGGCTCGGCCTGTTCCCGGCCCGCGTCGAATCCTTCCTCGGCTTCGTCTTCGTCAACCTCGACCCCGACGCCGTCCCCCTGGCGAAGCAGTGCGCCGGGCTCGCCGAAGCGGTCGGCCACTACGCCGGAGCCGATCTCGTGCCCGTCGGCCGCAGCCGCATCCACGACCTGGCCGGCGCCGAGGTGCAGCACGCCAACTGGAAGGTGGCCGTCGACAACTACCTGGAGGGCTACCACGTCCCGGTGGCCCATCCCGGCCTGATGCGGCTGCTCGACTACCAGGGCTACACCTGCGAGATCGAGGACTCCTACGCGCTGTTCGCCTCACCCCTGCGCGACAAGCCGTCCTCGAACTGGGCCGAACGCCTCTACCAGCGCATCGCCGCCCCCATGCCCGGCCTCGCCGAGGCCGACCGGCGGGTCTGGCGGTACGCGGTGATCTACCCCAACACCCTCATCGACTTCTACCCCGACCACGTGCTGGCCTGGACCGCGATCCCGACGGCGGTGGACCGGGTGGCCGTACCCGGCGCGTTCTACACCCGGCGCGGCACCGGCCTGCGCACCCGGCTCGCCCGGCGCCTGAACATCCACATCGGCTGGATCACCAACGACGAGGACGCCGAACTGGTCGCCCGCGTCCAGAAGGGGCTCTCCACCCCGGGCTTCGAGCCCGGACCCCTGTCCCGCCGCGAGTCGGCCGTCGGCTGGTTCGCCGGCCGCATCCGGGCGGACCTCGACACCGCGGGGCAGCCCGAGGCAGCTGGACTGCCCGATGCGGCCGGACGGCCCCACCCCGCCGGACACTGAGCCGCTCCCGCCGAAGGCCCGCCGCGCGCAGCACCGTACGACCGTACGCACCACCTGACGATCTACGACCGCGCCGGCCGCACCACCGTAGGACCCGCCCCACCACCCGCCGCACAGCGTCCGCGCCGCCCCCCGTCACCACCCCGGCGCCCCCCATCCCCCCGAGGCCCCCTACGGAGAGGACCCCCATGTCCCCCGAGGCACTCCGCCTGTCCAGACGCTCCTTCCTCCGCGCCGGCACCGCCACGGCCCTCGGCCTCGCCGCCGCCGGCTGCGGGTTCGCCTCCGGTGCCGACCCGGCCGGCGAAGCGGCCGGCCGGGCGCCGATCGACGTCAAGGTCGACGGCGACCTGGTCTATTTCAACTGGGCCGACTTCGTCGATCCGGCCGTCTTCGAAGGATTCGAGAAGGAGTACGGCGTCAAGGTCGTCCAGTCGAACTTCGACTCCATGGAAGGCATGGCCGCCAAGCTCAACGCGGGCAACCGCTACGACATCATCTTCCCCACCGCCAAGTGGTCGCAGCGCCTCGCCGCCGGCGGCAGACTCCGTACGATCGACCACAGCCGGCTGAAGAACGCCGAGGCCGTGTTCGGCGGTTACGACTACTTCGCCGACCCCTGGTACGACCCCGGCTCCGCCCACACCGTCCCCTTCACCATGTTCAAGACCGGCATCGGCTGGCGCCGGGACCGGCTCGGCGACCTCACCGGGTCCTGGGACGACCTGTGGAACGCCCAGGCCAAGGGCAAGGTCTTCGTCCTCGACGACCGCGACGAGGTGCTCGGCATGGGAGCCCTCAAGCTCGGCCTCGACGTCACCACCGGCGACCCGGGCGACCTCGCACGCGTCACCGACACCCTGCGCTCGCTCCGCCCCCGCCTGCGCGGCTTCTCCAGCGACAGCTACAACAACCTGCTCAACGGCAACGCCGACATGACCCAGGCCTGGAGCGGGGACATGGCCGCCATGCTCGCCCAGGCGGAGGACCCCACCGTCTTCGGCTTCGAAGTCGCCCGCGAGGGCGCCCCCGTCAACTCCGACTGCTACGCCATCCCCGCCAACGCCCAGCACCCCGGCACCGCGATGCTCTTCATCGACTACATGCTCCGCCCGGAGAACGTGAAGAAGAACGTCGAGTACATCGGCTATCCGATGCCGGTCCGCGGCAGCGAGGACACGTACAGCGCCCTCGTCGAGCCCTTCCCCCAGTGCATGGTCACCGCGCAGGACCTCAAGGACGACCGCTACTTCCGCAACGGCACCGCGGAGGCCGAACAGCGCCGCGACGCCGCCTGGACCGACGTGAAGGCCGGCTGACATGGCGCGAAGCGATCGATCCGGCCCCGCCGCCCGTCCGCGCGGAGGAACGGCCGCCGCGTCGGGGGCGCGGCTGTGGACCTGGCTCATGCTCCCCGGCACCCTCTGGATGACCGGCTTCCTCCTCGCCTCCCTCCTCCTGGTGGCCACCCTCGCGTTCGGTACCACCGACCCCCTCGGAAACCCGCGCTTCGGACTCAACACCGAGAACTTCGCCGCGCTGGCCGACCCGGCCTACCGCACCGTCCTGCTGCGCTCCCTCGGCTACGCGCTGATCACCTGCGTCATCTGCCTGGCCGTGTCCTACCCCGTCGCGTACGCCATCGCCCTGCACGGCGGACGCTTCAAGAACCTGCTGATCGCCGCGATCGTCGTGCCGTTCTTCGCCAACTACCTGGTGCGGATGTACGGCTGGTCCGTGGTCCTCTCCGACGACGGGCCGCTGCTCGGGGCCCTGCGGGCGATCGGCCTCGCCGACGACGGCACCAAGATCCTGCAGACCGGCCCCGGCGTGATCGCCGGACTCGTCTACGGCTTCGTCGTCTTCATGGTCATCCCGCTGTACGCGGCCATGGAACGGATGGACACCTCGCTGATCGAGGCCGGCCGCGACCTCTACGGCGGCCCCCTGCGGACCTTCCTCTTCGTCACCGTCCCCGCCACCCGGCAGGGCGCGGCCGCCGGCTGCGTCCTCGTCTTCCTGCCCGCCATGGGCGACTTCGTCAGCGCCCAGCTCATGGGAGGCCCCGACCAGATCATGATCGGCAACCTGATCCAGGACAAGTTCTTCCAGGGCCAGAACTGGCCGCTCGGCTCCGCCCTGACCATGCTGCTGATGGCGGTCCTGCTCCTCGGGATGCTCGGCTACCTGCGGCGCACCCGCAAGGACGAGGCGGAGGCGGCCCGATGACCCTCCGACCCGGGCCCCGAGCCTCCCGTACGGCCCTTCCGGCGCCCCGCGGCGCGACCGTCGACACCGTCCCCCGCTCCGGCGGTACGGCCGAGCCGCACGGGCCCGCCGGACCGCGGCCCCGCCCCCCGCGCCCCCGTCGCCCGCGCCGCAGAGCCGAGCGCAGGCCCCGGTTCGCCATCGCCGTCACCGCGGTCTTCTTCGCCCTGCTCTACCTCCCCGTCGGCGTCGTCGTCCTCTTCTCCTTCAACTCGCAGAAATCCCTCACCGTGTTCGAGGGCCTCAGCCTCCGCTGGTACACGACCTTCCTCCACGACGACGTACTCCTCGACTCGCTCGGCATGAGCCTGCGCGTGTCCCTCGTCGCCATGGCGGGCTCGCTCGTCCTCGGCGTGGCCCTGGCGCTGGGCCTCGTCCGCAACCGGGGCCGCCTCGGCTCCTTCGCCGGCCTGGTCATGCTCGTCCCGCTGATCACCCCGGAGATCGTCACGGGCGTCGCCGCGATGATGCTCTTCAAGGGCCTCGGCATCACGCTGTCCACCGGCACCGTGATGCTCGCCGAGATCACCTTCTCCATCTCCTACGTGACGGTCATCCTGCGCTCCCGCATCGCCGCCCTCAACCCCGAGGTCGAGGAGGCCGCGATGGACCTCGGCGCCACCCGACGGCAGGCCCTGCGCCTGGTGACCCTGCCCGCGCTGCTCCCCAGCATCCTCGCCTCCGGGGTACTGATCTTCGCCCTGGTCTTCGACGACTTCGTCCTCGCCTACTTCACCACCGGCGTCGATCCGCAGCCGCTGTCCGTACGCATCTACTCGGCGATCAGGTTCGGCGTCCAGCCGACCATCAACGCCGTCGGCACCCTGATGCTCGTCGGATCCATCGGACTCATCGTCCTCGCGCTCGCCATCCCGCGCCTGTTCGGCCGCCGCGGCGGCCTCGATCTGCTGTCAGGGAAGTGACACCCATGCAGGACCCGCACCCGCACGCGCACCCGCAATCGGACCCGCACACGAACCCGAACCCGAACACGAACCCCGCCGTCCGGCTCGACCGCGTCGGCAAGCGGTACCCCAACTCCGAGGCCTACGCCGTCCACGACGTCACCCTCGACATTGCCCCGGGCGAGTTCTTCTCCCTCCTCGGCCCCTCCGGCTGCGGCAAGACCACCCTGCTGCGGATGACCGGCGGCTTCGCCGACCCCACCGAAGGCAGCGTCCTGCTCGACGGCCAGGACGTCACCGGCCTCCCGCCCAACAAGCGCAACGTCAACACCGTCTTCCAGAGCTACGCCCTCTTCGACCACCTCTCGCTGGCCGACAACGTGGCCTTCGGCCTCAAGCGCAAGGGCGTCGCCCGCGCCGAGATGCGCGAGCGGGTCGCCGACATGCTCGACCTCGTCCAGCTCGGGGGACTGGCCGGCCGCAAGCCGCCCACCCTCTCCGGCGGCCAGCGGCAGCGCGTCGCCCTCGCCCGCGCCCTCGTCAACCGGCCCCAGGTGCTGCTGCTGGACGAGCCGCTGGCCGCCCTCGACCTCAAGCTCCGGCGCCGGATGCAGGTCGAGCTCAAGCAGATCCAGCGCGAGGTCGGCATCACCTTCGTCTTCGTCACCCACGACCAGGACGAGGCGCTGACCATGTCGGACCGCCTCGCCGTCATGAACGAGGGCCGCATCGAACAGTGCGGCACCCCCGAGGACGTGTACGAGCGCCCGACGAGCAGCTTCACGGCCTCCTTCATGGGCACCTCCAACCTCGTCCCCGGCACCTACCGCTCCGGCCGGGTCGTCCTCGACCAGGGCCCCGCCCTCCCCGTCGGCCGCCGGTCCGAGGTGCCCGACGGCAGCCGGGTCAGCCTCTCGATCCGCCCCGAGAAGATCTGGCTCTCCGACTTCGAACCGGGCATGGCGAAGGTGAGCGGAGTCGTCCGGGAGACCGTCTACTGCGGACCGACCACCACCTACCTCATCGAACTGGCCCCCGGCGTCACCGTGTCCGTGCTGGAGCAGAACACCGTCCGCTCCCGCATGGAGGACCGCTGGAGCGGCGGCGAACAGGTCGAGATCGGCTGGAAGCCCGAACACTGCCTCGTCCTCGACTGAGCCCGCGCCGCCGCAGCCGATCCCGCACCACAGCCCCGTACCGACCGGAGGAAGCACCCCCATGAACCACGACGTCATCGTGCTCGGCGCGGGGCTGGCCGGACTCGCCGCCGCCCGCGACCTGGCCGCGGGCGGGGCCGACGTCCTCGTCGTCGAAGCCCGCGACCGGGTCGGCGGACGCGTCGAACAGACCACCCTCCCCGACGGCCGGCTGGTCCAGCTCGGCGGGGAGGTGGCCGGCCGGGCCCACACCGCCTACACCACGCTGGCCGCGGAACTGGGCCTCACCCTGGTGCCCAGCTACGTCGCCGAGCCCGGCGCCCTCGTCCGGGCCACCCCCGAAGGGGTCTCCGCCGCGGACCCGCCCCACTGGTTCGGCCCCGGCGACGACACCTGCCACGCCAAGGTCACCGCCGCCTTCACCGCGCTCGCCGAGACGGTCGACCCCGCCGACCCCTGGGCGCACGCCGAAGCCGCGGCCCTCGACCGGCTGTCCGTCGGCGACTGGCTGCGCGCCCAGGGCGCCACCCCGGCCGTCGTACGCCTCTGGGAGATCGGCCAACTCGCCCTCGCCGACGGCTCCTGCGAACGGACCTCCCTGCTCGCCGCCCTCCGCAAGCACGCCGCCGTACCCGCCACAGGCCACTACGAGTACGAGGCCTGGGAGGGCCTGCGGGTCGCCGAGGGCTCGGCCACCGTGGCCCTGCGCATGGCCGACGGGCTCGGCGGACGCATCCGTACGGGCTCACCCGTCGAGGCCGTCGCGATCCGCCGGCCCGGCCACTGCACCGTACGCCTGGCCGGAGGCGAAACCCTGACCGCCGGCGCCGTCGTCAGCGCCCTCCCCGTCGGCCCGCTCCGCTCGGTCGCCGTCACCGGCGTGTCCGACGAACGCCTCGCCTCCCTGCACCGCCAGCGCCACGCCCTCGCCGCCAAGTTCACCGCCGCGTACGACAGGCCCTTCTGGCGGGAGCGCGGCCTCAGCGGCCTCTCCGAATGCGAGGGGGTCCTCGGCAGCACCTGGCCGCAGAGCGAAGGCATCCTCTCCGCCCTCGTCCCGCCCGAACGCTACGGCGTCCTCCTCGGCACGCCCGCCCCCCTGCGCCCCGCCGAACTGCTCGCCGACATCGCCCGCCTCTACGGAGACGAGGCCCACCGGCCGCTCGCCACGTACCTGCGCCTGTGGGGCACCGACCCGTGGACCCAGGGGTACGTCACCCAGTGGACCCCCGGCGACGTCATGGGCGTCGGCCCCCTGCACGGCACCCACGAACCGCCCTTCTACGTCTGCGGATCCGACCAGTGGGTGGCCGGATACATGGAAGGCGCCGTCCGCACCGGACGCGCCGCCGCCGAGGAGGCACTGCGCCGTGGCTGACCCCCTGCACAACCACATCGGGGGAGCGGACCGCCCCGCCCTCTCGGGTGCGACGATGCCCCTGACCGACCCCGCCACCGGCCGCGTGCACCGCCACGCCCCGCGCTCCGGTCCCGCCGACACGGACGCGGCCTGCGCCGCGGCGGCCACGGCGTACGCGCACTGGTCCACCACCACCCCGGCCGCCCGCCAGCGCGCCCTGCTCGGCATCGCCGACGCCATCGAGGCACACGCGGACGCCCTCACGGCCGCCGAGACCGCGGACACGGGCAAACCCGCGGAGCAGTTCCGCACCGAGGAACTGCCCGCGATCGTGGACGCCGTCCGCTACTTCGCCGGCGCCGCACGCAACCTCCCCGGCGCCGCCGCGGCCGAGTACACCGAGGGCCGCACCTCCCTGCTGCGCCGCGAACCGGTCGGCGTCTGCGCCCAGATCACGCCCTGGAACTACCCGCTGATGATGGCCGCGTGGAAGATCGCCCCGGCGATCGCCGCGGGGAACACCACCGTGCTCAAGCCCGCCGACACCACGCCCTCCTCCGCCGTGCTCCTGGCCCGGCTCGCCGCGGAACACCTGCCGGCGGGCGTGCTCAACGTGGTCTGCGGCGACCGCGACACCGGCCGGGCGCTCACCGCCCACCCGGACGTCGCCCTGATCGCGGTCACCGGCAGCGTCCGCGCCGGCCGGGAGATCGCGGCGGCCGCCGCGGCCGGCCTCAAACGGGTCCACCTGGAACTCGGCGGCAACGCGCCCGTCCTGGTCCACGAGGACGTGGACGTGGCGGCCACCGCCGCCGCCCTCGCGGCGGTCGCCTACTACAACGCCGGCCAGGACTGCACCGCGCCCACCCGGCTCCTGGTCCACCACCGGATCCACGACGCCTTCCTCGCGGCCTTCGCGGCCGAAGCGGCCAAGCTCCGTACCGGCGTCGACTTCGGACCCCTCAACAACGCGGCCCAGCTCGCCTCGGTGCGGGCCCTGCTGGACCGGCTGCCCGCGCACGCCGAGATCGTCACCGGCGGCGGCCGGCCGCCCCGTCCCGGCTTCTTCCTCGAGCCCACCGTGGTCGCCGGGGTACGCCAGGACGACGAGATCGTGCAGGAGGAGACCTTCGGCCCGGTGGTGACCGTCCAGCCCTTCTCCGACGAGGCCGAGGCGCTCCACCTGGCCAACGGCGTCCGCTTCGGCCTGGCCGCGAGCGTGTGGACCACCGATCACGACCGGGCGATGCGCGCCACCCGCGCCCTCCACACCGGAATCGTCTGGGTGAACATCCACGGCACCACCGTCTCCGAGATGCCCCATGGCGGAGTCAAGCACTCCGGCTACGGCAGTGACCTCTCCCTGTCCGGCCTCCTGGACTACACCCAGGCCAAGCACGTCATGCTCTGACCTCTGCCCTCTGACCTCTGACCTCTGCGCTCGGACGTCCGACGTGCCCGTGCACGGCCCCCGAGGCACCCTGGAGGCATGGCCCGAGCCAACGACCAGGTCGAGGCTCTGCTCCAGGAGTATGCGGACCTCATCGCGATCCGGGGCGGGGAGGCCTTCAAGGCGCGTGCCTACGAGAAGGCCGCCCGGGCCGTCGGGGGCCACCCGGAGGACGTGTCCACGCTCGACGCCAAGGGCCTGCGCGAGATCCCCAACGTCGGCAGGTCGGTCGCCGACAAGATCCTCGAATACCTGCGGACAGGCCGCATGACCGTGGTCGACGAGGCCAGGGTGTCCGTGCCGCCCGGAGTACGCGAGCTGATCGCCATCCCGGGCCTCGGGCCCCGCAAGGCCATGGTGCTCTACGAGGAGCTGGGCATCAGCTCCGTCGACCAGCTGCTCGACGCCATCCGGCAGGAACGGCTGCGCGACCTGAAGGGCTTCGGCGAGCGGACCGAGGACAACATCCTGCACGGCATAGCGGTGCTGCAGAAGGCCGGCGAGGGCCGGATCCTCGTCAGCGCGGCCATGGACGTCGCCGAACAGCTCGTCGCCGAACTCTCACAGATCCGCGGCTGCGTCCGGTGCACGTACGCCGGGTCCCTGCGCCGCATGCGGGAGACCATCGGCGACGTGGACATCCTGGTGGCGGCCCGCCGGTCGGCCCCGTTCATGGACGCGCTCACCGCCCTACCGCAGACGGCCGAGGTCATCGCGCACGGGCCGAAGAAGACCTCCGTACGGACCGCCACCGGCCTCCAGGTCGATCTGCGCGTCCTGCCACCCGCCTCCTGGGGCGCCGGGCTGCAGTACTTCGGATCCAAGGCGCACAACATCCGCACCCGCGAACTCGCGGTGCGCCAAGGCCTCAAGCTCTCCGAGTACGGGCTCTTCGACGCCGAGAGCGGCGAGAACATCACCTCCGAGACCGAGGAGGCGGTCTACGCCAGGCTGGGACTGCCCTGGATCCCCCCGACGCTGCGCGAGGACCGCGGCGAGATCGCGGCCGGGCTGCACGGCGAACTCCCCGACCTCCTCACGGAGAAGGACATCCGCGGCGACCTGCACACCCACACCGACCTCACCGACGGACTGGCCCCGCTGGAGGACATGATCGCCGCCGCGGCCGCCCTCGGATACGCGTACTACGCGGTCACCGACCACGCTCCGAACCTCTCCATGCAGCGCATGACCAGCGAGAAGATCCTCGCCCAGCGCGAGCGGGTACGGGCCCTGGACGGCGCGCACCACAGGATGCGGCTGCTGCACGGCACGGAGCTCAACATCGGCCCGGACGGCACCCTGGACTGGCCCGACGAGTTCCTCGCGGACTTCGACCTCTGCGTGGCCTCCGTCCACTCCCACTTCAACCAGAGCAGGCGGGACCTCACCCGCCGCCTCATCCGCGCCTGCGAGAACCCCAACGTCTCCGTCATCGGCCACCCCACGACCCGGAGGATCGGCAAACGCCCGGGCATCGACGCCGACTTCGACGCCGTCTTCGAGGCCTGCGCGCGGGCGGGCACCGCGCTGGAGATCAACGCGCATCCCGAACGGCTCGACCTGTGCGACGAGGACATCCTGCGTGCGAAGCGGTACGGAGTGAAGTTCGCCGTGAACTCCGACGCGCACGCCACCACGCACCTGCCGTACATGCGCTACGGGGTGGCGACCGCGCAGCGCGGCTGGCTGACCGCGGACGACGTCATCAACGCGTGGCCCCTGACGCGGCTGCGGCAGTTCCTGGGCAAGAAGGGCACCTGAGGCACCGGCTTCATCGGCGCCGGACGGTCAGCGCGCGAGGACGGCCCGGGCGAGGAAGTGCTGTTCGGCGTCGTCGTACGTCGTGAGCCGCCAGCCCGTGGCGTCGAGGACCGGCCGGAGGTTGGGTTCGGCGAGCGGGTCGTCGGGGCTGAGGGGCCGCCCGTGGCGGGCGGCCCGCTCGGCCCGGCCCGCCGGATGGAAGAGGAGGAGGGTGCCGCCCGGCGCGCTGACGCGCGCCCACTCGCGCAGGGCGGTGCGCGGGCGGGGGAGGTGGTCCAGGAGTCCCGCCGCGAAGATGCCGTGGACCGACGCGGGGCGCAGCGGCAGCCTGGCGCAGTCGGCGAGGAGGAGCCCGCCGGTCGTGGCGCGGCCGATCCGGACGGCCGCCGTGAGCATCGCGTGGGTGAGGTCGAACCCGAGCACCGTGCCCTCGGCGCCCACGTGCGCGCGCAGGGCCGGCATGGCCCGTCCGGTACCGCATCCGAGGTCGACGGCGCTCTGCCCGCGCCGCAGGCCCATGCGGGCGACGGCGGCCTCGTAGGCGGGGGTCTGGTAGGCGAAGCGCTCCTCCCACGCGTCCGCGCGCCGGGTGAAGAACGCGCGGGTGGCGGTGTGTTCGGCGCGGCCCGCCACCAGCTCGGCGAACCGGGCCGGCAGCGGCCCCCACCAGCGCTCCAGGGCCGAGCCGGCCGGCCCGTCCACGGCGGCCTCGGTTTCGGCCGCGGCTTCGGCTTCGGCATCGGCTTCGAGGGGGTAGTGCAGGCCCCAGGCGCTGGCGCCGATGCGGAACGCGTGGACGCGATGATGGTCGTCCGAGGCCAGGACCAGGGCGCCGGCGGGCAGCTCCACGGTGCCGTCGTCCCCCCACCGCGCCGCGGGGAGCTCCGCCGCGACCCCGGCGAACAGCGGATCCGAACCGGACGCGGGTGCGGTGCGTACGGCGCTTCGGCCGGCCTGCCCGGGCGCGGAACCGGACCCGGACCGGTGGACGACGGCGCCGCCGGCCGCCACGGCGAGCAGCTGCGCGCCCAGGCCGAGCCCGAGCACGGGCACCTCCCTCGTCAGAGCCCCGCGCAACAGCTCCAGCTCGGCGTCGCGCGCAGGGGCGCTCCCGCCCGACCGGATCCGTGCGGCGCCGCCCGTCACCACGACGGCGTCGACCCCGGTGAGGTCCTCCGGCAGATCGCCTTCGCCCGCCCGGTAGACGCGGATGTCCAGCCGGGCCGCTGCCAGGGCCGCACCCACGGCGGAGGGGGCTTGCGCCGGTGCGTGCTGCAGGATGACGACCGCCATCGGCAACTCCTTGCATTCGAGCCATGGAATGTGCTGCTCCATGAAGGAGCCCCTGCACGCCGAACACCGCGATCGGCATACAGGGGCTTCCTTGCGCCACGCCCGCCACGACTGCGAGAGCCGCCAGGCAGTCGAGGAGCGGGTGTGCACAACCAGTCAATCATTCAAGAGGAGAATCGGTCAATCAATTGGGCATCTGCAAGGTGGGGCGATCATTCTCTTGGCGCATGAGGTTCCGCGCCCTGCCTCACGCCAGGTCCAGCAGCTGCTCGTGGAAGCCGCCGAAGCCGTTCCGCTCGTCGACGAGGTGGATCTCCAGGATCCAGTGGCAGCGCCAGCCCGCCCGGTCGGTGCGCCGGATCGGGTGCGCGTTGTCCGGGGTGATGTACGACTCGGCCTTCGCCCCGTCGACGTCCTCGTGCGGGAACTCCCCGACCAGGTGGCCGGCGTGCCAGCCGCCCAGCGTCCAGCCCGACTTGACGGTGTGTTGCTCCACCTCGGCGTAGAGCCGGCGGCCCGTGATGTACGGGTCCGCACGGAAGGCTTCCCGGCCGGCGGCGAAGACGGTCACGAGGTCGTCGCGGAGGCGGTGCTTGGCCGGATCGTCGCCGAAGACGAAGGTCCGGCCGAAGTCCGCCTCGTACTCCTCGAAGATCGGGCCGAAGTCGGCGAAGGCGATGTCGTCCTCGCCGATGACCCGGTCCGGCGGGTTCTCCCTGTAGGGGAAGACGGTGTTCGGCCCGGAACGGACGATCCGCTTGTGCCAGTGCTTCGTGGTCCCGAACATCTCGTTCGCGAGGTCCCGGATCCGGTCGCTGACCTCCCGCTCACCGGCCCCCGGGGCCACCAGCCCCCGCGTCTCGACTTCCGCGAACAGGGCCTCGGCCTTGCGCTGGGCCTCGACCAGGCCGAGGGCGCGCAGCTGCTCGTCCATGCCGGGGGCGACGGTTCCGCGGACGCGCACCTGACGGCCGTGCTCCGGCCAGTAGAAGGTGAGCGCGGCCCGCGGATGGTAGGCGAGCTGACCACCCTTGGGGCTGAACGCGTGCCCGGCGAACTGTCAGCCCGCACCGTCCACGCCCTTGAGGATGAGCACACGGGCGTCCGGGTCCCCGGACGCGTCCACCGTGGACAGGGTCATGGCGTGCGGATCGGGAACCCCTGCGGCCACCGCCTCGGCGAGCCAGTCCAGGAACAGCGCGACCGGTTCGGCCGGAGCCTGCTCGGGCACGAAGCGGGGCAGGGGACGTGCGAACATCTCGATGCCTCTCAGCCACTGGCGGACACCCACGTCGCCGCCGCCTCTGATATCAGCCACCCCGATACGCCTCCCTCGGCCCGGCAACCCTCCGGCAGCCCCTCGCATGCCATCCTGCATCTGCCAAAGGAGCCATGGCAATTGACGGGCAATTGCTTAGCCGATCGGCCAAAGAATTGCAGAGATGCACGTCAAACCTTGGAGGGAGGTACCACGGTGGGGAAACGGTACGAGCCGCTCGCGGCCCGCCACGGTCACGTGACGCGGGAGGCGATGGCCCGCGCGCAGTCCACGGACTCCGTGTGCGTGGTGTCGACCTGCATGTCGTAGACCACGCCGTGGTGGGCGAGCTCCGCCTGTGAGGCGGCCGTTCCCGGGGTCCGGTCCCCGCGGGCGATCTCGCGCCCTGCGGCGACCGCGCTCTCGCACGTGACGCCGACCCACAGCACGTCCAGACCGTCCAGGGCCTTCCGCCACCGCTCCTGCGAGGCCGCCCCGCCGAGGAAGACGTCGTCGACGATGACGCGGGCGCCCGCACGGGCCGTCGCGGCGACTCCCGCCATCCACGCCGCTTCCAGCCGCCGGAACTCCGATCCGATCGTCACGCCACCGTCAGGGGCGAACTCGATTCCCGCGACCGACGCCTGCAGGGAGGCGGGCATCGCCTCGATCAGCGAGTCGATGGCGGCGGCGAGCCACGGTTCCGGCAGGACCGCCTGCAGGCAGCGGACGATCCCGGACTTGCCCGAGCTGGACCCGCCGTTCAACACGATCACTTGAGTCGTCATCAGGTCACGGTAGGGGCGACCGCCGCGACGCCCGAAGCGAATTTCACCCGGCCCAAGCGTGTGATCATGGAGGAGTTGCGTTCCTTCGCCCGCGAGGTGGTCTTTTGACGAAGGTGGCACTGCGTCCGTACGCATTGTTGCCTCGGCAGTACGACGAACGGAAGGTACTGGCCTCCACGATCGATCCGTGGGGCCGGGCCCTCTGGCTGATCTGCCCCGATGCGCATTTCCCCTACAGATGGGCCGGTCGGGACGTTCCGATGCCCGTTGACCTGCCCTTCGACGCTCTCGTCGTCATCAGCGACCGGGGCCGGGTCCGGGAACGGGTCCTGCACGCAGTGGCCGTGGGGCCGGTGGCCTTCGACGCTCTCCCGGGTGGCGGTTTCGTCCTCTTCGGTGACGAGGGGCCGAACCGGCGGTCCGGCCAGCTCTTCGGCCCCGACGGCCGCTCCCGGCGCCGGTTCCGCATGGGGACGCACCTCGAGCACCTGGTCGCGGACCGCCGGTCGGGCTTCTGGACCGGGTACGCCGAGGAAGGGATCTACGGCGGTGACCGCGTCAGCGCGGGCGGTCTGGTCCGCTGGGACGACCGGGGCAACCACGTACGGTCCCTGCACCCGCCGGAGCCCTACCACCACGTGGCGGCGGTCAACACCGTCAACGTCTCCTCCGACTCCTCGGTCCTTGCCGTGTACCGGCCCGGCGCACCGCTCGCCGAGACCGGGCCCGGCGGGAACCTCCGCGTCCGAGCCCTGCCCGTCTCGAACCCGTCGGGTCTCGCGATCCGCGGGGACCGGATCCTCCTGCTCGGAGGGGACGAGCGCGGCGCCGGCACCCCCACCCGGGGGGACGCCGTGCGCCACGTACACCTGACGGACGACGGGGCGGTCGTCACCGGCCGCGAGGACCTCGTCTTTCCGAACGGCGACCCCGTCAGACGCCACGCCCGCCCCGTCTGCCGGGGTCCGTACATGTTCCTGCGCACGCTCCGCACGCTGCGGCAGTGGTGGATGCTCACCGTGCCCTAGCCCTCGGCGCGTACCGAGGTCACTCGCCGTCCTGCGCGTTGTCGTCGTGGCCGGGACGCGCCGCCCCCCGGCCGAACCGGTGCCGCGCTTCGGCGATGGCCGTGACCAGGGTGAACGCGGCCGTCGCGGCCCCGGCGAGGCTGCCCACGAGCTCGATGAGGGAGATCCACTGGCTCATGATCTGTGTCCTGTCCGTGAGAGAGGGGCGGGCCGGCCGGCACCGGTGACGGAACGAATCCTGAGCTTCGGCCGCGCCGCGGCGGCGCGATGTGCTGTCCTGTGTGCGACAGCGGTGACGGTCAGAGGGCTGACCAGCGGTTCAGCGGCCCCGGCGGGGGTCATCGCGTGACACCCGGTGGACACGGGGAGAACCGGTACGGGGGCGCAGTTGGCGAAGGGCGAACCGACCGACCGGAGCCGGTGGCCGGAAACCGGACCCGTACGGAACCTGCTCCTCTTCCTCGACAAGGTCCGTGAGGAGAACCACCGCGAGGGGCTGCGCGGCATCGCCGGGCGGATGAACCTCAGCTCGCCCACCGCGGTCGGCGAACTGCTCCGCGGTGTGCGACTGCCGGCCGACCAGAGCCAGTTGACCCGCCTCGTACGGGCCCTCGGCGGCGGCTCGGACGAAGTGGCCCATGGACAGGAGCTCTACCGCAAGGCCCGGGCGGCGCGAGCCCGCCGTGCCCGGCCGCCCGCCTCCCTCTACACGGAGTACGTCCGGCAGATCGCCCCCGCCGAGCTCCTCGACCGCGCCGCCGAACTCGCCGAGCTGGCCGCCTTCTGCACCGACGGCCCGACCGGAGGCGACTACCTGTGCTGGCAGGCCCCCGCCTGGGCCGGCAAGTCCGCCCTGATGTCGTGGTTCGCGCTGCATCCACCGCCGAAGGCCGATGTCGTCTCGTTCTTCGTGACCGCCCGGTTCGCCACCCACAACGACCGGTGGGCCTTCATCGAAGCCGTCTCGGAACAGCTCACCGTCCTGAGCGGGAGCGGGGCGCCCCCTCCGCCCAGGGAACTGCGGGAGGCGCACCTGACCAGGCTCCTGGACGCGAGCGCCGAGGGGTGCCTGCGGCGCGGCCGTCGGCTGGTGCTCCTCGTGGACGGCCTGGACGAGGACCAAGGCGTGTCCGGCGGCTCCGGGACGTACAGCATCGCCGCCCTGCTGCCCGTGCGACCTCCCAGGGGCCTGCGGGTCGTGGTCGCGGGCCGGCCGCACCCGCCGATCCCGCACGACGTGCCCGACGGCCACCCGCTGCGACAGGGCGGCGAGCTCCGCAGCCTGGCGCCCTCCCGGCACGCCCAAGTGGTCCGTACCACTGCGGAGCGCGACGTGAAACGCCTGCTGCACGGCGACCCCGCGGGCCAGGACCTCCTGGGGCTGGTCACGGCGGCCGGCGGCGGCCTGGCCCGGGACGACCTGGCCGAACTCACCGGACTCCCCGGCTACGAGGTAGAAGACAGGCTGCACGCGGTAACGGGCCGGGCCTTCACCACCCGCCCCGGACTGTGGCAGGGCCGGGGAGCCACCCACCTCTACGTGCTCGCCCACGAAGAGCTCCAGGTCATGGCGAAGACCGCGTTCGGTGCGGCCGGACTCGCCCGCCACCGCCGGCGCCTGTACGACTGGGCCGGGTCCTACCGGCGGCGCGACTGGCCCGAGGACACGCCCGAATACCTGCTCACCGGCTACCCCGGGATGCTGCGGGCAGCGGCCGGCGAAGCCGCCACCGGCGCGGCCGAGGCGGAAGCCGAGATGCTCCTCTGCGCCGCCGACCCGGCCCGCCACGACCGCCTGCTGGACCTCTCCGGCGGGGACGCCGCCGCGTTCGCCGAGATCGCCACGGCCCAGGACTTCCTTCTCGGGCGGGCCCGGCCCGACCTCACCCAGATGCTGCGGCTGTCCGTCCGACGCAACGAACTGGCAGAGCGCAACACCGCACTGCCCGGCTGCCTGCCCGCGGCCTGGGCGGTACTGGGACAGCCCCACCGGGCCGAGGCGATCGCCCGGTCCGGTTCCGACCGGTCTCGACAGGGACGGGGACTCGTCTCCCTGGTGGAGGGCCTCGCAGAGGCCGGTGACCGGATCGGCGCGGAACGGATCGCCCGTGGCCTTCCCCAGCCCGTGGACCAGGACGGGGCGCTCGCCGCGCTGGCCCGCGGGGCCGCCCGGGGCGGTGACCTGGAGGCGGCCGAACACGTGGCCGCCGGCATCCACCACACCCTTTACCGGGCCACCGCCCAGGCGGCGGTGGCCCGGTCGGCCGCGGCGGCCGGGGACCGGGACCGGGCGACGGCCCTGGCCGGTTCCCTCGAGGACACGGCCCGCGGCCTTCAAGAGGGCTACTGGCGCGTGCTCGTGTGGTGCGAACTGGCGGAGGTGCGTGCCTCCACCGGCGACGACCCCCGCGCCCTGGCGGCCACCGCCGAAGCGGAACGGGCCGCCCGTGCCCTCCCCGAACAATGCGCCTGGCACCTCGCGTACGCCCGGGTGGTACGGAGTGCCGCGGCGGTCGGCGACCTCCCCCGGGCGCTCCGGATCACCGAAGCGTTCGGCGACTGGAAGTACCGGCGCGAGGAGATGCTGGCCGCACTGGCGGCAGGGCTCGCGGCAGCCGGGAAGTTCGAGGCCGCGCAGGCGGCCGCCGACGCCATCGCCCCATCCGCCTCGGACGGGCAGGACGGGCAGGACGGATTCTGTCGGAACGAGCTGAAGGAGGCGACCCTGCAACTCGCCGTCTCCATCGCCGCGGCCGGGGACCACGACCGCGCCGTAGCCCTGGCCCGTACGCTCACCTCCCACGCCGCACGGGCCGAAGTACTGGCCTCGTTGGCCCGGGAACTCGCCTTCGCCGACCGGGCGCGGGCCGTACTGCTGGCGAAAGAGGCCGAGAACGAGGCCCGGTGCGGCGTGGCCCCCGGCACCCGGGCCCGGGACCTGGCCGCGATGGCGGAAGGGCTC
This sequence comes from Streptomyces sp. NPDC090045, assembly GCF_044747975.1. Lineage (NCBI taxonomy): Bacteria > Bacillati > Actinomycetota > Actinomycetes > Kitasatosporales > Streptomycetaceae > Streptomyces > Streptomyces sp. NPDC090045. The sequence continues at coordinate 387,796 of NZ_JBIVFA010000003.1, forward strand.
GCCCGAACAGGTGACCACGAGGCCGCCGAGGACGTGGCCCACCGCGTGGCCGACGAGTACCGGCAGCTCACCGCCCTCGCCGTGGTGGCGCGTGAGCGGGCAGCCGCCGGAGAACACGAGGGTGGCATCGCCCTCGCCCGGACGGCCGTGAGCCGGGCCGGCGCCATCGTCCCGGCCCACTGCCAGGCACTCGCCCTCACCGCCCTCGCGAAGGTCCTGACCGATGCCGGCGACCTGACCGGCGCCGAGCCGGCCGTCCGGCAGATCGACGATCACGAACAACGGGTCATGGGCCTGGTGGCGTTGGCGAAGGCCACCCTCCGGCCGCAGAGGACGTCCGGAACCCCCGCAGGTGCGGCCCGTCGCGCCGCCGCACTCGCCGAGGACGCCGAACGCCTGGCCCACCGGATCGGCGGCGGGGAGCCGGGGTGCCGGGTGCTGACCGCTCTGACCGACCTCGCGGCGGCCCGGGGCGACCTCGCCCACGCCGTGGCCCTGGCCCGACGGACCGAGCGGCTCGCCCGCGCGATCCAGGACGAGCACGCCGACCAGCAGCAGGCCGGCCGCGCACGGGCCCTGCTGCGACTCGGCGCGACCATGGGCGCACACGGGCTGTCCGACTGGGCCCACAGGCTGGCCGCGGCAGCCGAAGAGCTCGCCCTCGGGATCCAGGACGCGCTGTTCATGCCACTGGAACTGACCTGTGTGGCGGAGCTGTACACGACGCTCGGCGACCACGACCGTGCGGACGCGGCCATCGCGGCGATCCCGGATCCCGAAGAGCGCGCCATGGCGTGCGCCACGTGCATCGGCCCGGCGGCCGCCGACCACACCCCGGCCGCCCCGGGCCGGCCGGGGAGCTCGGCCGGCCCGCGCCCCCGGGACCGCGTGGCGGCGCTGGCCACCACGGCGGAAGCACTGATCCGCGAGCTCCACGCACCGCACGCGCGAGTGGAGGCCCTCACCGCCCTGGCCGTGGAACTGGCACGGGCCGGTCGCACCGACCGGGCCGCCGCACGCGCCGCGGACGCGGCCCCACTGGTCCGCCTCCTCGACCGGGAGTCGGCACAGGCTTTGAAACTGGCGAGTCTCGCCGATGCCGCGCTCCCGCCGCAGCGCGAACACCTGCTCGCGCAGGCCCTCGCCGTCGGCTCGTGGCGGGAGGTCCTGCCCCGCCTGGCGAGCCTGGCACCGGACGCCGTCCGCACCGTGGCCACCGAATGCTTCGGCGGAACGTGACGGTACGCGGGCCGGGCACGCGGCCGTGGCCGGAGCGGCGAGACCTCGCCGGCGGTCGGGCCCCGCCGGCGGTCAGCCGCGCACGTGCAGCGCGAAACCCGTACGGCCCGCGGGCTCCAGACCTTCCTTCAGCTGCATCGAGGGGATCTCGTAGTCACCGAAGTTCTGCCGCCGGAACGCGATCGGCTCGGTCGACTCCAGGGTGAGCAGGCGCTGCTCCCAGGCCTTGGCGACGTCCGCGTAGTCCTCGCCCGTCATCCGGTCGGTGCCGTACAGCACGAACGGCGGCAGCACCTCGATGCCCGGGTAGTAGAGGATGCCGTGGTGGATCGGGAACAGCAGGTCCTCGATGGGCCCGTTGATGCCGCGGGCGGCGTAGTGCGGCTCCGGTCCGCCGACGGTCACCGACAGCAGGGCCCTCCTGCCCGCGAGCGTGCCTTCGCCGAAGCGCTCGCCGTACTTGGTGTCGCTGTGCTCGCCGACCCCGTACGCGAAGCGGTGGGTGAACACCCGGTCCACCCAGCCCTTGAGGATCGCGGGCATCGAGTACCACCACAGCGGGAACTGGAAGATGACCGTGTCGGCCCACAGCAGCTTCTCCTGTTCGGCGAGGACGTCCGGGGTGAGCTCCCCGGCGTTGAAGGCCCGGCCGGAGTCCAGGGCGACCCTCAGCGGACTCGAGGCGTGGGGGCCGTAGTCCGCGGCGTCCACGACGGCCTTCCAGTTCATCGCGTACAGGTCGCTCACCCGTACCTCGTGCCCGGCGGCCTCCAAGGTGGACACCGCGAGGTCTTTCAGCGAGCTGTTGAGCGACTTCGGCTCCGGGTGGGCGTGGACGATCAGCGTCTTCACGGGAACTCCTTCGGATCGGATGCCTCCGATCCTGGACGCCGCGGCGCCCGGCGTTCAGGGGCGCCCGTTCCTCAGGACGGGACTTCCTGGTATCGGCAGGACCACCCTTCGCGGGCGCCACCGAGGACACACCGAGGACATACTGGGGCCATGGACGATCTTGCGGGCTTCCTGCGGACCCGGCGTTCCCGGGTCGACCCGGCCGCCGTCGGCATACGCACCGACAGCCGCCGCCGGGTCGAAGGGCTGCGCCGCGAAGAGGTCGCCCACCTGTCCGGAGTCAGCGTCGACTACTACGTACGCCTGGAGCAGGGCCGCGCGACCCAGCCCTCCGAGCAGGTCCTCGACGCGCTCGCCCGCGTCCTCGGCCTCGACGAGACCGAACGCGGGCACCTCTGCCGGCTCGCCCGGCAGTGCCGCCGCCGTGCCAAGGCGCCGGGAGGGAGGGTCCGGCCGGAGCTGCTGCGCGTCCTCGACCTCGTCGTCGGCGCACCCGCGCTGATCTTGGACCACCGCCTGGACGTGCTCGCCGGGAACCGCCTCGCCGGGCTCCTCTACGGCCGGCCGGTGCCGGGCTTGAACACCGCCCGGCACATCTTCCTCGAGGAGGCCGAGCGCGGCCTCTACGCGGACTGGGAGACCTGCACCCTCGACGTGGTCGGGCACCTGCGCCTGGCCGCCGGCAAGTACCCCGAGGACCCCCGCCTGGCCTCGCTCATCGGCGAACTGGCGATGGGAAGCGAGCGCTTCCGCCGCCTCTGGGCCCGCGCGGACGTGCGCGCCCGCACCCATGGACGCAAGGCGTACCGGCACCCGTTGGTCGGACTGCTCGAACTGCACCAGGAGAACTTCGCCCTGGCGGACGAAAAGAGCACGGAGCTGCTGGTGCTGTCCGCGGCCCCCGGCAGCCCCGCCGAGGACGGGCTGCGCCTGCTCGCGAGCTTGGGTGCGGACAGCGGTGACGCACCTGCGCATCCCGCGGTGAACGCTCAGGTCCGCGAGTAACCCGACGCCGCACCCCCGATTCCTTTGCTGGCCGGAAATCCTCCCACCTGTCTGCATTTTGCGCTCTTTACCCGTACAAGGGCGGGCCGGTAGCGTCCATCGACCGAAAGGTCACACCATGTTGCACCGGGGGAGCGGAACGGGTGTCGGACGCGTTGGACTTACGTGTTCTCGGACGGCTCGACGGACAATTGGCGGGGCGACCGGTCGATGTGGGATCGCCGAAACAGCAGTTGGTCCTCGTGGTCCTGCTCCGGCACGCCGGGCAGGCCGTCAGCGTGGACCGGCTCGCCGACGCCCTCTGGGGAGACACCCCGCCCGCCTCCGCGACCGCGAACATCCACCTCCACGTCCACCGGATCCGCAGAGCGCTGGGACCGGGCCGGCTGCAGACCGTGCGGCGGAGCGGATACGTACTGGAGGTGGCCCCGGAGGAGGTCGACGCGCGGCGCTTCCTCACCCGCATGCCCGACATCCGCCGCGCCCTGGAGCGGGGCGACCTGGCGAGGGCCTCACGGCTCAACCGTGAGGCCCTCGCCGAGTGGCGCGGCCCGGCGTACGCCGACTTCGCCGACCATCCGGCCCTGCGCGACGCGGCCGCCTACCTCGCCGAACTGCGGCTGGAGGCCGTCGAGCAGCAGATCGACATCGATCTGGCACTGCGCGACCACACCCACCTCATCGGCCGGCTACGGCTGCTGCTCGCCGATCATCCGTACCGCGAACGCTTCCACGAGCAGCTGGTCCTGGCCCTGTACCGCACGGGGCGGGCGGCGGAGGCGCTGGAGCAGTGCCGGGACACCCGGCGGCTCTTGGCGGAGGACCTCGGACTGGACCCGGGCGCGCGGCTGAGGGAGCTGGAGAAGCGCATTCTCGACGGAGAAGAGGACCAGCACCTGTAGAGGCGGCCCGTTTGGGCCCGATCCTGCGGATTCCTCTCCTGGCCGGAAAGCTCGATTCGCTTTTCGGCCGGGCAGGCGCGAACGGCCGTCATCGGTGTCCGAATGAGCCGCCCGGAATTTCCCGGTGACTTTACCGACCCCGTTCGCCGCCTTTGCGGTTGCGCCGCGTCAGTGGGAGCGGACCCAGTCCTCGTTGGCCTGGGTCTTGTGCCAGGCCTCGGAGATTCCGTTCCAGTCGGCGGTGATGCTCACACTGCCCGGCCCGTGGAGCTCGGACCACTTCCCGTTGGAGAACTTCACGAGCAGCCAGGCGTGCCCGGCGCAGTCGCCCGAGTCCTTCCTGGTCCACGCGTACTCGTGGCCGGCCGAGAGGCCTCCCGTGTACACGCACCCGCTGCGCTTCTTGTAGAAGTAGCCGCTGTGCGCGACGGCGGGCTGCACGGCCAGCGAGACGGCCGCGCCGGCGAAGGCGAGGACGGCGGTGGCGTTCCGGAGGGTGCGGCTCATTGATTTCATGACGAGGCCTTCCGATGGCTCGAAGGAAGCGGCCACCCGGCGACACGCCGGCCGGCCCGATGCGTGCAGCCTCTCCGGCGTCCCTATATCCCCCCTACACGCCGGGATATGGACGGGCCCGTGAGAGCCTTCACGGCATGAGCGCGATCACTCCCGCAGAGAACCCGGAACTCTGGTCGTTCCTGGACCGGCTGCAGCCGGGGGAGGTGCTGGCCGGCACGGTCGCGGCGATCGAACCGTTCGGGGTGTTCGTGGCGCTGGACGAAGGCCCCGGGCACCCCCTCTTCCCCGGAGTCGGGTTCATCGGCATCCCCGAGCTGTCCTGGCTTCGCTTCGAAGAGGCATCGGACGTCGTCGAGGTCGGGCAGCGCGTCGCCTGTGAGTTCCTCCAGTTCGACACGTGGAACGGAGAGGCCAGGCTGTCCCTGCGGGCGATGCAGCCGGACCCCTTTCAGGCGTTCGCCGACCGTGTCGCCGCGGGGCAGGTACTCGACGGGAAGGTCACCAAGCTGGTGCCTTTCGGGGTGTTCGTGCAGGTCGCCGACGGCATCGAAGGACTGCTCCACCTCCGGGAGTTCGCCGGAGAGCCCGTCGGATCCCCGGAGGACGTCGTGCAGGTCGGCGACCCGATCAGGGTGGTCGTCACCGAGACCGACCGGGTGCGGCGCAGGGTCTCCCTGTCCCGGCGAGAGGTGCCGGCCGGCCCCCGGTGACGGTCAGGAGCCCCCGGCCCCCGCGCCGTTCAGGAGCCGGGTGCGGCGTGGGCCGTCGGGCCGGTGGGGGATCGGGTCGCCGAGGTGCTGGAAGTGGACGGCCGCCGGCCGCCCGGCCGCGTACGCGTCGAGGCCGGCCCGGCAGTACGCGATGATCGGCTCGGGCAGGTCGTCGAGCCGGTACCAGCCCATCGCGTCGCACACCTCCGGTTCCCGCACCGCGGGCGCTCCCGCCCAGCGCCGGACCTCGAAGAACAGGCCGATCCGGGCGTGGCCCCGGGGGCCGCGGTGATGGACGGTCACCGCCGACGCCACGTCCGCGAGGGCGATGAGGACGCCCGTCTCCTCCCGGGCTTCCCGGACCACGGCCTCGACCACGTCCTCGTGCGGGCCGTCGAGGTGCCCGGACGGCAGGTGCCACATCCCCGCTGCGTAGACCCGGCCCGCCCGTCGCGACAGCAGGACCTCCGGCCCTCGTTCGCCGTCGCGGCGCAGGATCAGGTGCACGTCGACCGGGAGGGTGTACCGGCCCACGGCTCCCGGGTGCGCGGCGGCGGTCACAGCCAGCCCATCTCGGTGTAGAGCCGGCCCGCCCGGATGCCCTCGATCGCGGCCCGGGCGTACGGGACGATCGGCTCCGGCAGTGCGTCGGCCGGCCACCAGTCCCAGCTCACGCACTTGTCCGGTTCGCGGACCTCCGCCGTGCCCTCCCACCGGTGCGCACGGAAGACGAGCTGCAGGCGCGGCCGCGAGCCCGGTGGGTCGACCAGGTGCACGACGTGGGCGAGCTCGACGTCCTCGGCCCGCAGCGACAGGCCGGCTTCCTCCCGCGCTTCGCGGACCAGGCAGGCGATCGCGGACTCCTGCTCGCAGTGGCCGGCGAGGAAGTGGTGGTGCGATGCGGCGAAGGCAGAGTCGGGGTGGCGCAGTCCGAGCAGGACGCGGCCGTCGCGCTCCAGGTAGAGGTGGGCCCCGACGATGTTGAGGAGGGCCCGGCCGCCCGGTGTCCCGGCGGGCGCCGCCGTGGCCGCCGTACGCGGGCCCGGTTCCGCCCCGTCCGCCTGTGCCCGGTGCCGGTCGATGACCTGCTGCGTCCACGGGCACATCGTCAGGTGCGCCGTCGTACGGGCGTCGAACCAGCGCAGCATGATCCCCTCGCTGAGCGGAAGGGCGTCGGCGTCGCCGTCCCAGGCGCCGAGATAGACCTGGATCCGGCCCGTGCTGCCGTCGGGGCCGTGGCAGTCGACCACCGTGAACGGTTCCAGCGGGACCGTCAGCCCGGTCTCCTCCTTCAGCTCCCGCGCGATCGCCTCCTGCGCGGTCTCGTTGCCCTCGCGGCCGCCGCCCGGGAGGCTCCACGTCCCCGGGTCGCAGATGTGGGGTTTGTTGGCGTCGCGCAGGTGGAGCAGGTACTGGCCGCGCGCGTTGACCAACAGAGCGGCCGTACCGTTCGGTTCGGCGGAAGGGGTGGATGACATGGCGGTCTCCTTCTTGTGCCTCGAATCCGGGCCCGTCACGGGCGACATCCTGCCCCGCTGCCCGACGTCGAATGCGCGGCGATGGGGTACGCCGGTTCCGGACGATCGTTCTGAGCGAAGAGAGCTATTCGATTGATAGATCTTGACGCTCGGAATCCGGATTCATAGAGTCGGCGCGGCCTCACTCAGCCGCAAGGAGCCCCAGATGCCCGTTCGCCGCCCGCGGACCCTGCTCGCGATGGCCCCCGAGCTCCGTTCCCGCCTGCTGGACGACGTCACCGCCCGCCGGCTCCGGGAAGTGGCCGAGCTCGACACGGAGTTCGTCGTCGACGACTTCGGCAGACCCGACGCCGCGCAGGCGCTCGCGGAGGCGGAGGTCCTGCTCACCTTCTGGGGCGCCCCCACGGTCGACGCGCGGGCGCTGGCGGCCGCGCCCCGCCTCAAAGCCGTGGTGCACGCGGCCGGCTCCGTCAAACGGCTGGTCACCGAGGCCTGCTGGGACCGGGGCGTCGTCGTCTCCTCCGCCGCGCTGGCCAACTCCCTCCCCGTGGCCGAGTACACCGTGGCCATGGTCCTCCTCTCCAACAAACACGTGATGCAACTGCGGGAGGAGTACCGCCGTGTCCGCGGCAGCCACCACGACTGGCACCTGCGGTACGGCCACGTCGGCAACTACCGCCGCACCGTCGGCATCGTCGGCGCCTCCCGGATCGGACGCCGGGTGATCGAGCTCCTGCGCCCTTACGATCTCGAACTCCTACTCCACGACCCTTATCTGAAGGAGCATCAGGCGCAGCGCCTCGGCGCCCGCGCCGTCGGGCTCGACGAGCTCTGCCGGGTCTCGGACGTGGTCAGCCTGCACGCGCCGGAGCTGCCGGAGACGCGCGCGATGATCGACCGCCGGCGGCTGGCGCTGATGCGCGACGGCGCCACCCTCATCAACACGGCCCGCGGTTCCCTGGTCGACGGGGCCGCGCTCGCCGACGAGTTGGTCTCCGGCCGCTTGTACGGGGTCATCGACGTCACCGAGCCGGAGGTACTGCCCGCCGACTCCCCGCTGTATGACCTGCCCAACGTGGTGCTCACCCCGCACATCGCGGGCTCCCTCGGCAACGAACTGCACAGGATGGCCGATTCGGCGATCGACGAGATCGCCCGCTACGCCGCCGGGCTGCCCTTCGCGCATCCGGTGCACCGCGCGGACCTCGAACGGACCGCCTGATTGATCGTATTGATCAATTGCTCACATGGTCTTGACGTTCAAGATGGCTGAGCGAATGATTCACCCCGTTCAGCCCACTCGCCAAGGAGCAGTTCACATGAAGGTTCAGTCCTTGCGTGCCTGCGGCGCGGTGGCCGCAGCGGTGTCCCTCGCCCTGCTGACCTCCGCCTGCGGTTCCGGCTCCACCAACTCGGCCGCCGCCGGGGGTGACGGAAAGCCCGTCACCCTCACGTACTGGACCTGGACCGGCGGCGCCGAGGCCGCGGCCGCCGCGTTCAACAAGACGCACACCGACATCCAGGTGCAGTTCTCCCAGATACCCGGCGGAGCCGACGGCTACAGCAAGATCAGCAACGCGATCAAGGCGGGCGACGCGCCGGACGTGGCGACCATCGAGTACAGCATGGTCCCCGAGTTCGCGAGCCAGGGTTACCTGGAGGACCTCACCGCCTCCTCGGGCGAACTGGTCGAGAAGAGCTTCCCGGCGGGAGTCCGGAACCTGGTGACCTTCGGCGGCAAGACCTGGTCGGTCCCCTTCGACGCCACCCCGCAGGTGTACTTCTACCGCAAGGACCTCTTCGAGAAGTACGGCGTGACCGTGCCGAAGACCTGGGACGAGTACCGCGCCGCCGCCGAGCGGATCAAGGCCGCCGACCCCAAGGCGCGCATCGGCTCCTTCCCGACCGACGCCCCGCTGGAGGCGGCGCTGTCCTGGCAGGCCGGCGCGAAGTGGTTCCAGATCGCCGACGGCGCCTGGAAGCCCGAGATCAACGACGCCCCCTCCCAAAAGGTCGCCGCATTCTGGGAGGGCATGCTCAAGGACGACCTCGTCTTCAACCACGGCGCCGGCACCCCCGAGGAGAGCAAGTCCAAGGCCGACGGCACGAGCCTCAGCGTCCTCGGCGCCGCGTGGAGCGCGGGCGGCGTGATCTCCACGATGCCCGACCTGAAGGAGAAGTGGGGCGTCGCCCCGATCCCCCACTGGGGCACCCCGGCCAGCGGCATGTACGGCGGCACCAGCTTCGCCGTGCCCAAGGGCAGCAAGCACGCCAAGGCCGCCGCCGAGTTCATCAAGTGGGTGACCACGGACCCGGCCTCGATGGAGGCCCGGATCGGCGCGCTGAAGAACCCGAGCAGCGCCCTGCCCGCGAACACGGCCATGGCGGCGGTGGCCGCGAAGGCCTTCGACACCTCCTACTTCGGGGGCCAGGACCTCTACGCACTGACCGGTCAGCAGGTCGGCACGATCGTCCCCGGGTGGACCTGGGGCCCGGTCTGGGGCAAGGTCAACGCCGACTTCAAGGACGAGGCGGCCAAGAACGGCCTGGCCAGCGGCCTGGTGAAGGCCCAGGAGTCGGCCCGTACGGCGATCGAGAGCCGCGGTCTCAAGCTCGCCAAGTGAACCGCGCCGGGGCGGGGTGGCCGGAGCCGCCGGCCGCCCCCGCCCCGGACCCGGACCGAATCCGGTACCACCGCACCGCCAAGGAGCCTCCCGTGGCATCACCTCCCAGCACCCCGATGCGTACGCCGACACACCTACCGCTCCGTACGCCCCTCCGCACGCCGGTACGCCCCGCACGCGCGCTCCGCAGTGGCCGCCGCGGCGCCGCCACCCTGTTCCTCGCCCCCTTCTTCGCCTTGTTCGCCGCCGTCACGGTGGCGCCGGTCGTGTACGCGGGATGGATGAGCCTGTACCGGGAGCAGTCCTCGGGGCTCGGGTTCGGAGGCGTCGAGCGCACCTTCGCGGGCCTCGCGAACTACTCGGCGGTGCTGGCCGATCCGGCGTTCCGCACGTCGTTCCTGAACGTCGCCGCGTACTGCCTGGCCTACATCCCGGTGATGATCGGCGGGGCGCTGGGCCTGGCCCTCCTCGTCGACTCGGCCTATGCCCGGGCCAGGCGCTTCTTCCAGCTGGCCTTCTTCCTGCCGCACGCCGTGCCGGGCCTGATCGCCGCGATCATCTGGATCTACCTCTACACCCCCGGACTCAGCCCCGTGATCGAGTGGATCGACGGCGCGGGCGGCAGCTGGAACTTCTTCTCACCCGGCAACTCCCTCTCGTCGATGGTGAACATCGCCGTATGGCAGTGGGTCGGCTACAACATGGTGATCTTCTTCGCCGCGCTCCAGGCGGTTCCCCGCGAGGTCATCGAGGCCGCCACGGTCGACGGCGCCGGCGCCTGGCGCATCGCCCTCGGCATCAAGGTCCCGGTCATCCGCTCCTCGGTGGTCATGACCGTCCTGTTCACCTGTGTCGGAGCGGTCCAGCTGTTCACCGAGCCCGAGCTGCTCTCCGAGAAGGCGCAGGCCCTCGGCAACGACTGGTCGCCCACGATGTACATCGTCAGCAAGGCGTTCACCGACCAGGACTACGCGAGCGCTGCCGCCGCCTCGCTGCTGCTGGCCGTGGTGGCCGGAGCGCTGTCCTACGCGGTGACCCGGATCGGGAAGCGGTGGCAGGAAGCATGACCACGCGGACCCCCAGCGCCTGGGCCTCCAAGGCCGCCGTCAACACCGTGCTGATCATGCTGGCGCTCTACACGCTGATGCCGATCAGCTGGCTGCTGATCGCCGCCACCAAGAACCGCCGCGACCTCTTCGCCACCAGCGGCTTCGCCTTCGGGGAGTTCAACCTCTTCTCCAACATCCACGACGTCTTCACCCACAACGACGGCATCTACGGACGCTGGTTGCTCAACACGGTCCTGTACGCCGTCGTCGGCTCCGCCCTCTCCTCCCTCATCTCGGTCGCGGCGGGATACGCCTTCGACAAGTACTCCTTCGCGGGCAAGGAGAAACTCTTCGGCGTGGTCCTCGCGGGCGTGTTGGTACCGGGAGCGGTCCTGACCCTCCCCACGTACCTGCTGGCCTCCGAGGCCGGGCTCACCAACACCTACTGGGCGCTCCTGATCCCGGCCCTGGTCAACCCGTTCGGTGTCTACCTCGCGCGGGTCTTCTCCGAGGGCTACGTCCCGTACGAGGTCGTCGAGGCCGCCAGGGTCGACGGCGCGAGCGAGGTGCGAACCTTCCGCACGATCGCGCTGCCGATGCTCGCCCCGGGGTTCGTGACGCTCTTCCTCTTCTCCTTCACCGCGAGCTGGAACAACTTCTACGGCGCCCTCGTCATGCTGAACGACAAGGACCTGTACCCGGTCAGCCTCGGCCTTCACATGTGGAACATCTCGACGACGGAGAGCCCGGAGATGTACTCGCTGGCCATCACCGGCTCGCTCCTCGCCGTGATCCCGCTGCTGATCGCCTTCCTCTGCCTGCAGCGCTTCTGGCGTTCGGGCCTGACGACCGGCGCGGTGAAGTAGGCCGCCGCGGCGATCCGGAACCCGCTCCTCGTGCCGAACCGGACGTGTCAGCGGCGGAGTTGAGCCAGTCCTGGTGGCTGCGGCCGGTGTGCCTGGTGGGGGGGGAGGGTCGCTATGTAATGTCACATCGCATGATGCTCTTACGTCGTGCGGCATCGGCCGCCGCCCTCCTCGTCACCGTCCTCCCCGTGGTGGTCGCCTCGCCCGCGCACGCGGCCGACGGCGCGTCCGCCTGCCGCCCCCCGGCGTCCGTACCGCTCGACGCCGAACAGGCGCGGCTCGCGGACGCCCGCACGACCGCCCTGGTCGACCGAGGCGGGTTCGGGGACTTCGTACGGCGGTTCCCCGCCGCCCTGTGCACGACGCGCAGCCCCGCCGAGGCCGAACGGCTCCTCGACGCGTGGGGCCAGGCCCTCTGGCAGGCCTCCGTACGGCGGGCCCAGGGACACCGGCCCGGCGGCGACCTCGCTCCCGGGGACGACCGGCCGCTGTACTGGGCGCGGCTCGGCATGACCGCCGAACTCGCCCGCTGGCAGCCGAAGTTCACCGTCGACCGGGCGGCGCTCCGCGCCCGCTTCGAGGACGCCTCCCGCGGCCTCGCCGACAACGCCTTCCGGACGGCGCCCGGCGTCCGAAGGATCTTCATCAGCGGGTTCGACCCCTTCGGGCTCGACGCGGAGATCCGCCGAGCCAACCCGTCCGGATCGGCCGCCCTGCAGCTCAACGGGCGGCGCGTGACCCTCGCCGACGGCAGCCCGGCCGAGATCCGCGCCGTCGTCCTGCCCGTCCGGTACGCCGACTTCGACGCCGGCATGGTGGAGCGGGCGTTCGCCCCGCACCTGGCCGCCGGTCCCGCCTCGGCCGACATCATCACCACCGTCAGCCAGGGCTACCCCGGCATCTTCACCCTGGAGGACTGGGCGGGGCGGGCGCGGTCCGCCGACCCGTACCCCGACAACGCGCGCGCCCTCTCCGGCGGCACCCGCGAGCGTCCGGTGACGGCCCCCGGCCTCGGCCCGGGCCCCGAGTTCATCCGCACCACGCTGCCCGCCGACGCGGTGACGGCCGCCGTGCAGACCCCGTACCCGGTCCTCCTCAACACCGAGGTGACCGAGATCCCGGCGGGCGGCACGGTCCCCGTCGACCGGACCGACGGCCCGACGCCCGGCTCGCGGGCCGTCGCCGGCGGCGGAGGCGGCTACCTGTCCAACGAGGTCGCCTACCGCTCCAACCGGCTGCGCGCCGAACTCGCCCCGCACCTGCCCGGCGGGCACCTCCACACCCCGGTGCTCACCGGACTGCCGGCCGACCCCCGGCTGCTGACCGGCCCCGAGTTCGAACGCAACGAGAGCGCGATCAGCGCGGAGGTCCGCGCGGTACTGGAACACGCCGCCGTACGCCGGTAGCAGCCGCCCCGCCTGCGGTGCGTCACCCCGCCATGGGGCAGGATGGCAGCTCGTTCCGGATGCGTACACACGCCCGAACGCGGCTCACAGCACGACGAACTGACAGGTGACAAGGTGACGACACACCTCATACGACGGCCGGCAGCGCCCGCCGCCACGCCCCCGGGCCGGGGCCGCGCAGGGGAGGGGGTCCGTTGAACCGCGATCTGATCCTGCACGACTGGCTGGTCGCCGGCATCGCGCTGGCGGCGGGCGCCGCGGCCGGGCTGCTGCTGCGCGGCCTCCTGCGGTGGCTGGGCCGGCACGCCGAGCGGACCCGGTGGCGCGGGGACGACATCATCGTCGACGCGCTGCGCACCATCGCCCCGGGTGCCGCGCTCATCGCGGGCGCCGCGGTGGCCGCCACGACCCTGCCGCTGACCGCGCGGGTCTCGGGCTTCGTGAACCAGTCGCTGACCGCGCTGCTCATCCTCATCGCCACGCTCAGCGCGGCGCGGGTGGTCGCGGGCCTCGTCCAGTCCGTGGCGGGGGCGCGCACCGGGGTGGCCGCGTCGGCGTCCATCTTCGTCAACATCACGCGGATCGTGGTCCTCGTGATGGGCGTGCTCGTCGCCCTGGAGACCCTCGGCGTCTCCATCGCGCCGCTGGTCACCGCCCTGGGCGTGGGCGGTCTGGCGGTGGCCCTGGCCCTCCAGGACACCCTCGCCAACCTCTTCGCCGGGGTGCACATCCTCGCCTCGAAGACGGTGCAGCCCGGTGACTACATCCGGCTCACCAGCGGCGAGGAGGGGTACGTCGTCGACATCAACTGGCGCAACACCGTGGTGCGCAACCTGTCCAACAACCTGGTCATCATCCCCAACGGGCGTCTCGCGCGGACGAACATGACCAACTTCACGCAGCCGGAAGCGCAGTTCTCGATCCTGGTCCAGGTGGGAGTGGGATACGAGAGCGACCTGGAGCACGTCGAACGGGTGACCCTCGAAGTCGTCGACGGGGTGATGGCCGACATCAACGGCGCGGTCCCCGACCACGAAGGGGCCGTCCGCTTCCACACGTTCGCGGACTCCCGCATCAACTTCACGGTGATCCTGGGCGTCGGCGAGTTCAGCGACCAGTACCGGATCAAGCACGAGTTCATCAAGCGCCTGCACCGGCGGTTCCGTGCGGAAGGCATCTCGATCCCCGCCCCGACCCGCACGGTCGCCCTCCGGCAGGACGAGCTCCCGGCGTCCTCCCCGCACCCGCCGGTACCCCACCAGCGTGCGGCGTCACCGTCACCGTCACCGTCGTCCGTGGACGCCTCGCCGCCACCGGCACGAAGGAGCGACGCCCTCACCCAGTGACCTGCCGGGGGCCGGTGCCCTGGCGGCCGGCTGCATCGTGGACCAGGCGGCCCTCCGTCACGTGGCATCGGCCCGGGGGTCGTCCTCCGGGTCGGCCGCCAGTGCGGCCGGCAGCGGCAGCCCGTACTTTTCGCACAGGAACCGGGTCTGGCAGTACCGCTGGGCGTCGGCGGCCACTCTGCCGAGGACCGCGGAATTGATGCCGGCACCGATGAGGACACCCACGAACGGCACGACCTTGGCGACGTTCTGAACCGGCACCTTGGAGCCGGCCGGGCCCAGCTGCTGCATCAACTTCTCAAGGGAGGCCAGGAGGCGGTGGTCGTGGCGGAGCTTGTCCGACCACCGTATGCGTCCCTTGACCGCGTTGGCCGCCCGCGCGGTCTCGCGCAACGGCTCGGCCTTGGCGGCCTGCGCCATGAAGGACCGGCGCACCAGGCGCTGGATGAATATCTGCTCATCGGGGTCCTTGGCGTCGTAGCCGTAGGAGTAGGCGATGCGCGCCGCGATCGACGCGCTCAGGACCTGGACGACGAGGATGTCCGCCGTCATCGCGACGGGGATGCCGGCGACGGGGACCATGGCCAGCATGCCCATGGCGCCGCCTTCGAACGCGCCGGCGGTCCGCCACGTGAGGGTGTTGCGGGTCAGCAGCCGGTCGCAGACCTTGAGGTCCTGATGGCGTAGTTCGGCGAAACCGCCGAGGTCGACCCCCTGCTTGCGGGCGAGCTTCTCGACGTTCTTCGGGTCGTTGAGTTCCATGGCCCAGTCGTTGACCAGCTCGAGCAGTGCGGCCGCGGCTCCGAGCGCCGGTCGCATGGCCTTGTCGGCGACCGCGCCGCCTGCGCGGCGGATCGGTTCCGTGACCGCCTCCGGCACGGCGTCCGCAACCCGTCTCGCGGCGTTCCCCGCGACCTCACCGGTGCGACCGAGCGCGGCGCTCGCCCAGTTCGGCAGAGCGCGGCGGTTGTTGCGGCGCTCCCAGTGCTCGTTGAGGTTGTCCCATACCTGCGCGTCGTACGCGCTCATCGGGGTGGCACCGTCGACGAGTGGGGCGGCGTAAGTGCTCATTGAGGTACTCCATTTCGACGGTGATCGCTGGGGCCACGATGCCCTACCCACCGGCCGGCACGTGGGTGAAGCCGAAGTTCGGGTGCGACGTCCCGCATCGTTCTGTTACGCGGCCATGACACTCCAGCACTTTTGAACACGCTCAAGAGTCGCTAGATTCTTGAACATGATCAAAATTGGGTACGGGGCATGGGTGGGCGAGTTCGAGGGCGAGCGGGAGCGCCGGGCGGCTCTGGGCGACCCCGACTGGGGCAAGGGCGCACAGCTGCCGGCCGAGATCGTCCGCAGTATCCAGAAGTTCCAGGTCGGCGAGGACGGTGACGGCTCCGCACTCTCCGGCAAGGCCGACCGCGCGGGCGATCCGGTCTACTCCGAGGCGGTCCGGCTCTTCATCGCCGAGGAGCAGAACCACGCGCGGATGCTGAAACTGCTGCTGGCGGCCGGCGGGGCCGGCACCCTCGACGGGCACTGGAGCGACGCGGCCTTCGTCCGGGTGCGGCGACTGCTCGGACTGCGGGTGGAGTTGCTGGTGCTGATGATCGCCGAGGTGGTGGCCCTGGGGTACTACCGGGCCCTGCGCGACGGCGACGTCGACCCACTGGTCTCCGAGGTCGCGGGCCGGATCCTGGCGGACGAGGAGCGGCACGTCCCCTTCCACTGCCTGCGCCTGCGGGAGGGCCTCGCCGGGCTGCCCGGGCCCGCCCGCCGGGCGGTGACGGCCGGGTGGCGCGGACTGCTGGGCTGCGCCGCCGCCTTGGTCGCAGTGGACCACGGCCCGGCCTTGCGGACCCTCGGGGTGGGCCGCGGCGCCTTCGTCGCGCAGACCCTGAGCTCCTCCGCGTGGATGGCCCGCGCGATGTCGGGCGGCCCGGTTCCGGCTCCGGCGGCGGTCGTCCTGCGGGCGTAGAGGCGTAGGGGAGTCCAGGTGTAGAGGGGTGAACCGGCGGGCAGGCCGGGCCTGTTGGCGGCGCGTACGGTCGGCCTCGCCGAAGGTCCCGGGCCGCGCACGCATGGAGGAGCGCGTGCGCGGCCCGGGGCCGTCAGGGGCGGAGGGTCTCCAGCAGGGCAGCGGCGACCGCGCGTTGGCCGGCGGGGCTGAGGTGGAGGCCGTCGGCCTCGTGATGGCCGCGCGCCGCGTGGCGCGTGTCGACCACCGGCTCCGGCCGGGCCAGGAGGAAGCCGGCCACGGCGTCGAGGTCCGCTTCGGACCAGCTCAGCCCCGCCCGCCGGAAGTGCTCGTACCGCTCCATGAGCCCGGGGTCCGTGCCCGTCGGGGTGAGCCAGACCCACCGGGCCCCCGTCCGGGCCACCGCGAGGCCCCGCAGGGAGGTCAGGTTGCGGCAGGTCTCGGCGAAGTCGACGAGAGGGGTGCCGTCGATGCGCTGCACGTCGTTCGCGCCGAGCATGCACAGCACCCAGTCGGGCCGCTGGAAACCCAGCACCGGCAACTGCTGCGCCAGCGCCTGGGTGGTGGTGCTCCCCGACACGGCCAGGTTGGTGCACCGTACGCCCTCGGGGAGCAGGTGCCGCAGGATCCCGAACCAGGAGAGCCGGTCGGCGGTGGTGCTCTCGCCCAGGGCCACGACGTGCTCACCCGGCCGGAACGGCAGCGCGGCGATCCGGGCGGCCGCACCCGGGGCGGCCGACAGCGCGGCCGCCGCCTCCCGGTTGCGCTCCTCGAACCGCTCCAGCCGGCCCCGGTAGTCACCGGCATCGGTCCCGAACAGGGCCGCCAGCACGGGCTCGTCGAGCGGGCCCAGGTGGCGCAGGAGCTTCTCCGGCTGGTGGAACCGCAGCAGGCGCTCCGCCTGGTCGGCGTTCCGGTCGATGGTGGTCATGTCAGCCCTCCTCGGGGACACGGACGCGGGCGGGGATCCGGGCACGGGTGCGCGGCAGCAGGAAGCCCGCCGCGA
Organism: Streptomyces sp. NPDC090045; assembly: GCF_044747975.1. Taxonomy (NCBI): domain Bacteria; kingdom Bacillati; phylum Actinomycetota; class Actinomycetes; order Kitasatosporales; family Streptomycetaceae; genus Streptomyces; species Streptomyces sp. NPDC090045. The sequence continues at coordinate 404,776 of NZ_JBIVFA010000003.1, forward strand.
TCAGCCAGGCCAGCCCGGTGAAGCGGGCGACCGGCAGGAGCAGGGCGGCTCCCTCGGTCAAGAGGACGAGGGTGGACAGCTCGGCGACGGCGGCCACGGCGAGACCCGCGACGGCCAGTGCGCGCGGCAGGAGCCCGGCCAGTAGCCCGGGTACGGCGATCCCGGCGACGAGCAGGCCCAGTGCGACCACGTGTCCGGGTCCGCCCAGACCGAATGCCAGGTACTGCAGCGCCCGTACGAGCTCCGGCCGCTCCGTGACTTCGCCGTGGGACAGCACCCAGGTGACCAGTCCGGAGCAGGCCAGGAACGCCGCGGCGAGCACTCCGCCCGCGAGGGCGATCGTCGCGCCGGGCGCCCGGACCCCCAGCCGGTGGAGGCGGGCCGAGACGGTTGCGGCGTAGATGGCCAGGGGGACGGAGGCGGCGAACTGCAGGGCCCCCGAGACCCGGACCGCGTCCCCGTGGTCGCGGAAGTACGCGGTGATCGTGTCCGTGGCGCCGAACGGCGACGGGAACGGATCGCCGCCGGCCAGCAGGGTGCTGAGGACGACGCCGCCGAGGAACAGGGCGGTGAAGACCACGGCGAGGACGCCGGGCGGCGGACCGGACTGCGGGGTGGTGGTACGGGTTTCGCGCGGGACACGGCTCTCGATCGTTTCCACGGCACTATCCGTTCTGGAAGAGAATGATTCACTGAAGAGAATCATTTCGTGTGGCGTACGATAGCCGCGTGAACACCGCCCGGCAACCAGATCCCTCCGCAGCCCCGACTCCGGCTCAGACTCCGACGCCGGCTGCGACTGCGACCGCGTCTGCTGCGACTGCGGATCAGGCCCGGCCCCCGGTTCCGCGCGGAGCGGCCTTCCTCCTCGCCCAGATCGGCGCCCACGCCGCCGGGCGTTTCGCGGAACGAGTCGCCGCCCTCGGGCTCAGCCCGGCCGATGTCGGCCTGCTGCGGATGGTCGCCGGGCGGCCGGGACTGAGTCAGCGCGCGCTCGCCGAGGACCTCGGCGTCGTACCCAGCCGCGTCGTCGCGCTGATCGACGCGCTGGAAGGCGGGGGGCTGGTCGAGCGGCGGCGCAGCGCCGGGGACCGCCGCAACCACGAACTGCACCTCACCCCCGAGGGGCGGCGGAGCCTCGGCAAGGTCTCCCGGGTGGCCTCCGCCCACGAGGACGACCTGCTCGCCGCCCTCGACCCCGACGGGCGGGCGCAGCTCCTGGAACTCCTCGAACGCGTTGCCGCGCAGCAGGAACTGACGCCGGGCGTGCACCCCGGCTACCGCACGCTCGCCAAGCCGGCGGCGAAACGGAAGGAAAAGGGCTGAGGACCGGCGGCGGTTGCGCCGGGGGGCCGCCCGCTACGTGATCGTGCCGGCCATGGAAGTGACGCTCAGCGGCCCCAGCGGGGTCTGCCGCAGCGTGGCGAAGCCGAAGTGGCGGTAGAGGGGGACGTTCGCCGGGTCCGCCGTGGTCAGGTACATGCATCCGGGCGCGGGTGTGGTGGCCAGGACGTGGTCCAGGAGGAGGCGGCCGGCGCCGCGTCCGGTCAGGTCGGGACGGACACCGACGAACTCCAGCGTCCAGGCCCCCTGGGGTGCGCCCCCGTCGGTGGCGTCCAGGTAGCGCAGGGTCCGGCCGAGGGCGCGCGGCCCGCAGCGCAGCCCGGTACGGGCCGCCCAGAGGGCGCGGGCGCCGGCGGCCGGGGTCGCGCCCGGCGGGGTGAGGACGGCCGCTGCGAGCAGCCGGCCGTCCGCGTCCACGAGCGCGGTGCGGCGGGCCCCGTCGAGACCCGCATGCGTGCGCAGGGTGGCCCGGAACCAGTGGGTGCGTACGGAGGGCGAGTCGCCGCAGATCCAGGAGACGGCGGGCTCCCGGGCGAATGCGGCGGCCAGCAGGTCGGCGCAGGCGGCCGGGTCCGGGTCGGTGTCGATCCGCCAGGAACGCCCGGCCCCGGCCTCAGGCATCCCGCCTCCGTTCCAGCGGCGCCTCGGGCACGAGGTGGCAGACGAGCAGCTTGAGGAAGAACAACGGCGCGAACCAGGCGAGCGCGGTGGGCACCGGCAGCCAGAAGAGGTTGACCACCACGGCTGCCATCAACAGGGCCATGGCCGCCGGCCGTTTGAGGTGCACGGGCGTGAATTCCACGCCCACTGCCCCGCCGATCAGTAGTGCGGCGTTGGTCAGCGTCCAGGCGAGGTCACCGGACAGGACGACCAGCCCCATCGCGGCGAGGTGGATCAGGTGCGCGGAGACGAACAGCAGCCGGGCGCGCCTGGCTCCGGGGTCGGCGCGGTGGTACCAACGCTTCGCGGCGTTGGTGGCGTTGGTCAGTACTCCGCCGATCAGGTCGAGCCCGGCCAGGGCGACCACGACGAGCTGCGCGGTGGACCAGTCACGGGTGGCTCCCGAAGTCCACAGGCCGGCGGCCAGCAGCAGGGCGCAGCCGAGCAGCCCGAGGGTCTCCACCACGGACTCGGAACGGGACTTGCCGGGGCCCATGAACCGTTCGAGGCGCCCCGCGAGGCCGGGCGGGGTGGCCGGTACCTCCCAGGAGATCCGCAGGTCAGCGCGCATCGGTCGGGTCCTCTCCGGCAGTTGTGGCGGCCGTGGTGGCCGCCCCGCCCCACAGGCCGCGCAGCAGGCTCCACAGCTGTGCGGAGGCCTCGCCTTCCGAGAAGTCCGCGGCTTGGGCGAGGGGCTCGGTCGGGGTCTGGGCCGGGGTCGGGGTCTCGGTCTGGGTCTGGGTCGTCATGCGGGCCAAGGCCCAGGCATCGGCGGCCCGGATGACCGCCGCCGTCACCGACACCAGCAGCCCGTGGTCCACGTCGCCACGGATCACCCCGAGCCGCTGCCCGTCCGTGACCAGGGCGCCGAACCAGTCGAGCCACGGGCCCGCGTGGGTGCGGCCGATGGCGGCGTCGGCGAGGGCCAGGTCCTCGGGGTGGTCCCGCAGGTGGGCGGCAAGGGCGACGGAGCCGGCGGCGAACCGGGACCGGAAGTCGGCCTCGTCACGGGCCGGGACCCAGGGGCCGAGGGCATCGAGCAGTCGCTCGAGCACCCCGTCGAGGACCGCGGTGAGGAGGTCCTCGCGGCCGTCGAAGTAGTGGTAGGCGGCGGTCTTGGAGACCCGCGCGGCTTCGATGATCTTGTTGTAGGAGGCGCCTTCGGTGCCGTGCTCGGCGAAATGCCGGCGCGCCACCCCCAGGATGAGCTCCCGGCGCTCTGCGGGCAGGCGATCGAAACGGGGAAGAGGCATGACCGTACGGTACCACTGGGGTGTACTACTGGTACACCCCACTGGTACACCTGTGCTGCGTGTACGCCAACGCCTCAGGTCGGCCGCGGCGTGGCCGTGTTGCCGAGGAGGCGGTTCACGAGGAGTTCCGGGTAGCCGGAGGCCGGCGGTTCGATGCCGAGGATCGCCCGCAGGTAGAGCGGCGCGACGAGCTGGTCGAGGATCTGGTCGAGGGGCGGGGCGACCTCGCCGCGGGCGGCGGCGCGCTCGCGGATGCGCTCGATCGCGCCGATGCGGCGCTCGAACTGCTGCGCACGCTCGCCCTGCGCCGCGGCGCTGCCCGACATCGACAGGGCGATCGCCCGGATGAGCAGTCGGCCTTCGGGCGTACGGATGCTCGCGACGCCCCCTTCGGCCCATGCCATCAGGTCGCCGCGCAGGCTACCGGTGTCGGCCAGCGGCGAGTCCCGTTCGAGACGTGTGACGACCACGTCGGCCAGGAGCGCCTCCCTGCTGCCCCAGCGCCGGTAAACGCTGGTGTGGTTCACCCCGGCGCGCTGCGCGACCGCGGGGATGGTGAGGTCCGCGCCCTCGGGGTCGGACAGAAGGTCGATGACGGCCTGGTGGACGGCCGAGCGGACCTGCTCGGGGCTCTTGCGGAGGCGCGGGGCCGGTTGTTTCTCAGTCACCCACCCATCGTAAGCACAAATATTTGCTTACCGGCGCCTGCTGTGCCTACAGTTCTGCCGTACGCACAGATTTGTGCTTAAGGAGAGTGGTGATGAAGCCGCTGCTGTTCCCCGAGAACCCTCAGTTCTGGTACGAGACCCTGCGCTCGATGAGCCACATCGCCTACGGCGGCGCCGACTTCGGCGAGGTCGTCTCCACCAGCACCCGGATCACCGAAGGCGACTACGACAGCTGGTACGTCGAGTGGATGGCCACCGCGGACCGCGTGTCGGGCGAGGCGCAGAAGGCGCTGGCGGCCGGTCACCGGATCAGTGCCCGGGACGGGTTCCTGCGTGCGTCGAACTACTACCGGTCGGCGGAGTTCTTCCTGCACGGTCACCCCTGCGACCCGCGTCACGACGATGCCTACGACCGCTCGGTGGCCTGCTTCAAGGCGGCGGCGGCACTGTTCACCCCGGTCATCGAGCCGGTCGAGATCCCCTACGAGGACACCACGCTGCCCGGCTACTTCTACCGGGCCGACGACACCGGCACGCCCCGCCCGACCCTGATCATGCACAACGGGTTCGACGGCACCGCGGAGGAGCTGCACTTCTTCGGGGCGATGGCCGGTGTCGAACGCGGTTACAACGTGCTGGTCTTCGACGGCCCCGGCATGCCCGGACCGCGTCACCACCAGGGCCTGGTCTTCCGCCCGGACTGGGAGAACGTCATCACTCCCGTCGTGGACTTCGCCGAGACCCTCCCCGAGGTCGACGACAGCCGCATCGCACTCCTCGGCGTCAGCATGGGAGGCATCCTCGCCCCCCGGGCCGCCGCGTTCGAGCACCGTCTGGCCGCCCTGATCGCCGTCGACGGCGTCTACGACCTCGGCGAGGTGTCCACCCGTGCCATCCCGGGCGACCGAGACCAGGCAGAACGGCTCCTGCGCGCTGAATCCGCCCCCGAAGTCGACGCGCGCCTGGAGCAGATCGTGGCCGAGGACGCCACCGTGCGGTGGGCGATCCACCACGGCATGTACGTGATGGGCGTGGACACGCCCCGGGCCTTCAGTGCCTCCTACCTCGACTACACCCTCGCCGGCGGCATCGCCGAGCGGATCCAGTGCCCCACCCTCGTGTGCGACGCCGTCGAGGACGAGTTCTTCAAGGGCCAGCCCGAGCAGCTCTACGAGCACCTGACCTGTCCCAAGACCCTGGTGCTGTTCACCGCCGAGGAAGGCGCCGGCGCGCACTGCCACACCGGTGCGATGCGCCTGGCCCTCGCCCGCATCTACGACTGGCTCGACACCACCCTCGCGACCGTCGCCTGAAAGCCCGGCCGGCACCGGCACTGCCCCGCCACTGCTCACCCCCCGGGTACCGCCAGCGCACGGACGGCGAGTGGGCCGACCGCGCCGAGTTCCTCGACCACATCAGCCACCTGCGCGGCATAGTCGCCGGCGGCAAGGTCGAGGTCCACGACGAGCTGTACGACGGCGACAAGTACGCCGACCGGCACACCTGCCACATCACCAAGAACGACGGCACCACCGTCACCATGGAGGTCTACGTCTTCGCCGACCTCGCCCCCGACGGCCGCTTCCACCGCATCGAGGAAACCACCATGATGCTGAGCGGCTCCGACGCCGACCGCAACATCGGCAGCGCCCGCTGACCCCCAGTACCGTCGGGGCGGTGGCCTGCGCAGGGCTTGACCTTCGAGTCGGGTCGAAGGTTTACCGTCGGATGGTGCCGCTGGTCGCGGGCCGGATCGCGGAGACCGAGGGCCGGATCGCCGAGCTGTCGGCCTTCTCCGTCCACCTCGCGGCCGTGCACGCCGACCTGTCGGCTCCGGCGCCTGAAGGAGCATGCGGGCCGGACTGCGGCTGCACCACCACCCCGGCCACCGCCGGACCGGTGCCGGTCACGCTGTCGCCCACCCGGCCCGCCGCACCGGTACCGGCCCCCGAGCCGTGGCGGGAGGCTCCGGTGGCCTGCACCTTGGACGGCTCCGAGCTGGTGGGCCGTACCCAGGAGTGGCGCCGGCTGGTGGAGCAGGCCACCGCCCGCGCGGAGCTCCCCGACGGGCTGCGGCTCACGTTCCCGGCCACCGCGGAACTGGCCGGGCAGATCGCGGCGCTGGCGGCGGCCGAGCAGCGCTGCTGTTCGTTCTTCGACTTCACCCTGCACCTGACCCCGGCCGCGCTGGAGCTGACCGTACGGGCGCCCGAAGCCGGAGCACCGCTGCTGGCAGACCTGTTCGGAGTGACCGCATGAGCCGCCCCACCCCTTCCCCGTCCCGTAGCCCGCGCCCGTGGGGGACGGTGGGCGCCGGCCTCGCCGCGGTCGCCGCGTGCGCGGTGTGCTGCGCGGGCCCGCTGTTGGCCGTGCTCGGCGGCATCGGCGCGGCCTCCGCGCTGGCCTCCGTATGGATTCCCGCTCTCGCGGTCGTGGCGGGGCCGCAGCTGTGGGCGCCTTCGTACTGGACCGCCGGCGCCGGGCCGCCGCCTGCAAGACGATGGCCGGCCCGGTCGACCTCGGCCTGCCCGCAGTCGGCACGACTCGGGATGATCGCGTGCACTGACCTGTGGCGAGAGGCCGCCCGCCGGCCTGTGAGGATGAGCGAAGCGGCCGCCGCCACGGGCGGGACGGTACGGAGCAGGGGAGCAGTCGGGTGTCGCAGGAACGGTCGGGTCTGGTCGAGCGGATGGAACACCACCAGATCGCGGTGTACCTCGGCGCGATGGCGGCGGGCGCCCTGGTGGGCTGGGCGGCGCCGTCGGCCGGGCCGGGCCTGGAGCACGCCATCAACCCGGTGCTCGGCGCGCTGCTGTTCGTCACCTTCCTCCAGGTCCCGGCCGCCGAGCTGCTCCGCTCCCTGCGCGACGGGCGGTTCCTGTCGGCCGCGCTGGTGGTGAACTTCGTGGTGGTGCCGCTGGTGGTCGCCGCGATGTTCGTCTTTCTGCCCGCCGAGCAGGCCGTGCGGATCGGTGTCCTGCTGGTGCTGCTGTGCCCGTGCGTGGACTACGTGATCGTCTTCTCCGGGCTGGCCGGCGGGTCCAGCCGCCGCCTGCTGGCGGCCACCCCGCTGCTGCTGGTCGTCCAGATGATCCTGCTGCCGGGGTTCCTGTACCTGTTCATGGGCTCGGAGCTCGCCGACATCGTCGAGGTCGGCCCGTTCGTCGAGGCGTTCCTCGTCCTGATCGTCATCCCGCTCGCGCTGGCCTGGACCGTCCAGGCGTGGGCGGCCCGCCGTCCGGCCGGGCAGAAGGCGGCCGACGCCGCGACCACCACGATGGTCCCGCTGATGGCCGCCACCCTGTTCGTCGTGGTCGCCTCCCAGGTCCCCAAGCTCGGCGACAGCCTCACGGACGTCGCCGCCGTCATCCCGTTCTACGCGGCGTTCCTGATCGTCATGGCGTTCGCCGGCAAAGCCGTCGCCCGCCTGTTCCGCCTCGACGCCCCGGCCACCCGGGCGGTCGTCTTCACCGGCGCGACCCGCAACTCCCTGGTCGTCCTGCCACTCGCGCTCGCCCTGCCCGAGGCCCTGTCGGTGGCCGCGGTCGTGGTCGTCACCCAGACCCTGGTCGAGGTCCTCGGCATGGTCGCCTACGTCCGCCTCGTTCCCCGGCTCGTCCCCGCGGGCAAGACGGCGGCGGCCCGGGGCGGTTCCTGAGCGCCATCGGTCCTTCCCCCTGCCTGGGCAGCACCCAAGTCGAGTTCGACGGCTGAGTTTCGGTGCCCGAGGGCGGGGGATCCTCGCCGCATGGGACGTCCAGCGCGGTGGGGGGTCGTCGTCGTAGCGACGGCCGTGGTGTTCGGAGTGTGCTTCGCGCTCGCCCGTGAGGATCCGTTCGGCTGGCTGCCGGAGAAGGACGCCGGGGCCTTCGCGGGTGCGGTGGCCGCGGCCGTCGTGGCCTGCGGGTCCTGGTGGGCCGGCGGTTCTGATCGGCCGCGGAGGTCCGTGGTGATCCGCGGCGAGGCGGATCGTCGTGGCGAGGTGCTGCAAAGAGGGTGGGGCGCGGGTGAGGAGAACGTCGATCTGAACGGTCGGGCCGACCGCGGCGCGCGCGTGGTGCAGGACCGGGAGGACAGCGGAAGAGCCACTCCACCGGACCGGGGCGGGCAGGGCGGCTCGTAGTGTCGGCCGAGCGGCCGGGCAAGCGGCCTGCCACGCAATGGGACGTGTCGATCAAGGCCGACCGGGGCGGCAGCTCCCAGTTCGTCGCGGGGAACCTGTACCAGTACCTCCCCGCCCCGCCGGTGGCCGCGCTGAAGGCGCTGCCCGACGCGCCGGACGTGCTGGTGGGCCGGGGCCGGCTGGTCGAGGAACTGCTCGGGATCCTGGAGCCCGGTGGCGGGCCGAGGGTCGTGGTGGTGGCCGGGCTGGCCGGGGTCGGGAAGAGCGCACTGGCGCTGACGGTGGCCCAGCGGGCCTTGGAGCAGGGCCTGTTCGACGGCGGCGTGCTGTACGTCGGTCTGCGCGGGTACGACCCCGGCGGGGCGGCGGTGAGCGCCGGTCAGGCAGTGGACACGCTGCTCGGCGAGCTCGGCGTCCAGGACGCGGACCTGCCGGGGACGGCGCAGGGACGGCTCGCGCTGCTGAGGTCGGAGCTGGCCGAGCGGGCGGAGGCGGGGCGGCGGGTGCTGATCGTCGCCGACGACGCGGGGGAGGTCGCGCAGGTCCGGGACCTGGTCCCGCCGGGGGAGGCGCACCGGCTGCTGGTGACCTCGCGGGAGCGGCTGGTCGTGCCGGAGTTCCGGGCGCGGGTGCTGGTGCTGGACGAGCTCGCGCACGGTGCGGCGACCGAACTGGTCGCGGAGTCGCTGCGGCGGGCCTGGCCGCAGGATCCCCGCCCCGGGCGCGAGCCGGAGGCGCTGGCGGCGATCGCCGAGCACTGCGGGCGACTCCCGCTGGCGCTGACGGTGGCGGCGGCCACGCTGGCCGGTGACCCGGGGCTCGCCATCGCGGAGCTGGCGCGACAGCTGGCGGACACCCGCTCCCGGCTGGACGCGCTCAGCCCCGCGGACGCAGGCGGTCTGCCCACGGGGGTTCGGGCGGCGTTCGACCACTCGTACGCACGGCTGCCGGCCGACCGGGCCCGGCTGCTGCGGCTGCTGACGGCCGGTCCCGGGCCGGACATCCACACGGAGTTCGCGACGGTGCTGGGGCTCGTACCGGGTGAGGAGCCGGACGCGGAACTCGCGGTCAGGGCCACCCGCGCGCTGCTGGCCGCGCTCGCCCGCACAGGGCTCCTCGCGGAACAGCCCGTGGGCTCGAACCGCTGGCGCATGCACGACCTGGTCCGTCTCTACGCCACCGAGCAGGCCCATCGGCATGCCGGGAGCGACGGGCGGGAGGAAGCGGCGCACCGTGTCCTCTCGCTCTACGGCGCGGTGTTGTACGGCGCTCACGGTCGCCTTCAGGCCCGGACCGACATCGACGAGGTGGAGCGTTTCCCGGATGCGGGGTCGGCGCTGCGCTGGCTCGACCTGGAACGGACCAACCTGATCGCCGCGGTGACCCTGTGCGCCGAGCTCGGCATGGCGGTCGACGCGGCGAACTTCGCGGCGTTCCTGATGGGGTACCTCTCCAGGCGCCGCCTGTTCGACGCGGCGATCGACCTGGGCCGGATCGGCGAGGAGCAGGCGCGCCGGAGCGGTGACCGGGAGGCCCGGCACGTGGTGTTGCACGAGATCGCCCTGGCCTTGACCGAGGCCCGGCGATTCGACGAGGCCGCCGAGCTGTTCGAGCGGTTGGTGGCCTTCCACGCGGTGGGGGAGCCGACCATGGGCAGGGCCCTTGTGCTGCTGAATTCCTCGTCCCTGTGGACGCTGACCGGCCGTCTGGACGAGGCCGCGGCCGCCCTCGAAGAGGCCCTCCGCCTCTTCCGTACGTTCGGCGACCGTCGACGGGAGGCCGAGGCGCTGGGCGGTCTCGGCACGCTGCTGTTGAGCCTGCGGCGCGTGGACGAGTCCATCGCCGTACTGGAAGAGGCGGTGGACCTCCTGGGGGAACACGGCACGCCCCTGGTGACCGCCAGGGCGCTGTCCAACCTCGGCAACGCGCTGAGCGCCGCCGGTCGGTTCGGCGACGCGATCGCCCGGTACGGGCGGTCCCTGGCCATGTTCCGGGAGCTCGACGACTGGTACGGGGTGGCTTTCGCCGCCGGCCGGCTGGGGGTGACGTTGCACGAAGCGGGCCGTCCGGACGAGGCCGTCCAACCGCTGACGCAGGCGATCGAGGCGTGCCGGGCGGGCGGCGAACGCGACGGCGCGGCCCAGGGGTATCTCGCACTCGGTTCCGTGCTGACCGACACGGCGGATCACACGGGCGCCTTGCAGGCGTTCGAGCAGGCACTGGCCCTCTACCACGACCTCGGGGACGGGACGGGGCTGGTCACGGCGATGCGCGCTCTCGGCACGACGTACGAGCGGCTGGGAGATGCTGCCGGCGCGGCCGAGCACCTGTTCTTCGCGGAGCTGCTCCACAGCGGCGAGGGCATGCCGGTGATACGGGCGGATGAGGAGGGAAACCGGAGGAAGGGCCGGCCCGGCCCCTGGCGCCGGCTCCGGGCCCACTTCGGTCGGTCCACCAGCGGAGCGACGCCGTCGCCGGACCCCGCCTCGCCGCCACCCCCATCCGGTCGGCGAGACGATCCGAAGGAGATGGCCTAACCCTGGCGCTCTGACCGCCCAAGCCGCCGGAGTCCCCTTCCGGGGCCGCGCCCCGTCCGGCGCCCGGTACAGCGCGGCGCCCTCCGCCGCAGGTCGGGGTGGTGATGTCCGGCAGCAGCACCCGGTTGTCGATCAGTCAAACCAGCCTGGTCGAAGAGCGCCCGCGGCCCCTCCAGCGAGGCCCGCACCCGCGCCGCCGGGAACCCGGGCACCTTCAACTCGGCCGCCGGGAACTCCCGGTAGCCGTAGGCATCCCGGATCTCCCACGCGGCCGGCGGACCTGTCGACCTGGGCGGTCTTGAGGCGGTCGTGCCTCGGGGGCCGGCGGCGGGTGGCTGCGGCCAAAGGTTCGGGTGCGGCGACGGCTGGCCCGGTGCTCGCGAGGTCCTGGGCGGGATCGTCGCCGCTGACGGAGCGAAAGCCGGGTAGGGCCGACAGCGGCCGGTAGTGCCGAAGGTTCGGTGCGGCGTCCGCTCGTGCTGGGGCTTCGGCCGCGCCGCCACCGCCTCGGCGCAGTCGTCTGCGGAGTGCCGGAAGGTGGTAGCCGGCTTCGAGACGAGGTCTTCGGCGGTGCTGCCCGACGCTCGGGGACTCCGGCCGCTCGCCGTGCGGCATTCGGGGACGTGCGCGTGGCCTGCTTGACCGTCCGGGCCGCCGACCGCAGAGTCGGAAGGCGGTGTCGTGAAAGCTCCGCCCGACCCCGTACTCCGGTCCACCCGTCCGAAGGCGGCCGACGGCCCTGGCCTCCGGGAGTGACTGCACTGATGGTCCTCGACCTGGTCGTGATCGGTATGGCCATCACCCTCGGGCCCCTGCACAACAGTGCCTTCATCCTGCTGCTCTCCTCGCGGCGCGGCGTCCGCAAGGGCCTGGCGTTCCTGTTGTCGTGGCTCGCCAACCTGGTCGTGGTGATCGCGTGCGTGATGCTGCTGACCGGTGGGGAACCCCCGGCCCGTCACACCACGCCGTCGACCGCCGCGGCGTGTGCGAAGCTCGCCATCGGTCTGGGGCTGGTGCTGTACGGCGCGCACCGGCGCCGTCGGCCGCCCCGCCCCCACGGCCCGCCGCGCTGGGCCGCTCGGGTGGACGACGCCTCACTGGCCACGGCCGCCGGGCTGGCCTGGCTGCTGCAGCCTTGGGCGCTGGTCGGTGCCGGCGCCGCGACGGTCGTCGCCGCGGACCTTTCCTCCCTCACCGACTGGCTCGCACTGACCGGCTACTGCCTGCTGGCCACGCTCGGCCTCATCGTCATGGAGATGTACGCGGTCTGGGCACCGACGGCCGCGGAGGCCAGGTTGAACGCCCTGCGGATGTGGCTCGAGCAGCATCAGGAGCAGCTGATCGTCACGCTCTCCCTGCTCGTCGGCCTGTGGCTGACGGCCCGAGGCATCTACGAGCTGGTCGCCTGACCGTACGTGTGACGCAGCTCCCGCTTCTCTTCCGCGACCCGAGTGCAGGACGTCACCGGGCCGGACCCCGCTGGACATGCCCCGAGGGCGGCACGCGAACCGTCAGGAACGCATGGCGGCCCGGTCGGACTCGCTGCGCAGAACGCAGAACTCGTTGCCCTCGGGATCGGCGAGGACGGCCCAGCCGGAACCATCGGGATTCCGGTGATCGGCGACGAAGGTGGCACCGAGGCCCAGCAGCCGGTCCACCTCCTGATCGCGCGAGGTCTCCGGGCGCAGACACAGGTGGATCCGGTTCTTGCTCGTCTTCGCCTCGGGCACCTGGTTGAAGTACAGCACCGGCCCCTCCGCCAGCATTACTTGAGTCTCCCGGTCACCCGGGCTGTCCTCCGGATCCATCGGACGGCCCGTCACACTGCTCCAGAACCGAGCCAGCTCATAGGCGTCCGCACAGTCGATCGCCACATTCTGTACCACCGAAACCATGAGCCGAGCCTTCCTGATCTCCACGCCGAACGCCACCGAGTTGCGCGTCGGGACGCGCCGTCCGGGCATCAGCGGCTACGGGGACGGGGGGTCATCCCCACCCTGCTCGGGCCGGTTACCCGGATGGTCCGGTGGATCTTGAACGGACAGGGTGGACACGTACGGATTTCTGAGGGAAGGACCCCTTTGTGTTGAGCTTGAAGTCGGTGCGCCGCCGCGCGGCACGCACCACTGCCGTCACCGCTCTTGCCGTCGCGACGTGCGCCACCCTGATGGCCGGCAGCGCCGGGGCGATCGTCAACGGCACCGAGTCCACGGAGCACTACCCGTTCATGGCGACGATTCCGGAGTCGGCCCCCAAGCACGGACTGTACGACGGTACGTGCGGCGCATCGCTGATCGATCCGCAGTGGGTGCTGACGGCGGCCCACTGCGTGCAGGGCGACGGCGTCGAGTTGGACGGCATCGTCCGGATCGGCAGCGAACACCGGAAATCCGGGGGCACCGTCCGCGCCATCGAGCGGACCGTCGTCCACCCCGGCTACGTGAACGGCGACGGGAAGGGCCCCAACAAGGACGACATCGCGCTGGTCCGGCTCGACCGCCCGGTCGCCGAGACCCCCGTACGCATCGGGGAGCGGGCCGGGCGGCCGGGCACGCCGACCCGGATCCTGGGATTCGGTACCACCGTCGACACCGATCTGCAGTTCGCGGAGCGGCTGCAGGAGCTCGACACGCGCAGGGGCTCCGACGCCGAGTGCGCCCCCGGCTACGCGGACCGGACCCGGTTGTGCACGATCAGCCGTGTGCCGCGGGCCATGGCGTGTTTCGGTGACTCCGGCGGACCACAGCTCCAGAAGGATCGGCGCGGGCGGTGGGAGCTCATCGGAGTCACCTCGGGTCCCGGCGCCCCGGGGGGCGTGTGCTCGGCCGGGCCGGGCCTCTACGGCAACGCGCCCGTCTACGCGGAGTGGATCCGGAAGACCATCAAGCGCAACGCCTGAACGCCTGAACGCCTGAACGCCTGATCCCCGCACCCGCACCCGCACTGCTGTCGGCGCCCCCGCCGCCGACGATTCGATCATGTTCGGTGCAACCACCAGGAACGCCCTGTCGTCCTCGTCGACAGGGCGTTCGCATGATCCGAAAAGATGTTCGTATCGATCATCGGTATGTGTATGCTGAACGCGCTTCACTTTATGAACATGTTCAAGAGCAAGGGGGGACCGGTGCAGCGTCACCGCGTCATGATTTCGGCTGCCGTCGTCGCGGCAGCCATCGGCTTCGTACCGAACGTGGCCCAGGCCTCAGACCAGCCTGCGGACCGTGCGGGCAGCGTGGCCGCCAAGATCGATTCCGCGAAGGCCGCGGCGGCGGGTTCCGCCGTCTTCCACAGCCCCGCCGAGCGCACCGTGCGCAAGGCCACTGCCGCCGCGCCCGCCGATGCGGGCAAGAACGGCAAGGCGGCCGCCGCTCCGCAGGCCGCCGGCGCCGTGCAGGACAACCCGGGCCTCGCCGTCGACCTGCTCGCTTCGGGCACCACCGCGCACGGCATCAGCCTGGCGTCCCAGATCAGCACCAGCGTCGAGTCCTCGATCCGGGTCGAGATCAACTGGGGTGACGGTCAGACCGAGACCGTCCACACCACCAACGCCAAGCTCCTCAAGTCGAACCACAAGTTCTCCGAGGTCGGCACCCACAAGGTCACGGTCACCCTGACCGACCTGAACAACAACGTGACCGCCACCAACAGCGTCGACGTCCAGGCGTACGGTTCCAAGTTCACCCCGCACGGCCCGACCAGGCTGCTGGACACCCGCGACGGCACCGGCGCCGCCGCGGGTCCGGTCGGCCCGTACGGCACGACGCGGGTGAAGGTCGGCGGCAACAGCGGCATTCCGGCCGACGCGACCGCAGTGGCCCTCAACCTGACGGTCACCAACGCCCGTTCCGGCGGCCACATCACGGCCTACCCGTCGGGCACGGAGCAGCCGAACACCTCGAACGTCAACTTCGTCGCGGGTCAGACCGTGCCGAACATGACGATCGTGCCGGTCGGCTCGGACGGCTACGTGGAGCTCGTCAACCGCAGCTACGGCGACGTGGACCTGATCGCGGACGTCACCGGGTACTTCACCCGCACCAACGCCAGTGGCTACACCTCGCTGGACCCGGCCCGCATCGTCGACAGCCGCGAGGGCCTCGGCACCTCGTGGGGTCAGGTCGCCGGGCAGAGCACGTTCCCCGTCCAGATCGCCGGCAAGGCCGGTGTCCCGTCCTGGGGCGTCACCGCCGTGGCCCTCAACGTCACGGTCACCAACCCGCGCAACGCCGGGCACCTGACGCTCTTCCCGAGCGGGCAGCAGGCTCCGTCCACGTCGAACGTGAACTTCACGGGGGGCCAGACGATCGCGAACTCGGTGATCGTCCCGGTGGGTTCCGACGGCAGGATCAACGTCCGCAACGGCTCCTGGGACCCGGCCGACGTGATCGTGGACGTCGTCGGCTACTACAGCCCCGACAGCAAGGCCGCCTACCTGCCCGTCAAGCCCACGCGGCTGTACGACTCGCGCGAGTGGTCCCCGGTGCCGGGCCAGGACTACAGCTACCTGCCGCTCGGGGACGGCAAGCCGTGGGTCACGGGCTACGTCCTGAACGCGACGGTCACCAACACCCAGGGCGACGGCCACCTCACGGTCGCTCCGGACACGAACACCTGGGCCCAGTACATCGGCGGGACCCAGATCCGGCCGACACCGCCCAACTCCTCCAACCTGAACTGGACGAAGGGCGCGACCGTCCCGAACCTGGTCCAGGCGAGCACCGGCAAGCACGGCGTCATCGACCTCTGGAACCGCAGCTGGCAGCCCACCGACATGGTGGTCGACATGTTCGGTCTCTACGAGTACTAAGCCGTAGGCCCGGCCGCCAAGGCGGCCCGGCCCTCACGACCGTGCCCCGGGAACAGCCACACCGGCTGCTCCCGGGGCACGCCCCTGTCCGGCCGGCCCCGGGCCCACCGAGAACCCGAGCGCCGCCGGCGCGAACAACCCCTGGCATCGTGTTCCGCATGGGTGAACTGGTTGACCGCGTCGACGAGCAGGACCAGGTACTGGGAGTCGTCGACCGAGCCGAAGCGATCCGTCAGGGCTGGCTGCACCGCATCGCTACGATCGTGTGCCGCGACGAGGACGGACGATTCCTCGTCCACCGCCGCCCGGACGACTCGTCCCGCTTCCCGGGCCGGTACAACTGGATGCTCGGCGGCGCCGCCGATGCCGGCGAGTCGTACGAAGAGGCAGCGGCCCGGGAGCTGTTGGAGGAGTTGGGCGTTCACGCGAACCCGAGCTTCGTACTCAAATTCCTGTGTACGGGCGCAATCAGCCCCTACTGGCTCGGGCTGCACGAGGTCGTCATCGCGTCGCCTGTGCGGCCGAGTGCCGGCGAAGTCGCCTGGCACGACTGGCTCACCGCGACGGAACTCGAATCCCTTGTCCGGCGCGAGGAGTTCGTTCCTGACGCACGCGAGGCATTCGACCGGTACCGCCACCTGAACCGGCCGGACCGACCCTTGAGTTAGGTCGTCCGTGTGAACTCACGGATCACTTGCGCCCCATGCGGCGGTCACCGCAGGCGACCGGGCCGTCGGTACCGGCGCCGGGGCGCCGCAGCAGGTGCTGACACCTGACCGGATCGTGCTCTCCGGGGTGGCCGAGTCCCCGCCGCCGCTGTCAGAGGCGTAGGAACGGCGCAGCCGGGACGGCGCTGGCCGGCCCTTGCGCACGTGCAGGAAGCAGCGGCACGACCCCGCGAACGTCCGTTGCCGATAAAGGTCCATGGAATTGGCTGAATTCAAGCCGCGCATCGCAATTTCCCCGCCTCCACCGAGAAATGCGGCCGCTTACGCTCCGGCAAGGCTCGAGCGGCCCGGGGGAATACTGGGGAGCGGCCGAAACACCGGCCGTATTACCCCGTGGCCGGTTTCGGCCGGTAGCGACGTGACCAAGTCGAACCGGACTTGCCCAGGTAGCGAGCAGAAGCCCCACGCGCTTGCCGCCGTACGGACGACCTCGCAATGCTTTCCGGGCGATCCGGTCGCCAGACGTTCAGTGCACCTTCGGCTTTCCGCTTCCACATCCCGGGAGACATATATGTCCGACACCGCACGTACCCCCGACGCCGAACTCCACGACCTGGAGCTCGACCTCGGCGACCTCACCGTCACCTCGATGCGGGACACCGCGGCGCTGCCCGAGGGCGGGGCGTCGTG
The DNA here is from genome assembly GCF_044747975.1 of Streptomyces sp. NPDC090045. NCBI lineage: Bacteria > Bacillati > Actinomycetota > Actinomycetes > Kitasatosporales > Streptomycetaceae > Streptomyces > Streptomyces sp. NPDC090045. The sequence goes on from NZ_JBIVFA010000003.1 coordinate 421,526, forward strand.
GGGCTCCTGCTCCTGCCAGGGTTCGTCGTCCTGCGCCCAGCCGCACGCCTCGGTCGTCCTCGAGGCCTGACCCCGTACACGAGAGGAAACCCATGACCGACAGCACCCAGTCCTCCGGTTACGACCTCGACGACCTCGACCTCGGTGAACTCACCGTGACCTCCATGCGGGACACGGTCGCGCTGCCCGAGGGCGGCGCGTCCAACGGCGGCAGCTCCTGTTCCTGCGGCTCGTCCTCCTGCGCCCACCCGCAGATGCCCGAACTCCCCGTTTAGGGGATACCACCGCACCACCGCACCACCGCTCGGCAGACGCTTCCCGCCGTGGCCCCGAGCCCGGCGGGAAGCCCGCGCGCCGCCCCCACCCACAGGACGGGAACCCATGCCGCAGCCGCACCCCACCCCCGGCGCCGACGGCTACCGGGTACGGTCCGCGCCCTACGCGCTGGCCCGCGCCACCGTGCTCGCCCACCCGGCCCAGCACCCGGCCCCGGCAGCCTTCCGGGACCTGCTGGCCCGCCTCCACCGGCTCGACACCGAACTGGCCCTGACCGCCGCACCGCTCTGCGACGATCTGTACGCCGCCCGCGACGGCCACCCCGCCGACTTCCACCGCGACGTCGTCCTGCCCCTGCGTCGGGCCCTGCACAACGGCCGCGAACCCCGCCCCGCCGTGCTCGCCCGCCTCGGCGACCTGCCGGCCCGCCTTCCCCGACTCGACGCCTGGCTCACCCTGCGCGCCGACCGCGACACCCTCCTCGCCGCCCTCGACGCCGCCACGGGCCCTGCCCTCGACGCCGAACGCGCCGTGCTCGCCGCCCTCTGCCGCGAACCCGCCCTCGCCAAGGCCACCGCCCTGACCAGCGCCGACCTCCTGCGCGCCGTGAACCGTGCCGCCACCGGCGCGGCCGACCGCCGGGCCCGCAAGGAGGAGCCGACGGTGTTGCGTTACGCCCTGCGGGCCAGCACCAAGACCAGTCCGCTGTCGTGGTTCACGGCGGTCGGATGGGGACTGCTGGCCGGCGCCCGCACCGACGGCCCGGCCGACGTCCCGGCCCGCCCGGTGACCTCCTGGGGCGCCGCACCCGTCCTCGACGGCCCCCTGCGTTCCGTCGTACGGGCCAACCGCACCCTGACGACCGCGCTGACCCTCGCCCTCCTCGACGCGCCGCACCGCCGCACCACGCTGCCCCACCGCATCACCAGCACCGCGCGGACCGCCGGCGGACGGGCCGCGTACTTCCGCGACCAGCCCTCCTTCGCCGGCGGCCGCTACCTCGTGCCCGCCGAGGACGAGGTGGAGGTGGCCTTCGGGGGACCTCTGCGCCTGCTCACCAGCCTCGCCGAGAACCCCGTACCGCTCGCGGAGCTGACGCGGCAGCTGGCCGCGGCCCTCTCCCCGGCCGGCGGCGATGGCGGCGATGGTGGCGACGGCGGTGATGGTGGCAGGGCCGCGGCCGCCGCCTTCCTCGACCAGCTCGTCCACGCCGGCCTCCTGGTCCCGCAGGACCCCATCCCTCCGCAGGACCCCGACCCCCTGCAGCGCCTCGCCGCCTGGGTACGGTCCTTCGCGCCAGGGCACCCCGAGGACGCGGAACGTGCCGACCGGATCGCCGAACTCGGCTCGCTGACCTTACGGTTCGCCGCCGCCCCGGCCGCCGAGCGCCCGGACCGGCTCACTGTCCTCACCCAGCGCTGGACCACCGAACTGGCCGCCGCGGGCCGGCCCGTCCCCACCGCCTCCGCCCCCTTGACCGTCCTCTCCGAGGACGTCGTCGCCCCGCGCCCGCTGGCGCTCGACGGCTTCCTCGACGCCGCCGACCACGAGGCGCTCGGCGAGGTCACCGCCCTCGCCGAACTCTTCGACCTCGGCCATCTCGTCCGCCGCGCCGTACGGGACCGGTTCGTCGAGCGCTACGGCGTCGGCGGACGCTGCGCGCACCCCTGGGAGTTCGGCGCCGACGTCACCGCCGCCTGGGAGTCCGCCGGACGGATCGCCCTCCTCGACCCCGCCGACCGGGACGCGTTCCCGAGCGAAACCGAACCGCTCGCCCGGTTGCGTGCGGAGGTCGCCGACGCCCTGAGGGAGCAGAACGGTCGTCCTGCCGGCCGCGACACCTCCGGTCCCTCCGACGTCCGCGGTCCCTCCGACGGCTCTGATCCCTTCGGTGCCTTCGACGAGGCGGTGCTCCCCGCGGACCTCGTCAAGACCCTCGGTGAGCGGCTCCCCGCCCCGACCGTCGAACGGCCCCTCAGCTACGCCTACTTCCTCCAGCGCGACCCCGGCGGCGGGCTGCTGGCCGTCAACCACGTCTACGGCGGATGGGGCCGGTTCGCCAGCCGGTTCCTGGACCCTCTCGACCCCCGCGCCACCGCCGAGGTGTCCCGGCAGATCCGGCGCGGCCTCGGGCCCGGCGCCCGCCCCGCCCAGATCCGTCCCGTCGGCGGGTTCAACGCCAACCTCCACCCCCTCCTCGTCCCGGACGAGATCGGCCCCGACCGGCACCGCACCCCGATCGCCGAGGCCGACCTGGAACTCGTCCACGACGAAGCCACCGACCAGGTCCGGGTATGCCTGCGGACCACCGGCGAGCCGCTCGACGTGCTCTACCCCGGCTTCCTCGCCCCCGTGCTGCTGCCGGCCCGGATCGCGCCCCACCTCGCCGACCATCCGGCCGGGGTCGTCGACTTCCGGCCCCTCGCCCCCCGCCGGGCCCTGGCCGCACCCGGCGGCCGGGTCACCGTCAGCTCCCGGCTCCGCCACCGGCACGTGGTGCTGCAGCGCCGCCGCTGGCTGCTGCCGTCCGGCGTGGTGGCCCGGCTGCGCGCCGACCTCGCCGCCGGCACCGGCCCCGGCCGGGTCCCCGCGGCCGCCGCGGCCCACTGGCGGGCCCTGCTCGGCCTGCCCGAGCAGGTCTTCCTGCACCCGGTGGCCAGCGCCCCCAGCGGCCGGGCCACCGAGGACTTCCTGAGCCGGCTGGCCCGCCCCAAGCCGCACCTCGCGGACCTCGGCAACGCCCTGCACCTGCGCTGTCTGGCCAAATGGCTGTCCCGGCACGCCGACGGCGTCGTCCTCGAGGAGGCGCTGCCCGCACCCGGTGGCCTGGCCACGCCCGTCCGGGCCGTCGAACTCGTTCTGGAGGTCTACCGGGACGGACGCCCGCGATGACCCGCCCGCCGAGTCCGTCGAGTCCGCCGGGCCGGCCGAGCGCGCCGAGCCCGCAGCACCAGGAGAGGAGCCTGCCGAACATGCCGTCCCCCGACCCCGAAGCCCCCGCAGGAGGCGACCCGCGCGACAGCAGCGCGCTGGACGTCGTCGCGTACTACCACCACCCGGTCAAGGCCCCGCTGCTGCGCGAGGTGATGCTGCCGCTCGCCGCCGACGCCTCCGCGGACGGTGCCGTCGCCCACGTGGAGCGGCACTGGCTGCACGGCCCGCACCTGCGGCTGCGCCTGCAGGGCACCGATCCCGCCCGGGTGGCCGACACCGCCGCGGCCGCGGCCGGGCGCGTGCGCGCCTGGCTGGGCGCGCACCCCTCGCACAGCGACCTCACCGAGGCCGAACTCCTGGAACGGGCCGCCGAGGCCGGGCGGGCCGAACTCGTCGCCCCGCCCTACGGGCCGGTCCACCCCGACAACACGGTCCGGATCGAGCCCGTCGACCGGTCCTCCGTACGCGGCCTCCTCGGAGCGGACGGGACCGCCCTGCGGGAGGACCTGCTGCGGTCCGGCCTGGACGCCCTCCGGTCCGGCGCCGCCTTCCTCGGCCGGCACGGGGACACCGACCGGGCCCGGCTCCGCCTCGCGGTGACCGCCCTCGCCGCCCACGCCTGCGCCCACCCCGGCGGCCTGACGGGCGGGCACTGGTCGTACGTCTCCCACCTGGAGGACTTCCTGCTCCACGACGACCCGGACGGAAGGCTGCGCGCCGCCTTCGAGCGGCACGGGGAGCGCGCCGGGGACACCGTGACCGCCCTCGTCGGACGGATCGCCGACGGCCGCGCGGACGACTGGGAACAGGCCTGGGCCGGCTTCTCGCAGGGCGCCTGGAGGCTCGCACAGGAGCGCTACGACGCCGGCGCCGACCTGCACGGAGATCCCCTGGCCTACCGGGTCCGAGCGGCCGCCACCGGGGACGCAGCCGCGCACGAGCGCTGGAACCAGGACATCCGCACCCGCTACAGCGAGTTCCACCGACTGCTGCGCCGCGCCGACCCGGAAGGCGCGATGTGGAGCCGCCCGGACTACCTCGTCCACCGGGCCTGCACGAACGCCCTGTACCGGCTGCTGGCCGTCTGCGACGTCCGCCCGCTGGAGCGCTACCTCGCCGCCCACCTGGTCGTCCGCGCCGTGCCCGCCCTGACCGGCTGCGACTGGCGCACCGAGATCGGCGCCGTCATCGACGCGGTGGAGGCACGGACATGACCGGCGCGAACACCGCCCCGACCACGGGCACGAACACCGGCACGGGCCGCGGTGCGGGCGGCGTCGACCGGCTGCGCCCCGGCACCGCCGTCACCCCGCTGCGCGCCGGCCTGCACCTGCGGGGGCGGCGCGGCAGCGTCACGCTGGAAGGGAGCGCCGCCGTACCGGTGGTGTGGGGCCTGCTGGAGGAACCCCTGCGCTCCGGCCGCCTCGCCGAGTTCCGGGAGGGCCTGGAGCCGGGCTCGGCCGTCCGCACCGCCGTCGACACCCTCGTCGGCCAACTCGCCGACCACGACCTCCTCGTCCCCGGACCGCCCGCCGCCGGGAACCCGGACCCCACCGCCGCCGTGCCCCCGGGCACCGCCGGTGCAGTGGGCCCCGCCGTCGCACGGTGGATCGACGCCACGGCCGGGCACCCCGCCGCCGCGGCCGCCGCCCTCGCCACCGCTCGGGCCGAGGTTCTGGCCCGCGACCCCGCCTCCCCGCTCGCCGCCGCCGCCGTACGGGCGCTGGAGGCCGGCGGCCTGCCCGTCACCCGCACCCCCGCCCCGGGGCTGCCGGGGCAGCGGGTCCTGCTGACCGTCCGCGATGCCGCCGGCCAGGACCGGGTGGTCGCCGCCGGAGCGGTCGGCCCCACCGGATACGTCACCGCCCCCGGCAGCGCCGCCCAGGCGCGCGCCGACGCGGCGGCCCTGGCCACCCGGCTCGCCGCCGCCGACGCCGCCGGGGACGGTACCGTGCTCCGACCCCACGAGGTCCCGGGCGCGTTCGCCGCGCTGCTGGCCGGCGCCGCCGCGCACCGTCTGCTGTGCGCGGCCGCCGGACTGCCCGACCCGGCGGCCGAGGGGGACGACCCGCGGCTGCTCCCCGGGATCCCCGCCGTCCTCCTGGCCGACGCCCGCCCCGCGCGTGCCGACCACCACAGCTGGCTCGGCCCCGAGCGGATCGATACGGACCGCCGCGATGTCCTCCTCGCGCCCCCGGCCGGGCTCGGCGAGGCGCTGCGGCGGATCGCCGTCCTCGGGGAGCGCCGCTGCGGACCCCTGCCCGGACCGCTGCCGGGGGAACTGCCCCAACTCCCGGTTCCCCTCGCCGCCTGCACGCTGTCCGGCCCCGTCACCGGGAAGGCCGGGACGCCCCGCATGCTGACCGGCGGCGGGCCCCGCCTCGACCTGGCCCGGTTGGAACTGTTCTGCCGGGCCGCCGAACTGCTGCTCGGAGAAGGCGCGTTCACCGTCGGGGCCGATCCGGGGCACGCCCGCGGCCGTGCCCTGCGCCACGCCGCGGCACGCCGCCTCGCCGCTGCCGTCCCGGACGGCAGCGCCGCGGTGGACCCGGCCCGGTGGTCCGGTCACCCGCAGCTCCGCCACTGGTGGACGACCCTCACCGACCGGCTGGGCATCGCCGCTCGACTGGAGGTGCACCGTGCGGCTCCCAGTACGGAGGCATACCGGGCCGTGGTCCGCCGCACCCGGACGGGACCGGCGCGCGGTCCGGGCCCGGTGCTCGGCGAGGCGGTCGAGGCGACGCCCGGCGACGCCGCGTCCTTCGCCGCGGTGGCCGCCGTCACCGCCGTCTGCGCCGCCGCGGCGGGGGCCCCGGCCGGCCGCCCCCGGCCCTCCGGCGGCGCGGTCGCCCCACTGGCGGCGGCCGGTGCGCGCACCGCGGCCTGGGAGGACCTCGGCTGGACAGCGGGCTGGCTCGCCGACCTGGCCGGGCGGGAGGAAGCCTTCCAGCACACGCTGCACCGGCTGTTCGGAGCCGGCCTCCTGGTCACGCCGGACTCCGCACCGGGCCTCGCACCGGACCCCGAACCCGCAGGCCTGCTGCGCTCCTTCGGCTTCACCGTGCTGCGCACCGCCGAGGAGGCCCGATGACCGCCCCTGCCCTCGTCCCCACTCCCGCTGCCGCAGCCGTCCCCGTGCTGGACGCCGCCGGGGCCCTGGCGACCACCACCGGCCGGGCCGCTGTCCTGCTGACCCGGTGGACGCTCGGCCTCGCCGAGGAACTGAGCCGCCACGCCCTGCGCCGGCCCGTGGCCCTGGTCCCGGTGCGCTTCGACGGGGCGCTGGCGGTGGTCGGGCCGGTGCTCCGGCCGGGCGGCGGGGCCTGCCTCGTCTGCACCGAGTACCAGCGACTGGCGACCGCGGGCGGACGGGTCCCGTGGCAGAGCCCGAAGCTGACCCTGGCCGGAGTGCCCTCACCGGCCCTGACCCCGGCCGTCGAGGCCCTCGTACAGGAGCTCTTTGACCACCCGGACCCGAACCCGGACCCGGACCCGGCCTCCACCCCGGACCTGGACTCTGCCGTCGTCCACATCGTCCATCAGGGCCGCGGCACCTGGTCCACCCACCGCGTCCGCCCCGTCGGCGGCTGCGACGTGTGCCGCCCGCTGCCGTCCGACGCGGAGGCCCCACTGCGCCCGTTGCCCGCGGGGCCGCGCCCGATGCCCGACCCGTCCGTCCTGCGCGGCCCCAACCCCCGTACGACCGGCGCCGGACTACGAGCCGCCCTGTACGACGAGAGGTTCGGGCCGGTGCGGCTGCTGCGCCGCTCCGAGGACTCGGCGTTCAGCCTCACCAGCGCCGTCGTCACCGACGGCAGGTCCGTCGACGACGGCGGCCACGGCCGGGCCCGCACCTTCCCCGACAGCGAACGCATCGCCCTCTTCGAGGCCGTCGAACGGTACGCGGGCATGCGCCCCACCGGCCGCCGCACCGACCTCCTGGCCTCCTTCGCCGAACTGGGCCCCGACCGCGCCCTGGACCCCGCACGGCTCGGCCTGCCCGACCCCGCCCACCACGGCCACCCCGCCTCACCCACCGTCCCCTACACCCCGGACCTGCCGCTCCACTGGGTACACGGCTGGTCCCTCACCCACCAGAGGCCCACCGCCGTCCCCGAACACGTCGCGTACTGGGACGTGCCCGGCCCGGACCGGCCGCGCGTCGTGTACGAGTCCTCCAACGGCTGCGGGCTCGGCAACAGCCCCGAAGAGGCCGCCCTGTACGGGCTGTTCGAGGTCGCCGAGCGCGACGCCTTCCTCATGGCCTGGTACGCGGCCACCCCGCTGCGCCGCGTCCACCTGCCGGCCGACGACACCGACACCGTGCTGCTCGGGGACCGGGCGGCAGCCGCGGGCTACCGGCTCCGCCTCCTGGACGCGACCAACGACTTCGGCATTCCGGCCGTCCTGGCGGTCTGCCGCTACGAGGGCGGGCACCCGGACGCGCCGCGGATGTTCCTCGCGGCCGGCGCCCACCACGATCCGCGGGCCGCCATCCGCTCCGCAGTCGTCGAAGTCGTCACCAACGTCCTGGAGGCACCGCACCGTTCCTTCGCCGAGGGAGGGCCGCGCGATCCCGAGCGGCTGCGGCCCATGCTGGAGCACCCGGAACTCGTACGCACCCTGGACGACCACGTCGGGCTGAGCACCCTGCCCGAGGCTGCCCCCCGCCTGGAGTTCCTCTTCGCCGACACCCCGGTCGTGCCGGTCGCCGAGGCGTGGCCCGGTGCCCCCGCGCCGGTGCCCGACCTCTCGGACCTCCTGACGAAGACCGTCGAGCGGCTGGCCCGGGCCGGACTGGAGGTGATCACCGTCGACCAGACCGAGCCGGGGCTGCGCGAGGCGTTCGGCCTGCACTGCGTGAAGGCCGTCGTTCCCGGCGCGCTGCCGATGACCTTCGGGCACGTCAACCGGCGCACCCTCGGCCTGCCCCGGCTGCTGGAAGTGCCCCACCGCCTGGGCCGGACCGGCCGACCGGGGCGCCACGAGGAACTGCCCCTGCACCCGCACCCCTTCCCCTGACCCGACCTGCGACGACGAGGACCGGACGACGTGACGACGACCGACACCGATACCAAGAGCGACACCGGCACCGAGACCGGCATCGAGACCGGCACCGGCACGGGCACCGCCGCCGGCATCTGGCAGAGCCACCACCTCTTCCTGCACTCCACCACCGAGGACACCGACCGCTTCCTGGTCCGTGCCGCGGCCCCGCTCCTCGACGGCCTCGTGGCCGCCGGCGAAGCCACCGACTGGTTCTTCATCCGCTACGGGGAGGACGGCCCCCACGTACGGATCCGGGTCCGCACCACCGGGCAGCTCCCCGAACTCCCCGACCTGCTGGCGCGGGAGGCCCGGCAGGTGCCCGCCGTGCCCTTCCCCTGGCCCTCCCGGCACGGCGAGATCCGCGCCGTGCCCTACGTACCCGAAACCCGGCGCTACGGCGGACCGCGGGCGCTGCCCGTCGCCGAGGCGGTCTTCGGCGCCTCCACACGCACCGCCCTCGACGCACTGCGGGCCCTGCCCGCCGGGAGCACGGCCGCGTCCCGGCTCACCGCGGCCGCGGACCTGGCGCACGCGACGGCGTACGCGCTCGGCATGGACCGGCTCGCCGCCGCACGCTGGCTGCGCGCGCACGCGGCGGGCTGGCGCTGGGTCACCGAGGTGCCGCTGCTGCCCGGCGCCGCCGTCCACACCCGGGTCAACACCGTCCACGCGGCGCAGCGCACGGCTCTCGGCGGGCGCGCCGCGGACCTGCGCGACCGCCTCCGGGCGGGCACGGCGGCGCCCTGGCCGGCGTACTGGGCCGAACAGGTCCGGGAGGCCGACGTACGGCTCGACGGCCTGGGGGAGCGGACCCGCGCCGCGGTCTGGGGCTCTCAACTGCACATGCTGTTCAACCGGATGGGCGTGAGCCCCGACGAGGAGCGCGCCGTGTGCCGGCTGGCCGCGCGCACCCTGCTGGACACCGACACACCGGCCGGGTTCTTCCCGCCGGGCCACACCGCCCCCGACCTGCAGTACCTGGAGCGCAGCAAGTTCCAGATCGGCCGCGGCGAGGACTCGGCACTGCGCCCGCACGCCCCGACCGACGACGAACCGGCCGACGACGACGAACCGGCCGGCGCCACGGCCGCCGAAGTCCCGCTCCCCGCCGCTCCGTTGCCCGAGGTGTCCCTGGGCGCCGTGCTCGCCGCCCGCTCCTCGCTCCGCGGCGCCCTCACCGGCCCGCTCGACGCGGGCACGCTCGGCGCCCTGCTGTGGCACTCCCTCGCCGAGAGCGGCCGCAGTGAGCAGCGCCTCGCCGACGGCAGGACCCGTACCCTGGCCCACCGTCCCTACCCCAGCGCAGGCGCCCTCCACACGGCGCGCGTCCGCCTGCTCGTCCTCGACGTGGCCGGGCTCCCGGCCGGCACCTACGACTGCGTCCCCGAGCGCCGGACCCTGCGCCGCATCGGCCCGGTGGCGCCGCTGGAGGACATCACCGCCCTGTCGACGTACCTCTCGCGCCCGTCGGCCGACCCGGACTGGATCGGCGTCGCGGAGGCACCGGTCCTCCTCGCCCTCTACGCCGACCTCGGTCTGCTGCGCCGCCGCTACGGACTGCGCGCGCTGCGCCTGGCCCTGCTGGAGACCGGCCACCTGGCTCAGACCCTGCTGCTCACGGCGACGGCCCTGGGCCTGGGCGGGACCCCGCTGGGCGGCTTCCACGACGACCTGGCCCACGAACTGCTCGGACTCCAGGACCCGGACCAGCCCCTCCAGTACCTCCTGCCACTCGGCCGCCGGCCGCACCGGCGCGACGGCTGACACGCCCGGGGCGGCACGCCACGGGGTGGTGCATGCCACCATCTCGGCATGCGCCTCATAGCTGACGGGACCACGCCGATCTCACGATCGGTACTGGTGAAGGACCTCGAAACCGACGACGGCTACGCCTTCGAGCTGGCGAGCCCGCTCTTCCTGGCCTGCGGCGACCGCATCGGCTTCGAGGGCGACGGGCTCGTCGTCGTGCGGGCCGGCGGCGAGCGGCTGACCCCGGCCGGCGGCTGGGCCACTCGCTGCGGCCCCGGAGCCCGACGCCGCCGGTAGGGAGCCATGCGCTCCGTTCACGGCCGACCCGGCCGACGGGAGCTTCCCCCGGCCGGCCGGCGGGCCGCGCGGTGGCAGGCTCAGCCCGCCGCGGGAGCGTCCGGCTTGCCGGGCGTGAGGTTCGGCGGCATCGCCGGCATGCGCCCCTCCACGTCCGCCGCAGCCGGGAGGTCGGTAACGGCCGCGGTGCACAGGCCGTAGGTGAAGAGGGTGGCGCGCACAGTGCCGTTGTTCCTGCCCGTGACGAACCAGCCCTTCGGCCCGCTGTTCCAGGCGATGGAGCTCGCGCTCATGGTGAAGGCGCCGAGGTCGGAGGAGGAGAGGAAGCCACCTCCGCCGGTGACGAGCTGGCCGGGCGGACAGTCATCCGTTCTGGCCGTGCCGACCTGTCCCGGATTGAGGTCGCTGTGTCCCCACACCACGTGGGTGGTGATCTGTCGCGAAGCGGCGGAGTGGGACGCGCCCTGCTGCGCGTAGGCGATTCCGGCCCCTGCGGCGAGGGCCGCGGCTACCACGAGAGCGGTGGTACGGATGCGTTGCACGATGACCTCCCGAAAGGCTCCATTGCCAGGACGTCTCATAGCCCTCGGAACCTCGCTCATCCCTCGCGTCACGCGAACACCGCACGCAGAATCGATCTTCCCGAGCCTCTTCGAGTGAACGGACCCCGGCACGGCCGTGCGGCGCGCGCCTCCTCCGCCCACTCCCGTGGCTGCCCCGTGCGGAGGCATGCTCACGCGTCCTCATGCGACTTCGCGAGAGTCCTTCGAGCCGGCCAAGGACCGTGGGGCGGCCGCGCATTGGAGTGGCCTGCGCCGGCGCCGATGGCGTGGCTCCGGACCGGCTCGCAGCGGCCGCCTAGGGTCGGCGGAACCGTGTCGGCACGACATACGGCCGGCCCTTGCGCAAGAGGTGGCTCATCGTGGAACGCGTCCCGGCCGACCCGCACGGACAAGAGCCGGCACCCGCCCGCCGGATCCGCCGACCGCTGCCCCGCCGCCTCGCCGCCCTCACGGGACTGCTGCTCCTGTGCGTGCTGCCCGCGCGAGCGGTGGGCGTCACCCAGCCCCACGACGCGCGCCCGCACGCCTCCCTGCCGCTGTACGTGTCCGACTACGGCAACGACCGCGTGGTCGTCCTGCCCGGCGGCGGCGGCCAGACCACCGTCCCCCTGGACGGCCTCGTACGCCCGACGGGCCTGGCCTGGGACCGTACGGGCAGCCTCTACGTCTCCGACACGGGCAACAACCGCGTGGTGCGGCTGCTTCCGGACGGGGGCGGTCAGTCCACGGTCCCCACCGACGGCCTCTCGCGCCCCCTGGGCCTGGCCGTCGACCCCGTCGGCGACCTCTACGTCGCCGACAGCTTCAACGACCGCTTGGTGAAAGTGGCCGCCGACGGCACCGGCCAGACCACCGTCCCCACCACCGGACTGCTGCACCCCTGGGGGCTGGCCCTGGAACCCGACGGAGACCTCTACATCTCCGACTTCGTCAACGACCGCGTGGTGAAGGTGCCGGCGGACGGCACCGGCCAGAGCACCGTCCCGACCACCGGCCTCTCGCAGCCCACCGGGCTGGCCCTGAGCGCCACGGGTGACCTCTTCGTCTCCGACAGCGGCAACAACCGCGTGGTGAAGATCGCCGCCGGCACCGGCGCGCAGACCACCGTCCCCACCACGGGTCTGAGCAGTCCGCTCGGCCTCGCCGTCGACCACCGCGGCACCCTCTACGTGGCCGACGGCTTCAACAACCGCGTCCTCCGCGTCCGCCCCGACGGCACCCAGGGCACCCTGAACTCCACCGGCCTCAACACCCCCACCGGCCTGGCCCTCCCGCCGGTCACCCGGACCCCACGGGCAGCCTCGGCGGAGTAGCGCACGCCGTTTCCGGCCGGAGCGCGAACGCCCCGTGCTACCGGCTGAGCGACCTGAGCGCCGCCGGGTCGTACGGCTTCAGCTCGTCGAAGCGGTTGCCGAGGACCTTCGCCGCCCACTGCGGGTCCTGGAGCAGCGCCCGGCCGACGGCGACCATGTCGAACTCGTCGCGTTCCATGCGGTCCAGGAGGTTGTCGATGTCGCCGAGCGCCGCACCCTCGCCGGCGAAGGCGCGGATGAAGTCGCCGTCGAGACCGACCGAGCCGACGGTGATGGCCGGCCGGCCAGTGAGCTTCTTGGTCCAGCCCGCCAGGTTCAGGTCCGATCCCTCGAACTCCGGGAGCCAGTAGCGCCGGGTGGAGGCGTGGAACGCGTCTACGCCCGCCGCCGCCAGCGGGGCCAGGATCGCCTCCAGCTCCTCCGGGGTCTGCGCGAGCCGTGCGTCGTAGGCCTCCTGCTTCCACTGCGAGTAGCGGAAGATCACCGGGAAGTCGGCCTGGACGCGCTCGCGGACCGCGGCCACGATCTCCGCGGCGAACTTCGTACGGGCCACCGCGTCGCCTCCGTAGGCGTCGGTGCGGCGGTTGGTCCGCTCCCACAGGAACTGGTCGAGCAGGTAGCCGTGGGCGCCGTGCAGTTCGATGCCGTCGAAGCCGATCCGCTCGGCCTCCGCGGCGGCGTCGGCGAACGCGCCGATGACGTCGTCGAGGTCGGCGCGGGTCATCGCCCTGCCGGTCCCCTCGGTGCCGTCGACGCGGATGCCGGAGGGGCCGACGGCGGGGGCGTCGGCATACGGCGCCTCGCCCTGCTTGCGCACCATGCCTATGTGCCACAGCTGGGGCACGATCGTGCCGCCCGCCTCGTGCACGGCCGCGGCGACCTTCGCCCACCCCGCCAGCTGGTCCTCGCCGTGGAACCGCGGCACCCGGTCGCTCTGCCCGGCGGAGTCGTGACCGACGTAGGTGCCCTCGGTGACGATCAGGCCCACGCCCGCGGCGGCCCGGCTGGCGTAGTACGCCTGCACGTCCTCGCCGGGCACGCCGCCGGGGGAGAACATCCGCGTCATCGGCGCCATCGCGATGCGGTTGGGGACGGTGAGGCCGTTCAGCTGCACGGGCCGGGACAGGATCTCGGCCGCGCGGGAGGCGGTGGACGTGGTGACGGTCATGCGGGTCCTCCAGGTTGGGGCTGTGGCTCGTCGGGGTGTCGGGGTGTCGGGTGACAACGCGAAGTGCATAGTACACACGATATGTATCATGCATATTGCCGTGGCCGGCCGTCGTGCGGCGCCGCCCGCACGCCGAGCCGTTCAGGGGGTCCGCCGGACCCCGCTTACACGGGTCCGCGATAATGGAGCGCCGGAAGGAGCGGGAGGCGCAGTGCTGGAGAAATTGGAGCGGGAGCTGATGCTGCTCTCGCGGCACCAGGTGCTCGCCCGGCGCGAGCGCGATCCCGAACGCCTGGAGCGGTCGGCGTACCTGCTGCTCAGCCGGATCGAGACACAGGGCCCCATGTCCATCGGACAGCTGGCCGAGGCCTTCGCTCTCGACACCTCGACCGTGAACCGCCAGACGGCCGCGCTGCTGCGCTGCGGACTGGCCGAGCGCGTTGCGGACCCGGACGGCGGCATGGCCCGCAAGCTGTGCATCACCGTCGAAGGCGGGCGCCGGCTCGCGGAGGACCGTGAGGTCAACCGGTCCTGTCTGGCCCGGGTCGTCGCCGGCTGGTCCCCTGAGGAGGTAAGGGAGCTGGAGGACGTGCTGGTCCGGCTCAACCGCAGCGCCGAGGCCCTCGAAGGACGGTTCTGGCCGCGCGCGGAGGAGGACGACACCCGCGCCGGATGCCACCCGCCGCTCCCGCACGCATCCCCGACTCCTGCTCCGCGGGCCCCCGCGACTCCCGCCCCGTAGGAACGCCTGCGCGTCGGGTTGCCCCTCCGGGCCGGGTGTCGCGCGCGGTCACCGCTCCGCTCAGGGGTCGCACAGGCGTACGGCGAGGGCGGCGATGTCGTCGTCGAGGCGTCCCCTGCTGTAGCGGAGGAGGTCGCGGTGAAGAGCCGTGAGCAGTTCGCGGGGCGGTGTCGGGGGCTGTCGGCCCATCCACGCCGCGAGCGGGAAGAACTCGCCGTCGCGGGCGCGGGCCTCGGCGATCCCGTCGGTATAGAGCAGCAGCAGGTCGCCGGGGGTGAAGTCGAAGGCGTCGATGGTGTACCGATCGCCGATCAGCTCCGCGAGGCTGAGCAGGGGCGAGGGGGTGGGCGTCTCGAGGACACGGAGTTTCCCGTGGTTCAGGAGCAGTGGCGGGGGATGTCCGCAGTTGAGGATGTCGATACGTCTGCCCTCGTGCGGGATCTGGACGAGAAGGGCGGTGGCGAAGCGCTCCATCGGCCCTTCGGGGGGGAAGGCGGCGTTGTAACGGGTGCTGCTGGCGTCCAGCCTGCGGGCGACGTTGATCATGTCGGTTTCGCTGTAGGCCGCCTCCCGGAAGGCGTTGACGATCGCCGCGGCGGCCCCCACCGCCGGCAGGCCCTTGCCCCGCACGTCACCGATGAGCAGCCTGACCCCGAACGGCGTGTCGACCACCTCGTAGAAGTCCCCGCCGATGCGGGCCTCCGCCGCGGCCGCGAGGTACAGCGACTCGATCTCGACGTTCCCGATGCGGCGTGGCATGGGGCTCAGCACCACCTGCTGCGCCGCGTCGGCGACGAGCCGCACCTGCATGAGGGTGCGTTCCCGCTGGAGCCGGACGTGGCTTCCGTACGCGGCGGCCACGGTGACCGCGACGATCCCCGAGGCCGTCCACCACGTTCCCAGATCGGGGAAGAGGAAGCCGAGGCCGATCATCAGGAAGAGGCAGACCGTCCCGAGCAGGACGGTGGGCAGGACCGGCCACATGGCGGCAGCCAGGGCCGGCGCCGCGGGCAGGAGGCGGCTGAAGGCCATTTCCCGCGGAGTGGCGTAAGCCAGGCTGGCGATCACGATGGTCAGGATGACCGGTGACAGCCGTACAAGCCTCCCCCGGCCGTATCGCCGACGGAGCCGCGGCCGTCCGGACTCGATCACACTTCCCAGACTATCCGGGCAATGAGGGCATAGCGCTCTGGCGGACGGAGTCGGCGGCTCGCCGCCGACTCCGCGGGCGCCTCCGGGCCGGGGCGTACCTCACCGATCCGGCCCTCCCTTGCGGACAGAAACTGTCCGCAAGCAGAAGCACTGAGTGCGGGAGGCCCGGCCGGCACACCGCGCGGCTCCGTGGCCGCAGCTCTCGCCCCCTGGTGGGGTGAGGGGCCCTCGACCGGCGCGCCGCCTGCTTCGGCCGGACGGGCTAACCCTCCGGCCGGGCGAAACCGGGGGCCGTCGCGGCGATGAGTCCGCGGGCACCCGCGGGTCTATCCCTTGACGGAGACGACCGACTCATCGGGAGCAAGCCATGGGCCTCATCGAAATCGAGCTGTTCGCGACCCTCGACCTCGTCGGGCAGGCGCCCGGCGGTCCCGACGAGGACCCGGTGGGGTTCCCGTTCGGCGGCTGGCAGGCACCCCTGCTGGACGAGGTCGCCGGGGCGCAGGTCGATGCCGCGTACGAGGGCACGGACGCCCTCCTGCTCGGCCGGCGGACGTACGACATCTTCGCCGCCTACTGGCCTCACCAGCAGGGCGGCGCGGACGGTGAATTCGCCACGCTCTTCAACAGCGTCCCGAAGTACGTGGCCTCCCGCGGCACGCCGGACCTCTCGTGGGCGGGGTCCACGCAGCTCGGCCCGGACCTCGCCGACGCGGTGCGCGAGATCCGTGACCGGCACGAGCACGTGAAGGTCGTCGGGAGCCTGAACCTCGTGCAGACCCTCCTGCGCGAGAAGCTCTTCGACCGTCTCGACCTCTGGGTGCACCCGATCGTGCTCGGCGTGGGGAAGAGGGTTTTCGGCGAGGGCGCGGTGCCAGCCAACGTCACGCTCCTCGCACCCCCGGCGGCCAGCCCGAAGGGCACCGTGTACCTGCGCTACGGGCTCGCCGACGGGATTCCCGCGACGGGGGACATGAGCGCACCCGACCGCGGAATCGGAAGCGACTGAGGGAAAGACAGTCACGGCCGGCCCTGCCTCCCAGGGGGCAGTCCCTGGCCGAGGTGGCCGCCACCCTGGGGATTTCCGTGCCGCGGGTCTCCCAGATCGCCTCCGGCGTCAGCCGCAGCTCGAAGAAGTGACAAGGGCCCGGCCGGCAGGGCCGCCCAGTGCGGCGATCTCGGCAGCAGAGGCGTTGCCACCGGTGCAGACCACGGCGACGCGCTGTCCGGCAAAGCCGTCCCGATCGGCCAGTACGGCCGCCAGCGCGGCCGCGCCGGCACCTTCGGCAAGGGTGTGCGCATGACTGGCCAGCAGCCGCTGTGCCGCGAAGATCTCCGCGTCGGAGACCAGGCGGAAGTCGGCGAGGCCTGCCCGCATGAGCTGCTGCGGCAGCGTGAACCCGCGTCCCGTGGCCAAGCCGTCCACAGCGGTCCGGTTCGGACGCCGTACGCAGGCACCGCCCCGCCACGAATCATGTGCCGCAGGCGCGGCGGAGGACTGCACCGCGATGACCCGGCAGGCCGGTGCGAGCTGCGCGGCGACGAGACATGCCGCCGCGGCCCCCGTGCCGCTGCCGACGGGTACCACTACGGCGTCGAGGTCGGGCCGGGCCTCCAGGACCTCCAGATATGTGGTGCCGACCCCGGCCAGCAGGGCCGGCGTGTCGCCGGGGCTGACCAGGTGCCGGCCGCCCTCCGCCGCCAACTGCTCGGCCCGCTCCTGTGCCGAGGCCATGTCCGCCCCGTGCAGAACCGCCGTGGCGCCGAGCGCGCGCACGGCGCGTACCTTCTCGGCGCTGGCCGTTGCCGGCATCACCACCGAGCAGGGCGCCCCGAACACGGCACACGCGTAGGCCAGCGACAGCGCATGGTTCCCCGTGGAGTAGGTCATGAGCCCGCGGGCCCGCTGCGCGGGGGCCATGGCGGCCAGCAGGGTGAGTCCGCCGCGCACCTTGAAGGCCCCGACCGGTTGCACGTTCTCGTGCTTGACGTGGACGGTGGCGCCGGTCACCGCATCGAGGGCCGGGTAGGACCACATCGGCGTGACGGGCAGGTGCCCGGTCAGGAGGTCTCGTGCGGCGAGCACATCGGCATAGGTGAGTTCGTGTTCCATGCCGCCATCGTGGGCGGGACCGTCTCATAGGTCCAATGCCATTTTTCGTGGAGACTCATCAATGGGATTGATAGGTTGGGTGTCATGCTCGACGTGACCCGCCTGCGGGTGCTTGCCGCGGTTGCCAGATACGGTTCGGTCACCGCCGCGGCCCGGGAACTGAGTTATGCGCAACCCTCGATCAGCCACCACCTGGCCCGGCTGGAGACCGAGACCGGCAGCAAGCTCGTCCAGCGGGTGGGCCGCGGCATTCGCCTGACCGACGCGGGCCGGATGCTGGCCGAGCGCGCCGAGGAGATCCTGGGCCGTCTCGACGCGGCAGAGGCCGAGCTCGCCGCGCACACCGGGCTGCGGGCGGGCCGGGTCCGGCTGGCCGCGTTCCCCTCCGCCCTGGGCACGTTCGTCCCACGGGCCGCGGCCGCGTTCACCGCCGCCCACCCCGATGTCGAGCTGCGCCTGACCGAGGCCGAACCGCCCGATGCGGCACGGCTCCTGCGATCGGGCGAGGTCGACGTGGCGCTGCTGTTCACCTACCCCGACGCGCCACAGGCCGACGACGGGCTACGCCGAACGCCGCTGCTCACCGAGGCGATCTACCTCGTGACCCCGACCGGCCTCCCCGGCGACACCCTCGCCGACCACGCCACGCGCCGGTGGATCGCCGGATGCGAGCGATGCCGCAACCACCTGGTGCGATCCTGCGCCGCCACCGGCTTCACGCCGGACATCGCCTTCACCACCGACGACTACGTGGCAGTACAGGCACTCGTCGCGGCCGGACTGGGAGTCACCACGCTGCCGGCCCTGGCCCTGACCGCCCAGCGCAACCCTTCGGTCAGGGTGGTGCCCCTCCCCGATCAGCAACGGTCGATCGACGCCGCGGTGCACGGAGAACCCCCCGACCCACCGGCGACCGGGGCGCTGCTGGAACACCTCGCGCAGGCCGCGGCGACGACACCCCCTCCGCGTTGAGGCAGCTCGGAAATCGATGGCCGGTGTCGAGCCCGTCGATGTGGTCAACGTGCTCGTGCGTCATCACCACCGCGTCCGTGACGGCGTTGCGGTGACACCTCCGGTCGATCACAAACCGCACAGCCGGTAAAGCCTTGGCCCCTATGGAGTGAATCGTGCCGGAACCTCGTGACCCTTGGCCGGAACCCTCCATACGTTGGCCCCTCTTCGCTCATCACCACAACTGGGGGGCCGGTGCGCAACCACCGACTCGTAATGACCGCTGCCCTCGTGGCAGCCGGTCTCGGCATCATCCCGGGCACCGCGCAGGCCGCGGATCCGGTACCCGTCGCGGCCGGCGTGGCCGAGGCCATAGCCAAGGCATCCACCTCCGAGGGCTTCCACAGCCCGGCCGACCGCACGATCCGCACCACCCTGCCCGGCGCCGCCACGGCGAACGGCAAGGCGAACGCCAAGACCGCCGCACCGCAGACCGCGCAGGCGGCGCAGGCCGCACAGACCGCACAGACCGTGCAGCCCGCGGCGGCCGCCGCGGACGCGGGGGCCAATCCGGCTCTCGCGGTGGACGTCAGCGGCACCAGCTACACCGCGCACGGGATCGAGCTCACCACCCTGATCACGAGCGCCGACTTCGCACTCGGTGTCGTCATCGACTGGGGCGACGGGAAGACCGACACGGTCACCGCCCAGGGCAACGCCGAGCTGCACCACTCGCACACGTACGACAAGTCCGGCGAGTACCAGGTGAAGGTGACGGTGACCGACACCGCCAACGCGGTTCAGGCCGTCAACGGGGGTGCCTTCCTCACCCCCGGCTCCGACTTCACCCCGCACACTCCGACCCGGCTCCTCGACACCCGCGACGGCACCGGCGCGCCCGCGGCGGACAAGGTCGCCGGGCTGGGTTCCGTACGGGTGAAGGTGGCCGGCAACGCCGCCGTCCCGGCCGGGGTCACCGCGGTCGCCCTCAACGTCACGGTCACGGAGACCGTCGAGAGCGGGTACGTGACCGCGTGGCCCGGCGCGGGCTACGAGCGCCCGGGGACCTCGAACCTGAACTACACGGCCGGCCGGTCCGTCCCGAACCTGGTGATCGTGCCGGTCGGCGAGGACGGGTACGTGGAGCTCTACAACGGCGGCCCGGCGTCGGTCGACCTGATCGCCGACGTCACCGGCTACTTCACCCGGGCCTCGGCCGGCGGCTACACCTCGATGACGCCCGCCCGGTTCGTGGACACCCGTGAGGGTCTCGGAGCGTCCCAGGGCCGGCTCGCCGCGCGCAGCGCCTTCACGACGCAGATCGGCGGCCTGCAGGGCGTGCCCCAGGGCATCACGGCCGTGGCGCTGAACGTCACGGTGACCGAACCCGGGGGGCCGGGCCACCTGACCGCGTACTCCGGCGCCGGGCCCGTCCCGACGGCGTCGAACCTGAACTTCGTGCCCGGTCAGACGGTGGCCAACGCGGTGATCGTGCCGGTGGCCGCGGACGGGACGATCAAGGTCTTCAACGGGTCCTGGATGCCGGCCCACGTGGTGGTCGACGTCGTCGGCTACTACAGCAAGGAGAGCAAGGCCGCCTTCCTGCCCTTCACCCCGTTCCGGACGCTCGACACCCGCGAGGAGGCCTACGGCTGGCCCGGCGGCAGGTTCCGGGCCCGGGAGTACATCACGCAGGGGTTCACACCCGAGGCCGCGACGGGTGTCGAGGCCTACGTGCTGAACACCACCGTCACCGAGACCGGCGGCACCGGATTCCTCTCGGTGGCGCCGAGCCCCTACGCGCTGCCGGCGGAGGGCGGACCCGCCGCGCCCGCCGGGCCGCGCCCCGGCTCCTCCACCCTGAACTGGACGGCCGGCACGACCGTCCCGAACCTGGTGCAGGCGAGCGACGGCGACCACGGAGTCATCACCTTCTGGAACCAGGGCCATCAGGACGCCGACCTGGTGCTCGACGTCTTCGGCGTCTACCAGTCGAAGTGACTCCCGGGGGGTGGCGTGCGCGAGCGGGCCACCCCCGCGGAACCCTCCTCAACTGCCGCCGCATCCAAGCAGGTTCCGTATATCGGGAAAACCGTCCATGATCCCTGCGGCCGCGGTTACGGTCTGTGTCCATGAGGTTCCTGCACACTTCGGACTGGCACCTGGGCCGCCGGTTCCACGGAGAAGACCTGATCGACGCCCAGCGCAAAGTCCTCGACCACATCTGCGACACCGTCAGAACCGAGCAGGTGGACGCACTGCTGGTCGCCGGTGACGTCTACGACCGGGCCATTCCCAGTCTGGACGCGGTGCGCCTGTTCAGCCACGCCCTGCACCAGTTGGCGGACCTGGACATACCCACCATCCTGATCAGCGGGAACCACGACTCCGCCCACCGCCTGGGCGTCGGCGCCGGCCTGCTGGCCCGGGCCCGGGTCCATCTGCGGACCGATCCGGCCGACATCGGCATCCCCGTCCTGCTCCAGGACGCCGACGGCCCGGTCGCCGTCTACGCAGTGCCCTACCTCGAGCCCACCCTCGTCCGTACCCACCTGGACGCCGAGGCGGCCTCCCACCAGGCCGTGCTCACCGCCGCCCTGGACCGCGTCCGCGCCGACCTCGCCACCCGCCCCGAGGGCACCCGCTCCGTCGTGCTCGCCCACGCCTTCATTACCGGCGCCAGCGCCCCCGCCGGCGAAACCGACAGCGAACGGAACATCAGCGTCGGAGGCATCGCCCACGCCGGGGCCGCCGTCTTCGCCGGCATCGACTACGCCGCCCTCGGACACCTGCACCGCCCCCAACGGGTCACCGACACGGCCCACTACAGCGGCTCCCCGCTGGCCTACTCCTTCTCCGAGGCCGGGCACACCAAGTCGCTGACCCTGGTCGACCTGCCCGCAGGCGCCGCGCCCACCGTCACCCGCTCGCCACTGCCCCCGGACCTGCGGCTTCCCCTGGCACGTCTGACGGGCCGGTTGGAGGACCTGCTGACCGACCCGGCCCACGAGGCCCTGACCGGGTACTGGCTGCACGTCACGCTCACCGACAGCGCCCGCCCTTACGAACCGATGGCCCGCCTCAAACAGCGCTTCCCCCACACCCTGCAGCTCGAACACGTCCCCGCCGCCATCCCCGCCCAGGCCACCACCACCCCCACGTACAGCGAGCGACTGCGCGGCCGCGGCGACCTCGACATCACCCACGACTTCATCGCCACCGTGCGGGGCACCGAGCCCACCGACGACGAACGCGCCCTCCTGCGGGAGGCGATCGACGGCTCCCGCATCGGAGCCCAGGAGAAGGAAGCCGTCTGACATGCGCCTGCACACCCTGCACCTGCAGGCGTTCGGCCCCTTCGCCGGCACCCACACCGTCGATTTCGACGCCCTGACCCGCGACGGACTGTTCCTCCTCCACGGCGACACCGGCGCCGGGAAGACCACCGTCTTCGCGGCGATCTGCGTCGCCCTCTACGGAGAGCCGCCCACCGACCGCAAGCTGAAGCTGCGCAGCGACCACGCGCCCGCGGACCTGCTGACCGAGGTGACACTCGACGTCACCCTCGGCGGGAAACGCCTGCGGATCCGACGTGTCCCCGCCCAGCCGAAGCCGAAAGTCCGAGGTGGGGGAACCACCCAGCAGGCGGCCGAGACCCACCTCAGCCAGTGGACCACCGACCCCTTCGGACACGGCCGCTGGGAAGCGTTGAGCAGGTCCCACCGGGAAGCCGCGGACGAGATCAAGGAACTGCTGGGCATGAGCCGGCAGCAGTTCTGCCAGGTCGTCCTCCTGCCCCAGAACGAGTTCACCAAGTTCCTGCGCGCGGGCGCCTCCGACCGCAAGGACCTGCTCGGCAGGCTCTTCCACACCCACCGGTTCGGATCCGTCGAGACCTGGCTGGCCGCGCGAAAGAACACCCTCGCCGCACAGCGCGACGAGGCCCGCACGGCCGTCATACGCCTGACCGAACGCATCCAGCAGCAAGCCGGGGACGACCTCGAACCCGAACGGGGCGCCCCTCTCGCATCCGACCCCGCCACCCTCACCGGCCCCGCCGTTGCCTGGGCCACCGCCCTGCACGCCAAGGCAGCCGCTCACGAGCGCGGCGCGGCCACCGCCGCCGTACTCGCGGAGACGGAACTGGCCGCCTTCCGGGACGGCGAACGCGCCGTACGCGACCTCGCCACCCACCAGGAGGCACACCGCCAAGCGCGCCACGACCTCCGGACGCTGGACGAACAGACGGACCGGCAGGCCGACCTCGGCCGGCAACGACAAGACGCCCTGCAAGGGCAGAAGGTCGCCCCGCTCCTGAAGGCCGCGGCCGCCGCCGCAGAACAGAGCGTCCGTGCGCGGGAAGGAGAACGCCACGCCCGTACCCTCCTGGAGCCCGAGCACGCCGCACTCGACGCCGCCGGGCTCACCCGCGCCGGACAGCACCTGCGCGCCGACATCGGCGCCCTGCGCGCGCTCCTGCCCGATGAGGCGGCCCTGCAGCAGCACAGGACCGACCTGCAGAAACTGGATGACGAACGCCAGGAATACGCCCAGGACCTGCGCGACGCCGAAACCTGGCTCGACGACGCGCCCCAGCGCCGTACGGAGCTCCGCGCCCGCCTCGACGCAGCCCGCGCCGCCGAGGAAGCCGTCCGGGAACACTCCGCAGCACTGACCCTGCTCGCCACACGCATGGACGCGGCGCAACGCCGCGACGCCCACGTCGAGCAGATCGGAAAGGCCGAACGGGCACTCTTCACGGCACAGACCGCGGCGAGCAGGGCCGCTCAGGAACACATCGACATCCGGCGCAGGCGCACGGACGGCATGGCGGCCGAACTCGCCCTCCAGCTCACCGACGGCGAACCCTGCGCGGTCTGCGGTTCCCCCGTCCACCCGAACCCGGCCGCCCCGCACCCCGACCAGCCCACGGCCGCCGACGAGAGGGACGCCGAAACCCGCCACACACAAGCCCAGGACACCCAGCGGACACTCCAGGACGCACTGCAGCAGCTCCTCGAGCAGGCGGCCGCCGCCCGGGGCGAGGCGGGCGGAGACACCGCCCTGGCCGAACTCACCAGCGAACACACCGCGCTGGAAACACGCCTGGCAGCAGCCCTCGACGCCGCGGCCGACACCGGCCCGGCCACCGAGGAACTCCACTCCCTGGAACAGCAGCACCTCCACACCGACGGTGCCCGAACCACCGCGGCCGCCAGGCTCGCCGCCGCCGACACCGGCCACGACCTCCTCGCCACCCAAGTCCAGGAACTCGACCAGAAGCTCGCCACCGCCCGCGCCGATGCCCCGAACCTCCCGCTGCGCATCGCGCACCTCACCCGGACGGCCGATCGCCTCACCACCGCGGCCGAACACGCCGGCGCCACCTTCCGCACGGCCGCGGAACACGGGCAGCTGACCGAGCAGGCGGAGCAAGGCGCCCGTTCGGCAGGCTTCGACTCCCTCGACGCCGCCGCCCGGGCACTGCGCTCCGACGACGAGGTCCGCGCCCTGGAAGAAGAGATCAACCAGTGGCGCGAACAACGCGCAGTCGCCACCGCCCGCCTTCACGAGCCCGAGCTCGCCGCGGCCGCCGGCATGCCACCCGCCGACCTGGAGGAGGCCACCGCGCAACTCGACGCCGCCACCACCCGTCACACCCGCGCCGCCGCCGAAGCCGCGCACACCACCGAACGCACCCGTGCCCTCGCCGGCCTCCTCGCCCGGCTCACGACCCACACCAGGACCCTCGAACCGCTCGAACACGCCTACCGCACCGTCGACCACCTCCATGGCCTGGTCAACGGCACCTCGACCAGCAACCGGCTCCGCATGCAGCTCGAGGCCTACGTCCTGGCCGCCCGCCTCGAAGAGGTCGTGGCCGCCGCCAACACCCGCCTCACCCGCATGTCGGAACACCGCTACACCCTCGTCCACTCCGACGACCGGGCCTCGCACGGCGCCCGCTCCGGCCTCGGCCTGAAGATCACCGACGCCTGGACGGGGAAGGACCGCGACACCGACACCCTCTCCGGCGGCGAATCCTTCTTCGCCTCCCTCTCCCTCGCCCTCGGCCTGGCCGACGTCGTCACCGCCGAATCGGGCGGCCGGGCCCTCGACACCCTCTTCATCGACGAAGGCTTCGGCACCCTCGACGAGGACACCCTCCACAAGGTCCTCGACGTCCTCGACGACCTGCGCGCGCACGACCGCACGGTGGGCGTCATCAGCCACGTCCCCGAACTCCGCCGGCGCGTCACCCACCGCCTCCACGTCCGCAAGACCGCCACCGGCTCGACCCTCGCCCTGGAGACCGAAGCGGCACAATGACCCTCGTGCGCCGACCCCGGGGCTCAGCCCAGCGCGACCTCGGTCCGCTGGGTGGCCCCGGCCAGACCGGTGAGGTCCCCGAAGACGAGGGTGAGGGCCGAGCCGGTGGTGGCGGAGGCGAGCGTGGCCGGCCCGGACAGGACGGACGCCACCGGCCGGTGCCACGTGACCGTGAGAGCGGTCCGCATCCGCATCGGATCGGAGACGCACAGCGTGGCCCGGCCGTCGCCGTGCTCCCGTACGAGGACACACGCGGGGCCGTCGGCGGTGAGGGCCCCGGCCGTCCCCGCGAACCAGAAGTTCACCGCAGTGACGCCCAACGAGGCGATCCTGACGCCCTGTTGGGCGTTGTCGTTGGCGAGGACGGTGAGCCAGCCGGTGTCCGCGGCCCGGGCCGCGGTGGCGGCCGTGGTGGCACCCGGCATCAGGACGTACGAGCAGGCGGCATCGACGGGGTCCACCCCGTGGTCGAACCAGAGGGTCAGATAGCGGCGGCTGACCGGGTCGGTGGTGCCCCCGGTGTTGATGTCGCGCCAGGAACCGGTCCGGGCCTCGCGCAGCGCCCTGACCGTGGCGCCGCCGGGGAACACGTACCCGCCGTGGCCGGCGATCTGCGCCCAGCGGGTGCCGGGAAGGGCGGCCGACCAGCCCAGGGCCGTGGACTGCGCGGCGCCGTTCACGGTGAGGGCCTGGGAGCCGGTGGCGCCGAGGTTGCGGTTCTCGACCACGGTCTCGACGGCGGCGCCGTCCGTGGCGCGCACCGATCCCGCCAGGCAGACGATGGCATCGGCCAGGCAGAACCAGGACTTCTTGGCGTACAGCGTGCTCGACAGTCCGCGCAAGAATTGGCCGATCGCCGCGAACTCCCCGTCCGTGGCGCCGCCGACCCAGTTCACGTCCGGTCTCGGCAGACCCCACGCACCCCCCTCCGCGTCCGCGAGCGGCTTCCTCGACACGGTGGTCCCCGGCAGCCGGTACGGGTCGACGGTGGGCCAGAAGGCGTCGGTGTACTGGCCGTTGCCGTACGTGTCCCCCCACCACTGGAGCATGCCCGCACCCGCGTGCCAGCCGCGGAGGTTCTCCCCGTTGCCCGTCTCGTAGAAGCCCATCCGCCGGGAGGCCATGCTGATCGAGGCCGCCCAGCCGGGGCGGCGGTGGACGGCCCGGTCCATGCCGGGGAAGAGGCGGTGCCCGGTCGGCTCGGCGATCGCCGGGACGGCACCGTCGTCGAGCACGGCCTTGATCCGGGCCAGCGCGGCAACGCCCAGGTCGGTGTCCGAGAGCACCGGGCTGTAGTAGTCCCGCTGCGCCCAGCCCTTCACCAGCCCGCGCCAGCGCTGCTGCTCCGCGCTGCTCGCGGCGGTTCCCAGCAGGGCGACGGAGGCGAGGACGCCGTGGCCCCGGCCGTGGTCGCCGCCCTGGAATCCGTGGGCATTGGTCCTCGGATTGCCCCGGCTGGTGGCACGTCCGGACACCGCGTCCATCATCAGGCCGTTGTAGAGGAACGGGGCGAAGGACCTCTCCACCGAGTCGAGGACGAGCTGCCGGGCGGGGTCGGTCACGGCCCAGGTCGAACCGCTGAGCAGCGAGAAGAGACCGGCCAGGCCGCCGATCAGCACCGCCCCGTAGGAGCCGGTGTAGGAGAGGTGGGTGTGCTGGACGAAGGAGCCGTCGGCGTAGAAGCCGTCCCCGCTGGTGACGAGGGGGAAGACGGGGGAGAGGGCGTCGCGGGCGAGCGCGATCTTGGCCGGGTGGCGGCCGAGGACGCCGCGCAGGGCGAGCGAGCGGCACAGGTCCACCCGGTTGGCGCCGGTGCTGGTGCCGGTGTAGTGGGTGACCGAGGAGTCGGGGACGAAGCGGTCGACGGCCGCTAGGTGGCCGGCCAGCTGCGCGGGGGAGAGCTGCCCGTGCAGGAGCGTGCAGATGTCCAGCAGCAAGTGCGGTGAACCGATCTGGAAGTCCCACCAGTTGCCGAACGGGCTCTTCGCCGGGTGGTAGACCTGCTCGTGGAGGTGGTCGAGACCGGCCCCGATGTCGGCGGCCAGCCCGCTGTCGCCGGTCAGACCCGTGCCGGGCTGCGCGTACGCCTGGGCCATGGTTGCCAGCCGGGCGTAGCTGGCTGTGATCGAGGCGGAGAGGGTCAGGGGCAGGTCGGGCCAGAGCGATCCGGCGGCGGCCGCCATGGCCGCGCGCTGCCCGGCGGCCTCGCTGCCCAGCAGGGCCAGCTTTCCGGCGAACGGTTGGGCGGTGGGGTCGAATCCGCCGCCCAGCAGCATCCCGCGCCACTTGTCGCGGAGTCGGTCGAACTCGTCGGCCGCGGCGGACGCGGCGCCGGCCGAGGAGAAGGTGACGGCCGAGGGGATTCCGGTCACCAGGGCGGCGTTGCCGGAGAGGCGGAGGAAGGAACGGCGGGACCATGGAACGGACATGGAGCCTCCAGAGCTGGGGGGTGCCCTGTCGACCGTTTCTAGCACGCGTGCGAAATCACGCTCAAGAAGCGCGGAGGAAGCGATCGTTGTGACCGATTGGCCTCTCCGATCACTTTCGGTCACCTCCGCTCGCCCCTCAGGATCCGATGGCCTGCCCGAACGTGAAGAAGCCGTCCGGGTCCACCCGCTTCTTGATCTCGACGAGCCGCGGATAGTTGGCGCCGTAGTACGCCGTGCGCCAGTCCGGCAGGTCCGGGTCGATGAAGTTCTGGTACGCCGCCTCCGTCACGTACGGAGCCACCGCCTCCCGCAGTTCCGCCAGCCAGCGGAGGTTCGCCTCCACGGTTTCCGCGCTGTCGCGTCCGGACCAGGAGGTGTCCATGCTGACCAGGCACAGTGCGTCCCGGTGGACGAACGCGGTGTCGGCCGCGCCCACCCGGTTGATCGCGCCGCCCCACGTGTAGAGCGCCAGACCGCAGCCGTCCGGATTCGAACTGCCCGGTCGGCGCGCGAGCCGCGCGAGGACGGTGGCGACGGCCTCGGCGGGCAGCGGCTCGGTGGCGAAGTGCGTCCGTACGGCGAAGGCCCCGGCGGAGGTCTCGTGCAGCAGGTAGTCCTGCGCCTCCCAGAACGTGCGGTCGGCGATGTCCGTGCGGACGGGGCGGGTCAGCGCGAGCGCCGGCCCGAGGAGCTCGCGCAGCTCGCTCGCGGGGCCGAGGTGCAGACCGACGGCCGACACCGTGGTCTGCGGTCCTGCGGCGGCGCTCACGCCGAGCCTGAGCGAGAACTCGTCCGGTGCCTTCCGTGCGATCTCCTGCATCACCGGGAAGACCTCGGGGGCGTCCGGCCCGTCCCACAGCAGCAGGCAGGTGGACACGTCGGACACCGGGACGGCCTGGAAAGTGAAGGACAGGTTGATGCCGAAGTTGCCGCCGCCACCGCCGCGGCAGGCCCAGTACAGGTCGGGGTTCTCCTGGGCGTCGCAAGTCAGCAGCCGCCCGTCGGCGGTCAGGAGCGTGGTCCGGACGAGTGCGTCCGCGGTCAGGCCGAGCTTGCGGGAGGTGGACGAGGAGCCCCCGCCCAGGGTGAGGCCGGCGATGCCCACCGAAGCTCCGTTGCCGAGCGCGAAGGCCATCTCGTGGGGCTGGATCGCTGCGCGGACGTCGGACATCCGGGCCCCGCCCGCGGCCGTGACCAGCCCGGTGGAACCGTCGGCGGACACGCTGTTCAGCGCGCTGAGGTCGACGACCAGTCCGGTGCCGGCCGAGTAGCCCGCGTAGCTGTGGCCGCCGCCGCGCGCGACGAGGCCGACGCCCGTCTCGCGCGCCCACTCGACGGCGCGGCGCACGTCGGCGCCGTTCGCCGCAGAGAGGACCCCGCTCGGCGTGTTCGCGGCGAAGCGCTGGTTGAAGGGGGCGCTCGACGAACGGAAACCCCGGTCGCCGGGGCGCAGCACGCGGCCCGCCACGCCCTTCTCCAGTCGCCCCCAGTCCGCCTCGGAGGCGCTGTGCGCCGCGCCCGCGCCCGTGCTTCCCGTGCCCATGTTCACTGGACCTCCTCGATGTAGGAGATGCCGGTGGCGGCGTGCGGGCCGTAGCGTTCCCAGACCTCGCGCAGCCGCAGGCGGCCGTCCTCGGCCACCTCGGGTGTGTTGACCGTGCGCCCGCAGACCACCTCGCCGCTCGCGAAGACGAGGGTGTACCCCATGGAAAGGGTGCCGTCCGGATCGCAGGTGCCGACGGTCCACCCGCGGCGCACCTCGCCGCCGATGACCTCTCCCCAGACGAGGTCGCCCTGCTGGTGGTAGACGGCGACGGTCCGGACGTCGCCCTTCGGCTTGCGGAACTTCCGCCCCTCGTAGTTGATCACGAGGCCGCGTCCGCCTGCCGGGCGAGGAACTCGGCGGACATGTCCGGGCCCCACCAGATCGCGTAGTAGGAGAAGTCCTCGGCGTGCCCGTTGACGACGTGGTGCTCCACTCCGGCCTTCATGACGGCGATGTCACCGGCCGCCAGCGCGTGCCGCCGGCCCTTGCAGACCACCTCGGCACGGCCGGACATGACGATGAAGATCTCGCGTTCGTGATGCGCGTGCGCGTCCGTCACGTCGCCCGGGCGCAGGACGCACCAGGCGCCGCGAAAGGGGGTGTCCAGTCCGGGCCACGGATGGAGCAGTCTGAGGTCCAGTCCGTGGTCCCGGACCAGGTTTTCCGGCTCCCGGGTGCGAATGGTCACGTCGGCGTGCTGATGGTCGGTCAACGTCCCACTCCGATCGACGTCCTTCAATTCCGGCGGTGCGCGCCGTCGATCAGGCTAGAAGCCGGTGACTCCCTTTCGACAGGGGAATCATTCCCTTGTCGAAAGGGAATTGGTGGTACGGGAGATTCCGGGCCGGTGGATCAGCCGTGCCCGAGGCCGGCGTCCCGGGCCAGAACGATGGCCTGTGAGCGGTCGGCGACGCCGAGCTTGCCGAATATCACGGAGACCCGGTTGCTGACGGTCTTCGAAGCGAGTACGAGCTCACGGGCGATCGTGGAATTCGACTTCCCCGCGGCGATGCGTTCCAGTACGTCCCGTTCCCGGTTGGTCAGCTGCGGGAACGGATAGAAATACTGCGGCCCGCTGGTCGGGCACATGAGGGAGCCGAGCCGGCCGGCGATCGATTTGTCGATGATCGCCTCGCCGGCCGCGACGGCCTGGATACCGCGCAGGATCTGGTCCGCGTCGGCTCGTTTGAACAGATAGCCCCGGGCTCCGGCCTGGAGCGCGGAAGTGATGGCTTTGTCGTCATCTGCACCGCTAAAGACGAGTATGCCGGTTTCAGGCCATAATCGGAGGATCTCTGGTATCAC
The DNA here is from genome assembly GCF_044747975.1 of Streptomyces sp. NPDC090045. Lineage (NCBI taxonomy): Bacteria > Bacillati > Actinomycetota > Actinomycetes > Kitasatosporales > Streptomycetaceae > Streptomyces > Streptomyces sp. NPDC090045. The sequence continues at coordinate 451,443 of NZ_JBIVFA010000003.1, forward strand.
CCGTAACCCGGCCGATTCGTCCATCAGCGGGTCCAGTACGAGGACGCGGGGCCGGCAGCGGGACGTCTCCGCGATCACCTCGTCGGCCGTGGCGGCCTCCCCGACCACCGATATGCCCCCCGACCGTTCGAGAACGGAACGGACCCCGTGGCGAATCGCCGGCTGCGCGTCGGCGAGGACGACGGTGACCGTGGTGCGCACTCTTCGGACGGCGGGGAGATCGTCCTCGGTCAGGAGCGGCGCGTTCTCTCTTCGTGCATCAGCATGTGACGAAAGTGGCCGGAGTAATCTCGCGGTGCTTGTTTTCTGGTTCATTCGTACCTTCCCCCCACTCGATCGTGCAAGGCGGTCCACGCTGACCTGCCGGTATCCAGAATGGTCCAGACGTCAGTCCACCGCAACGGGGAGGAAGAATTCCGAGAGCGTGATAGTTATACCTTCCAAGGCATCACTATTCGCCCTATATTCCTGCGCTTCGCATGTGCATCGGCGAGGGAAATCGGGCAATGTCACGCGCCGACGGATCCGACCACTCCGACATCCTGTGCGCGGCGCAGGATCGCTTCCCGATCCCGCCAGTGCGCCCAGAATGCTCCGGTGTATCCGAGGCCGTTCAGACTCGTCAGGAACGGATTGTCCGCGTAGTTGTTGTCGTGCTCGCTCGACCCGGCCAGCGTCGGCAGCATCACCCTGTGGTGATCGGCGGGATCGACGAGTTCCCACAGCAGATCCACCGACCGGCTCCAGCGCCCGGAGGGATCGTTCACCGTACCGGTGTCCTCCAGGAGGTCCGGCGAGAAATAGCAGACCAGACGGAAGTTGCCCGACTCGTCGAACATGAACTGCCGCTCGTACTCCACCGGCCCCGAGCACTTGGACGACGGTTTGAGGACGATGGGCCCGTTGGCGGTGTTGGACTGCAGTCCCGGCACCGTCCGGACCCCGTCGCACTCCTCGGCCATCGCCATGCCCAGCGGCGTATGGGGGAAGAGCCGCAGTCCCAGCGAGAACCCGGTCACGGTGGCGTCCAGTGCCATGAACGCCTCTACGCATTCGCGCATGGTCTGCTGGGTCTCACCGGGCATGCCGAACAGCGCCTCGACCATGGTCAGCATGCCGTTGGCGTGGCAGAGGCGGACGAGGCGTTCGGTGTCGGCGAAGGTGTAGTAGGTGGTGCCCTTCTCCGTGATCTTCCAGCCGCTCAGCATGTCCTTGCGCACGTGGTCCGAGCCGACGTTCACCCCGCGGCAGCCCGCCGCGGCGAGCAGCCCCGCGAACTCCTCGTCGAAGGGCGAGGGCTGGCAGTAGACCCACAGTCGCAGCTCGTTGAGGGGATTGGCGGGGTCCGCGTGCTTGCGCCGGACGATCTCGCGCAGCAGGTTCTTGGCGTGCGCGATGGACAGGTTGAACTCGCTGTCGGTGGTGTGCTGGTCGAGGATCCCCTGCGCGGCCAGGGACTGCATCTCGTCCACCACGGCGGCGACGTCGCGCCGCCCGGTCCGGATGCCCTTCGCGTCCGGCTCCACGCAGTGCGAACAGCGGTAGGTGCAGCCGTTCTTGGTGAGGATGCCTGCCAGACCCCCGCGCTGGTAGTACAGCAGGTTGTCCACCTTGAGCGGGGCGCCGGAGCGGCGGACGTACGTCCCGGCGCGGTCCACCTGCCAGGTCCGGTCCTCGAACTGGCCGGCGGGCCGCGGCCGGGCCGCGCGGTGGTTCGACAGGGTGAGCGCCGGCGGCGGCACCCGGGTGACCCCCTCCGGGGTGTTGCGGATGAGTCCGCTGACCGTGTCCGTTCCCCGCCCGGTGACCAGCGCGTCGGCGAGATCGCAGATGATCTGCTCACCCGGTCCCTTGACGCCGAAATCGATGCCGAAGTAGTCGACCAGGGCGAAGGGCATGGAGGAGAAGCCGATGCCGCCCCCGACGATCGGGGCGTCCGTCAGCCGCTTGATCTCGGTGATGATCTCCTTGTGCTCACCGACGAAAGGGCGCTGCTCGAAGGCGTACACGGTGTCGGTGTTGCGGATGGTGACACCGACGAGGACGGGACTGCGCGCGCCGAAGTACTCGGAGAGGCAGGTCTTCCAGTCCTCCCGGTGGAAGGTGAGGTCGACCACCTCCACCTCGAAGTCGGCGGCCTCCAGCGACGTGGTGAGCACGTCCAGCGCGTACGGTGCGATCGGTGGGTGCACCTTGTTCGGATTGACCAGCAGCACCAGGCCTCGGCCCATCGGATGTTCTCCCCCCTGGCCTGCACGCAGGCGAATGGCGTTACTTGACGATGCCGAGGCAGATCCCGAACTCGGGCTTCCCGCCCAGCAGATAGGCGCCGGCCGACTGGAGGATGCGGTCCTGGGCGGTGGCGTGCTGGCACATGGTCGTGGTGTCGCGCATCCAGCGGTCCATCGGCGACGACTGGTGGATCGACCAGGTCTGGAGCAGGTCGCAGAGCCTGCTCACGATCGACCGCGAGGTGCGGAAGGCGTGCACCCACGCGATCGGGGACGCGGCGCGCTCCTCCGGAGTGAGGTCGTCCAGCGTGCCGCCCGCGGCCAGCACCTCCCACTGGCGGCGCTGGCTCCCGTACACCCCGTTGCGGGTGGCCAGGAAGTCCGCCTCGCACTCGGCGAGCGTCACCTGGGCCCGGAAGTGGTCCTTCCACGCCACACCGGTCATCCGGTCGACCCGGGTCACGGCGATCTCCCGGGCGTGGTCCAGGGCGGCCCGGGCCACCCCCAGGGCCACACCGCACATGCTGCGCGTGAACGCGTCCGGCTGCGCGAGCGGCCCCGGCCGGCCGCGCACCTTGCCGAAGCTGTACGTGCGCTCCTCCGGCACGAACACGTCGGCCATCGTGTAGTCGCAACTACCCGTGCCGCGCATGCCCATGGTGTGCCAGTTGTCGATGACCTCCACCTGCGCGCGGGGCACCAGGAACTGCCGCGACTCGTGCGGATTGCTGCCGTCCGGGCTCGCGTACGGCGTGCCGTCCTCGTAGACGAACGCGCCCGAGGTCACCCAGTCGCAATGGGTGATCCCACTGCCGAACGACCACCGGCCGGACAGCCGAAAACCACCCGGCACCCGCTCGGCGTGGCCCGTGGGCTGCAGCAGCCCGGCCATGATCGTGTCCGGGGTGGGGAAGACCTCCTTGGCCACCCTCTCGTCGAGGAAGGCGCTGAAGATCCCGCTGCTCGCCCCCATCACCGAGCACCAGGCCGCGGAGGCGTCCCCGTGCGCCAGGGTCTCGACGACCTCGGTCTGCTCCATCGTCGTCAGGGCCAGGCCGCCCAGCGCACGGCCGAAGGCCATCCGGAACACCCCGGCGCCGCGCAGCATGTCCACCACGTCGGCCGGCAGCCGTCGCGCCTCTTCGATCTCCGCCGACCGCTCCCGCAGCAGCGGCGCCAGTTCCTTCGCACGAGCGAGGAGCTCCGCCGCGTCGGCGGGCACCCCGGCCCCCGGGGTCCGGGTCATGGTCATGTGAACGCCCTCCGATTCGGCTCTACTTGACGATGCCGAGGCTCATCCGGAACTTCGGCGGCCGGCCCAGCAGATAGGCCCCGCCCGACTCGAGGATCAGGTCCGAGGCGGCGACGTGCTGGCACATGGTCGCGGTGTCGCGCATCCAGCGGTCCATCGGCGAGGACCGGTTGATCGACCAGGACTGCAGCAGGTCGTAGAGCCGGTTCACGATCGCCCGCGAGGTCCGGAAGGCGTGCACCCACGCCAGCGAGGACGCCGCCCGCTCGGTCGCGGTGAGGTCGTCCAGCGTGCCGCCCCCGGCCAGCACGTCCCAGTGCCGCTGCGAACTGCTGTAGACCCCGCTGCGGGTGGCGTTGAACTCCGCCTCGCACTCGGCGAGGGTGACCTGCACGCGGAAGGTGTCCGCCCACGTGGCGCCCGTCATCTTGTCCACCCGGGTCAGCGCGGTCTCCCGCGCGTGGTCCAGAGCGGCCCGGGCCACCCCCAGCGGTACGGCGCACAGGCTGCGCATGAAGGAGTCCGGCTGGGCGATCGGGGTGTCCGTCCTGCCCCGCACCTTGTAGAAGGTGTAGGTGTGCTCCTCGGGCACGAACACGTCGGTGATCGTGTAGTCGCTGCTCCCGCTGCCGCACAGGCCCGTGGTGTCCCAGTTCCCGACGACCTCCACCTGATCGGCCGGCACCAGGAACTGGCGCGACGCGTGCGCGTTGCTGCCGTCCGGGCTCGCCCACGGCTCGCCGTCCTGATAGATGAACGCGCCAGAGGTCACCCAGTCGGCATGGGTGATCCCGCTGCCGAACGACCACCGGCCGGTCAGCCGGAAGCCCCCGGGAACGCGCTCCGCATGGCCGGCCGGTGCGATCAGCCCGGCAGTGATCATGTCCAGGTTCGGGAAGACCTCCTTGACCACGGCGGGGTCCAGGAAGTTGCTGATCGCTCCGGTCATCGCGCCGATCGCCGCGCACCAGCCGGCCGAGGCGTCCCCGTAGGCGAGGGTCTCCACGACCTCGGCCTGCTGCATCGACGTCAGTTCGGGCCCGCCCCATTCGGGGCCGAAGCACATCCGGAAGACCCCGGTGTCGCGCAGCATGTCCACGACGTCCGCGGGGAGCTGTTTCGCCCGCTCGATCTCCTGCGACCGCTCCCGCAGCAGCGGGGCCAGCGCCTTCGCCCTTGCGAGGATCTCAGCCGCGGTGGTGGGTGCCTCGGCCCCAGGGCTCCAGGTCGTGCTCATGGGTTCCCCTCACATGATGGTGTGGTGACGGTCATTCGTCCACGTCGAGCAGCCCGGCCGGCATCTCGAACGGCGCGTCCGGCTCCGGCGGGCCGATCGGCTCCGCGTCCAGTACGACCAGTGCCTGCGCCGCGTCCAGCCGCTCCAGGCAGGTCCGTGTGTCGTCGGCCTCGCACACCACGAAGGAGTGTCGGGCCAGGTAGCCGCCCGGGGGCAGCCGCAGGGTGGTGCCCGGCTCGGCCATCGGCGCGGCCGTGACCAGTCCGGGCGCCTCGGCCGGCACCGTGACCGAGCGCAGCACGCAGTCCCGCTCCGGACAGCCGAACCGGATGCCGGCCACCGCCCGCCGTGTGGGACGGGTGTCGGGCCGCCGGCCGGTGGCCACGTCGAACAGCACTTCACCGGGCTCGATGCCGGTGGCGGTCCTGCCGAGGAAGGGGATCAGGTCCCCGCCGAGGCGGCCGTTGACCTCGATGACCAGGGGCCCGTGCGGGGTCAGCCGCAGCTCGCTGTGGGTGATGCCGTCCTCGATGCCGAGCGCCTGATGGGCCCGGGCCAGCGTGCCCATCAGCTCGGCGTCCGCCAGCAGCGGGTCGGCCGCGTCGACCAGGTGGCCCAGCTCTTCGAAGTACGGCTGGTCGCTGCTGTGCTTGCGGGCCACGAACATCGGGAGGTACTCGCCCTTGTGCACGGCGCCGTCGACGCTGATCTCCGGGCCTGGGGCGTACCCCTCGACCAGGGCGCTCGCACGGTACGGTCCCGGATCGACCTCGCTCGCGGACAGGGCGATGCGGAACGCCGCCTCGACCTCGCCCGCGTCGGCGGCGAACACGACACCTATGCTCGCGCCCATGGCCCGTGGTTTGACCACGACCGGATAGCCGATGCGCTCGGCCGCCGCCCGGGCCTGTTCGACCGTGGTGGTCAGCTCGAAACCCGGCTGGTACAGACCCGCCGCGGTGAGTTCGGCCCGGGTGCGCTCCTTGTCCCGGCAGCCGCGTACGCCGGGCACGGACAGACCCGGCACCCCGAACTCGGCGGCGAGCAGGCCCGCGTCCAGGACCAGCGGCTCGTCCCAGCACATCAGGCCGGTGATCCGGCGCCGTGCGGCCACCTGGCGGGCGGCCGCGCCCATCGCCTCGGAATCGAAGACGTTGGCGACGATGATCTCGTCGAAGTAGTCGCGCTGCCAGGTGGGTCTGAGGTTGTTGAGCAGCACCATGTCCAGGCCGGCCGCGCGGGCGCGGCGGCGGATCGGCGCGATGAGGTACTCCCGGTACACCTTCAGCCCGCTGCCGACGACCAGCAGGGTGCCCTCGCCGGTCCCCATCACGCGCTCCTGGGTTCGGTGGTGGTGGTGGTGGCGCGGCGGGTGAGGAGGTCGGTGAGGATGTCGTGGGAGCGGTGGGCGAGGACGCTGATGAGGGAGTCGGCGATGCCGTGGGTCTCCTCGTTGACGCCTTGGAGGTAGACGGCGCCCCAGGCGGATTCGCCGAGGTCGACGCGGTAGTTGCGGCTCACGGTGACCTCGTCGAGTCCGACCCGTGCCGCCAGGTCCCGTACGAGCGCGGGCTTGCGGGCGTCGAAACCCGTGCCCAGCACCACCAGGTCGCACCGCAGCGGCTCGATCTTGCCGCTCAGCCGGTCCCGCAGATCGAGTACGACCTCCCCGCCCTCGGTGCGCGCCCCCACGACCTCCGTCATCGCCCGGACCTCGGAGCGCTGCGGGCCCGCCGCCCGCTGCCGGTAGAGCATCGTGTAGAGCTCGTCGAGGAACGGTGGCGCCAGACCCGCGTAGTTGGTGAACCGCATTTCGTCCAGGAGTTGCGCGCGCACCTCCGGCGGACTGTCGTAGAACTCGTCGACGAAGGACGGGAAGAAGAGTTCGTTGACGAATTTGCTGGTCTGGTAGTTCTGCAGACCGATCGAGCGGACCACCATCGTCACCTGACTGGACGGCAGGTTCTCGTGCAGTGCGAAGAACATTTCTGCGGCGCTCTGTGCTCCGCCCACGACGACGGCGCGGACGGGTTCGTCCTTCGGGATCTGGGCGATCCGCGTGCGGTACTGGGCGCTGTGGACGAGCCGGTCTCCGGGGAGTGCCGTGAAGACGTCCGGTACTCGTGGATCGCGTCCGCCTCCGACGATGAGGTCGCGGCAGCGGATGGTGTCCCCGTCGGTGAGCCGCACCTGCCAGCCCGATACCGATCCGTCCGTTTCGCACAGCGGGTCGATGTGGGCGGCGCGGGCGCCGTAGCGGATCTGTACGCGTTCGAGGGAGGTGGCGACCCATTGGAGGTAGTCGGAGAACTCCCAGCGGAAGGGGTGGAAGGTGCCGAGGTTCACGAATTCGTCGAGTCTGCCCTGGGAATGGAGGAAGTTGAGGAAGGTGAACCTGCTGCTCGGGTTGCGTAGCGTCACCAGGTCTTTGAGGAAGGAGACCTGGCTGCGTGCCCAGGGCATGAGCAGGTCGCGTTGCCATTTGATGTCCGGACTCTGTTCCAGCAGCAGTGTGCCGTCGGCCAGTTCGGCCGAGCCCGACTCCTCGATGGCCACCGCGAGTGCCAGATTCGCCGGCCCCGCACCGATCGCCAGAACACCGACTTCCCGGTCAGTCACTCTTCCCCCTCGATGTCGATTCGGACCATGCCGGCGGCGGTCTCGGCCCGCCGGAGCGCCTCGGCCGAGCTGTCCGCGGCGGCCATGACGATGCCCGCGCGGTCCCAGGAGTGGTGCAGCCCCGTGAACCGGTGGCCCGGCCCGACGGTGACCGCGGCCAGGAACACGCCGTCGGCCTGCCGGGCCGCCTCGACGCCGTGCACGGCCGCCACCCGGCCCGGCCCGGCCGCGAGGAACCGGACGGCCGCGCCGCCCTTCGCCCGCCGGGGCAGGTCGCCCGGCGGGTCCTCGCCCTTGAGCACCGCGTAGTAGCTGCGCAGGAGTTCCACCGGATAGGCCCGCTGGATGGTGTCGAGGATGCCGCCGCCGGGCAGCCGGCCCGCGCACTCCACGAGGTACGGGACACCGTCCGAGACGATCCATTCGCAGTGGACGATCCCGTCCCGGAAGCCGACTGCCCCGACCACCCGGGACGTCTGCGCACCGAGCAGGTCCGCGAGCTCCTGCGGGATGCCGGCCGGCACGGTGTGGGCCATCTCCACCGGATGGGCGCCGGGGAACAACTGCTTGCCGGTGACGTTGACGAAGAGCGCGCCGCCGTCCCGTACGAGCATCTCGACGCTGTACTCGGGCCCCTCGACGTACTGTTCGGCCAGCATCGAGAGCTCCATGGGCCGGTCGGGCACGAAGACGCCCTCGTCCTGGACGAGGCAGTCAGCCCAGGCAGCCTCGACCTCGGCCGGGTCGCGGATCACCCGGGTGCCCACCGATGCCTGACGGTTCGCCGGCTTGAGCACGACCGGGCCAGGCCGGCCGCGCAGGAAGGCCAGCACATCGGCCGGGCCCCGTACGGGGACACTGGCCGGGTTGGCGATGCCTGCGGCGGCGCTGACCCGCCGCAGCAGCGCCTTGTCGCGCAGGATCTGCGCGGCGCCGAGACCCGCGCCGGGCAGGCCGTAGCGTTCCGCGAGCCGGGCGGCGAACGGCGTCGCGTACTCGATGGCGGGGACGACCGCGGCGGGGGCCAGCCCGGGGTGGGCGTTGAAGAACTCGTCGGCCTTTCCCGTGAGGTGGTACTCCCACTCGATGAGGCCTCGGACGAAGGCCACCCCGTCGATCTGGTCGCGCACCCCCCGCTTGCGGACGACGTCCGGCTCCTCGACGTAGACGACCGAGCCGTCCCCCTGGAATTCCCCGATGGCAGCCATCGTCACGCCCACGAAGCCGACGACCAGGACCGGCCCGTCCGTGGCGGGCCGCGCCTTCACGAGGCACCTCCGACGACCTCGGGCCGGCCCTCGGCCGCGCCCGCCTCCGGGTCCACGGCGGGGGCCGGTTCGGGCGGCTGCCGTACGCCCGCCAGGGCGAGCAGCCCGGCGAGGGCGGTCACGATGCCGCACAGCAGCCAGAAGCCGCTGCCGAGCGCGGTCCAGGCGTAGACGCCGAACAGCGGGGCGACGGCGCCGGCCGCGCCGCCGACCGCCTGCATCGTGCCGATGTAGCGGGCCTTCACCGACGAGGGGAACGTCGCCGGGTGGGCGAACATGCTCGGCGCGGCGATCATGATTCCGGACACCACCAGCACCGCGCCCGCGATCGTGAACGCCCCGGACCGCGAGGACAGTCCGTAGACCGCGAGCCCGAGCGCCTCCACCAGGTGGCCGGTGATGACCCGGACGTGCTTCGGCAGTCTGCTGAGGTATGCGGTGATCTTCAGCTCGCAGGTGATCAGCACGACGGACGACACCGTGAGCACCGTGCTGTAGAAGCTGGTCGGGTAGTCGTCGGCGACCAGTTCCAGCGGCAGGGCGATGTGGCCCTGGGCGTAGGTGAGCGAGCCGAGCAGAACGGCGGCCAGGTAGTAGAGGTACTTGCGGTCCCGCAGCATCGCCGCGTACGCCGATCCGGTGCGCCGGGCCTCTTCGCCGTCGGCGCCCTTGCCGTCGGCCCCGGCGGAGGCCGCGCCGGCCGGTGCCGTCCCGCCCTCGGCCGCGCCCTCCTCGCCGGCCTCCTCCTGCGCGGTCTTCTTCGGGAGCAGGGCGAAGGCCAGCAGGGCGTAGACCAGCGCGGTCCCGCCGTCGATCCAGAACAGCAGGTCCCAGTCGACCAGGATCAGCCCGGCGGCGATCAGCGGCGCCAGGGCCGCGCCGATGTTCAGCGCGATCCGCATCATCGAGAACGCCATGACCTGGTACCGGTCCGGCATCAGATCGCTGAGCATCACGGCCGCGGCCGGCCGGTAGGCCTGGGTGAACAGGCCCGCCAGCCCGACGACGACGAGCAGCGGCCACAGCATCCCCGGCCCGCTCAGCCAGGAGATGGCCGCCACCAGCGGGGCCGAACCGGCCATGGCCGTCACGATCGTGGCCCGGGGGCCGAACCGCTGGGTGAACTCACCGCCCAGCATGGTGCCGAAGATGGACCCCACGCTGTAGGCCACCAACGTCAGCCCCGCGGCGGCCACCGACATGCCGCGGAAGGTCAGGTACAGCACGAGGAACGTCTGGACGAACGCGCCGAGCTGGTTGATCAGCACGCCCCCGAGGAGATACCGGACCGGTGTCGGGGTCGCCTTGAGCGCCTCGAACACACCGATCGGAGTGTCCTCCTTCTTCATGCCGCTCCCTTCGTCAAGGCATCGACGATCCGCCCCGCGACGAGCGGGGCCTGACTGAATCCGGAGCCGCCGCAGGCCGCCCGCGACCAGACGGCGGGCCCCACGCGGGCGAGCAGCGCACCGCCGGTGTCCGCGGCGCTCACGTAGTGGCACGGTCTGACCGCCGCCACGGTGTAGCGGTCCAGGCCGGCCAGCGGCGCCGCCCGGGCCAGCCGGGCCACCCAGGGCGACTGGTCCTCGTCCGCGCAGTCCGTGGTGGTGCCCACGTCCCGGGAGACGGCGTCGGAGCTGATCTTCAGGAGCGTGCCGTCTCCGGGCGGCATCGCCCACGCCCGTCCGTCCGCGCCGAGGCCGCCCGCCGCGGGCGCGCCCGCCCACCACCGCGCCGCGTCCGCGGGCGGCCGCAGGTACACCATGGTCTGGCGGTGCAGGACGACCGGGTGCGCGACCAGATCGCGGGTCCACGGGCCGGCGGCGATCAGCACCAGGTCGGCGCCGAGCTTCTCCCCGCCGGTCAGCAGGACGTGCGCCGAGTCGACGTCCACGTGCGTGACCGTGCTGTACGGCCGCAGGGTCACCGCGGGGCGTCCCGTCAGCCACCGGACCGCGGCCCGCAGGACCCGGTCCGCGAGCAGCACTCCGGCGTCGGCTTCCCGTACGCCCGCCGAGCCGGCGGGGAACTCCAGGTACGGCAGGTGCTCCGGCTCCACCGTCTCCACGGACACCCCCGCCGCGGCGGCCGCGGCGGCCACCGCGGTGAGCCGCTCCCGGGGCCAGGCGGTCACGACGCCCACGCGCCGGTAGAAGCCGGTGCCCAGCAGGTTCTGGAGTTCCAGCCACCGGCTCCGGGCGGCGGCCATCCGCCGGGTGGCGTCCGGGTCGTCCGGGCTGAAGGTACGGATGACCCGGTGCTGGTCCGCCGAGCTCGACTCGGGATTGGGGATCGGGCCCCGGTCCAGCAGGGTCACGCGGTGGCCCGCGAGCGCGCATTCCACCGCGGTCAGCAGTCCGGTGACGCCCGCGCCCACGACGAGCACCTGCCGGGAGGCGGCCGCCGCCCTCACTGCCCCGTCTCCGCCAGCCGTGGCAACCGTACGGGGGTGATCCGAGTGACGGGAGCGGTGTCCGCGGCCCGCGGTGCGGCGGGGATCGCCGGGTCCGGGAAGGCCTCCCCGGCCAGATCGATCAGGACCGGCCCCGCACAGCGCAGGAACAGCTCCACCTCGTGGCAGAAGTCGCCCGCGTCATCGGGTCCCACCTCCCACCGGTCCAGCCGCGCGAGTTGCTCGGACAGGGTGAAGGCCACCGAGGTCAGGCTGAACCGGCGGACGTCGTAGGCGGCGGAGAAACGTTTCAGCATGAGCCCGGCCGCGGCCCTGGACCGCTCGGACACCGCCAGCGGTCCCCGGCCCGTCCACGTGGCCACCTTGTCCACCACCCGGTTCCAGGGGCGCACGAGCCGTGCCCCGGTCACCTGCTCCAGGGCCTCGCGGGTGAAGTTCGTGCGCTGGAAATCGGGGCTGGTCGAGGCGAGATAGAACCGGATCAGGTCCCTCGGCACCTCGGCGGCCAGCTCCCGCCCCGTCACGACGTGACCGCGGCTGGTGGAGAACTTGTCGTGGTTCAGCTCGTAGAACTCGTTCGTGACGAAGTGCCCCGGCAGCACGTAACCGCCCAGTGCCAGCAGCATCGCGGCCCCGACCACCGCGAAGGCGAAGCCGGCGTCGGAACCGAAGAAGTACACCACCTCGGAGCCCGCGTCGGAGAACCACAGCTCGTCGTCGGCGCCGAGCACCGCACCGCGGTGCTCGGCGGCCAGCGCGGTGCAGTGCATGCTCCACGCGATGGTCTCGGCGTCCGCGTAGATCACCTGTCCGGCGACCTCCGGGAAGGGCGCCGGGATGCCCCAGGCGATCGGCAGGGTGACGGGATAGTCCGGGAGCGGCCGGGACAGGATCTCCTCGATCATCTGCGCCAGGCGCGGCCGCATCGTCGCGCTCTGCCGCGCGAAGTACTCCACGAGCGCCTCGCGGTGGTCCTCCAGCGGCAGCACCAGCACCTGCTCCTCGCGCAGTTCCACCGGATCGTCGGGATCCAGGGTGGAGCGCGGTCCGATCAGGTCGCCGGAGGCGATCCAGTGCCCGCAGTTCTCGCACAGCCCGGCGCAGCCGTCGGCGAGGCACACCGGGCAGCCGCCCCGTACGTACGCGTCCGTGAGGTACTCGCCCGTGCGCGGCGCGTACGGGAACCGCACGGCCTGCAGCCGGAGCTTGCCCGCGCTGTGCAAGCGCTCGAAGAAGTGCCGGACCGTCTTCACGTACCGGTCGCCGAACCGGACGAAGCCGTCCGGGCGGATCCCCGCGGCCGCCAGGGTCTCCTCGACCTGTCCGGCCGACCGCACGCGCAGGTCCTCCGGCTGCACGCCCAGCCTCCGCGCGGTCGTCACGATGTAGTTCTGCGTGAAGTGCACGCCCGTGCCGAAGAGCACGTCCCGGCCGGTGGCCCGCGCGTACCGCGCGCACACGTCCGCGGCCAGGAAGGGGCCGGCCAGGTGGCCCAGGTGCAGATCGCCGTTGGCGGTCGGGCCGGGGGCGATCACCAGCGTCCGCTTCATCGCGCGCTCCTGGGTTCGGTGGCGGTGGTGGTGGCGCGGCGGGTGAGGAGGTCGGTGAGGATGTCGTGGGAGCGGTGGGCGAGGACGCTGATGAGGGAGTCGGCGATGCCGTGGGTCTCCTCGTTGACGCCTTGGAGGTAGACGGCGCCCCAGGTGGATTCGCCGAGGTCGACGCGGTAGTTGCGGCTCACGGTGACTTCGTCGAGTCCGACCCGGGCCGCCAGGTCCCGTACGAGTGCGGGCTTGCGCGGGTCGTAGCCGGTGCCCAGCAGCACCAGGTCGCACCGCAGCGGTTCGATCTTGCCGCTGATCCGGTCCCGCAGGTCGAGCAGTACTTCGCCACCGTCGAGGCGGGCACCCACCACCTCGGTCATGGCCCGGACGGCCGACCGCTGCGGGCCGAGCGTCTTCTCCCGGTAGAGCATCGTGTAGAGCTCGTCGAGGAACGGCGGTGCCACGCCCGCGTAGTTGGTGAACCGCATTTCGTCCAGGAGTTGCGCGCGCACCTCCGGCGGACTGTCGTAGAACTCGTCGACGAAGGACGGGAAGAACAGTTCGTTGACGAATTTGCTGGTCTGGTAGTTCTGCAGACCCATCGAGCGGACCACCATCGTCACCTGACTGGACGGCAGGTTCTCGCGCAGTGCGAAGAACATTTCCGCGGCGCTCTGTGCTCCGCCCACGACGACGGCGCGGACGGGTTCGTCCTTCGGGATCTGGGCGATCCGCGTGCGGTACTGGGCGCTGTGGACGAGCCGGTCTCCGGGGAGTGCCGTGAAGACGTCCGGTACTCGTGGATCGCGTCCGCCTCCGACGATGAGGTCGCGGCAGCGGATGGTGTCCCCGTCGGTGAGCCGCACGCTCCATCCGGACACCGATCCGTCGGTCTCGCACACCGGGTCGATGTGGGCGGCGCGGGCGCCGTAGCGGATCTGTACGCGTTCGAGGGAGGTGGCGACCCATTGGAGGTAGTCGGAGAACTCCCAGCGGAAGGGGTGGAAGGTGCCGAGGTTCACGAATTCGTCGAGTCTGCCCTGGGAATGGAGGAAGTTGAGGAAGGTGAACCTGCTGCTCGGATTGCGCAGGGTCACCAGGTCTTTGAGGAAGGAGACCTGGCTGCGTGCCCAGGGCATGAGCAGGTCGCGTTGCCATTTGATGTCCGGGCTCTGTTCCAGTAGCAGTGTGCCGTCGGCCAGTTCGGCCGAGCCCGACTCCTCGATGGCCACCGCGAGTGCCAGATTCGCCGGCCCCGCACCGATCGCCAGAACACCGACCTCCCGATCAGCCACACTTCCCCCTCGATCACAGTGATCCGACTCACGGACAGGCAGTAGCGAGGCTAGATTTCCGCCGTTCCCGATCGATAGGGGAACTTGTCCCTTCGACTGGGGAATCTCGGCGGGGAAAACGGTGCCGCCGGCTCAAGTGGTCTGATAAACATGGCTCGCTGTGCACCGGTCCCCGCACCAGCCCCCGCACCGACCACCACAGCGATCCCCGCACCGACCGCCGTGGCGCCCGCCCGAGGCGCCCTCACGAGAGTCGCCCCGCGCCCATGACGGATGACCGCTACTGGCTCCGGCCCGGGATGGTGGCCGCCGTGCCGCTCGACGAACCGCCCGCCGTCGTGAGCATCGGGGTCGGGCTGCACGGGGTCACCAGCTCCCTCGACGTCTTCCGGCTCCCGGACCTGTGGCAGCTGCACCTGTACCGGTACGCCGCCGAACTCACCGTCGACGGCGTGCCGCACGCCATCCGCCCCGGCCATGTGAGCCTCGTCCCGCCGGGCGCGGTGGTGCGCTACCGCTACCGGGGCCGCTCCGAGCACCTGTACGCCCATCTGCGGCTGCCCGGAGCCCACGAGGCCGGACCGGGCGAGCCGCGCCCCGGCGAGCGGCGCCCCTGCGCGCCGCGGGCCGTACCCGTGGTCCAGGACGCCGGGGCCGGGACCCCCGCGCTCTCCGAGCTCCTGCTGCGCGCCATCGCCGCCGCCCCGGGCGCCCCGCGCCGGGCGGACGCCGAGGTGTGGGGGGCGCTGTGGCGGGTCGCGGAGCTCGCCGAGCCCACCGGCCCCGGTGCCCGGCCGCACGCCTCGGCGGCGACCGCCATCGCCTTCGTCGAGTCCCACCTGGCCCGGCCGCTGCGGGTGCCCGAGGTCGCGCGGGCCGCCGGGGTCTCCCACAACCACCTCATCCGGCTGTTCCGCAGGGAGACCGGCGGCACGGTCGTGGCGTACATCCGGCGCCGCAGGATGGAGCGGGCCCGGCACCTGCTGCGCGAGTCCACCCTGGCGATCCCCGCGGTCGCGGCGGCCGTCGGCATGCCGGACCTGCAGGCCTTCAACAAGGCCTGCAGGCGCGAACTCGGTGCGTCCCCCCGTGCGATCCGCACTGGCCCGGGCCCGCGACCGGGCGCGGATACGGCGGACACGGAGGCAGATACGGCGGCGGACACGGAGGCGGATACTCAGGCAGCTACGGAGGCGGGGGAGACGCAGGCCTACGACCGGCCCGTGCCGCGGTAGAGCTCCAGCTCCCCGTCCAGTTCCACGGCCAGTACGGTCGTCAGGGGGTCGGCGTCCGCCGCCGCGGGCGCGTCGATCCACAGCACGCCGGGTACGTCGTGCAGGCCGCCGGTGACCCGGTGGGCCCGCTCCGCGCCCGTGCCGACCACCCGTACCCGCTTCACCGCCGTGCGCAGTCCGCGTACCGCCACGGTCTCCCGGGGCGGGTCGAAGCAGAACAGGTAGACGGTGCGGCGGTCCGCGGACAGGGTGCTCGGCCCGTAGTGGTGCCCCGCCGGCAGCCCGGCGCCCGTCCCGTACACGGCCTCCGCGTGCCGGGCGATCCAGTCGCCCAACCCCTCCAGCCGCTCCACCTGTTCCGGCAGGAAGGTCCCGTCCTCACGCGGTCCGAGCCCGAGCAGGAGATTGCCTCCCATGCCGATCGTCTCGGTGAAGTGGCGCACGAGCTGGTGCACCGACTTGTGCCGGTCGTCGCCGCGCTGGAAGCCCCACGCGTCGTTGACGGTCAGGCACAGCTCCCACGGCCCGTCCGGCGGCAGCAGCGGCACCCCCTGCTCGGGCGTGGCGTAGTCGCCGTGGCTCAGCATCCGTGCGTTGAGCACGGTGTCCGGACGGGCCCGCAGGATCCTCGCGGCGAGTGCGTCCAGACCCCACTGCTCCTCGCTGCGCTCCCACTCGCCGTCGAACCACAGCAGGTCCGGCCGGAAGCGGTCGACCAGCTCACCGACCTGGCCGTCGCGGTACGCGAGGTAGCGCGCCCAGGCCGCGGGATCCTCGACGCCGCCCTCCGGCACGACCAGCGGGTGCGTGGCCACGTCCTCGTTCGGCGGCTCGGGGTGCACCACGCTCGCGTAGTCCGGGTGGCTCCAGTCGGAGTGCGAGTAGTACAGCCCCACCCGCAGCCCGCGCTCGCGCAAGGCCCCGGCGTACCCGCCCAGCAGCTCCCGCCCCGCGGGCGTGTTCCGCACCACGTCGAGGTCTCCGTACGCGGTGTCCCACAGCGCGACCCCGTCGTGGTGGCGGGCGGTCAGCACGGCGTACCGCGCTCCGGCCCGGGCGAACAGAGCGGCCCAGGCCTCCGGGTCGTAGGCGGCGGCCGTGAACCGGTCCAGCTGTGCCATGTACGCCTCGCGCGACAGCTGCCCGGAATGGAACGACCAGGACTCCGGGACACCTTCCACCGCGTAGATGCCGTAGTGGACGAAGATGCCCAGCTTGGCATCGCGGAACCAGGGCTGCATCGGCATGCGTTCACGTCCTCGTCGAGAGACCGGCGCGGCTCGGATCCGCCGCTCCCCGACGCTAGGCCGCGGTCCCCGCGGAGCGCGTGGGACCGGATCACCGGCCGTGGTCGGTTCTCACCCTGCGGCCGACGGGCCCGGCAGCGAATTGACGGATGCCCGCAGTGCATTGCACCGGACGTCTCGAACAGGGCTCCGTCGAACTGCCCCACGGCCACGGGCCTCCGATGCCTCCAAACGGGGGCCGCGGGGACACCCCTTCGAGGGAACCGGCGGCCCGAACCACGGCGGGCGGCCGTCAGCTGCCGAATGAAAGGGGGCGGTCCCCCTCGGGGCCGCGCGGTGCTCCGGCGCCGCTGTGCGGTAACAAGGAGATGTCACGTGTCGCGTGTTCTGAAGAGTGCCGGTCTTGCACTGGTGATGAGCCTGGCGGTCATCGGCGGTGCGTCCTCGGCGTCGGCGGACGCCAAGGCGGAGGGTGCCGCGATCGGCTCGCCCGGCGTCCTCTCGGGCAACCTGGTCCAGATCCCGATCCACATCCCGATCAACCTGTGCGGGAACAGCGTCAACGTCATCGGCGCGCTCAACCCGGCCGCCGGCAACGTCTGCGTCAACGCCTGACGGTCGTGAGGCCCGGCTCATCCCGGTCGCGGACAGCACCGGGATGAGCCGCACGCTCCGCCGCCGTCAGGACAGGGTGCGGACCTGCTGGTCGCGCAGTTCGTAGCGGGCGGCGACCACGGCCAGTTCGCCCGCCGCCACCTTCCCGGCGAGGTCGGGCTCGGCAGCCAGCCGGCCGCGCACCGCCCGTACGTGGGCGTTGATCGTCGCGTCGATGCGGGCGTCACCGTGCCGGCCGTGGTCGATGGACGGCCGTATCTGATCGGCCAGGTACTGGATGTGGGCGGGGAGCGGCTCGCCCGTCTCGTCCGCGTGGACCGCCGCGGCCACGGCTCCGCACGACTGGTGGGCCAGGACGAGCACCAGCGGTACGCGCAGCTCCAGAACCCCGTACGCGATGCTCCCCAGCACCGCCTCGTCGAGCACCTCGCCCGCCGACCGTACGGTCAGCAGATCGCCCAGCCCCTGGTCGAACACCAGCTCGGGCGGTACGCGCGAATCGACACACCCCAGCACGATCGCGAACGGCTGCTGGCCTTCGACGAGCCGGCGGCGCAGGTACGCGGACTCGTGCGGGTGCTCCTGGCGCTGCGTGCGCCAGCGCTGGTTGCCGGCCGCCAGCCGGCGCAGCGCCTGCGCGGGGGTGGTGACGCGCTCGGCGCCCTCCTGGTCCCGCGGGTCGGCGGAAGCCGGAAAGACCGAACCGAGCGCCAGGCCCGCGCCGGCGGCGGCCGTGCCCGCCACGGCGGTGCGCAGCAGGGCGCGGCGACTGCGCGGAACGGCGGCGGGGGTTCGTGTGTTCGAAAGCATGGCCGGACGGTAACCCGGCGCATGGGGGCGGGAGTTGGGGCTGTGGGGCGCCTTGGCGGGATCCGCTCGGTGCCGCTACGGGCCGTACCCGGGGGATTCGGGCGGTGCCGGAACAGGGTCGTGGCCGGCCCGGCGGGCGGCGATCCGGCGGGCGGCGGCCTGCGCCGCCGAGGCCATCTTTTGTGCTTCCTCGGACAGCGCCGCCTCGCCGCTGTCGGTGAGGCGGTAGTACCTGCGGAGCCGGCCCCGGTGCACCTCTTCGCGGTCCGGCTCGATGAGCCCGTCGGCCACCAGCCGGTCCAGCACCCCGTAGAGCGTCCCGATCCGCACCCGGACCTGCCCCTGCGACAAGGCCTCGGTCTCCCGGACGATGCCGTAGCCGTGACGGGGCTCGTCGGCCAGCGCGGTCAGCACGTAGAACGCCGTACGCGTCATCTCTCGTGAAGCCACGTACTCCACAATATCCTGAAATGCAGGATATTGCGGAAGGGAGTCGGTCAGGCGGCCTGCGCGTGCGCCGCCGGGCGCCAGACGGCCTGTACGGACTTGCCGGCCGCGTGGGGCCGGACCGTCAGGGACGAGGTCAGCTCCTTCACGATGCCCCAGCCGAAGCCGCCACCGTTCTCGGCGTCCCCGGTCCGCAGAACGGGCCGGGCGCTGCTGCTGTCGTAGACCTCGACGACGAGGGCCTCCGGCCGGCAGACCATCCGCAGGAGCCATCCGCCGTCCGTGTGGCGGACGGCGTTGCCCAGCAGCTCGCTGACCACGAGCAGGACGTCGTTCACTTCGGCCCACGGGCACCTGGCCTGCAGGAAACGCACGGCGGCGCGTCGCGCCAGGGCGGTGTCCGCACGGGAAGAGTCGAGGACAAGCATGAGAAGCGGCTCCTGCTCGGGAGGGAATGGCTGGAAGTGAGCCGAACGGCCTCGTACCAGCGTGCCGCCCCCGGACCCGCCCGGTCATCGGCATTTCGGCCGAGGAACGAGGGCTGATGGGCCGATGGGCGGCAGGGTCCTGCCCGCGCTCACGGCCGCGGCCCCGGCATGCGAGGCTGTGTCCCGGCACAGGGAGGAGACCACACCATGCACACGCCGAGCCGGCCCGAAGACCTCGACCACCCCGAGCTGTTGTGGGCGAGAGCGGTGACCATGGCCATGGTCGACGCAGCATGCTCGACCAGCACCGAGTTCTCCCTGGACGGCGAAGGACTGTGGTGCCACTCCACCGGCGCGGGCGGCTGGTGGCGGCTGACCGTGCTCGACGGGGAACGCGCCGTCTTCTGCGGGCAGGACCCCGACGGCAGCCACACCCATGCCGCCGGCGAGCAGATCGACTTCCTGGCCGGCGGCCCCGCGTGGCTGCCCTGGGAGCTCCTGCGGGACGACGCCGCCGGGAACCTCTTCGGCTTCGTCTACTGGTGGGAGGGCGGCGCCTGGCACCGGATCCCGTACCCGGACGAGCTGAGGGAGGACGGGCTGGACATGGCCGCCCCCTGGGTCGGCTCGCACGAGGAGTTCCTCGAACTCGCCGTGGCCTCGTACGACGCCCCGTACGACCGGGCGCGCGGCCTGGGCGAAGCCGTCGCCCGCTTCGCGGCGCTGGCGCACGAGCGCAAGGCCGACGCGGACGCCGTGAGGGCCCTGCTGGCCCCGGGCCACACCGAAGGCCGCCCCGCGCCACGGCCGGAGGCGGCCCTCGACCTCGCCACCCGCGCGGGCATCCTCGCCTAGCATGCGACGGGCCCGCCGCACGCCAAGTGCGGCGGGCCCGTGGGCCGTTCGGTGCGCCTACTTGAGCGCGGCGAACGCCTTGGTGAAGGCCAGCGGCTGCTGCAGGATCGAACTGCACGTGGCGTCGGCGTAGTTGACGGCGCCCGCCGCGCACTGCTTGTCGCGCGTCGAGGACCACATGGCCAGCCGGCCGATCCCCTTCGACGCCGCGAACTCCACCAGCTGCGTCGCGTCCTCGACGGTGAAGATCTCGCTCGTGACGTCGTTCACGCCGATCATGGGCGTGACGGCCACGGCCTTCCACGCCGCGGCGTCGGAGAGCCCGAGCACACCCTTGATCTGGGCCTGGGTGGCCGTCGCGGCCTGGATCGCGTACTGCCCCATGTCCCCGCTGTACGCCGGCCCGTAGTCCATCGCCATGATGTTGACGGCGTCCACCCGGACGCCGTTCTTCTTGGCGTCGGCCAGCAGCGCCACACCGGGCTGGGTCAGCCCCTCGGGCATCACCGGCAGGGTGAAGGCGACGTCCAGGCCGGGGTGGGACTTCTGCAGCCGGGCGATGGCCTGCGCACGGCGCGCGTTGGCCGCGGTGTCAGGCAGGGCCGCGCCCTCGATGTCGAAGTCGACCTTGGTGAGCTTGTACTGGTCGACGACCTTCCCGTACGCGGCGGCCAGCTCGTCCACGGTGGCGCAGTTCAGCGCCAGTTCGTGCCCGGCGGCCCCGCCGAACGACACCCGCACGTCGCCGCCCTTGGCCCGCAGCGCCCCGATCTGGGCGGCGACCTTGTCGCTCGCGAGATCCGTGACACCGCCCCACAGGGGTGCGCAGCTGCCGCCGGAGGTGATGAAGGCGAGGTGGAACTCCTTCACACCGGTCTTGGCCGCGGTGTCGACCAGGTCGTAGGCGGGGTAGAGGGAGGTGTCCACGTACGGGGCGAAGCGCGCGCCGCTGCCGCCGGGCGCGGGGACCGGGGTGGTGGGGGTGGCCGTGGGGGAGGGCGCCGTGGTCCTGGTCGGTGCGGCGGAGGTGGCGGTCGCGGTCGGCGCCGCGGTCGCGGTGACGGTGGGACGGGCGGTGGGCCGCCCGCTCGGCTGGGCCGTCGCACCCTGGTCGACGGAGCACTTCACCCCGTTGATCAGGCACCCGGTCGGGTTGCCGGGGGAGTCCGAGCCGCTGGTGACGAAGCCGACGGTGACGGAGGCCCCGGCCGCGAGCTCCCGGTTCCAGCTCGCGGGCTTCACGGTGACGCGCCGGCCGGAGACCGTGTGGGTGCCGTTCCACAGGGAGTCGATCTTCGTGCCCGCCGGCAGGTCGAACTGGAGCGTCCAGTCCGACTGGACCTGGCCGGTGTGGTTGGTGATGACGTACTGGCCGGTGTAACCGCCGCTCCAGGAGCTGGACTTCGTGTACACGGCGCCGACGGAGGCCGCCTGGGCGGTTCCGGTGAAGGCGAACGCGGCGCCTCCGATCACCGCCGCCGTCACGATCGCTCCCGTGACCTTCGCCCTGCGGCTCGTCCTGCGCCGGTGCCCGACTGTGCTGCCCATCGCGTGCCTGCCTCTGTGTTACTGGGGAGTTGGGGGATGCGGCAGCACGCTAGCCGCACCGAAACGGACATTCGTTCGTTTCGGTGCGCCCCTTGTGAGTCTTAGGTTCCGCTTAAGGCGGCGGTAAGGAGGGGCTCAGGAACCTATACTCCGCTCGGCCGACAGGCTGCACAGGAGAGCGCGGGGGAAGCATGGCGGAGTACGTGGAGATGTCGCTGGGCATGAGCGTCCTGGCCGTGGCCGGGCCGACGTTGGTGGTGCGGCTGGTGTCGCTGCCGTTGCTCATGCGGGCCCAACAGGGCGTGCGTGAGCGGGTGTCGGCGGCCGGGGGCGCGACCGTGCCCCGGCCGGGGGTCTCGGCGGCGGCTCTCGGGGAGCTCGCGCTGGCGTTCGTCGGCGGCATCGGCCTGCTGCTCTGGCTGACCTCCGACGTCATCCCCGGCTTCGACCTGCTGTTGCAGTCGATCGCCACGGGGGACGGGCGCACGCTGGCCTTCCAGTTCGGCCTCCCCCTCGCCACGGCGCGGCTCTGGTTCCTCGGCGCCGCGATCCCGGTCCTGCTGGTCTGGCTGGGGCTGTGGATCCTGACGCAGCGCAGTCTGCTGACCGCCGGCCCGTCCGCGCAGGCCTGGACCCCGCCCGCGGTGCGCCTCAGGCTGGCGGCCCTGCTCGCCCTCCGGCTCGTGCTCGGGGTGTTCCTCCCGGCCGGTCTGGTCATGGCTGCCCTGCTGTGCGAGATCGTCGCCCTGGTGGCCGGCGGGAGGAGCCGGCCCGCCGGTGGCGGCGCCACCACCACCGCGGTTGCGCTGCAGCCCGCGCAGCCCGCCCCGGACGCACGGAGGGCCGCGGCCGCGGCCGCAGTCACGCAGCCCGCCCAGCCCGGCCACCTGCCGCCCGTGCCGTCCGCTCCGCCCGCGCAGCCGGGCGCGTACGTGTCGACGCAGGTCGACCGGGGCGTCGGCGCCGGCGCCGACGGCAGTGCCGCAGCCGGGGTCGCGCCGCAGATCGCGTACCAGGAACTGCGTCCGAACGAGCCGCGGACGATCGGCGGGTACCGGCTGCTCGGCCGGATCGGGGCCGGCGGGATGGGCACGGTGTACCTCGCCCGCCGCGAGGGGGCGGTGACCCAGGTGGCCCTGAAGACCATCCACCCCGAACTCCTCGACCACGCCGAGCTGTTGCAGCGGTTCGAGCGGGAGGCGGAGGTGCTGGCCATGGTGTCCGGTGCGTACACCGCCCGGGTGCTCGACTCCGGTGTGGACTCCGGACGGCCCTACCTGGCCATGGAGTTGCTGGACGGCCGGCCGCTCGACGTGCACCTGCGGGAGCAGGGGCCGATCCGCTCGCCCGAGGCGTTGAAGGCCCTGGCGCTCGCGCTGGCCGTGGCCCTGTCCGGCGTACACCGGCTCGGTCTGGTCCACCGCGACCTCAAGCCGGCCAACATCATGCTCACCACCGCCGGACCGCGCCTGCTCGACTTCGGCATCGCGGCGATCGTCGACGGCACCCGGCTCACCCGTACCGGCGGCGGCCCGGGCACCCTGACGTACATGGCGCCGGAGCAGTTCGGCGACGAGCGCGTCGGCACGGCGGCCGACGTCTGGGCGTGGGCCTGCTGCGTGGTGTGCGCGGCGCACGGCACCAGCCCGTTCTCCGCGACCAGCACGGGCGCCGTGATCCGCCGCATCGTGGACACCGGACCCGAGCCCGCCGCGCTCGCGGCCGTGCAGGCGCTCGACCCGGCCCTCGCGGCGGCCGTCACGAGGGCGCTGACCGCCGACCCGGCCGCACGCCCGGCCGACGGCGCGGCCCTGGTGGAGCTGCTGACGGCCGACCGGGCGCAGGAGCGGCCGATGCCCGACGCGCAGGCCGTCCGCGAGCAGATCACCCAGGGCTGGCGCACGCTGGCGCTCTGATCCGGGAAACGCGGCCCGACCAGCCCTGGTCCGGGCCAGGGCCAGTGCTCACCCGTGGGTGGTGTCGATCACGCAGAAGCGGTTGCCCTCGGGGTCGGCCAGCACCACGAAATCGGGGTCCTCGGGATAGGAGTCCCAGTCCACGTGCCGGGCTCCCAGCGCCACCAGGCGCGCCACCTCCGCCTGCTGCTCCGCCGCGTCGGCCGCGTACAGGTCGAGGTGGACGCGCGGGCGTTCCTGTACGGGCGTGACGCTGCGGCCCAGCGCCAGGCCGGGCCCGCCGCCGTCCGCGGGCACGAGGACGGTCCAGCCCTCGTCCACCTCGCCGTCGCGCGGGACGTAGCCCAGCGCCCGGCTCCAGAATTCCGCGGCCCGCCGCACGTCCGCGGCGCCCATGACGATCGTTCCGATGGTCAGCATGATCCGATTCTGGCAAACCCTGGAACCGGTCCTACCCGAGCCGTTGGATGGCCACCATCGCGGCGTCGTCGCCGAGGGTGTTCCCGGTCGCGTGGGCGAGCAGGTCCCGGCACAGCCGGTCCAGCAGGGCCTGGGGGTGCATGCCGGAGCAGGCGGCCACGCGCTCCGCGAGGGGGTAGAACGCCCCGTCGCCGTCACGCGCCTCCAGGACGCCGTCCGTGTAGAGGAGCAGGACGTCACCCGCCTCGAAGGCGAAGGTCTGCGCCGTGACGGGCGCGGACACGAGCCCGGCGAGCCCCAGGGGCGGCCCGGGGTGGGACACGTCCAGGCGTTCGACCCCGCCGGCGCGGCGCAGGACCAGCGGCGGCGGATGGCCGCAGCTGACCAGCTCCAGCACCGGGTCCCCGTCGGGGACCTCAAGTACCGCCGCGGTCACGAAGCTCTCGCCGTCGTCGCCCGCGGTTGCGTCATCCTCCGAGCCGTCCAGGTCCGGGGAGACCGCCGCCTCCAGGTAGTCCACCAGGCCCGGCAGCTCGGCCTCCTGGTGGGCGGCGGCCCGGAAGGCGCCCAGGACGAGCGCGGCGTCCCCGACGGCCTCCAAGCCCTTGCCGCGGACGTCGCCGATGATCAGCCGCGTCCCCGTGGCCGTACGGGCAGCCGCGTACAGGTCGCCGCCGATGCGGGCTTCCGCCGCCGCCGCGAGGTACACGGAGGCGAGGCCCAGTGGCCCCATCCGGTCGCGCAGCGGCCGCAGGACCACCTGCTGGGCGGTCTCCGCCACCGAGCGCAGCTGGATCAGCTCCTTCTCGTGCACCTCGCGCAGGTGGGCGAAGAAGGTCACGAACACCGAGATCATCACGAGCGCGATGATCTGGAAGGTGTGGTTCAGATCGGTCAGGCTGGTGCGCGTCGTCGCGACCACCACCTGGGCCAGCACGGCGACCAGGCCCACGAAGCCCGTCATCCGGGGCCCCGCGAACGAGGCCGTCACCGCGGGCGCGGCCACCAGGAACGGCCCGAGGTGGACGTCCGGCGGAGCGAGGACGTCGACCAGCGTCACCAGGGCGATCAGCGCGAACGGGACCGCCAGCTGCAGGTGGCTTACCTGCCGGGCTCGGTGGTGAGGTGGGTGGAACGGCCGGAGATCCATCCCACCTGCATACACCGCGAGGCGATCCCGGTCCCCGAAGCCAGGCCGTCGGGGACCCCGGGGCCTGTCGTTCGGATCAGGCCGGTCCTACGGCCGACGGCGGGGCTTGCCACTCTTGCCGCCCTTGCCCGCCTTGGCGCCGCCGGACGCACCACGGGGGTTCTTGCCCGTCGGCTTCCCGGACGCGGTCTTCCGCTGGGCGCCGGAGCCGGAGCCCGAACCCGTTTCGGGACGCTTGCGCTTCGCCTTCGGCTGCGGCGGCGTCGGGGGGCGCCCCCGCGTGCTGTTCACGGTCCGGCCGCGGACGATCCCGATGAACTCCTCCACCAGATCGGTGGTCTCCTCCTGCGGCCACGACAGCGCGACCCGCGACTCGGGCGCGTCCGAGACCGGCCGGTAGGTGAGGTCCTTGCGGTGGTGCAGACGGGCCAGCGACTGCGGCACGACCAGCACGCCGATCCCGGCCGCCACCAGCTCGATCGCGTCCGCCGTCGTCTCGGGGCGCTCGATCGCGGGCCGCCCCGGCAGCTGCTCCCACACGAGGGTGTCGTCGAGGGGATGCAGCACGATCTCGTCGGCCAAGTCCTCGGTGGACACCTCTTCGGCCGCCGCCACCAGGTGGTCCTTGGGGACCACCACCACCGTGGTCTCGGTGTACAGCGGGATCGCGCTGAGGTCCGTACGGTCGACCGGCAGCCGGACGAACCCCGCGTCGGCGCCGCCGCCCCGCAGAACGCCGAAGGCCTCGCCGGGGGACACCGCGACGAGGGTCAGCGGGACGTCGGGCAGCCGCTCGTTCCAGATCCGCACCCACTTGCCGGGTGTCACCCCCGGGACATAAGCGAGCCGGAACGAATGGGGTACTTCCGAGCCTGTCACCCCGCCAGGTTACCGGTCGTGGTCGGAGGTAGCGCACACGCTCGATACTCTTGACACCATGACGTCGCACCAGAGCACCCAGACGATGAAGCCCGCGACCGCGGCGAAGAAGCTGGGCGTGTACCTCGAGGCCACCCCCGCAGAGTTCCAGGAGGGTGTCGTCTCGCGCAGCGAATTGAGTGCGCTCCAGGCCGATCCGCCCCAGTGGCTGAAGGAGCTGCGCGCCAACGGTCCGCACCCCCGACCGGTGGTGGCGGCCAAGCTCGGCGTGTCCATCGCCGGCCTCGCTCGCGGTGGGGTCACCGAACCCCTCACCACCGAGCAGATCGAAGCGCTGAAGCAGGAATCTCCCGAGTGGCTGCAGAAGGAGCGCGCCACCCAGGCCGAGGTCCGCAAGGAAGCGGTCCGGATCAAGGAGAAGAACGCGGAGCGTGCCGAGAAGGCCCGCGAGCAGCACTCCTGACCCGCGGCTCCGGTTTCCGTCAGGCCTGGCCTCCCCCCGGGGAGGCCAGGCCTGACGCCTTTCTCCCGCTCAGGCGCAGTCGAAACGATCCCTGTACGGGCGGCCCGGACAGGTCCGGCACTCGAAGAGGTAGACCCCGCCCAGGTCCCCCAGCACCAGGCCGGGACCCTCGTACGCGACACCCTGGTCCTCGACGGGAGTCCAGGTCAGCCGGGACGCGGCGTCCGCCTCGGTGCTCGCCACGGTCAGCAGATGGTCCATCGGCCTCCGGCACCCCGAACAGTCCGGCCACTGCGGGTCCTGACTCCAGCCGGGGTAGCCGCCCAGCTTGGTCCCCGGAGCGGTGGACAAGTGGAACTGGTAGTCCCACCCCGTCTCCGCCTCCACCCGCTCGAAACGCGGCTCCAACGCGTCCCAGAGCCCGTAGGGGAGGTCCCAGCCGGGGTACTCCGCGACCAGCTCCGGATGGACGACGCACGGCTTCGGCACGTGCCCGTACGGGTTCTCGACGGGGAGCGGCGGTGTCTCACGGCTGTTCCCGACCGCGTCCGCATTCCGCCAGTGCACCTCGGGGACGACCCATCGGCCGTCGTGGTCCCGCGGGCACCACAGCACCTGGAGCAGGTCGCATCCAGGCGGGAACGGCACGATCCCCAGCGCGTCGGCGGCGTACAGCTGGACCACCGGCACCATCGGCGAACGGTGGTGCTCCGGACATACCGGCCAGGCCTCGTCTTCGGGCCACGACAGCGGACCGCCCACCGAACTGTCCCGCCGCGTCGGGCTGCCCGCGCGGGGATGCAGCCGTAGCGCCTGCCTCCGGAGCGGGGCGACCTCGGGGAAGAGCCCCTCGACGTCCACCGGGCGGGGAGGAGTACGGCGGGTCACGGGGCCCCGCCCGTCGCCAGCAGGTGCAGGGCCTTGGCGAGCCGGGTCTGCCTGCTCTCCGGGGTGAGGGCCTGGAGCAGCGGCAGGATCAGCTGGTAGCGCCCGGTCCGGTCGAGCGCCTCGAACGCCTGCCGGGCCCCGGGGTGCGCGTCGAGGGCCGCCGCCAGATCCGGCGGCACCGTCGCCGTCTTCTGCGACTCGTACGCGCTCGCCCACCGCCCGTCCGCCTGCGCCCTGCGCACCTCGGCGAGCCCGGGTTCACGCATCCGCCCGGCGGCCGTCAGCGCCGCCACCTTGTCCACGTTCACCTGAGACCACAGGCTCTTGGGCCGGCGCGGCACGTACTTCTGCAGGTAGTACCGCTCGTCGAGGGCGCGCCGCTGGCCGGAGATCCAGCCGTAGCACAGCCCGACGTCGACCAACTCGTCGTCGGTGACCGACGGGATGCCGGACTTCTTCTTGGCCACCTTGACCCATACGCCCTCGTGGCGCGTGTGGTGCTCGGCGAGCCAGCCCTCGAACGCCTCGGCGTCCGCGAAGCAGACGACCTCCACCCCTCCCAGTTCATCCATGCGCTCAGGCTAACTCCCGACCCGGCCCGTGACCGTCCTCACCGGGGCGGCCGCAGCCCCCGGCGCCGTCCGCGAGCTCGTGCAGCACCTCCTCCAACGCGGGCCTGCGGGTGTCGAGTTCGAGAACCACGATCCCGTGCTCGGTGGCGAGCACGCCGACGCGCTCCGCCGTCATGCAGGTCACGGCGAGCCGCCCGGGCCCCGACAGGCCGGCCCGGACGACCGTGGCGCCCTCGGCCGCCAGCACGGCGGCCGGCTCCGCGCCGCGCGGAGTGCCCACCACGACCCGGGCCGCGGCGCCCCGCGCGGCGAGCTCGTCCGCGGACTGCGCCGCGACCACCCGGCCCCGCCCGAGGACGACGATCCGGTCGGCGGTGTCCGCCGTCTCCGCGGCCCGCTCGCCGGTCATCGCGACCGTACGGCCCTCCGCGGCCGGCGCGCGCAGGAGCCGGCGGGCCCACCGCACCCCCTCCGCGTCCAGCCCCGCCAGCGGCTCGTCGAGCAGCAGCACGGGCGGATCACCGAGCAGCGCGGCAGTGATCCGCAGCCGCTGCCGCAGCGCGGGGGAGCACGTCGCCACCCGCCGCCACCGCTCCCGCGCCAGGCCCGTCTCCGCCAGGACTTCGGCCACCTGCCCGGACCCGATGCCGTGGGCGCGGGCCAGTGCCCGCAGGCAGGCCCGCGCGGTGCGGCGGCCGAGCAGCGCGGCCGGCTCGGGCAGGGCCCCGACCTGGTGCGGGCTGCGCGGGCGGCCGCGCAGCGGGACCCCGCTCACGGCGACCGTGCCCGCGGTGGGGGAGTCCAGCCCCAGGATCAGACGCAGCGCGCTGGTCTTGCCGGCCCCGGCGGGGCCGAGGACCGCCGTGACCGTCCCCGGACCGGCCGTGAGGGACAGCCGGTCGACGGCGGCACGCGCGGGGGAGCCACCACCCCGGGGTGTAAGCCCGGGGGCCGATGTCCGCCCGTGGGCCCGCTGGTTACCGTCACGGCATGAACACCCCACCCAGGAATGCGAAGAGCACGAAGCACGGCGCCGACGGCGTTGCCGACCCGCGTGTGCACGACTCCAACGGCTCCGACGGCCCTGCGCGGAAACCGGCGTCGGCCGCCTCGGCGTGGGGCGGAGCCGTCCTCTACCTCCTCGTCGTGGGCCTGCTGATCGGCGGCGTCCCGTACGCGGCCGGGCCGCTCCTCGGGGCGGTGCTGCTGCTCGCCGTGACCCCGCTCGTCGCACTCCTGCGACGCCGGCCCCTGGTGGCGCTGACCCTGACCCTCCTCGCGGGCGTGCTCGTCGCGGGGGCCAGCAGGGACCACAGCCCGGGCCGGTTCCTGGTGTTCATGGCCTCGGACCTCGCGCTCGGCTTCATCGTCGCCACGCGCTCCCGGCGCGACGCGCTCATCGCCACCGCCATGGTGGTCGCCATCGAGCTCCCGGCCGTCGGACTGCTGACGCTCGGGCCCTACGACATGATGAGCACCGGCCTGATCGCCTCCCTGTCCCTCGGCGCCGTCTACATGACCGGCCTGCGGTTCCGCGAGCGCCGGGAGCACACGGTGGAACTGCGGTCGAAGGAGGTCTCCGAGGCGGTGACCGTGGAACGGCTGCGCATCGCACGCGAATTGCACGACATGGTCGCCCACAGCGTCGGCGTGATCGCCATCCAGGCCGGTGTGGGCAGCCGCGTCATCGAGACGCAGCCGGCGGAGGCCCGCGCCGCCCTGCAGGCCATCGAGGCCACCAGCCGGGAAACCCTGTCGGGTCTTCGCCGTACGCTGGTGGCACTGCGTCAGGCACAGCCGGACGGCCACCACGGGCAGGCGCCGCTCGGCCCCGCCCCCGGCCTCGCCGGCCTCGGCGGCCTCGTGGCCACGACCGCCGCCGCCGGGGTGCGGGTCGACGTACGGCGGGAGGGCGAGGAGCGCCAACTCCCGCCCGACATCGACCTGTCGGCGTACCGGATCGTGCAGGAGGCGCTGACCAACGTGGTGCGCCACGCGGGCACCGGGCACTGCCGGGTCACCATCGGGTACGGGGAAGAGGAGCTGACCGTGGAGGTCGTCGACGGCGGGCGCGGGACGCCCGACGGCATCGGGAGCACGGGATTCGGCATCACCGGGATGCGCGAGCGGGTCAGCCTGCTGCACGGCCGGTTCACTGCCGGGCCCGGTCCCACCGGCGGATTCCGGGTCGAGGCGGTGCTGCCGTTGCCGTTGCCGGTCAGCGCGGCGGCAGCCGTGGCCGAGGGTGAAGGGGAGGCCCGGTGAGCGGGGTTGCCGCGGGGCCGGTCCGCGTACTGCTCGTGGACGACCAGCCGCTGGTCCGCTCCGGCCTGCGCGTACTGATCGCGGACACCGCCGACCTGGAGGTCGTCGGCGAGGCCGGTACGGGCACCGAGGCGGTCCGCCTCGCCGCGGAACTGCGCCCCGACGTGGTCGTGATGGACATCCGGATGCCGGGGATGGACGGGATCGAGGCCACCCGGCTGATCACGGAGGGGACCGGGGGGAGCGGAGGCGCCGCCGGGGCGACCGATGGTGTCAGGATCCTCGTCCTGACCACCTTCGACGAGGACGACCATGTCTACGGAGCGCTGCGCGCCGGGGCGAGCGGGTTCGCCGTGAAGGACATGGCCCTGGAGGAGATCCTCGCGGCGATCAGGGTCGTGGCCGCCGGAGACGCCCTGATCGCGCCGGGCGTGACGCGCCGGCTGATCGCGGACTTCGTCCGGCGGCCGGGACCCCCGGCGGCGGAGCCGGCCCTGAGGTCCGTCGCCGGTATCACCGAGCGGGAGCGGGAGGTCCTCACCCTGGTCGGGCGGGGCCGCTCGAACGGGGAGATAGCCGAGGAGCTGTTCATCTCGGCCGCCACGGCCAAATCCCACGTATCGCGCCTGTTCACCAAGCTCGGCGCCCGGGACCGGGTCCAACTCGTCATCACGGCCTACGAGATGGGGCTGGTCGCACCGCCCCGATGAGGGGCCCGGGCGCCGGAGCGGGTGGGAGCGGGTGACGGAGAAACGATTCCTCAGGCGGTCACGGTATCCGTGCGGGCCTCGTCCCGGCGCCCGGCGGACGACGCGGTCGGACGCGAGGCGAACAGTCCGTCCACGGCGAGGGCGCCGGGGCCGGTGAAGACCAGCAGGAGGAAGGCCCAGCAGAACATCGCGGAGGCCTCGCCGCCGTTCTGCAGCGGCCAGAGCGCATCGGGCTGGTGCACGGTGAAGTAGGCGTACGCCATCGAGCCGGAGGCGACGAAGGCGGCGGACCGGGTGCCGAGGCCCAGCAGGACGAGGACGCCGGCGACCAACTGGATGGCGGCGGCGTACCACCCCGGCCAGGTGCCGACGGCGACGGTGCCGCCGCCGTGGGCGCCGCCGAGGACGCCGAAGAGGGAGGCCGCGCCGTGAGAGGCGAACAGCAGTCCCGTGACGATCCGGAACAGGCCGACGGCATAGGGCTGGGCGTGCTGGAGACGTGTGTTCATGGGGGAGGCTCCTTCGGTTGGGGACGGGTCCCGAAGTCGTGCCGAGCTGCTCAAGCGGAGCGAGCCAAAGGTTAGGTAAGCCTAACTGGCCTGGCAAGCGCGAGTTTCGGCCACCGGCCGAGGGGGTCCGACGCTACCGCGGCTCTCGCATGGCGGACCGCAGGTTACGACGTACGCGCCGCGGGGATGAGCTGGACGGCGGCTGCCTCCACAGGGCACTTCGGCACCGGTCGCATCGTCGGCGAGTCGGGGCCGACCACGTGTGGACCGGGGAGGAGCCGGGCAGAGGGTGGGAGAGTCGGGTGGCAGGGGCCGGTGGGCGTAGGGCCGGTGGTCGGGATCTGCCGGTCCGTTCCCCTGTGACGGACCGGCAGGTCCACGTCTCCCCCGAGCCTAGGACCGGGCCGCGCCCCCGCATGTGCATCGTGTGCAGGCTCCGTTGATCTTCCGTGCAGATCGTCCGAGCGGCCCGCCGGTCGGCCCCTCCCGCTGGCGCCGACCGCAGCGGTGCGGTCCGCTGGAGGGGTGAGCATCCCTCCCGGCCGCGGCTGGTGGACCGGACTCCCGCCCGCGGCGGGAGCCGCCGTCATGGCGGCCGGCATCATCTCCGTCGGCCTGCACCTGACCGGGTACGAGGCGGCCTCGCTGGTCGCCCTCGTCCTCGCCGTGGCCCTGTGGCTCGTGCTCGCCGCCGACTTCACGGCCCGGCTGGTGGGCGACCGCGGTCGGTTCCGTGCCGAGGCCGACACCCCGGCCGCGCTGACGGCCGTTGCCGCCACCACGGTCATCGGCACCCGGCTCTCCATGCTCGGATGGCAGACGATGGCGGCCGCCCTGCTCGCGCTCTCCGCGGCGATCTGGCCCGGGCTGCTGCTGAACGTCGTACGGCACTGGGGGCGGCGGGTGCCGGGGGCGGCGTTCCTCGGCTGCGTGGCCACCCAGGGTCTGGCCGTCCTCGCGACGGCCGTCGCCGCCGCCGGCGGCCACGACTGGCTGGCCTGGGCGGCACTGGCCGCCTTCTGCCTCGGGCTCGTGCTCTACGTGGCGGCCTTCCTGCGCTTCGACCTCCGCGAGGTGGTGGGCGGCGCGGGCGACCACTGGGTGGCGGGCGGGGCGCTGTCCATCTCCGCCCTGGCCGGATCCAAACTCACGGCGTCACCCGTATGGACGGGTACGGCGCACGAGGTCCTGCGCGACGTCACACTGGCGGTTCTCGCCCTGTCCCTCCTCTGGTACGTCATCCTCCTCGCCGCCGAACTGCGCCACCCGCGGCCGCGCTACGACATCCGGCGCTGGGCCACCGTCTTCCCGCTCGGCATGACCGCCGTGGCCTGCCTGTCCGTGGCCGGCCCGGCCGGCGTCGCCTGGCTGCTCCCGCTCGGCGAGGTCCTGCTGTGGATCGCCGTGGGCGCCTGGCTGCTGACCTTCGCCGCGCTGGTCGCCTCGCACGTCAAGGCACGCCGCGGCCCCCGCCGCCCGCCCGGCCCGGGGACAATGGCCCGATGACGACGCCTCACCTCCTGCCCGCGCACGAGCTGGAACGCACCTCGGTGGTCGCCAACAGCACGATGAACCGCGAACGCGGGCTCGCCGGCGTCAACAGCTACGCCCGCGAACTCGGCCTCGACCCCGTCGCCCACCTCACCGCCCGCTCCGCCACCCCGTCCTGGCTCGACCTCTGCAGCGGCGAGGGCCGCGCCCTGCGCGAGGCCCGGTCCCGGCTGCCCGCCGGAGCCGTCCTCACCGGCGTCGACCTCGTCGGCCCCCTCGCGCCGGCCCCCGCCCCCGCCCCGGCCGGGCCGGAGCTGTTGACGGCCTCCGTCGCGGACTGGTCCCCGTACCGGACGTACGACCTGATCACCTGCGTCCACGGCCTGCACTACGTCGGCGACCAGCTCGGGCTCCTCGCCCGGGCCGCCTCCTGGCTCGCCGCCGACGGCCTGCTGGTCGCCCACCTCGACCCCGCGTCGCTGCGCGGAGCCGACGGGGCCCCGGCCGGGCGGGCCGCCCTGGCGGCGCTTCGCGCGGCCGGGTTCCGCTACGGCGCGCGCCACCACCGGCTCTCCCTCCGCGGCCCGCGCACCGTGCGGCTGCCCTTCCGCTACCTCGGCGCCGACCCGGCCGCCGGGCCCAACTACACCGGGCAGCCCGCCGTTGCCTCGTACTACGCGCCCGCTCCGATGGCGGTCAGGGAGGCCCCTCAGTAGTAGGGTCCCGGCATGGCATACACGTTCCAGGTGGCCATCGACTCGGCCGATCCGCACACGCTCGCCGACTGGTGGGCGGACGCCCTCGGCTGGGAAGTGGAGCCCAGCGACGAGAAGTTCATCCGCAGCATGGTCGAAGCGGGGCAGGCGACCGAGGCGGACACCGCCACGCACCGCGGCACCCTCGTCTGGAAGGCGGGCGCGGGCATCCGCCACCCGGAGGGCCTGCAGCGCGCCCCCCGCATCCTCTTCCAGTTCGTGCCGGAGCCCAAGACGGTCAAGAACCGGGTCCACCTCGACGTCCGCACCGGCGCCGACGACCCGCGGGCCGTGGTCGAACGACTCATCGCCAAGGGCGCCCGGCACCTCCACGAAGGCAGCCAGGGCCCCAGCACCTGGACGACACTCGCCGACCCCGAGGGCAACGAGCTCTGCGTCTCGCACTAGAGCGGCCTAGGCTGCCTCCGTGAACGTCATCCTCTTCGGCGCGACCGGCATGCTCGGCCGGGGCGTCCTGCGCGAATGCCTGCGTGACGGCAACGTCGAGAGCGTCCTGGTCATCGGACGCACCCCGCTCGGCGTGAGCCACCCCAAACTGCGCGAACGCGTCCAGGCGGATCCGTCCGACCTGTCCGCCGCAGAGGTCGACCCGGCCGCGTACGACGCCTGCTTCTTCTGCCTCGGGGTCTCCTCCGTCGGCATGAAGGAGGAGGAGTACCGGCGCGTCACCCATGACCTGACGCTCGCCGTGGCCCGGCCGCTGGCCGCCGCCAACCCCGGGCTGACCTTCGTCTTCGTGTCCGGCGAAGGCACGGACAGCACCGAGCGCGGCCGGCTCATGTGGGCCCGGGTCAAGGGGAAGACCGAGAACGACCTGCTGGAACTGCCCTTCCGCGCCTACATGTTCCGCCCCGGCATCGTCCAGCCGGTGCGCGGCGTGCCCTCCAAGAGCCGGATCAACCGCACCGTGTACGCGATCACAGCGCCGCTGATCCCGCTGGTCCGCCGGTTCGCGCCGAACCTCGTCATCACCTCCGAGGCCTTCGGCCGTGCCATGATCGCCGTCGCCACGCCCGGCACCCGGGTGCCCGGCCACATCCTGCGCCCCGCCGACATCAACCGCCTGGGCGCTGCCCCGACCAGCCAGAACTGAGTACCGGACACACCATCCCGCAGGTGAGAATGGGACATCTCAATCCGGGAGGAACCCATGAGCCAGGAGACCCTGACTCTGCACGACCTGCTGCCCGCCCAGGCGCTGGCGGCCTCGATCGACGCCGGCTACGTGACCCGCAAGTCGCACCCCGAACTGCCGCTGTCCATCTACACCTACACGCGGACGGCGCAGTACGAGCGCGTCTGGGACCAGGTCACCACGCGCTGCCGCGGACTCGTCGCCGACGACACCACCGGCGCGATCGTCGCCCTGCCGCTGCCGAAGTTCTTCAACGTCGGCGAGCACGAGGCGGGCATGCCGTACGCGCCCGCCCTCCCGGACGAGCCGTTCGAGGTGTACGACAAGGTCGACGGCAGCCTCGCCGTGGTCTTCCACTACGCGGGCCGCTGGCGGGTCGCCTCCAAGGGCTCCTTCACCAGCTCCCAGGCGACCTGGGCCCAGCGGCGCCTCGACGGCAAGGACACCTCCGCGCTGCACCCGGGCGTCACGTACCTCGCGGAGATCCTCTACCCGCAGAACCGCATCGTCGTGAACTACGGCGACCGCCGCGACCTCGTCCTCCTCGCGGCCTTCGGCCTGGACGGCACCGAGGTTCCGCTCGCCGAGGCCGCGCCCCACTGGGAGGGCATCGGTTCCGTCGTCAAGGTGTGGCCCGCCATGCCCCTCGACGAGCTGATGGCGCTCACCGAGTCCAACACCCTGCCCGGCGGCGCCGCGGCCACCGGCACCGACGCCGAGGGCTTCGTCCTGCGCTTCGCCTCCGGCGTGCGCGCCAAGGCCAAGCTGTCCGAGTACGTGCGGCTCCACGGCGTGCTCACCGGGGTCAACGAGCGGGACATCTGGCGCGGCCACGGCATCCAGCGGTTCGCCGGCCTGCCCGCGGGCCGGCTCGCGCAGGGCCTCAACTGCACCGTCGCCGACGTCGAGGCCTCGGGCGGCAAGCCGCTGGACGCGCTGCTGCAGCAGGTGCCCGACGAGTTCGACGCCTGGGTGCGCGAGGTGATCGCCCGCCTGGAGGCGCGGGCCGCCGCGCACGAGCGCGCCATCGACGAGGCCTACGCGGGCCTCGTACACCTGGCCGCCGACCGGGGAGCCTTCGCCCGCGCCGTCAAGGAACTCCCGGACCGGGGGGTCCGCCCGGCGATGTTCATGCGGCTCGACGGCCGGTCGACCGAGCTCACCACCTGGCGCCACGTACGGCCGGAGGTGGCCGACTCCTACACCACCGACGAGGAGGGCCGGGAGGAGCCGGAGGGAACGCGCCGGCCCTCGCCCGGGGCCGCGCCGCGCGCCGCCGTACCGGCCGCGGCCCGTCCGGCGGCCCCGGTCCCCGCCGTCCGGCAGCCCGCCGCGCGCGACGACGTCGCACGGGAGACGGGTCCGCAGGAGGCCGGGGGCGGGGCCGAGGGCGCCGCGCTGCCCGTCGTGCACCTCATGACCGGCCTGCCCGCCTCCGGCAAGACGACCGCGGCCCGTGCCCTCCAGGCGCGGTCCGGCGGCCGGATGCGGCGCGTCAACCTGGACGATCTGCGCGCCATGCTCGACCTGCCGGACCCCGAGCGGGGCCGGTCCTGGGCGCACGAGCAGACCGTGCTGGAGGTCCAGGACGCGGCGGTCCGCGCGGCCGTGGACGGCGGCTTCGACGTGGTCGTCGACAACACGCACCTGACGAAGCACATCCCGAAGCGGCTCAAGGCGGCCGTCGGCGGGCTCGCGACCTTCGTCGTGCACGACTTCACCGACGTCCCGCTGGAGGAGTGCCTGCGCCGCGACGCGGCCCGCGAACGGCAGGTGGGCGAGGAGATCATCCGGATCCTGGCCGAGAAGCACGAGAAGGCCCGCAAGGGCGGCTGGCGGCTCACGGCCGAGTGGCTCAACGGGACGACGTCCGGCGCGGCGGCCGTGCCGCCGGTCACCGCGTACGTCCCCGACCCGGCGCTGCCGTCGGCGGTGATGTGCGACATCGACGGCACGCTCGCCCTGATCGGCGACCGCGGGCCGTACGACTTCTCGCGCTGCGAGCTCGACCTGCTCAACGAGTCGGTCCGGCACGCGCTGGACGCCTTCAAGCGGGCCGACGGCGATGTGATCGTGCTGCTGTCGGGGCGCGGTGAGGAGCACCGTCCGCAGACCGAGTCCTGGCTGCGGCGCCATCAGGTGCCGTACGACGAGCTGTGGATGCGGGCGGCGGGCGACACGCGCCGCGACGACATCGTGAAGGCGGAGCTCTTCGACGCGCACGTACGCCACCGCTACGCGGTGCGGGTCTCGCTCGACGACCGGGACCGCGTGGTCGCGGTCTGGCGCCGGATGGGCCTGCCCACCTGGCAGGTCAACTACGGGGACTTCTAGCCGTCATGCCGGGTGTGCTGATCGTGGACGGTGCGAACGTCGTCGGCTCGGTGCCGGACGGCTGGTGGCGGGACCGCCGGGGCGCGGCCGAGCGGCTGCGCGACCGGCTGGCCGGGCGGGGCGGCGACGAGGAGATCATCCTCGTCGTCGAAGGCGCCGCCCGGGGCGTCGAGTCCGTTCCCGGGGTACGCGTGGACGCGGCCCCCGGGAGCGGCGACGACCGGATCGTGGAACTGGCCGCGGCCCATGCGGACCGCGGCTGCGTCGTGGTCACGGCGGACCGGGAACTGCGCGAGCGGGTCCGGGCGTACGGAGTGGAGTGCGTGGGGCCCCGTACCGTACGCCCGGCGGACTGACCCGGGGTCAGTGGCAGTACTTCACCTCGGAGAGGTTCTTGACGTAGCGGGCGGAGACCCAGCGCTCCTTGTCGTAGGCGGCGCGGCCGTCGAGCCCGTCGAGGCCGTCGGTGCCGTTCGTCAGGTTCTCCTCGTCGTACAGCCGGTACCAGATGCGGTTCCCGTCGACCTTCTCGCCGTACTTCTTGCACTCGATCTCGACCTTGCTGTGCGGGTACACGTGGCCGAGGGACTTCGAGTCGGTGGTCGGCTTGCTGCGGACCTTCAGCGGGCCCTTGGAGACGACCTTGCCGATGGCGTGCTTGTAGTCGGGGTAGGTGCCGAGCTGGCCGTCACCGACGACGATCTCACGCGGCGGCAGGCTGTCGCCGTCGTCCGCGACGGCGGCGCCCGCTCCGGCCAGACCGAGAACCAGGCTTCCGGCGGCGAGAGCGAGGATGGTTCTGGTGGGCTTCAGCATGAGCCGGCTCCTCTACGAAGACGTCCGCCCGGCCGCGTCGCGCGGCACGGTGGTGGCAACCAGGCGGTTGCCAGGGACGACTATGACGAGGGCGGGGACCGTAGCCCCGGTGGCTCACCGAGTTTTAGCCCGATATGACCAATCTGTCCCGTCGCGGCGCGGCGGCCGTGCCCGCCCCCGAACGGGCACGGCCGCGCAGCGGGGGCCCCGGGGGGAGTGGGCCGGTGCCGGCCGGTGAACCGGCGCAGGCAAATCTACGGGCGGACCGCGCCCGGCCGCGCCCATCCACGGGTTGAGACCGGCCTACCACGTTGGGTGTCGACGCTATACAACCAGGGGAGTACACAAGGGGGGTTGACGTGCACTTCGTCAGACATGCGGCCGCGGTCCGGATCAGTGCCGGGCTTCCGGCCGCCGGCGGGATCGTGCATGCCGTCGGCCCGCTGCGCCCGCGCGAGGTCCCGGCCCGTGCCGCGACCGGGAGGGGGTGACGCGGATGCCGTCCGTACTCGTCGTCGACGACCAGTTCCTGATCCGGTCCGGACTGACCGCACTGCTGACCGCCGCACCGGGCTACGAGGTCGTCGGCGAGGCCTGCGACGGCGAGGAGGCGGTCCGGCTCGCCGCCGAGACCCGGCCCGACGTCGTCCTCATGGACATCCGGATGCCCGGCACCGACGGGATCGCCGCCACCGAGCGGATCCTGGCCGGCCGGGAGGACCTCGCGGCCGGCGGGCCCAAGGTGCTCGTCCTGACCACCTTCGACTCCGACGAGCACGTCTTCCGCGCGCTGCGGGTCGGCGCCAGCGGCTTCCTCGTCAAGGACACCCCGCCCGAGCGGCTGCTCGCCGCCATCTCCACCGTGCACGCCGGCGAGATGCTGTTCAGTCCCCGGGCGCTGCGCGGACTGATCGACGCCTACGCCGCCCCGGCCGCCCGCGCCCCGCACCCCGGCCTGGACACCCTGACCCCGCGCGAGCACGAGGTGCTCGCCCTGGTCGGCGCCGGACTGTCCAACGCCCAGATCGCCGTACGGCTCGTCCTCAGCCCGGCCACCGTCAAGACGCACGTCCACCGCTGCATGAGCAAACTGGCGCTGTCCAGCCGCGCCCAGGCCGTCGTCGTGGCCCACGAGTTCGGCCTCGCCGCCCGAATGCCCTGACCGCGCGGCTCCCCGGATGCGGGCGGCGGCGGCCCGGGCGAGAGTGGGTGCCATGGGTATCGAAGACTACGGCGGCGGGGCCGGGGCACAAGAGACCGGCGTACTCGTCGTCACGACCAACGACGTCCCCGGCTACCGGGTCGAGCGGGTCATCGGCGAGGTCTTCGGCCTCACCGTGCGCTCCCGCCACCTGGGCAGCCAGATCGGCGCGGGCCTGAAGTCGATGATCGGCGGCGAGTTGAAGGGCCTGACCAAGACCCTGGTGCAGACCCGCAACCAGGCCATGGAGCGGCTCATCGAGCAGGCGAAGGCCCGCGGCGCGAACGCCGTGCTGATGATGCGCTTCGACGTCACCGACGCCGCCGACGTCGGGACCGAGGTGTGCGCGTACGGGACGGCCGTGGTCCTGGTTCCCGCATCCACCTGACGCACTCCTCGGGACACTCCAGGCGCAGTCCACGACGCGCACCGCCCGCTGCGTCAAGGTCGGGGCCACCAACGAGGTGGCCGGCAATCCCTGGACCCCGATCGCGGAACTCAACATCGGATACCGGCCGTGGAAGCGGGCTCCGGCAGGCAGACTGGGTGCCGTGACGACATTGCACAAAGGCGCCAACCTGCCCGTCGGAGCCACCTCCGTGCGGGCCGTGCTCTGCTGGTCGGCCGGGCCCGGCGTGCCGGACGTGGACGCGTCCGCACTGCTGCTGACGGCGGCCGGACGGGTCCGCTCCGACGACGACTTCGTCTTCTACAACCAGCCGCGGCACGCGTCCGGAGCCGTGCGGCACCTCGGCAAACAGCCCGGCACCGACACCATCGGCGTCGACCTGGGAACGCTGGAGCCCGGCATCGAGCGCGTCGTGCTCTGCGCGTCCGCCGACGGCGGCACCTTCGGCCAGGTCCCCGGGCTGCACCTGCGGCTGCTCGATGCGGTGTCCGCCGCCGAACTGGCCCGCTTCGACATGGAGGCCGGCCCGGAGACGGCCTTCCTGAGCGGCGAGCTCTACCGGCGGGCGGGCGTCTGGAAGTTCCGGGCCGTCGGCCAGGGGTACGCGAGCGGCCTGGCCGGGCTGGCACGGGACTTCGGCATCACCGTGGACGACGAGCCGCAGCCCGCCGTGCCACGGCCCGCCGCGCCGCGGCCACCTGCCCCGCGGCCCGCCGCCCCGGTGGTTCCGTCCGCGGCGGTCCCCGCGCCGGTCGTCTGGCCCGACCCGGCCCCGGCCGCGCCGGAACCCTCGCCCCCGCCGCCGGCCCCGACGGTACGGATGGCCAAGGGCGAGGAACAGCTGCCGCCCGCCGTGCGCGAACTCCTCTCCCTGCGCAAGGAGCAGGTCGCGGTCAGCCTGCGCAAACAAGGCGTCACGACCCTCACCGCACGCGTCGTCCTCGTCCTCGACGCCTCCGGCTCGATGGCGGGCCACTACTCCCGCGGCACCGTCGCAGGAGTCGCCGAGCGCATGGCCGCCGTCGCCGCGCAGCTCGACGACGACGGGCAGATGCAGGCCTGGACCTTCGCGACGAACCCGGCCCGCCTGCCCGACCTGGAGATCGGCGAGCTGCCCGCATGGCTGCGCCTGCACGTACGGGTCGGCCAGATCGGGCTGTTCGGGCGCCGGAAACCACCCAAGGGGCTGGTCCCCGGCCAGATCGACATGCGCGCGGTCGGCATCGGCAACGAGGAGCAGAAGGTCATCGCGCAGGTGCGCGCCTTCGTACGGGACCACCCGGTGCCCGCCCCGACGCTGGTGCTCTTCTTCTCCGACGGGGGCGTGTACCGCAACGCCGAGATCGAGCGGGAGCTGCGGGAGGCCGTCGAGGAGCCGCTGTTCTGGCAGTTCATCGGCCTGGGCCGGGCCCAGTACGGGGTCCTGGAGTACTTCGACACCCTGCCCGGACGGCGGGTCGACAACGTCGGCTTCTTCGCGGTCGACGACATCGAGCGGCTCTCCGACCCCGAGCTGTACGACCGGCTGCTGTCGGAGTTCCCGTCGTGGGTGCGGGCCGCCCGCGCGGCCGGCATCCTGCGCTGACGCCTCGGCGGGCGGGCCCCCGCACCGGTTGCCGGGCGCGGAAGCGTACGGGGGCCATTCCCACCCGGCGGCTGAACAGCCGGCTGAAGCAGGCCGGGTCCTCGTAGCCGACCCGCCGGGCGATCCCGGCGACCGGCAGGTCGGTGCGGGCCGGCAGCTCCTTCGCCCGGTGCAACTGCGGCAGCGGCATCCCGAGCAGGGCAGCGTGCTCGGCCACGGACATCGGCAGCAGGGCGTCGTCCCGCGCCAGCGCGTCCATCACCGCGTTCCCGTGTCCGGACGTCTCGGCACGGGCGTAGCGCAGGGCCTCCAGCAGCGGTCCGCCGCGCCGGGCGGCCCCGGACGATCCCGTCGACCACGTGTTCCGTGGCCGAACCAGCCCTGGCCGCGCGTGACGACCACCGGCAGCACGCCCTGCCAGCCCCCCGCCCCGAGGCAGACCAGGCCGAGCCTGCGGTGGTTGGCGGTGGGGGAGAAGTACCGCATCCAGCTGATGCAAGCCCTCAAGGGGACGCCGCCGCCCCGTCACCGTGCCGCGTCCGCGCGGGCGTTGCGGGGGTCCGGCCCGGGCGCAGGCCCAGGGCCAGCCCCGCGACCACCACCAGCAGGCCCAGCCACACCGCCGGTCCCGGGGCCCCGCTGCCGGTCAGCACCCCGGCGCCGGCCGCGGCCACCGGCGCGACCCCGGTCAGCAGCCCGGCGCGGCCCGCGCCCACGG
This sequence comes from Streptomyces sp. NPDC090045, assembly GCF_044747975.1. Taxonomy (NCBI): domain Bacteria; kingdom Bacillati; phylum Actinomycetota; class Actinomycetes; order Kitasatosporales; family Streptomycetaceae; genus Streptomyces; species Streptomyces sp. NPDC090045. Next base: position 492,724 of record NZ_JBIVFA010000003.1, read on the forward strand.
CGGCCACCGTGCGGTACCAGAGCAGGAACGCCACCGCCGTCACCATCACCGCGAGGTACCCCGCCGCCGCCCACTGGACCGGCCCGAGCGATCCCAGGTCGGCGGGGCGCTCGAAGACCACCGCGAGCCCCGCCAGCATCAGCGCCCCCATCCACACCGCGTGCACGGACACCCCCCACGCACCGTGCCGGCGCAGCACCGGCACGGCGAGCAGGGTGAACCCGGCCTCGCAGCCCAGCGCGAGCGCGGCCCAGCCGACCCCGGCGGCGTCCGTCCGGCCCGTCCCCTCGACCAGCACCGCCCCGGCCACCACCACCGGAGCCGCCAGCAGCACCTGGCGGCTGGGCCGCCGTCCCTCCAGGAACGGGCCGATCAGCCCCAGCAGGATCGGTACGGAGGCCACCGCGACGGCGATGACGGCCGGTTCGGCGTGCGCCACCCCGCGTACGACGGCCACGTTGAACAGCACCAGCCCGGTCGCCGCGATCCCGGCCAGCCACAGCCACTCCCGCCCGCGCGGCCGCAGGACCGGTACCCGCGCGGCCCGGGCCAGGGCGCACAGCAACAGCGCGGCGGCGGCGTACCGGACGGCCTGCGTGGCGAACAGCGGGGCGTCGATCAGCGAGCGGGAGACGGTGACGCTGCTGCCGACCAGCGCCATCCCAGCGATGCCCGGGGCCAGGTCCCGGACTGCGGTGGAGGCTGCCGTGGCGGTCGGGGTGGAGGTGGGGGTCGAGGTCGGGGTGGAGGTTCTCTGCATGAGGTCCAGCGTGGCCGCACAATGGTCCGATGAGCAGGTCCAAAGAAGGCGTGATCGAGGGGTCCAAAAGTCCGAGCGGCTCGGACTTCCTCCAGCTCGACCTCGGCCAGGCCCCGCCGGGCGGCCGCACCGACTGGCTGGCGGGCCGGCTCCGCGCGGCCATCGCCGACGGCCGGCTGCCCGTCGGCAGCCGGCTCCCGGCCAGCCGCGTCCTCGCCGCCGAACTGCGCGTCTCCCGCGGGCTCGTCACCGAGGCCTACCAGCGGCTCGCGGAGACAGGCCAGGTCCGCGGCCGCGGCCGGGCCGGCACCGTGGTGGTCGCCGCCCCACCGCCCGCGGCCGGGCCGGCGCCCGCCCCGGACCGCGGCGGACTGGTGGACGCCCTGCGTGCCGTGCCCTGCCGGATCGACCTCTCGCCGGGGGTCCCCGACCTCACCGCCTTTCCCCGTACGGCCTGGCTGCAGGCCGAGCGCCGGGTGCTCGCCGGTCTGACCCCGGCCGACTTCGGCTACGGCAACCCCCAGGGCGCCCCCGCCCTGCGCGCGGCGGTCGCCGGCTGGCTGGCCCGCAACCGCGGCATCCGCGCCGACCCCGACGAGGTGGTGATCGTCGCGGGCGTCGCCCAGGCCCTGGGGCTGCTGGCGCAGGTCCTGCGCGAGGAGGGCGTGCACCGGGTCGCGGTGGAGGACCCCGGCTCGCTCGGGGCCCGGCAGCAGCTGGAGTACGGGCGGCTGGAGACCGTTCCCGTTCGGGTGGACGGGGCCGGGCTCGACGTGGCCGGGCTCCGCGCCAGCGGGGCCGGGGCGGTGCTGCTCACCCCGGCGCACCAGTTCCCGACCGGGGTGGTCCTCGACGGCGAGCGCCGCCGGGACCTGCTCGGCTGGGCGGCCGCCGGGGGCCTGGTCATCGAGGACGACTACGACGCCGAGCACCGCTACGACCGCGCTCCCGTCCCCGCGCTGCGAGCCCTGCACCCCGAGGCCGTCTGCTACGCCGGCAGCGTCTCCAAACTCCTCGCCCCCGCCCTGCGTCTGGGCTGGCTGCTGGTGCCGCCGCGGCTGCGCGACGCGGTGACCGCCGCCAAGCGCTACGCCGACCTGGGCAACCCGGTCCTCGCCCAGCTGGTCCTCGCCCGGCTGATGGACTCGGGCGAGCTGGAGCGGCACCTGCGCCACGTCCGGCGCCGCCACCGCCGGCGCCGCGACGCCATGCTCAGGGCCCTCGCCGACCACCTGCCGGGAGCCCGGGTGCACGGCGCGGCCGCCGGCCTGCACCTGATGGTCACCTTCGACGCGGCCGGCTTCGAGGACACGGCGCTCGCCTCGGCGGCCCTGGCCCTGGGCGTCAAGACCCACCCGCTGTCCTGGCACCGCGTCCGGCCGGGCCCGCCGGGCCTGATCCTCGGCTACGCGGCGGGCTCGGCCGGCGAGATCGAGGAGGGCGTCGCCACCCTCGGCACCGCCCTGCGCGGGCTGCCGTAAACCGGCCGAAAGTTTTTCCGGATCGGCGGCAACCTCCCGGAGGGTCGCGCGTCGTGCGGGGGTGAAGGGCGCAGTCCCGCGTCCTCGACCCGACCGTGGAGAACCACCGTGAAGAACCTGAAGCGTGCCCTGCGCGTCCCCCTGGCCGTCCGCCGGACGGCCGTGATCGCCGCCGCGGCCGGAGTGGCCGTCTCCCTCGCCGGGCCGGCCTCCGCCGCGAACGCCGGCTCGCCCGCGCCCGCTCCGTCGGTCAGCGTCCCGGCCAGTGCCTCTCCCAGCGAGGGCGGGGTCAAGCCGGTTCCCTCGGTCAGCACGCCGCCGAGCGAGGGTTCGGGCGCGAAGAGCGCGGCCCCCAGCGCCGCTCCCAGCGCCGCGCCCAGTGTCTCCGCGTCGAGCCCGGGGACGCCCGGTCCCAAGCCCAGCGCCGTCCCGTCCGAGGCGGGCGCCGCCGGCGAGGGAGCCGAGCTCGCGCATACTGGCTCCTCGGCGACCACCATGGCCCTCGGGGCGGGAGCCACCGGTCTGGTCCTCGCCGGCGCCGGAGCCCTGTACGCCGTGCGGCGCCGCGCGAACTGAGGAATTCCGTGCTCCACCTCGCACCACCCGTCGGCCCCCTCACGCCCGGCTTCGGCCGGGCGTGGCGGGGCCTGTGGTCGTTGCTGCGCCGGGAGCGTTCCGCCCCGCCGGCCTCCCCGCGCCCGCACGGCTCCCCGTACGGGCCCTCGTACGGGGACCCGTACGCGTACGGGCACACGGGCCACGGCGAACCGCAGCCGCCCACCGTCACCGAGCTCTACCACGCGCACCGGCTGCGGATGGTCCGGCTGGCGGTGCTGCTCGTCGACGACCTGGCCACGGCCGAGGACGTGGTCCAGGACGCCTTCACCGCCCTGTACCGGCGCCACGGCGAGCAGATCACCGAGGTCGACAACGCCCTCGGCTACCTGCGCACCGCGGTCGTCAACACCTCGCGCTCCGTACTGCGCCGCCGGCGCACCGTACGGGCCTGGACCCCGTCGCCGGAGGCCGACGTGCCGTCCGCCGAGGACCACGTGGTCCTGGACGAGGCGCACCGCGAGGTGCTCGCCGCGCTCGGCCGGCTCACGGCGCGCCGCCGCCAGGTCCTGGTGCTGCGCTACTGGGCCGACCTCAGCGAGGCGGAGATCGCGGCCACCCTCGGGATCAGCCGGGGAGCGGTCAAGTCCAATGCGAGCCGCGGCCTGGACGCGCTGGAACGGATTCTGGAGGGACGGATATGACGCGTGACGGCGAACGCCTCGCCGAACGCCCGGTCGAGCGGCGGCTGCGGCAGGCCCTCGACGCCCGCGCGGACGGCATCGACGTCCGCCGGCTGCGCCCCGCGGATCCGCCGGGACCGCACGTGAGGCGGCTGCCCGTGGAAAGGCTGCGGCGGTTCGCGCTGCCCCTGGCGGGCCTGGCCGCCGCCGCGGCCGCCGGGATCGGGTACCTGCTGCTCGCCCCGGATCCGGTGCCCGGCCCGACGCCTCCGGCCACCCCGCCGAAGGTCACGGGCCCCGGTCCGTCCCCGGAGTCCTCGCCGACGCCCTCGCCGAGGTCCGCCGGGTCGGCGCGGCCGAGCCCGGGCGTGGACGCGTCGGGGCGCCCGGGGGAATCGGAGTCCCCGGCCGCGTCGGCGAGCCCGCCGACCGCACCCGCGTCGAAGGGCTCGGGGTCGGTGTCGCCGTCGGCGGTACCGTCCACCCCGTCGGGCCGGGTGGCCACCTCCTCCCCGCCGGCTCCCACCGGCGGTCCGCGCTAGCAGCGGGACGCGGCGCAGGTCTCCGGCGCCGCGTCCGCCCGGCTCAGCGGCGGAGGTTCTCCACGGCCGAGACCAGCGGGGCGAGTTCCGGGTTGCGCGAGGCCTCGTCCAGGGCCTCGCGCAGCGCGGTGTCGTTCGTGGGCCGGGCCGCGGCCAGCAGGGCCAGGCCCGCCTCGCTCACGTCGGTGTAGATGCCCCGGCGGTCGGTGTCGCAGAGGTAGCGGTTCAGCAGGCCGCGGTCCTCCAGCCTGCTGACCAGCCGGGTCGTCGCGCTCTGGCTGAGCACCACCGAGTCGGCGACCTGGTGCATCCGCAGGTGCCCGCCCGGCCCGTTGTGCTGGCGGCTGAGGACGTCGAGGAGCGAGTACTCGCGCACGCTCAGGTCGTGCCCGGCCTGCAGGGCCCGTTCGATGTGCGTCTCGATCCGCCCGTGCAGGAGGGAGAGGGCGCACCAGCCCTGGGAGAGGGCGGTGAGCGCGCTGTCCGTGGCCGTCATGGGCTTCCTCCGTCGAAGCGTGCTGCCGTGCGGGGTGTGTGATCCCAGGATAGGCCACGTCTGCAATAGCCCGCGCTTGCAAATATCCCGCGTCTGCAATTAATGTGGACGCATGTAAGCGGCGACCGCAACCGTGTGTCGCGTATCGCACCCGCACCACCCCCCTCCCCTGAAGGGCACCTCCCCCATGCCTCTCGCACTCCTCGCCCTCGCCGTCGGGGCCTTCGGGATCGGCACCACCGAATTCGTGATCATGGGCCTGCTCCCCGAGGTCGCCGGCACGTACGGCGTCTCGATCCCCACCGCCGGCTTCCTGGTCACCGGCTACGCCCTCGGCGTCGTCCTCGGCGCGCCGCTCATGACCGTCCTGGGCACCCGCATCCCCCGCAAGCGCATGCTGATGCTGCTCATGGGCCTCTTCATCGCGGGCAACGTGCTCTCCGCCCTCGCCCCCGCCTTCGGCGTCATGCTGGCCGGCCGCGTCGTCGCCTCCCTCGCCCACGGCGCCTTCTTCGGCATCGGCGCGGTCGTCGCCGCCGAGCTGGTCGCCCCCCAGAAGAAGGCCGGAGCCATCGCCATGATGTTCACCGGCCTGACCGTGGCCAACGTCGTCGGCGTCCCGCTCGGCACCCTCGTCGGGCAGACCCTCGGCTGGCGCGTCACCTTCCTGATCGTCGCCGCGCTCGGCGTCGCCGGGCTGCTCGGCATCGCCCGGCTGGTCCCCGAACTGCCCCGGCCCGAGGGCGGCGTACGGATCCGCCGGGAGCTCGCCGCCTTCCGCAACGTCCAGGTGCTGCTCGCGATGGCGATGACCGTCCTCGGCTTCGGCGGCGTCTTCGCCGCGATCACCTACATCACCCCGATGATGACCAACGTCGCCGGCTTCGCCGGCTCCTCCGTCACCTGGCTCCTCGTCCTCTTCGGCCTGGGCATGGTCGCCGGCAACCTCCTCGGCGGACGGTACGCCGACCGCGCGCTCATGCCGATGCTGTACGTGTCCCTCGGCGCGCTCGCCGTCACCCTGGCCGTCTTCACGCTCACCGCCCACACCAAGGCCGGCGCCGCCGTCACCGTGGTGCTGATCGGCGCCCTCGGCTTCGCGACCGTGCCGCCGCTGCAGAAGCGGGTCCTGGACCAGGCCGCAGGGGCGCCCACCCTGGCCTCCGCCGTCAACATCGGCGCCTTCAACCTCGGCAACGCGCTCGCCGCCTGGCTCGGCGGGCTCGTGATCGCCGCCGGACTCGGATGGACCGCGCCGAACTGGGTCGGCGCGGCGCTGGCCGCCTCCGCCCTGGTCCTCGCCCTCGTCTCCGGCGCACTGGAACGCCGTACGACCGGCCGTGCCACCCGCGCCACCGGCGCCGGCCGGGTCGTCGCGGCAGCCGCGGCCCGCGAGGCGACCGCCGCGGCACCCGCCTCCCGTCACTGATCCACCCCCTCATCCCCGTACGCCACCCCCGCAAGGAGAAACCGGCATGTCCACTTCCACCCGTACCGCCGTCGCCCCCCTGACCACCGAGGACGCCGAGCTGCTCGTCAGCGTCGCCACCTCCGCCGCCGAAGCGGCCGGGGCCACGGTCAGCGTCACCGTCCTCGACGCCGGCGGCCACCTGCTCGCCTTCCGCCGCGACGACCGGGCCGTACTGATCTCCGGCGAGACCAGCACCCGCAAGGCCTACACGGCCCTCCAGCTGAACGCGCCCACCGCCCACCTCGTCGAGGCGGTCCGGCCCGGAGGCCCCCTCCACACGCTGCCCACGGCCCTGGACCGTCCCCTGCTGTTCATCGCGGGCGGGCTGCCCGTCCACCGCGACGGCCGGCTCGTGGGCGCCGTGGGCATCGGCGGCGCGGCCCCCGACCAGGACCACGCCTTCGCCGCCGCAGCGCTCGACGCCCTGGTCTGAGACTTCCTGGTCTGAGACGTCCTGATCCGAGACGTCCTGGTCCGAAGCCCCCGGGTCGCGCACCCGTGTCCCCCGTGCCAGGTTGGGTACGGGGGACACAGGTGCATGATGCGGAAACCGAGGCTTCACAGGAGGGTCCACACCATCGCGACGGCAACGGCCGCCGCGCTGGCGACCTTCGCCGTCCCGAGCTGCACGGCCGCCTCTGACGAAGCGCGCGCCCCCGCCGCCCCGAGCTCCTCCACGACGGCCGCCGGCCCGGCCGAGGCCGCCCCGACACCGCCCGCCCCCACCCCCGCCCCGACGCAGTCCTACCCGCTGTCCACCGCCCCGCGCACGATCCCCGCCGTACAGGAGCACATACCCGCCCGCGGCCCCGGCTGGAAGCCCGCCCCCGAGGCCCGCGTGGTCGTCGCGCAGGGCGACGCGGCCGCCCTGTCCGACGAGGCCAAGATGCTCGCCGGGGAACTGGGCCTCACGTACGGCGACTCGGCGGCGCCGCGCGCCGGCGATGTGGAGCTCTCCCTGGAGGGAGCGGGCAAGCCCGAGTCGTACACCCTCACCGTCAAGGACGGCACGGTCCGGATCAAGGGCCCCGACGAGGCCGGGGTCTTCTACGGGACCCGCACCCTCAAACAGGCGGTGAAGAGCGCCGGTTCGGCCCCCGAGGGCACCGTGAACGACGCCCCGGCCAAGCCCCAGCGGGGCCTCAACCTCGACATAGCACGCAAGCACTTCACCCCCGACTGGATAGAGAACCGGCTGCGCGAGATGGCCGACCTCAAACTCAACCAGCTCGGCCTGCACTTCTCCGACGACCAGGCCTTCCGCATCCAGTCCGACACCCACCCCGAGATCGTCTCGAACCCGCACCTCACCAAGGCGCAGGTCCGCCAGATCACGGCGCTCGCCTCCCGGCTGCACATCACCGTGGTCCCCGAGATCGACTCGCCCGGACACCTGGGCGCGGTGCTGCGCGCCCACCCCGACCTGCAACTGCGCGACGTCCAGGGCAGGGCGGTCAAGGGAGCGGTGGACATATCCAACCCGGCCTCCGCGAAGCTCATCGACGACCTGCTGCGCGAGTACCGGCCGCTGTTCCCCGGCGGAGCCTGGCACCTGGGCGCCGACGAGTACCAGGCGCTGGTCTACCGGGACCCGCAGGCCTCCTTCCCGCAGCTCGCCCGCGCGGCCCAGCAGCGCTACGGCCCCTCGGCGCGGGTGCAGGACCTGGCGACGGGCTGGCTCAACGACCGCGCCGCCGTGGTCCGCCCGTCGGGCAAGGCGCTGAAGGCGTGGAACGACGGCTTCTTCGCGGGCGGGGTGACGAGCGCGGCCAAGGACATCCAGGTCGAGTACTGGACCGGCAAGGAGATCGGCGCCCGGCCGCCGCTGGAATACCTGCGCGAGGGCCGCAAGCTGGTGAACCTCAACGACGAGTACCTCTACTACGTGCTCGGCGAGCCGAACCAGTTCACCTACCCCACCGGCCGGCGGATCTACGAGGAGTGGAACCCGCTCGTCCTGCGCGGCACCACACCCGTCCCGGCCTCGTACGGGAACCAGATCCTGGGCGGGCGCCTCGCCATCTGGGCCGACCTGGCCGGCGCCCAGACCCAGGCCCAGGTGGCGGACGGCATCCGGCTGCCGCTGGCCGCGCTCTCCCAGAAGGTCTGGGACTCCCGCGCACCCCAGCTGCCCTGGTCCGGCTTCCAGGCCCTCGCCGACCGCCTCTGAGCGGGCCCCCGGGTACGCGATCTGCAACAGTCCGACACCGGGCCGGTGACGAACGACTTCCGGCCATCGTCGCGGCCTGATCCCGGCGCTACGTTGACGCTCGGCTTCGACGTGGCAAAGGGAGACGACATGGGAGTGGTGCGCAGCCGGAGACGGGCTCGCGGGCGGGCCGGACTGGCCGCCCTCGCGGTGTGCGGGATGCTGGGGCTCGCCGCCTGCAAGGCGGGTGACGGCGCGGGCCCGGCCGCGTCCGGGGCCGGCCCGGCCGGTTCACCGGCCACGGCCACGCCCTCCGGCGGCTCCTCCGCGACCGCCGCGACGCCCTCGGCGTCGAAGTCGCCCGCGAAGGCCACGGCGACCGCCGCGCCGGCGAAGAAGCCCACCTCCGCCGCTCCCGCGTCCGGTGCCACCTGCGACCACAAGATGCCGATCGCGCCGGACCTGATCGCCGTCCGCCGGTACACGCCCGAGGGCGCCGCGCACCACCTGATCGTCCATCACGGGAACTGGGGCTGTACGTCCGACGGGGACGGGACGTACTTCGAGCCGGTGGGCAAGGAGACCTTCCTGCCGCTCGCGGACGACGCCGAGATCACCGCCACCGCCCCGGTCGTCGAGGGCTCGGCGCCCAAGAAGATCAGCGTCCAGCAGCTCGTCGACTGGGTGGTCGCCCACCCCGACTCCGGGCTGCCGTTCCGCTACCACCTGGGCGCCGACGGGGCGATCGACACCCTCGACGAGGTCTACCTGCCGTAGGCCGTCCGGCCGCCGCCGGACGGGGCGGCCGCCGTGACGGCGGCCGCGCCGGGTCACCAGATGGAGTTGACCCACTCCGGGTGGTCGATGAACGGGTTGCGGTTGTGCTGGTAGGTGTCGAATATGACCTGGTTGCGGCGCTGCTCGAAGGCGTCCGGCGGGTCCATCTGGTTCCACTGCTTCAGCAGGCTGATCCGGCCGAAGAGCGGCGCGGAGCCGTTGTTGACCTTGTCGTTCATCTCCAGGTTCGCGAAGCCGTCGCCGCCTTCGTAGCGGACGGCCATGTACAGCAGCATCCGGGCCACGTCGCCCTTGACCGCGTCGCGCGGCTCGAAGGAGTCGGCGTCGGTCAGGCTGCCGGGGGCCTCGCCGACGGGGCTGCCGCCCTTGTCGAAGTCCTTGTTGCCCCGGGTGCTGTTGACGGTCACGTCCTCCGGGCGCAGGTGGTGCAGGTCGGTGCCCGGGCCGGTGGCGGTGCCGAAGTCGCCGTGGCTCTTGGCCCAGACGTGCTCGCGGTTCCAGTCGTTGGCCCCGCCGCCGTTCGTCGCCTTGGACTGGGAGCGGCCCGAGTAGACGAGGATGACGTTGTTGGGGTTCGCCGGGTCCTGGTCGGTGACCTTCAGGGCGTTCCACACCCCGTCGTAGCTCACCTTGGACTGGTTCTTGATGATGTTGTGGAGGGCGGTCTTGAGCGCGGCCCCGGTCTTGCCCTGGGCGCTCGCGTAGTAGTCCGCGTACGGGTCCACCGCGGCGGCGGCCGTCGGGTTCTCGGGCGTGGTCGTGCGCTGCTGGCCGGCGGACGCGGCCGCCGGTACGGCGAACAGGGCGGCGGCGGCGAGGGCGGCCGCCCAGGGGGTCAGGCGCGAGATTCTCATCGGGTGGGGGGTACCTCTCCATACGCACCGTCCCCGCCCGGGGAATTGGCGGGGTGTCAGGTGGCAGAGCGAGGGTCACATTGTCATGTGCCGAACAGGTGAAAACCACGTGTCGGTAGTGGGGGATCTTCGTGTGTGCAGGCCGTCCGCCGCGGGCAGGGTAGCGGTGGCCCCGGGCGGGGCCGCACCGACCACGACCAGCCCCATCTGGAGCAGCCCATGGCAGTGAAGATCCTCATCGTGACCGGCGACGCGGCCGAATCGCTGGAGGTCCTGTATCCGTACCAGCGCCTGCGCGAGGAGGGGTACGAGGTCCACATCGCGGCGCCGCAGGTGAAGAAGCTGCGGTTCGTGGTCCACGACTTCGAGGAGGGCTTCGACACCTACACCGAGAAGCCCGGATACACCTGGCCGGCCGACCTGGCCTTCGGGGACGTGGTCACGGAGGACTACGCGGCCCTGGTGGTCCCGGGCGGCCGGGCGCCGGAGTACCTGCGCAACGATCCCGAGGTCCGGCGCATCGTGGCGGCCTTCGCCGCATCCGACAAGCCGATCGCCCAGATCTGCCACGGCCCGCTCATCACCGCCGCCGCCGGGAGCCTGACCGGCCGCCGCGTGACCGCGTATCCGGCGCTGGAGCTGGACATGAAGGCGGCCGGGGCGGAGTTCGAGGACTCCGAGACCGTGGTCGACGGCACCCTGGTCTCGGCCCGGGCCTGGCCCGACCATTCGCGCTGGATGAGGGAGTTCCTGACCGTACTGCGCGGCAAGGCCCCGGTGGTCTGACCACCGGGGCCGGGGGCGGGGCGGGGGACCGGCCCCGTCCCCGCCGTCGTCAGTTGACCGGGGTGATCGCCGGAGCGGGCTCGTACTTGTAGTTCGGGCCGAAGTTCTTCTTCACGGCCGTCTCCCAGGAGCCGTCCTGGACCATCTTCTTCAGCGCGTCGTTGATCTTGCGCTGGAGCTCCTTGTTGCCCTTCTTGACGCCGATGCCGTAGTTCTCGGTGCTGAGGCTCTGGCCCGTCAGCTTGAACTTGCCCTTGTTCTCCTTGCGGGCGGCGTACCCGGCCAGGATGGCGTTGTCCGTGGTCATGGCGTCGACCCGGCTCTCCTGCAGGGCGACGACGCAGTCCGAGTAGGTGCCGAGCTCCAGCAGGGCCGCCTTGGGGGCGAGGTTCTTCTTGAGGTTCTCGGCCGAGGTGGAGCCGGTCACCGAGCACATCGTCTTGCTGTTGAGGTCCTCGGCCTTGTTGATGGAGGTGTCGTCGGCGCGGGTCAGCAGGTCCTGGTGCGCGACGAAGTACGGGCCGGCGAAGTCGACCTTCTCCTTGCGCTTCTCGTTGATCGAGTAGCTCGCGACGACGAACTTCACCTCGTTGTACTGGAGGAGCAGCTCGCGGTCGTTGCTGAGGACCTGCTTGAACTCGATCCGGTCCGACTTGTAGCCGAGCTCCTTGGCCACGTAGGTGGCGACATCCACGTCGAAGCCGGAGAAGGCGCCGCCGGTCTCCCGCATGCCGATGCCCGGCTGGTCGAACTTGATGCCGATGGAGAGGGTCCCCTGGTCCTCGTCGTCGCCGAAGACACACCCGGAGGCGGTCAGGGCGATGGCGATCACTGCGGCGACCGCACCGGCCTGGGGAACCTTCATGCTGCACTCTTTCCTGGGGAAACGCGGGAGGCGCCATCGGGATCACCGGGGCGCGTGGAACCGCGGAAACGCGGGTGACGTCGAGACGTGTGTACGAGGAAGCTAGGAAGCCCGCGGGCGCAGCGTCACTAGATTTGAGCGAAACTTGAGGATAACGATCCGGTTCACCCGCAGATCCTGCGGTGGAGCCGGGCCGGAGCGGGAGAAGGGGGCGGGCGTGGGAACAGGGTCCGTACGTGTGGACGGGAATGCGCTGCTACTGGGCGAAGGGGTACAGATCAGGTTCATCCGGACCCTGAGGCTCCCCGAGTCGGGTACCCACGCACTGCCGCCGGGGCTGGGGGAGTTCCCGCTGCGCCGGGTGGAGGACCATCCGGACACGGTGCCGCCCGAGTGGCTGGCGAAGGGCGGCGTGATGCTGCCCGTGTACCTGCGCGAGGCGATGTGGCTCAGCTTCGGCGGGACCCGTGAGCCCGCCGCCCTCCAGGTCGGGGTCGGCAAGGTGTGCGCCGTCTCCGGCGAGCGCTGGACGGGAAGCCTGGCGCGCGACCCGCAGAACTACGTGGTCCTGCCCCGGCAGCCGTGGCTGGACGGGATCAACTCCGGGGACGGGACGGTGCGCCAGTTCGTCGCCGTACCGCTGGGGCTCGGGGCCACGGTCGAGGGGCAGGTCACCGGCGAGGAGACCACCGGCGGCGTCCAGCTCCAGGCGTTCCCGCTCGGGGCTGCGGCGCTGGCACGGTGGCGCCAGGCCGAGCGGGCGCGCCTGGCGCCGCCGCGGCCGGTCGGCGGCGGGGGTCTCTACGGGGGTCCGCCCGCCCCCGGTTCCACGGGTTCCACCGGCTTCGCGGGCTACGGAGGCCCGGTGCCCGCGCCCATGGCGGCGCAGCCCGGCGCGGCTCCCGGCGCGCCCCGTCCTGTGGGCAGGACGGGTCCGCCCGCGGCTCCGGCGATGGGGCTCGGCGTCGGCGGCGCCATGAACCAGGAGGTCTACCGGGACGAGCGGCCGCTGTCCGACTGGGCCGGGGAGCCGGCCGGGCGGGTCTTCGTCCACCTCGTGCCCCCGCCCGCGTGGCGCCGCATCACCGGGGAGGATGCCCCGCCCTCGCCCGTCGACCGGGCCGCCTACACCCGGGCCGGGCTGCCCTGGTTCGACTACTACGACGAGTCGGCCGCGGACCTCGCGCCGGCCGACGCCCTGAGCGGGGTCAGGCCGGTGGGGGAGTGGCTCGGCGCCGACCACACCCCGTGGGAGGAGCCGTCGGCCGGGCAGGTCGAGCCGCTCGGGAAGGCTCCGCGGCCGGGCAAACCCGTACAGGACGGCGACTGGTAACCGGCCGGGAACGTACGGTCCTTCGGAACGCGGCGGCGTCCCGTGGGATCATGCGGGGGCAAGTCCTGGTGAACGAAGGGGGAGTTCGGTGACTGGTGTACGCAAGGGCCTGGCCAAGGTGGAGTTCGCGCTGCGGTGGGACCCCAGCCCGGCGGGTGCGCCCGGCAGCGACCTCGACATCGTCGCCGCGGTCTACGGTGCCGCGGACCTGTACGGGGCTCCGGTCAACCTGGTCCACTTCGGCAGCCGGTCGCCCGACGGCACCATCACCCTGAACCGGGAGAGCCAGACCGGCCAGGGCTTCGGCTTCGACGAGGTGATGACCTTCGAGCTGGACCGGATGGGGTCCGATCTGCGCCGGGTGGTGGTCGGCGTGGTCATCCAGAGCGTGGGCGCCGACACGGGCGCCGCGGGCCGCGCGAAGACCTTCGCCGACATCGCCGGCACGGGGTTCCGGATCCGCGAGGGCCACACCGACCTCGCCCAGAGCGACTTCGCGTCCGTGCCCTCCGCCACCGCGGCGACCGTCGCCGAGTTCACCCGCGACGCGTCGGGCGCCTGGTCGTTCGAGGTGCGGCTGCGCGGGTTCGACGCGGACCCGGAGGAGTTCGCCCGGGTCATGGGCGGTGTCCGCTGAACACGAGCACAAGGGCGGGCACGGTGCCGCACAGACCGGGCGGCGGCCACTCCTCGAGTGAGTGGCCGCCGCCCGGTCCGGGTGGCGCGCTGCCGCCGTCCCCACGAGGCAGCGCGAGCGGGTCGCCGTCAGGTCATCGGGACGGCGGCCCGCCGGTTCAGGGGGTCCGTCCGGCCGGGGGCCGGGCGGGGCGGGAAGGAGCGAGACCCAGGGACGGGAGCACGACCGCGTCGACGAACCGGACCAGGTAGTCGGCGTCCGCGTACCGCCCTTCCAGCACCGGCCGGATCCGGAGCACGCCCATCAGCTGGGCCGGCAGGAACTCGACGGCCGGATGGTCCGCGGCGATCTCGCCGCGCGCCACGGCCCGCCGCACCATCACGTCGAACGCGGCGAGCTCGGGCTCGACCAGCGCCTCGCGCAGGGCGGCCTGCAGTTCCCCGTCACTGAGCACGGCGTGCCCGAGGGCCTGCGTCAGCCGCGTGTCGCGCCCGGAGGTACCGGCCGCGATCCGGGCCGCCTCGCGCAGGTCGCCCGCCAGCGTCCCGGTGTCCACCGCGACGAGGCTGCCGCGCCGGCCGGCGCGCAGGGCGGCGGCGACGAGCCGGGGCTTGGTCTTCCACTGGCGGTAGAGCGTGGACTTGCCGCAGCTGGCCCGGGCGGCGACGCCCTCCATGGTCAGCGCCTCGTAGCCGTGCTCGCGCAGCTGCTCCAGGACGGCGTCGTAGAACTCCTGCTCCCGCTCCGGGGTGATCTTGGAGCGACGCGCGGGGGTCGGCGTCGGCGTCATGGCTGCGGCTCTCCTCGGGGGCTCCTCGGCGGCGGTTCCACTACGGAAGTGTACGGGAACGCAACCGTATCGGTACACCAGCGTATCGATACGCCAATGTATCGATACACTGGCGTGTCGCAGTGCGCGTAAACAGGAAGAGAGACCGGGGGATGACCTCCCACACCACACCTGCCGGGCCGGAAACCGGGCCAGCCGGACCGAGAGCCGCGCGCCGTCGCCTCATACGCGAGCTGCTGCTCGTCGCCGGCTTCTTCATCGTCTACAAGGCCGGCCGGCTGCTCTCGACGGACCGCACCGAGGAGGCCTTCCGCAACGCGGAGCGAATATGGGACGCCGAGCGAACCCTGCGCCTGCCCGGTGAAGGCGCGGTTCAGCGGCTGCTGCTGCACGGGGACGCCCTCGTGCACACCGCGAACACCTACTACGCGGTCGTCCACTTCCCCGCGACCGCGCTCTTCCTGATCTGGCTCTACATCCGCCGCCCCGCGCACTACCTGTGGACCCGCCGGGTCCTGGCCGTGCTCACCGGAGCCGCCCTCGTCCTGCACCTCGCCTACCCGCTCGCGCCCCCGCGGATGCTCGAAGCCGCCGGGCTCATCGACACCGGGCAGGTCTACGGGCCCACCGTCTACCGGGCCGCGCCGGACACCGACACCCTGGCCAACCAGTTCGCCGCGATGCCCTCGCTGCACTTCGGCTGGGCGCTGATGCTCGCGCTCGGCGTGATCGCCGCCACCCGCACCACGTCCCCGGGCGGCAAGGCCGCCTCCCGGTGGCGCCTGCTGTGGCTGCTGCACCCGCTGCTGACCCTGCTGGTGATCGTCGGCACGGCCAACCACTACTGGCTCGACGCGGTCGTGGCCGCGGTCCTGCTCGGCGCGGCCCTGCTGCTGGTCCCGAGGCCGCGCGCGAGCGGCCCCGACACCGCGCCGGGCACGGACGCGGACCCGGGTACGGACGCGGATGCCGCTGCGGACGACGCCGTACGCGGGCTGCCGCACCGGCAGGGTGCCGCGGCCGCCGTGGGGGCCGGGCAGTGAACGACACCGTCCTCGCCCTCGCGCTCTGCCTCGCCTCGGCCGTGGCCTACGCGGCCGGCGCCGTCGCCCAGGAGCGCCTCGCCCGCGCCGCCGTCGCGCGCAGCGCCAAGGCCCTGATGGGCTCCGGCGCCTGGTGGTGGTCGGCCGGGCTCAACGCGTCCGCCGCGCTCCTGCACGCGGCGGCCCTGCGGTACGGCCCCCTCACCCTGGTGCAGCCGCTCGGTGCGCTCACCCTGGTCGCCGCCGTCCCGCTGGGGGCGCGCCGGTCCGGACGGCGGGTGGCGGCCACCGAATGGCGCGGCACCCTGGCCACCGTCGCCGGACTAGGCCTGCTGCTCCTGCCGGCCTCCGGGCCGGCCCCCGACGACACCCTCACCCTGGCCGAGGCGCTGGCCGTGTCCGGGGCGACGGCCGCCGTGATCCTGGCGCTGACCGCGTCCAAGGACCCGCGCTCGGGGCTGCGGCACGCGACGGCCTCCGGGCTGGCCTCCGCGGCGGCCTCCGCACTGACCCAGACCGTGGCCGTGGCGGGCGGCCGCGGCGGGGCCCTGCTCAGCGTCCGGGTCGTCGCGGTGGCCCTGCTCGTCGTGTTCTTCGCCGTGGGCGGGATGCTCCTGTCGCAGCGGGCCTACCGCGGCGGACTCGGCGCCCCGCTCGCCGTGGTGAACCTGGCCAACCCGCTCGCCGCGGCCGCCATCGGCATGGTCCTGCTCGGCGAACGCCTCCAGGGCGGAGCGCCGGGGATGCTGCTGGCCGCGGCCGGAGCCCTCCTGGCGGCCCGCGGGGTGGTCCTGCTGACCCGGACGCCCTCCGCCGGGGCGGTTCCCCCGCGGACGGTGACCGGCGCGGCTCCGGCCGCCGCCGAGCCCGTCGGCCGCGTCGCGGTCTGAGCCGGAGAGAACCGTTTCGGCCACGGCCGCGTCCTCCCTGGTGAACGTCCGGGCAAGGAACGGCCGGACGGCGACCGAGGCACCGAACGACCGAACCACCGAACCACCGAAGCGGAGTGACTGGGCATGGGGATCGTCAGCTGGATCATCCTGGGACTGCTGGCCGGCGGCATCGCCAAGGTCCTGCTGCCCGGCCGGGACCCCGGCGGCCTGATCGGCACCACCCTCATCGGCGTCGCCGGCGCCTTCATCGGCGGCTGGCTCTCGGCGAAGGTCCTCGACAAGCCGATCCAGACGGAGTTCTTCGACCTGGCGACCTGGGGCTCCGCCATCGCGGGCTCGCTGGTCCTGCTCGTCGGCTACCGCATCCTGTTCGGCAACTCCCGGGACTGACCCGGCTCCGCGCGCCGGCACCCGCACCACGACCCGTCAGGTTCCGGCCCATGTCCGGGTGCGGCCCGGGCCGGGCACGGTACCCCTCGCCGCGTCGGACGATGGCGCCACTACCCTGGCCGGACCACGCGATGTGCGAGAACGAGCAGCGAGGAACCGGTACCGACATGAGCGTCACCCCCGTCCCCACGGCCGACCTGTACGACGAGCACGGCGAATCCCTCGGCATCTGTGCCACCGCGTTCCGCCAGTTCGGCGGCCGCCGTCCGTTCGCCGGTCCCGTGCGGACCGTCCGCTGCCACGAGGACAACGCCCTGCTGCGCGCCCTCGTGCACACGCCGGGCGACGGCGCCGTGCTCGTGGTGGACGGCGGCGGTTCGCCCCGGACGGCCCTGGTCGGCGACCTCCTCGCCGGTGCAGCCGAGAGCAACGGCTGGGCCTGATCATCAACGGCTCGGTCCGCGACAGCGTCGCCCTCGGCGGCCTCGACCTCGGCATCAAGGCGCTGGGCACGGTCCCGCGCAAGAGCGGCAAGACCGGCGAGGGCGCGGTGGACGAGCCCGTCACCATCGGGGACGTCACCTTCCGTCCCGGGGACACGGTCCACGCGGACGACGACGGCGTGGTCGTCCTGCGCGGCTGACGGCGAGAACAGGCCAGGGTCCGCGCACCGGCCCTGGCACGGCCGGGCCGGCCCGGGTTTCACTGCGGGTCCATGAGACGACACAGGATCACCGGCCTGCTCGGCGCGATCGTGCTGGCCGCCGGCACCCTGGCCGCCGCGGGACCCGCGCACGGCCTCACCCCGGCTGGCCAACCGGCCGGCCCGGCGTCCGCGCACGGCCTCGCCCCGGCCGACCCGCCGCCCGCCGAGTTCGGCACCGACTGGCACGACCCCCTCACCGCCTCCCCGCCCGTCACCCGGCCCGCGACCCGGTCCTGCGAGGTGACCCTCGCCGAGGCGCAGTTCCGCGACTTCACCCCGTACCGGGGCAGCTACGCGCCGCCCGCCGCCTGCGGCACCGGACCTTGGGCGAAGGTGGTCCTCCGCCTCGACGGCAAGGTCAAGGGCCGCCAGTACGACCGGCTCGGCCACCTCTCGCTCGGCGGCGTCGAGATCCTGCGGACCTCCACCCCGCAGCCCTCGCCCGACGGGATCACCTGGTCCGTGGAGAAGGACGTCACCCGCTACCGCGACACCCTGGCCCGTCCGCAGCCCGTCGAGATGCTCATAGGCAACGTCGTCAACGACACGTACACCGGCGTCATCGACGTCAAGGTGACCCTGACCTTCTACGCCGCCGAGGCCGGCGCCGCGGCCCCCGACACCCCCGACCGCGTCCTGCCCCTGACCTCCCCGTCGGTCACCACCCCGCGCAACACGGAGCGCCTGCTGGCCGAGGTGTACGCCACCGGCTCCGGCGGCGGCTGCGAGGAGTACTGGTACATGACCACCCCGGACGCGGCCCCGTACTCCTGCAAGGCCGCCGACGGCCCCCACCGCGAGGTCCGCGTCTCCGTCGACGGGCAGCTCGCCGGCATCGCGGCGCCCTTCCCCACCGTCTGGACGGGCGGCTGGTCCAACCCCTTCCTCTGGTACGTCACCCCCGGCCCGCGCGCCTTCGACGTCCAGCCGATCCGCTACGACCTGACCCCCTACGCCGCCCTCCTCAACGACGGCCGCCCGCACCGGATCGAGGTGTCCGTCGCCGGGGTGCCGGCCGGCCAGAGCGGCTGGAGCACCCCCACCAACCTGCTGCTGTGGCAGGACGAGGCCCGGCAGGTCGTCACCGGCGCGCTGACCCGGCACGAGCAGAGCGCTCCCGAGGGCCACTCCCGCTGGACCCCCGCGGCGCCCGGCGGACAGCACCGTCTGGACACCGGGGGAAGCCACCGGCTGACCGTCGCCGGGCACGTGAACACCTCCCACGGCCGGGTGGCCACCACCGTCACCCGCACCGTGCGGGGCACCTCCGTCCACCGCTGGACCGAGGGCGAGAACCTCGACGCGCTCGACGCCACCTGGACCGACGAGGAGAGCGTCACGCACGGGCCGGTCACCACCCGGACCGCCCGCACCTACACGATGGCCGGCGAGACCACCCTCGGCGCCGGTGACCGGCTGCGCACCGTCCTCTCGCTCGGCGACCGCGCGGACACCGTCACCCTGCGCGGCGGCCGTCCGGTGGACACCTCCCGGCTCGACGACCGGTACACGGGTGACGCCACTTACACGGCGAACGTCCCGCGCGACCAGCGGCACGCGGTCGCGACCACCTCCGCCCGCTACCGGCTGTACGGGTCACAAGCGCCCGGCGGGTGCTACGACCGCGCCGTGGACACCGTCCAGGGAACGGTCGTGGTGGACCGCCGACGCTGCTGACGGTGGCGGCGCCTACGATGATCCGCCATGGACACGAGTGAGGCCGACAGACAGCTGATCGACGGGCGCTTCGAACTGGTCGCGCCCCTGGGCAGCGGCGGCATGGGCACCGTTTGGCGGGCGCGCGACATAGCCCTGCACCGAGAGGTGGCCCTCAAGGAAGTACGCCCGCCGGACCCGGCGACCGCCGCCGCCCAGCCCGGCCTCGCGGACCAGCTGCGCGAACGCGCCGTCCGCGAGGCCCGCGCCCTCGCCCGCCTCGCCCACCCCCACGTCGTGACGATCCACCACATCGTCGAACCGGCGGAAGGCGCCGACGGGCACCCGTGGATCGTCATGGAGATGGTCAGGGGCGGCTCCCTGTACGACCGCCTGGAGTCCGGACCGATGCCGCCCGCGGAAGCGGTGCGGCTCGGCCTCGACGTCCTGTCCGCGCTGCGCGCCGCGCACGCGGAGGGCATCCTCCACCGTGACGTGAAGCCCGCCAACGTACTGCTGCGCCCCGACGGGTCGGCCGTCCTGACCGACTTCGGCATCGCCGCGCTGCACGACTCCACCGGGCTCACCGCGACCGGAGTGCTGATCGGCTCACCGGAGTACATCGCACCCGAGCGGGTCCGCGGGGAGGAGGGGCTGGCCGCCTCGGACCTGTGGTCGCTCGGCATGCTCCTGTACGTGGCTGCCGAGGGGGCCAATCCGCTGCGCCGGGCCACCAGCCTGGCCACGGTCGTCGCCGTGCTCGACGAGCCGATCCCGGCGCCGGTGCGCTCCGGCCCGCTGGGGCCCGTACTGGAACGGCTGCTCGTACGGGACCCGGCCGCGCGGCCCGACGGAGCGCAGCTGGAACAACTGCTCCGTGACGCGAGCGCTGCTCTCGGTTCCGGTACCGTCCCAGGCCCCGGCCCCGCGCCCGTCGTCCCGCCGTCCGTCGCCTCCCCGGTCGTGCCGGGCCCGTACGGGCAGTTCGGTCCGTACGCGCCGGCCGGCCCGCCGCACACCCAGCCCCCGCACACCCCGCCGCCGTACAGCTCCGGTGGCTCCCCGTACGCGGCGGCCACGACGCCCGTTCCGGTGGCGTCCGCCCCGCGCAGGCGCCCGGCCCTGATGGGCGCCGCGATCACCGCGGTCCTGGCGGCCGGCGTCGTCGGCATCGTCCAGCTCCTGCCCGACGGGAATTCCGGCGACGACGACGCGAAGGGCGGCGCCGCGACGCGCCCGGCCGTCGCCACCCCCGCCACCCCGCCCGGGCGGGACGCCTCCTCGGCCCCCGGCCCGAAGGCGAGCGCGCAGAAGGCGGACGCGCCCAAGGGCAGCATGATGACGCCGGAGAACGTCCGCACCGCCCTGGAGGCGTTCAAGAAGGAGACGGGGACGACCACCTTCGTCGACATGACGCTCTACGACGGCTACATCCTCGCCTCCATCCCCACCGCCGCCGGCGCCGAGACCGTCGACTCCTGGCAGTACCGGGACGGCGCCGCCTCGCGCACGGGCCCGGACGGCACGGTCGAGGAGGGGAAGCCGCTGATCGACATGGCCACGGTCAACTGGGACGCGCTGCCCGGCATGCTGGAGCAGTCCAAGAAGGACCTGAAGGTCGAGAAGCCGAGCTCGCGCCACGTCATCGTCGACCCGTGGATGATGGACCAGGTCCCCTCCATCCGCACCTACCTCAGCGACGAGTACGGGCGCGGCGGCTACATCCTGTGGAAGACCGACGGCAGCCTTAGGAAGGTCACCGCCCTCTGACCCCGCGTGCCCGCACAGGGCCGCACGGAGCCGAGCGAGGGCGCCCACGCGCGCGCCCTCCCCTCCGCCCACCCGTACCCCGTACACCGAGGAGCTCGACCACCATGCTCAGCTGGCGCACCACCCTCACGGCGGCCGGGATGACCGCCCCCGGGCTGCGGGCCGACTACACGCACGCCGCCCGCCGGGTGCTCCGCCGCGAACCCGCCCCCTACCTCGCGCTCCGGCTGATGGCCGCGCCGCCGCTGGTGCCATACCTCGCCGCGGGACTCGCCTTCATGAACCTGGTCGACGACGTGGCCGAGACCGGCACCCCGCAGCAGCGGGCCGCCGGACTCGCCGCGCTGACCGAGCGGACCGAGGCGGCCCTGGCCTCCGGGGAGAGCCCCGACCCCGTGCTGCGCGCCTACGCCCACGCGGTGGACTCCCGCGCCCTCCCCGCGCACTGGGTCTCCCGCTTCCTGGAGGGCGCCGCCACCGCGGAGGCCGCCTTCGACGGCTTCGCCGCCGAGGAGGACTTCCAGGACTATCTCGACGCCTACGCGTGGCCCGGCGTACTGGTCTTCACCGGACTCCAGTACCAGGGCGGCCCCGACCCCGAACAGGCCGCCGGCTGGCGGCGGTTCGTCGACGCCGCGCAGCGCGTCGACTTCCTCGCGGACCTCTGCGGGGACCTCGCGGAGGGCCGGCTCTGCATCCCGCGCGAGCGGCTCGCCGAGCACTCCGTGACCCGCGGCGACCTCGAACAGGCCCGTGACACCCCGGGCGTGCGCGCCCTCCTCGCCGCCGAGAGCCGGCGTGCGCGCACGGCCCTCGACGCCACCCACGGCATCCTCGGCCTCGTCGAACCCGGACTGCGTCCTGTCGTCGAGACGATGAGGGAGCTCATGGAGCACCAGCTGACCCGCGTGGAGCGGGCGGGCGTGGGTGCCCTGCGCCGGGACGTCGGCTACGGCCTGGCGGCGCCCCTGCGGATCCTCGTCCGCGCCGCCCGTCGGTCCGCGCCGCCCGTCACCGAAGCGGGTTCTAGTAGGGCCCGTTGACGTTGTCGATCGAGCCGTAGCGGGCTGCCGCATAGTTGCAGGCGGCGGTGATGTTGGCGACCGGGTCGTAGGAGTTCTGCGAGGTGCCGGGCACGTGGTAGGCCCGGAAGGTCGGGTCGATGACCTGGAGCAGACCCTTGGACGGGATGCCGTTCTGGGCGTTGATGTCCCAGTTGTTGATCGCCATCGGGTTGCCGGAGGACTCCCGCATCACATTGCGGTGAATTCCGTTGTAGCTGCCGGGAATTCCGTGCTTGGCCATGACGGCGAGGGACTCGCGGATCCACCCGTCGAGGTTGTTCGGGTAGGAAGTGGCGGGCTTGGCGGCGGGCGCGGCGGCGGGCTTGAGGGCGGTCCGGGCGGCGGACCTGCTCGCACGGTCGGTCTCCGCCTGGGTGTCGAGCTTCAGTTTGATGCCGGGCCGGATGATCGACGGGTTGTCGCCGATGACGCTCCGGTTCGCCGCATAGAGCTTCTTCCAGCCGCCGCTCACGGAATGCTCCACGGCGATCTCCGAAAGGGTGTCGCCGGCGACCACGGAATAGGTCGTGGCGGCCGCGGTCACCACCTTCGCTGCGGTCGTGGCGGCGGTGGCGGCCGTGGTCGTCGCGGTCGGCTGCACCGCCCCGGCGGTGGTCGCGCTGATCAGCGGCAGGGTGAGGGCCGCGCCACCGGTGCCGGCCAGGGCCAGCTTGCGGGTGATCCGGTGGTGCTTCGGCCGACGGTGCTTACCCTTTGCAGGCATGGGGGAATTCCTCACGTGGGGGGACGGGAGAGCCCGGGCGGCGGCCTATTCGGCGAGCGGACCACCTGGAGTGAGGTGACCGTAAGTGAGCCCTGAGGGCGGGAACAAGCCCCGAATTCCACCCATAGATCGACATCCCGCTATCGGCCCGTTAAATGACCATGAAGGCCCCTCGGTGAAATAGCCGGTTCCCTTTCCGGGAAAAGGGAACCGGCTGTTCTGTGGAAATGATGTTGGCCTCTCCGGCGTGACTCACATCACGGGCCGAGGCCCCTTTGCCCAATACGGGCAAGTCCCGTCTCGATGCGGCTTATTCGGGCTACGGGCGCTTAGATCGCAAATCGCCCATCACGGACTCTTTCCGGCATCCGCCGCCTGCTGCGGCGGGGCCGGCGGGAAGTTCGCCCAGCCGCTCCAGGGTGGCCGCCACCGCCGCCTCCGAGGCGGGCAGCAGCGGGAGCCGTACGCCGGGGCTCGGAATGCGGCCCTGCGCGTGCAGCACGCCCTTGACGACCGCCGGATTGGGTTCGGCGAAGGCCGCCGCCGACATCCGGGCCAGCGCGTGCCCCAGCGGCCGCGCCCGGGCCACGTCACCGGACCGCCAGGCCTGCACGAGCTCCACGAATCGCTCCGTCGCCAGATGCGCCGAGGCGAGGATCCCGCCCGCCGCGCCCAGCGCCAGCAGCGGAGACAGGTACGCGTCGTCGCCCGCCAGCACCTCGAACCCGGCCGGCAGGTCCCCGAGCAGTGCCACCGCGTCCTGGTCGATGCCGCCGCCCGCGTACTTCATCCCGGCCACCCCCGGCAGTGCCCCGAGGGCCCGCAGCGCGGCCGCCTCCAGCGGCTGCCCGGTGCGATAGGGGATGTGATAGACGATCAGCGGTACGGGGCTCACCTCCGCCAGCCGCGCGAAGTGCGCCAGCACCCCCGGCGCGGAGGGTCGTACGAACGCGGGCACGGTCACCAGCGCCGCCCGCGCCTGGGGCCACCGCGCGAGCCGGGCCAGCGAGGCCTCGGCGGCCCGGGTGCCGCTCGCCCCTGCGCCGACCGTCAGCAGCGCGCCGCGCTCCCGGCAGACCCCGGCGCACACCTCGGTGACGAGATCGCGCTCCGCCTCGTCCAGGGCGGCCGCCTCCGCGGTGGTGCCGAGGGCGACGATCCCGGTGGCGCCCGCGTCGAGCACCTCGTGCGCGAGTGCCTCCAGGGCCCCTGCGGCGACGTCCCCGGTGGGGGTGAAGGGGGTGACGAGCGGTACGTGGATCCCGTGGAGCGGAAGGTCCTCCGCGCCGTGCCCCGTCGTGTGCCGTGCCCCGTGCCGCGCCGTGTGCTGTGCCATGTCCTGTGCCATGTCCTGTCCCATGACGAAGAGCCTCACCCGCCCGGAGCGTCAAATCCAGTTCGCATTTCTTACGCGAACCGTAAGCTGAGCCGATGCTCGACGTACGACGCCTGCGCCTGCTGCGCGAACTCGCCCGCCGCGGCACCATCGCCGCCGTGGCCGAAGCCCTCGCGTTCAGCCCTTCGGCGGTTTCCCAGCAGCTCGGCGTGCTGGAACGGGAGGCCGGCCTGCCCCTGCTGGAGCGCACCGGCCGCCGGGTGCGGCTCACCCCGGCGGGGGAGAACCTGGTCCGGCACGCCGAGGCCGTCCTCGAACGGCTCGAACAGGCCGACGCCGACCTCGCCCGGGCCCGCGGCGGCCTCGCCGGAGCCCTGCGGATCGGCGCCTTCCCCACCGCCACCCGGGCCATCGTCCCGGCCGCCCTGGCCGACCTCGCCCGGCACCACCCCGCCCTGGAGCCGATGGTCTCCGAGACCGACCCGGCGGCGGTGGCGCACGCCCTGCGGGCCGGCGACCTGGACGTTGCTCTGGTCCACGCGTACGACTTCGTCCCCGTCCCGCGGGAGCCGGGACTGGCCACCGAGCCGCTCTACACCGAGGCGATGTACCTGGCCGCGCCCGCCGGGGGGACCCCCGAGCCCTCCGAGGGTCACGACCAGGGCGCGGCCCTGCGCACCCACGCCGGGGCGCCCTGGATCACCGCCACGCCCGGCACCCTCTGCCACGCCATGACCGTGCGGGCCTGCCAGGCCGCCGGTTTCACGCCGCGGGTCCGCCACCAGGTCGACGAGTTCGCCACCGTGCTCGCGCTGGTCGCGGCCGGCCAGGGCGTGGCCCTCGTACCGCAGCTCGGAGTCACCGGCCCCGCCGATCCGGCCGTGCGCCTCACCCGTCTGCCCGTGCGGCGCCGTACCGGCCTCGCCTTCCGCAGCGGGGCCGGCGCCCATCCCGCCGTGGCCGCCTTCGGCGCGGCGCTCCGGGCGGCCGTACCACCGGATCTGGTCGAGTCGCGTGCCGAAACGTGACACAACTCCCGTACCGAGTGGCGCCCGTGTACGTTCGTTGATCCAGACCGATTCGATCAGAGCGGGGTACGACGTGACGCATCGCGTACGAGGAGTCATCGCCCGGAGCAAGGGCGCACCGGTGGAGACGACGACGATCCTCGTGCCCGACCCGGGACCCGGCGAGGCGCTCGTCAAGGTCCAGGCCTGCGGGGTCTGCCACACCGACCTGCACTACCGCGAGGGCGGGATCAACGACGAGTTCCCCTTCCTGCTCGGCCACGAGGCCGCCGGAATCGTCGAATCCGTCGGCCCGGACGTCACCTCCGTGGCCCCCGGCGACTTCGTCGTCCTCAACTGGCGTGCGGTGTGCGGCACCTGCCGCGCCTGCAAGCGCGGACGGCCCTGGTACTGCTTCGCCACGCACAACGCCACCCAGCCCATGACCCTGGAGGACGGCACCCCGCTGTCCCCGGCCCTGGGCATCGGCGCCTTCGCCGAGAAGACCCTGGTGGCGGCCGGCCAGTGCACCAAGGTGGACCCGGCCGCGGCCCCCGCCGCCGCCGGACTCCTCGGCTGCGGGGTGATGGCCGGCCTCGGCGCCGCCCTGAACACCGGCAACGTCGGCCGGGGGGACTCCGTCGCCGTCATCGGCTGCGGGGGAGTGGGCAACGCGGCCGTGGCCGGAGCCCGCCTCGCGGGTGCGTCGAAGATCATCGCGGTGGACCTGGACGACCGGAAGCTGGAGTGGGCGCGCGGCCTGGGCGCCACCCACACCGTCAACGGCCGCACCGAGGACGTGGTCAAGGCCGTCCAGAGCCTGACCGGGGGCAACGGCGCGGACGTGGTCATCGAAGCCGTGGGCCGGCCCGAGACCTACCGGCAGGCCTTCTACGCGCGCGACCTCGCCGGGACGGTGGTCCTGGTCGGCGTGCCGACCCCGGAGATGAAGCTCGAACTCCCGCTCCTCGACGTCTTCGGCCGCGGCGGCGCCCTCAAGTCCTCCTGGTACGGGGACTGTCTGCCCGAGCGCGACTTCCCGCTGCTCATCGACCTCTACCTGCAGGGCCGGCTCGACCTGGACGCCTTCGTCTCCGAGACCATCCCGCTCGACGGGGTCGAGGACGCCTTCGCCCGGATGGAACGCGGCGAGGTGCTCCGCTCGGTCGTCGAGTTCTGACACCGCACCCGCCGAGCGGGCCGGAGCCCACCGCAGACCCCGCGGGGCCCGGCCCGGTCGGCAGGGCACCCCATAGACTCGGCGGACCGCCACCACCGCGCCCCGCCGCCACCCGGCCGGGGCGCGCCATTTCGCACCTCGTACCCCAGGGGGCCGCCCGTGACCATCGCCCACCGCTACCGCCAGCCCGGCACGGTCCTCACCGACCACCGGTTCACCGTCCCCCTGGACCACGCCCGCCCGGACGGGGAGCGGATCGAGCTGTACGCCCGCGAGGTCGTCGCCACCGGCAAGGACCCCGAGACCCTGCCGTGGCTGCTGTACCTGGAGGGCGGTCCGGGCTTCGGCGCCCGCCGGTTCATCGGCCGCCAGGCCTGGCTGGAGCGCGCGCTGACCGAGTACCGGGTGCTGCTCCTCGACCAGCGCGGAACCGGCCGCTCCACCCCGGTGAACCGGCAGACCCTGCCCTTGCGCGGCACCCCCGCGCAGCAGGCGGAGTACCTCGCCCACTTCCGCGCCGACTCCATCGTGCGCGACGCCGAGGCCATCCGCCCCGGCCTGACCGGCGGAGCCCCCTGGACCGTGCTCGGCCAGAGCTTCGGCGGCTTCTGCGCGACCCACTACCTCTCCACCGCCCCCGAGGGCCTCAGCGCCGCCCTGATCACCGGCGGCCTGCCCTCCCTCACCGCCACCGCCGACGAGGTGTACGAGGCCGCGTTCCCCCGCATCGAGCGCAAGAACCTGGCCCACTACGCCCGCTACCCGATGGACGTGGAGCGCGCCCGCCGGATCGCCGCCCACCTCGCGGACCACCCGGCCGAACTCCCCGGCGGCCACCGCCTCACCGTCGAGGGCTTCCAGTCCCTCGGCATCCTCCTCGGCGGCGGCGACGGCAGCCACCAGCTCCACTACCTGCTGGAGGACGCCTTCGTGCCGACCCCGGCGGGCGAGGCCCTCTCCGACGCCTTCCTGGAGGGCGCCCGCGCCCTGCTCTCCTTCGCCGGTCACCCCCTCTACGCGCTGGTCCACGAGGCGATCTACGCCCAGGACCCGGCCGTGCCCACCGCCTGGGCGGCCGAGCGGGTCCGCGCGGGCCACCCCCGCTTCGACGCGGCGAAGGCCCTCGCGGGCGACGAGCCCGTGCTCTTCACCGGCGAGACCATCCACCCCTGGCACTTCACCACCGACCCGTCCCTCGCCCCGCTGCGCGAGACCGCCGAACTGCTGGCCGCCCGTACCGGCTGGCAGCCGCTCTACGACCCGGCGCGCCTCGCGGCCAACGAGGTACCGGTGGCGGCCGCCGTCTACCACGACGACATGTACGTGGACACCGCCGACTCCCTGGCCACCGCCCGCGCCGTACGCGGCCTGCGGACCTGGGTGACGGACGAGTTCGAGCACGACGGCGTCCGCGCGAGCGGTACCCGCGTCCTGGACCGGCTGATCTCCCTCGTGCGGGACGAGGCCTGAGACCACCGGTGCCCGCCACGGCCGACGGCTGACGGCGTCGGCCGGGCCGGTGGCTCCGTTCACGAGAACGGACAGCGTGTGTTCACCACTTGCCGGCGCTCAGTGACGGTAGGCGGCTGCCGCGATCTCGATGAAGGATCGGATCAACGGGTTGGTGTCACCTTCGTTGTGCACCGCCACCACTCGGCTCGGCACCATGTCGATCAGCGGCACCACGGTCAACCCCGCGGGCAGGTCGTGGCCGAGGGGGGCCAGGCCGACCGTGCCGTTCCACAGCACGGCGTGCAGGCATTCCTGGACGGCGCGCACCACCGGGCCCTCGCGCGGCGTGCCGCCGTTCCAGTACGACTGCCAGAGGGGGTCGGTGCCCTGCGGGAACTGGAACCAGCGGCGGTCGCCCAGCTCGGCCAGCCGCAGCCGGTCGCGGCGGGCCAGCGGATCGTCGGTGCGCAGGACCACGCCGACCGGATCGGTTCGCAGCGCACGTACCGTCAGGGCGGTCTCGTCGAACGGCGCCCGGGTCAGGGCGACGTCGACCAGTCCGGTGCGCAGCCCGCAGGTGGGGTCGGTCAGATCGGTGTCGCGGATGCGGATGTCGATGCCGGGGTGGGTTCGGCGGTAGGCGGCGGCCAGCCTGGACACTCCCGGGTCGGTGCCGTCGCCCAGGATGCCGACGGTGATGGTCGCGGTGCCGGCTGCCGCGCTCACGCGCACCCGGACGCGGTCGGCATGGTCGAGCAGGGCCCGCGCCTCGTCGAGCAGTACCGTGCCCACCGGAGTGAGCGTGACGCCGGTCGGCGAGCGGGCGAACAGCAGGGCCCCGACCTCGGCCTCCAACCGCTTGATCGCCCGGCTCAGCGGCGGCTGACTCATGTGCAGTCGGGTGGCGGCCCGGCCGAAGTGGAGTTCCTCGGCGACGGCCACGAAGTAACGCAAGGTCCGTAGCTCCACGCTGCAACGATACCCACGAGGTATCGATGCTGCGGGACAGGTCTTGGACAGTCCTGGAGCCCCGGCGGTGAACTCGTGGGCATGACCGAAAAAACGAACAGCAGCGAGCCGCAGACCCACCCCGCCGTATCGGTGATGGGTCCCGGCGATGGCGAGATGATCGTTCTGGGTACCACCCGCATGCGGGTTCTGGAGGACGGCAGTCACACCGGGCACCGCCTCGCGATCGCCGAGTCCGTCCTCGCCCCGCACACCCAGGGGCCGCCGCAGCACCGCCACGGCCTGCACGACGAGGGCTTCTACGTCCTGTCCGGAACCGTGCGGTTCACCGTCGGGGACGAGGACCACGACGCCGCCACGGGCACCCTCGTGATGGTTGCGCCCGGCACCCCGCACACCTTCGCCAACCTGACCGACCAGCCCGCCGTCCTGCTCAGCACCTTCACCCCCGACCTGTACGTGCAGTACTTCCGGGACCTCCAGGAGGTACTCGCCGGCGGCCGGCCCCTCACGCCACAGGCCAACATCGACGCGATGGGCCGCTACGCGACCGAGCCCGCCACCGACCTCGACTGACTCAAGAACGGGAACCATGAACATCGCCTACTGGATCGTCGCGGGACTGCTCGCCCTCTTCTACCTCTACGCGGGCACGCTGAAGGTGATCCGCAGCCGCGATCAGCTCCGGCCGATGATGTCCTGGGTCGACCGCATGCCCTTGCCCGCCCTCAGGGCGCTGGGGACGGTCGAAATACTGGGCGCGACCGGCCTGATCCTGCCGCCGCTGACCGGCATCGCGCTCCCGCTGGCGCCGGCCGCGGCCGGCGGCTTCGTACTCCTCCAGGCAGGTGCGATCGCCGTCCACCTGACCGGCGACGACCGCCGGATCGCACTCAACGTCGGGCTCATCACCACGGCGGCCGTGACCATCTGGCTGGCCACCGGGCTGTGATGGAGCACCTGCGTCCGTCAGGGCCGGCCCGGCGGCGTTTCCCCGGGCTCGACGAACGCGCGGGTCAGGTGCGCGGTGGCCAGGAGGGCGCCGCGCTCCCGGGCCCGCGCCAGCAGGGCCTCGCGCGAGGCCCGGGCGGTTTCCCGGTCGCGCTCGTGGGAGTACGGCACCGCCGGATCGCCCAGCTGCACCGCGTGCACGAGTACGTCCCCGGTGACCACCACGTTCCGGGCTCCCGTGCCCTGATCCACCAGGACCGACTGGTGCCCGGGGGTGTGCCCGGGCGTCGGGAGCAGGGTGATGCCGGGGGCCAACCGGTGGGTCCCGTCCACCTCGTGCAGCCGGCCGCTCGCCCGCAGCGGCGCCACCGTCCAGTCCCACACCGGATCCGCCCGGTCCAGCGCGGCTACCTCGGCGCGCTGGACGACGTACCGGGCGTCCGGGAAGAACGGCTCGCCGTCCGCCCCCGACGTCCAGCCCGCGTGGTCCTCGTGAAGGTGGGTCAGGACCACCGCCTCCACGTCGGCCGGGTCGATGCCGGCCGCGGCGAGGGCGTCCGGCAGCCGCCCCGGGACCGGTGCCCACGCGGCGGCGGGGGACGGGGCCGGCCCGACCCCGGCGTCCACCAGCACCCAGCGGCCGCCGGGCCGGGCGATCGCGAAGCACCGGAAGTCCAGCCTCCATGCCCCGTCCGGCCCGGCCGCGCCCGGATCCAGCAGCGCGGCCCGGGCCCACGCGGTCTCGTCCGCCCCGGGAAAGGCGGTGCGGACGGGCTCGAAGAAGATCCCCGTGGCGTCGAGCAGCGCCACCACCTGTCCATGACGGTCCATTCGCCTATTGTGCGAGACATGACCGAACAACCTGATCAGCAGCCCGCCTTGCAGCCCATGCCCACCGACTGGACCCGCGCCCTCGCGGTGGTCGCGCACCCCGACGACCTGGAGTACGGGTGCGCGGCGGCCATCGCGGACTGGACGGACGGGGGCCGGGAGGTCGTCTACCTCCTCGCCACGCGCGGCGAGGCGGGCATCGACAGCATCGCCCCCGCCGACTGCGGTCCGCTGCGCGAGGCGGAGCAGCGGGCCAGTGCCGCCGTCGTAGGCGTGTCCGAAGTGGAGTTCCTGGACTACCGCGACGGAGTCGTCGAATACGGCCTCGATCTGCGCCGGGACATCGCCGCGGCCGTCCGGCGGCACCGGCCCGAGCTGATCGTCACCCTCAACCACCGTGACACGTGGGGCGGCGCGCAGGGCGGCGGCTACTGGAACACCCCCGACCACAAGGCCGTCGGCCGGGCCGTCCTGGACGCGGCCGGGGACGCCGGGAACCGCTGGATCTTCCCCGAACTCATCGAGCAGGGCCTGGAGCCGTGGAACGGCGTGCGCTGGGTCGCGGTGGCCGGATCCACCACCCCGACGCACGCGGCCGACGCGGGCCCGGGGCTGGAGCGTTCGGTGAAGTCCCTGCTGGAGCACAAGGCGTACATCGAGGCGCTCACGGACCAGGACCCCGAGGAGTACGTCCGTACCTTCCTCACCGGCAACGCCCAGCAGGCGGCGGCCCGTTTCGGCGGCCGCCCGGCCGTGCCGTTCGAGGTCTTCCCCCGCTGACCGGCCACCCCTAGTCTGACGGCTCGTCAGTTTGTCAGTTCGTTGTCAGCCATTGGGCCGGGGGTGCGGGACAGGGTGATCGACACCATCTCCACGGAGATCGCGGAGGGTGAGGAGCGGATCCGGCTGGAGGTCGGGGACGGCCTCGCGGTCCTCACCCTGTGCCGCCCGGACAAGCTCAACGGCTGGAGCTGGGAGTCCACCCGCCAGCTCGGCCTGCTCGCGGACCGGATCCGCTTCGACGCGTCCGTCCGGGCGGTGCTGCTGAGGGCCGAGGGCCGGGCCTTCTGCGCCGGCATCGACGTGACCGCCCCCGGCGGCGGCATCACGGGCGGATCCGCCGCCGAGCGCACCCGCAACTACTACGAGGGCATCCGCTGGGTCCACGAGCGGTTCGCGGTCCTCGCCCGCCTCCCGCAGCCCGTGGTGGCCGCGGTCCAGGGCTACTGCCTGGGCTTCGGCTTCGAGCTGGCACTGATGGCCGATGTCCGGGTGGCCGCCGAGGACGCCATCTTCGCCCTGCCGGAAGCCCAGCTGGGCGTGGCGGTGGACGCGGGCGGCGACCTGCGCATCGCCCGCGAGGCGGGCGCGGGCTGGGCCAAGTACCTGGCCCTGACGGGCCGCCGCATCGACGCCGCCACGGCGCAGCGGCTCAACCTGGTCCAACTGGTCGTCCCCGCCGAGGACCTGGACTCCGCCTCCCGCGAGGTGGCGCGGGAGATCGCCGCGAACGCGCCCCTCGCGGTGCAGGGCATCAAGCGGGCGGTCGACGGATACGCCGACGCCGCCCTGCCCGCGGCCCTCGACCGCGTGGCGATGACCGCGGCCCTCACCCTCACCTCGGAGGACTGCCGGGAGGGCTACACGGCCAAGGCGGCCCGCCGGCCCCCGCGCTTCAGCGGAGGCTGAGCACGGGCCGGGTCGAGAACTCCTCGTACATGCCCTCGCCCTCCGGCCCGTACACGAACTCGGCCATGTACGGGTTGCGGTTGGCGGTGGCCAGCGGCAGCCAGGCGAGCAGGTCGCCGTATCCGCCGCAGACGGCCTCGCCGCCGTCGCCGCCGTGCACCGCGGTCGGGTCCCCGCCGAGCTCCGTGCCGTAGCTGTCGTAGGCGATGTGCAGGCCGAAGGCGTTCGGTTCGTGCCGTACGCCGCCGCTGCCCCCGTACGACGGCTCGTCCAGGGGGCACTCGTTCCCCCACCGGAACAGGGTGCCCGCACCGGCCCCGCACGCGTGCTCCCACTCGTCGGCGCCGGGCATCCGCAGCCCGCGCGCCGCGAGGGCGTCCGGCATGCCGGACGGGTGATCGCTCAGGGCCTCGTCCTCCACGGCCATGAGCACGGTGGCCAGCGTCGCGGTGCGCAGCGGGCTGAGCACCTCGGCGAGATACGACGTCAGGTCGGGCTGCCCGTACCCGTACCCCTCCGCCACGCTCTCCGCGTAGTCGGCGCTCTGTGCGGGCGTCGCCGCGAAGGCGTCCGGGTCGAACCCCAGCCGCACCGTCCCGCCGGGTATGAGGGCGAACTCCTGCCCCTCGCGCTCGATGCGGACCCGGTGCAGGGGCCCGCCCAGGTGCTCGACGGTGTCGAGCAGCACCACCCGGCCGCCCACCTGCGCGGCGGCCTCGTGCGCGATGCGTCCGGCGGCGGCCGGGTCGAGCGCGCGCCAGCGGTCAAGGGTCAGATCGGCGAGAGACATGGTGCGATCCTCGCACCGGCCACTGACAACCGGCCTCAGGGGGTGAACGGGCCGCGGCCCAGCTGGCTGCGGACCGGGACCACTTCGGGGTTGACCAGCGACCGGCGCTGCCAGTTCGCCCCGTCGACCACCAGCGTGTGGCCGGTGACGAAGCGGGCGTAGGGCGAGGCCAGGAAGGTGGCGGCCCAGCCCAGTTCGCGCGGAGCGCCGACCCGCAGGGCGGGCTGCCGGGCGTCCTTGGAGTCGGGCGCGGCCCGCTCCAGGCCGCCGCGGATGTCCTCGGTCATGTCGGCGTGCGGGAACAGCCCGGGCACCAGCCCGTTGATCTGGATGCCGTACGGGCCCCACTCGACGGCGAGGGTCTCCACCAGGTTCTTCACCCCGGCCTTGGCGGCGGCGCTGTGGGCGAAGCCGGGGCCGCCCGTCCAGGCGTACGAGGCGCCGATGTTCACGATCGACCCGGGGGTGCCGGCGGCCAGGTGGCGGCGGCCGAACTCGCGGGTCACGAACCAGGTCCCGGTCAGGGTGATGTCGACCACCGCCCGCCAGGCGTTCGGCGACAGGTCCTCGGCGGGAGAGGGGAAATTCGCGGCCGCGTTGTTGACCAGGACGTCCGGGATCCCGAGCGCCGCCTCGGCCGCGTCGAAGACCTCCGCCACCCGCTCGGGATCCCTGATGTCGCAGACCGCGGCCGTCACCCGGCCCGCGCCGGGTACGGCCGCCAGCTCCTCCCGCGCCGCCTCGAGCTGCCCGGAGCGCCGTCCGGCGATCACCAGATCGGCGCCGAGCCGCGCGAACTCGGCGGCGATGGCCTTGCCCAGCCCGGTGCCGCCGCCGGTCACGAGGACCACCTGCCCCGCGTACGTACCGGGGGGCAGGGCGGCGGCGCCGAGCGGCGGGGGCGCGGGCAGGCCGCGCGGATTCTCGTCCGTCATGGGGCATCGATAGCGCGCGGGCGCCGAGATCACCATGCCCGGGACGGGATCAGCCCTTCGGCGCGTACGCCTGCTTGCTCGCGCAGGTCCAGATCACGGCGCTGCTCGCCCCGGTCTCCCGGTCGCTCACGGTGCCGCCGACCCGGTCGTCGTCGCCGGCGGCGAAGGCGCGGCTGAGCGGCACGGCGCCCGGGGCGCCGGCCGGGAAGGGGAGCGCCAGCGGAGCACCCTTCCCGGGCCAGTAGACGGCCTGGAAGTAGCTGGCCCAGCTCTCCTCGAAGTTCGTGGCGGTGCCGACGGCCACGTTCGTGGTGGGGCTGGTGCCCGAGAGCTCCAGGTCGCGGTAGCCGTTCAGCCGGCCCGGGTCGGCGGGCAGGGCGTCGTACGGCTTCTTCCAGACGGCCGGGGTCAGCTTCGGGTCGTTGCGGTAGTAGTAGTCCTCCACGCCGACGACGCGGCCGCGGTCGTCGATGTCCCGGCCGATCGTGGAGAACGAGTGGTGGTAGCCGTTCCACACCTGGAGGCTGTAGGGCGGGTAGCCGCCGCCGGCGGGCCAGACCACCGGGAAGGTCTTGGTGACCTGGATGTCGTTGTCGGCGTCGAAGTAGGAGCCGGTGGCCGTGCCGACGATGTCGCCGCGCTTGTTGATGCCGTTCAGCGAGGTGATCCTGGTGCCGGGGATCTCGCCCGCGGGAACCGGCAGTTCGCGTACGACCTTGCCGTTCACCCACTCCTTGGCGACGCCGTTGTCCACGGCGACGACCCGGCCCGACTCGTTGACGTCGACGCCGACGTCCTGCCACTCGGGCAGGGGAGCGGTCAGGGCCTCGGAGGTCGCGGAGCCCAGCTGGTGGGTGAAGGCGATGCCGGCCCGGTCCGAGTCGCGGCTGGCCGTGCCCACCATCAGCCCCTTGGCGCTGACGGCCTTGATGCGGCCCCGGTCGAAGCCGGCGGGCAGCGGGACGGCGTGGACCGTGTGCTCCGCGCCGGTCCAGTAGGCGGGCCGGCCGCCGCTCTCGCCGACGACGAGTCCGCCGGTACCGAAGCCCGCCACGGTGCCCCCGCTCAGCCCCGGCAGGGCGGGCAGCAGCTCGATGGCGGGGCTGCACGCCGCGGCGGCGGCCGAGGCCGGTCCGGCGGCGGTGATCAGCCCTGCGAGGACGGCGGCGGCCCCCGCCGCGGCCGTCACGCTTCTCATCCTGATTCCGTTCATGGTGCGAGTCCCCCCGATGGTGCGGGTCATGTGCCCTGTGGCATCTGCCTGTTGATCGATGTCGATCACTGTTGATCTACGGGACACATGCTGCACGACAAACAGGCCCCCTGCACACACCTTCGGAGGCGATGGGTTCACAGAAGGGCAAGCGACCGCTTAGTATGCGCGCGGAGCGTGATTCCTCGACGGCGGCTGGAGGCCCCGGATGCAGGCATGGCGAGTACATACCCCGGGTGAGCCCCGTGAGGCCATGCGCCTCGAAGAGGTTCCCGAGCCGGTGCCCGGCGAGGGCGAGGTGAGGCTCAAAGTGCTCGCGGCGAACGTCAACTTCCCCGACGCGCTGCTCGTCCGCGGGCAGTACCAGATCCGGCCGCCCCTGCCCTTCACCCCCGGCGTCGAGATCTGCGGCGAGACCGAGGACGGCCGCCGGGTCATCGCCAACCCGAGCCTGCCGCACGGAGGTTTCGCCGAGTACGTCACCGCCGCGGCGCGCGCCCTGCTCCCGGCCCCGGACACCCTCGACGACGCCGAGGCCGCCGCCCTGCACATCGGCTACCAGACCGGCTGGTTCGGCCTGCACCGCCGCGCCCGCCTCCAGAGCGGCGAGACCCTCCTCGTCCACGCCGCCGCCGGCGGGGTCGGCAGCGCCGCCGTCCAGCTCGGCAAGGCCGCCGGGGCCACCGTCATCGGGGTCGTCGGAGGCAAGGCCAAGGCGCACACCGCCGAGGAGCTCGGCTGCGACCTGGTGATCGACCGTACGGCGGAGGACCTCGTCTCCCGCGTCAAGGAGTTCACCGGCGGGCGCGGCGCCGACGTCGTCTACGACCCGGTCGGCGGCGACTCCTACACCGCCTCCGCCAAGTGCGTCGCCTTCGAGGGCCGCATCGTCGTCGTCGGCTTCGCGAGCGGCACCATCCCGGCCCCCGCCCTCAACCACGCACTCGTGAAGAACTACGCCATCCTCGGCCTGCACTGGGGGCTCTACGCCACCAAGGAACCCGCCGCCATCCTCGCCTGCCACACCGAGCTCACCCGGCTCGCCGCCGAAGGCGCCGTGAAACCGCTGGTCAGCGAACGGGTTCCGCTCGCCGCAGCTGCCGACGCCGTGCAGCGCCTCGCCGACGGGACCACCACCGGCCGCCTCGTCGTCGTACCGGCACAGGACGGGGGCCCGCGATGACCGCCGCGGCCACCACCGCCGAGGAGCTGCGCGCCCGCGTACGGGACCTGCTCGCCGCGCACCCGCCAGGGGACACCGCCCGCACCGACTTCCTGCGGGCCCGCTTCGACGCCGGACTCGCCTGGGTCCACTACCCCGAGGGCCTCGGCGGCCTCGGCGCACCCCGCACCCTGCAGGCCGTCGTCGACGCCGAGCTGGAGGCCGCCGGCGCCCCCGACAACGACCCGCGCCGCATCGGCATCGGCCTCGGCATGGCCGCGCCCACGATCCTCGCGTACGGCACCGACGAGCAGAAGAACCGCTTCCTGCGCCCCCTGTGGACCGGCGAGGAAGTCTGGTGCCAGCTCTTCAGCGAGCCCGGCGCCGGATCCGACCTGGCCGCGCTCGGCACCCGCGCGGTCCGCGAGACGGGCTCCGGCGACTGGATCGTGGACGGCCAGAAGGTGTGGACCTCCAGCGCCCACACCGCCCGCTGGGCCATCCTGATCGCCCGCACCGACCCCGGACTCCCCAAGCACCAGGGCATCACCTACTTCCTCTGCGACATGCACGCCCCCGGTGTCGAGGTCCGGCCGCTGCGCCAGATCACCGGCGAGGCCGAGTTCAACGAGGTCTTCCTCACCGGGGTCCGCATCCCCGACGGCCACCGCCTCGGTGCCGTCGGCGAGGGCTGGGCCGTCGCCCGCACCACCCTGATGAACGAACGGGTCTCCATCGGCGGCATGCGCATCCCGCGCGAGGGCGGCATGATCGCGCCGGTCGCCGCCGTCTGGCGCGAGCGCCCCGAGCTGCGCACCCACGCCCTCCACCAGCGGCTGCTGGAACTGTGGGTCGAGGCCGAGGTCGCCCGCCTCACCGGGGAACGGCTGCGCCAGCAGCTCGCCGCCGGACAGCCCGGCCCCGAGGGGTCGGGCATGAAGCTCACCTTCGCCCGGCTCAACCAGGAGATCAGCGCACTGGAGGTCGAACTCCTCTCCGAGGAGGGCCTCCTGTACGAGGACTGGACCATGCGCCGGCCCGAACTGGTCGACTTCACCGGCCGCGACGCCGGCTACCGCTACCTGCGCGCCAAGGGCAACAGCATCGAGGGCGGCACCAGCGAAATCCTCCTCAACATCGTCGCCGAACGGGTCCTCGGCCTGCCCCCCGAGCCGCGCGACGACAAGGACCTCGCGTGGAAGGACCTCTCCCGATGACAGCACGCACGACGCCGGCGGCGCAGACGACGGCGCCCACCCTGCCGACGGCACCCACCGACCTGCTCTACTCCGAGACCGAGGAGGAGCTCCGCTCCGCCGTACGCGCCCTCCTCGCCGACCGCTGCGACGCGAAGACCGTCCTCGCCCGGGCCGAGACCGGCCGGCCGCACGACCCGGCGCTGTGGCACACCCTCGCCGTCGAGATCGGCGCCGCCGGGCTCCTCGTACCCGAGAAGCTCGGGGGACAGGGCGCGAGCCACCGCGAGGCGGCCGTGGTCCTGGAGGAGCTGGGCCGGGCGGTGGCGCCCGTTCCGTACCTGACCAGTGCCGTGCTGGCCACGGAGATCCTGCTCGGCTGCGACACCCCGGAAGCCGCCCCGCTGCTGCGGGAACTGGCCTCCGGCCACACGGTGTGCGCACCCGCCGTGCCGCTGACCCTCGCCCCCGGGGCGCCCCTGCGGCCCGCGGTCCGGGACTCCGGCGGCGGGGCACTGACCGGCACCGTCACCTCCGTCGCCGACGCGGTGGCCGCCGACGTCCTGCTCGTCCTCGCCGACACCGGGCTGTACGCCGTCCCGGCCGCCTCCGCCGAGCTGACCCCGCAGGTCCCCCTCGACCTGACCCGCCCCCTCGCCACCGTCACCCTGCGGGCGGCCACCGGCACCCGCCTCGCCGACCCCGCAACAGCCCGGGCGGCCGTCGCCGGAGCCCTGCTCTCCGAGGCGGGACTGCTCGCCTCCGAGCAGCTCGGGCTCGCCGAATGGTGCCTGGCGGAGACCGTCGGGCACGTCCGCACCCGCCACCAGTTCAACCGGCCCGTCGGCTCCTTCCAGGCCCTCAAGCACCGCCTCGCCCGGCTCTGGCTCGACGTGGCCTCCGCCCGTGCGGCGGCCAGGGCCGCGGCCGACGCCCTCGCGACCGAGGCCCCCGACGCGCCGCTCACGGTCGCCGTCGCCCAGGCCTACTGCTCGGGCGTGGCCGTCCGGGCCGCCGAGGAGTGCGTACAGCTCCACGGCGGCATCGGCATGACCTGGGAGCACCCGGCCCACCTCTACCTCAAGCGGGCCAAGGCCGACTCCCTGGCCCTCGGCACGGCGGGCCACCACCGCGGCCTGGTCGCGGACTTCGCGGAACTCCCCGCCCCCTAGGCTCTGCCGGGAGCCGGCCGACGGGCGCCCGCCGGAGGGAAAGGTTCCCTGTTGGGGTCTTTGTCGTTTTCGGACAGTCCGTTGGGATTTCAGGTCATCGTCTCCGAAGGGCCTCCGTGACCGGGGCGGCGTTGCGCAGGCTGGAGCGTATCCGCGTCCCGGTCGGGGCGGGGGACACCGGTACGCACAGGGGGAAAGCGATGGGAGTACGTGCGGGGACGCGCGGATGGGCCGCCGTGGCGGCGGCCGCGGTGCTGGCCTTCGTGACGTCGGGGCCCGCGGCGGGCGCCGAGCCGTGGCGGCCGAGGCCGGGGACCCTGTACATCTCCGACATCCGCCTCGGGGACGGGATCGGGTGGTCCGCCCCGCCGGTCCAGCGGGGCTGGGGCTCGCGGTACAACTGCCTGGAGGACTGGACGTGGCAGCCGCCCGAGGTGAACGTCTGGCACCGGGACTTCTCCACCGCGGAGACCGCCTCCGCCCAGCAGAAGGTGGTGGTCTTCGCGACCGAGGCCGAAGCCGCCGAGTTCGCGGATGCGGCCCGGCGGAACTTCGCCGATTGCCCCCGCCGCCAGAACGAGCGGCCCGGCATCACCGCGACGGGATACGACCACGGCGCGGTGAACGTGGAGGAGGGCGCCACGCTCCAGGGCATGCAGACCGTCGACGGCGGTGCCCACGAGCGCCCCTACTTCAACTACCTGTGGGGCGTGGGCCGCGACGGGGACACCGTCACCCTCGTCGAGTGGTCGAGCTACTGGGGAGCCCCGCCGGTGGAGCCGTGGAAGAACGTCCTGCGCACCGCGGTGAACAAGCTGTACTGACACCTGTACTGACACCACACGGCCGGTGCCGCCGGGATCCGGGCCGCACCCCCGCCCGCCAGGTGCGGAACGGGGCGCGGAACCCGTCGCGTTGACCCGGGCGCCGCACCGTACGCCCGCGCCGCACGCCTCCGCGCCGTACGTC
Source organism: Streptomyces sp. NPDC090045 (assembly GCF_044747975.1). Taxonomy (NCBI): domain Bacteria; kingdom Bacillati; phylum Actinomycetota; class Actinomycetes; order Kitasatosporales; family Streptomycetaceae; genus Streptomyces; species Streptomyces sp. NPDC090045. The sequence continues at coordinate 532,022 of NZ_JBIVFA010000003.1, forward strand.
GCCGAAGGGCACGTGAGCCGTACCTTCGGCCGACCGGGGCCATGGCCGAACGGCCGATGCGGCGGCGGCGCCCGGCGCGGCAGGCTCGACGGGTTCCCCCGACGACCCGCCCGCCCCGTGAAGGAGGCGCCGGCTGCACGCCCTCTACCTCCTCGGCATAGCCGCCTTCGCCGCCTCCGGCGTGCTCGCCGCGCACCGCGCCCGCATGGACCCCTTCGGCGGGTTGGTCCTCGCCTTCGCGGCGGCCATCTCCGGCGGCACCCTGCGCGACCTCATCCTCGACCGGCACCCGCTCTACTGGACGCACGACCTGGTGCTGCTCGTCCTCATCGCCTCCGTGGCCGTCCTGACCATGATCTACCTGCGCCGCCGGGAGCTCCCGCACCGCGCCCTCATGGTCGTCGACGCCATCGGGCTCGCCGTCGTCACCGTCATCGGCGCCCGCGCCGCCATCGACGCCCAGGTCACCCCCGTCGCCGTCCTCATCCTCGCCGTCCTCACCGGAGTCGCCGACGAGGTGGTCCGCGACGTGCTCTGCGGGGAGTTTCCGCCGCTGCTCCTGCGCGAGGAGGTGTACGCGACAGCCGCCCTCGCCGGCGGCGCCGCCTACCTCGGACTGCACTGGGCCGGAGTCCCGGACACGGCCAACACCGCCGCCTCCGCCGCCCTCGTGTTCCTGCTGCGCCTGGCGGCGGTCTTCCGCGGCCTGCACCTGCCCCGCCTGCAGCGCGTCCCCGGGTGATCCCTACGCTCACCGCATGACGAAGACCATCACCGCGCTCGACGCGGCCGGACTCCGCGCGCACCGCGACGAACTCGCCGCCCTCCTCCTCGCGGTGGTCGAGGGCGGTTCCTCGCTCGGCTTCCTCGCCGGCCTCGACCACGGGGGAGCCGCCGCCTGGTGGGACTCCCTGCTGCCCGCCGTCGAGGAGGGATCCCTCGTCCTGTGGGTCTCCCGCACGGGCGGCGACGGGCGCATCGACGGCACGGTCAGCTGGTACCGGGAGTCCAAGCCCAACGGCCGCCACCGCGCCGAGCTGCGCAAGCTCATGGTCCACCCGGCCGCCCGCGGCCGGGGCACCGCCCGCTCCCTGCTCGCCGAGGCCGAGACCGCCGCCGCCCGCGCCGGGGTGGTGCTGCTGTTCCTGGACACCGAGACGGGCAGCGGGGCCGAGCGCGTATACCGCGCCGCGGGCTGGACGGAGGTCGGCACCATCCCCGACTACGCCACCGATCCGGCCGGCCGCCTGCACCCCACGACCCTCTACTACAAGCGGCCGTGTAGCACTCACGGGTGACCTCGTCCGCCGCGCGGCGTTAGACCCGTAGCCGCCGGCCACCGAGCGAGGGAGACCGTATGTCCGCTGCATCCGCCGCCGCACCACTGACCCGCCGCGCGGTCCTCCGTACGGCCTTCACCGCGGCCGTGCTCGCCGGCACGGCCGCGGCCCTGGCGCCCGTCCTGCGCGCCCGGCGCCCCCGGCAGACCCTCACCCCGGCGCCACTCGCCGAGGAGGAGACGTACCGCGGCCGGCACCTCGCCGTCGACGTCGCCGGGGTCCGCATCGACGGCCGCCCGCTGCACGTCATGCGCCGGGCCGATGGCAGCTACCTCAGCGGGATCAACCACTTCCAGTCCTACGCCACACCGATGGAACTGGCCCGCGCCGCCGTCGACGAACTCGGCACGGCCCAGCTGGCGTTCGCGGCCGCCCCGCACCACGGCTGACACACCCACGGGAACGGGAGGAGCCCCGCATTGCACACCCGGCAGAACCAGAAGAACCTGACCAGTGCCCAGAAGAAGCGGTTCACGACCGCGGTGCTGGAGCTCAAGCGCGACGGCACCTACGACGCACTGGTGCGCACGCACGACAAGTACTTCGTGCCCGACCGCGACCGCAAGCTGCGCGTCGGGCACATGTCACCCTCCTTCTTCCCGTGGCACCGGCTGTACCTGCTCGAATTCGAGCGGAAGCTGCAGGCGCTCGACCCGGCGGTGTCCATCCCGTACTGGGACTGGACCACCGACACCAGCCCGGTCTCCTCCCTCTGGGCCGACGACTTCCTCGGCGGCACCGGCCGGGCGAGCGACCGCAAGGTGATGACCGGGCCGTTCGCCTACGACAAGGGCAACTGGACGGTGACCGTGGGCATCACGGAGTCCGCCTTCCTCACCCGCAACCTCGGCCGGCCGCAGAACCCGATCAAGCTGCCTACCGCGGCCGAACTGCAGTGGGCGATCGACGACCCGGTCTACGACACCTCGCCGTGGGACTCCACCGCCGGCGCGGGCGGCTTCCGCAACAAACTGGAGGGCTGGGCCGCCCCCAAGAGCGAGCGCTGGCGCAACCACAACAAGGTCCACCAGTGGATCGGCGGCCACATGACGGGCGGCACGGCACCCAACGACCCGGCCTTCTGGCTCCACCACGCCTTCGTGGACCTGATCTGGGACCGCTGGCAGCAGAAGCACCCCACCGCCGGCTACCTGCCCGCCACCCCCCTCCCCCGCGGCGACCTCCAGCAGGGCCGGGTGATCTCCCTCGACGAGCCCATGCCGCCGTGGAACATCACCCCGCGCGAGGTCCTCGGCCATCAGAACCTCTACCGCTACGAGTGATCCGGCGGGGGCGGCCCGCGCGCCGTCCCGCGGATCGAAGACCTCGAGGACGCCCTGTCCGGCCTCCTCCCCACGCGAAGGGGCCCCCGCCGTGCGGCGGGGGCCCCTTCGTCGATCAGGTGATCAGGCGATCAGTGGCCGTAGCCCTCGCCCTCGGTGTGGTGCTTGTCGCCGTGGCCCGACGCGTTGACGCAGGTGTTGCCGAACGCCGGGTTCAGCAGACCGACCACGTTCACCGTGTTGCCGCAGACGTTGACCGGGACGTGCACCGGAACCTGGAGCAGGTTGCCCGACAGGACACCGGGGGAGCCGACCGCCGCACCGTGCGCTCCGGCATCGGCGACGGCCAGACCGGCACCGGCGACCACGGCGCTACCGGTGACAGCGGTGATGGCGAATGCCTTCGCGATACGCGACATCAAGATCTCCTCGTGAGATGTGGGGCGCCGCAGTCTCTGCGGCATTTGACATGGCATACAACGCAGGGACGGCCGAGGGGTCACGGCCGCTGGGCCTACCCGGTGACGGGAAAACGCACCGAGGCGAAGTACGGCCGCACCTGGCTGACGTCGCCGGGCCGCAGCACCGCGATCACCCGGCCCGAGCAGCCCGGGTCCCGGTAGAGGGTCGCCGTGCCCCGGGTCCCGTTCGTGACCGCCCGGGCGCCGCCGCCCTCCGCCTCGACGCAGCCCTTCGGCGCGGTGAGCCCGTGGACCTGGTCGTCCTGGCCGACGTACTGGAAGTCCGGACCGGTGGCGGCCAGGGCCGGGCCGCCGAGGAGCGCGGCGCCCGCGAGCAGCAGGACGGGCACCGTGGTGTGGTGGATACGCACGAATCGCATGCCCGTCCAACCTGGGCGGGCCCGGGCACGGTCACGCCTTGTCACCCGTTGGACGGCTGTGCGACCGTGCGCCCAGCACCAGGGTTCAGGAGGACGGGATGAACGCAGTGGGCGACGCCGGAGCCGCAGCCGGCGGCCGGCCGAGGGTCAGGACCGCGGCCGGCGTGGTCGAGGGACGTACCGCGGCCGACGGCACCGCCGTCTTCCGGGGCATCCCGTACGCCGCCCCGCCCGTCGGCGCCCTCCGTTTCGCGGCGCCCCGGCCCCCCGCGGCCTGGGACGGCGTACGCGACGCCGACACGTTCGGCCCCACCGCGCCCAAGGTCCCGTACCCGGAGACGTTCGCGGCCCTGCTGCCCGACCCCGAGATCCCCGGGGACGACTGCCTGACCGTGAACGTGTGGACCCCCGATCCGGCGCCCGGAGCCCGGCTCCCCGTCATGGTGTGGATCCACGGCGGGGCGCACACCCGCGGCTCCTCGGCCGTCCCCGTGTACGACGGCTCGGCCTTCGCCCGCGACGGGATCGTGCTGGTCTCCTGCAACTTCCGGCTCGGTGTCCTCGGCTACGGCCTCTTCCCCGACGCGCCCGCCAACCGCGGCCTCCTCGACCAGATCGCCGCCCTGGAATGGGTCCGCGACAACATCGGGGCCTTCGGCGGGGACCCCGCCCGCGTCACCGTCTTCGGCGAATCCGCCGGAGCCATCAGCATCGGCGCCCTCCTGGCCGCCCCGCGCGCGGCCGGGCTCTTCACCCGGGCCGTCCTGCAGAGCGGAGCCCCCGAGGTCCTGCCGCGGGACAAGGTGCGCACCATGGTCCGGCGGATGGCCTCGCTGCTCAAGGTGGACGCCACCGCCGAGGCCTTCACCGCCACGGCCCTGCCCACCCTGCTCGCCGCCCAGGCGGCCGTGCTGCGCCGTTCGGGCCCGCTCCTCGGCGGCCCCGCCTTCGGCCTGGTCGCCGATCCCGCCACGGTCCCGGGAGACCCGCTCGACGCCCTGACGGGCTCCGGAGTCTCCGGCGAGGTGCCCCTGCTCCTCGGATGGACCAGCGACGAGTACCGGCTCTGGCTCGCCCCCACCGGCGGGATGCGGCTGCTCGATCGGATGGGCCCGCTCGCCGTGGCGCTGGCCCGGGCCCGCGCCGGCAAGGACCGGGCCGACGTACGGGCGCTGCGCGCCGCCCTGCCCGGGGCGGGGGCGGCCGAGCTCGCCGGCCAGCTGCTCACCGACCGGCTGCTGCGCGACCCGCTGCGCAGGCTGGCCGGGGCGCGGCGGGCGGCGCCGAGCTACCTGTACGAGTTCGGCTGGCCCTCCGGCGTCCCGGGCCTCGGCGCCTGCCACGCCCTGGAGATCGGCTTCGTGTTCGACACGCTCGCTGCGCCGGAGGCCTCCTGGCTGGCCGGGCCGGCCGCCCCGCAGGCGCTGGCCGACGAGATGCACGCGGCCTGGGTGCGGTTCGCGGTGACGGGCGACCCGGGCTGGGCGGCCTGGGACGGCAACGGCCCGCCGAAGGTGTTCGGCGGGCCGGAGCCGGAACCGGAGTCGGTGCCGGAGGGGACGCGGGCGTCGACGCTTACTCGACGGGTCCTTCCATGACCTTGCTGATGAACTGGACCGGTCCCTCACCCATGTTGGGGACGTAGGTCTTGGCGTTGTGCTGGCCGCCCTTGATGACCCTCAACTCGGTGTGGACGGGCCCCTTGTTGCCGTAGGTGGCGATGAACTTCTGCACGTCCGGCAGGGTCTTCTTGTTGTTCTCGCTGTCGCCGACCTGGAAGGCGAGGTAGACGTCCGGACCCTTGCTGTCGATGAGCTGCTTCGCCAGCACCTCCGGGTTGTTCTCGGCCTTCTCCTTGTCGTGGCCCTTCCACAGCGAGGAGTCCGGGACGATGTCCGGGCCGGACGCGATCACGGCCTTGAACTTGTCCGGGTGCTTCAGCACGGCCTTCAGACCCGCGAAACCGCCGGTGGAGGAGCCCATGAAGGCCCAGCCGTCACGGGACTTGACGGTGCGGAAGTTCGCCTTCATGAGGTCCGGGACGTCCTCGGTCAGCCAGGTGCCCATCTTGGGCTGGCCGGGTATGTCGGAGCCGTCCCAGTAGATGCCCTTGTCGTCCGGCCCCGGGTTGAGCACCGGCATGGCCAGGATGAAGGGCTTGCTCTTCCCCTCGGCGTACCACTTGCTGATGCTGGTCTGCAGACCGAGGTCGGTGCCCATCCAGTAGTTGCTGGGGTAACCGGCACCGCCCGGGAGGGCGATCATGACCGGGAAGCCGCTCTTGGCGAACTTCGGGTCGTTGTACTCCTTGGGCGCCCAGACCCAGACCTTGCCCTTGAAGCCGGACTTCTTGCCGTCCAGCGTGGTGACGGCCACGTGGGTGCCGTCGGGCAGGGTCATCGAGTTCTTGAACTCGGCGGCCGGGCCGGTCGGCATCAGCATCTTGGAGTTCGCCGGCTGCTGCGGCGCGTCGTTCTTCTTGCCGCTCCCGCCCGCGGGCTGCTGCCCGAAGGAGACGGCGGAGCCCTTGTCGGTGAAGGGGGGTATCTCGAAGTGGTTCATCACGAGCGCGGATATGCCCGCGAGCGCGAGGACGGTGGCCCCCACGATCGCCCAGCGTCGGCCCCGGGACTTCCGCGGGGGCTCGGGCTGCTCCTGGTGGTCCTGCGGCTCGTACTCGTACTGCGGCTGCTGTCCGTACGGAGGCTGCGGCCGGCCGTGGGGCGGCTGCTGCGCGCCCCCGGCCCCGTACGGCTGCTGTCCGTACGGCTGGCCGTACTGGTCGCCGTGGGGCGGCTGCGGGCTCTGCCCTTGCGGCCGGTACGGCTGGTACTGCTGCCCGTCGGGTGCGTACGACATGTGCGGTGGCTCTCCGGCTGGTGCTGCCCCAGTGGGGCGGGGTGGTCTGGAAGCGGGATCCTTCCGTTCGAAGGATGAACGAAAGCATGTCAGGGTTCCGCATTTTGACTTCTCTTGGGGTGCCCTGGGGGAGGCCATTGCCTGCCGCCCGCACGGCACATGGAGTTCTCCCGCCCGCCGCCGTACATCCCTGGCTCATGCAAGGGCCGCTGGGTATGGTGCCCCCGCCCAGCCCCCGGAACCCACCCCGCCCGGAGCCGCCCCATGACCTTCCAGCGCCGGATCCTGCTGCTCGCCACCGTGGTGCTCCTGCTCACCGCCGTGGGCGTGCTCGCCGTCCTGCGCGCATCCTCCCGGGCCGAGGAGAAGGACCACGCGCAGGCGGGCGGCCCGCCGATATCCGCGGGCGCGGTCTCACTGGACGCCGGCCAGGGCGGGCGCCGGATCGTGTTCCGGAACATGGCCTGGGGCCCGCACCGCGACGAGCTCGCCACCGTCCCGGCCGGCGCGCCGGAGGGAGCGCGCACCGCGTCCGGGGTGAGCTGCCTGCGCTTCCACGCGGCCGGCGGCACCGGGATCTGCCTCCGGGCCGACCGCGGCGGGGTCCAGGACGGCTACCAGGCCGTGGTGCTCGACGCCCGCCTGAAGGAGGTCTCCGCGCACCCGCTGGGCGGGGTCCCCACCCGCGCCCGGGTCTCGCCCGGCGGACACCTCGCCGCCTGGACCGTCTTCGTCGGCGGGGACTCGTACGCGGGGACGAATTTCTCGACGCGGACCTCGGTGCTCGACCTGCGCACCGGCCGGCTCGACGCCTCGCTGGAGGACTTCGAGATCCTCAAGGACGGCAAGCCGTACCGCGCCGCCGACGTGAATTTCTGGGGTGTCACCTTCGCCACCGACGAGCGGACCTTCTACGCGACGCTGGCGACCGGCGGCCGGACCCACCTGGTCCGCGGGGACCTGGCCGGACGCACCGTGACCACCCTGCGCGAGAACGTCGAGTGCCCGTCCCTGTCGCCCGACGGGACCCGGCTGGTGTTCAAGAAGCGGGTGCCGGGCATGCCGGCCGAGGCGCCGTGGCGGCTGTACGCACTGGACCTGGCCTCCGGGGCGGAGACCCCGCTCGGCGAGGAGCGGAGCGTGGACGACCAGGTGGTGTGGACCGACGACCGGAACGTCGTCTACGCCCTGCCGGGTGACTTCGGCGCCGACCTGTACTCCGTACCGGCCGACGGGAGCGGCGCCCCCACCCGGCTCATGGACTCGGCCCTCGCCCCGGCCTTCCTCGGATGAGGAGGCCGCGGCGAGGCCCGGGAAGGCCGGGGAAGGCCCGGGAAGGCCCGCCCCGGCATCCGGCCGATGGCGGGCCGGAGCCGGGGAGGACCGTTTTTCCGTTTGTCTGTTCCGGCTAGGCCGGGATCAGCGTCTTGCGGCGCCGCTTGCGCTGCGCGCCGGCCGACAGCCTCAGCTCGATGATCGACCGCACGGCCGGCCACTCCTCGTCGAGGATCGAGTAGAAGGCGGTACTGCGGACGGCGCCGTCCAGCCCCCGCGAATGGGCCCGGCGGACCCCCTCGCAGGTGAAGCCGAGCCGTTCCATCGCGGCTCGCGACCGGCCGTTGCGCGCATCGGCGCGCAGCGAGATGCGCCTCACACCCCAGGTCTCGAAGGCATGGCGGAGCATGAGCAGCTTCGCCTCGGTGTTGATGCCGGTTCCCTGGGCGGCGGGGGACAGCCAGGTATTGCCGATCTCGGCGGCATCGGGGATCGCCGTGGCCGGATCGCCGAACGGGACGCCCGGCACGGCGGGCCACACCAGAGGCCCCTGCCAGTAGTCGAGTTCCAGGAACCGGGTCGAACCGACGACGCGCCCGTCAGTGGCTCTGACGATGGCGAAGGGGAGCGATCGACCCGCCGCCTGATCGGCGAGGGCACGGTCGATGTACTCGTGGGACGCCTGCACCCCATGGGGTACGGGGGTGAAGGCGTAAGTCGTACGATCCTCGGCCCCGGCCACGGCCAGAGCCTCGGTGTGGTGGGGGGCGAGGGGCTCGAGCCGCACGGTGCGGCCCGCGAGGTGTACGGGTACGGGCACGGAGCCTTCGGTCCTTCTGGGCGGTGGGGTGGTTGCACAGTCTGCGTCCATGACGTCGCCCCCCGTGCAAAACACGAGTGAAAGGCAACCGGCTGTCAGGTGAACGCGAGTGGCTCAATGTAGCCCCTTAATGTCCTCTCATGAACCCCCAATTTGGCAATGGTGTGAAGCTGATTTTCGATGACTTGGGTCCCCGGGGCGGAGCACCCGTAATCCTGATCCACGGACATCCCTTCAACCGCACGATGTGGGCCCCCCAGACGGCCGCGCTCACGGCCGCCGGATACCGCGTGATCGCCCCTGACCTGCGAGGATACGGAGAAAGCCCGGTGCTGCCGGGCAAGGCCCTGCTCGCCGATCTCGCGGACGATCTCGCCTCCCTCCTCGCCTCGCTGGGCATCGAACAGGTGGTCGTCGGTGGTGTGTCCATGGGCGGCCAGATCGCGATGGAGCTCCGACTGCGCCACCCGGGTCTGGTACGGGCCCTCGTGCTCTCCGACACCTCCCCGGTTCCCGAGACGGACGACGGCAAGAAGCTCCGCCGGGAGACGGCCGAACGGCTGATCGCCGAGGGCCTGCGGCCGTACGCCGAGGAGGTCATTGACAAGATGCTGGCGCCCTACAACGTGACCGGCATGCCGGAGGCCGCCGCACGGGTGAGCGCCATGATGTGCGCGACCGACCCGCAGGGCGCGGCCGCCGCCCTGCGCGGCCGGGCCGAGCGCCCCGACTACCGGCCCGTGCTCGCCCAGACCACGGAGCCCTGCCTGGTGCTCGTGGGTGCGGACGATGTCTTCACCCCGGTCGCGGAGGCCGAGGCCCTGCACGCGCTGCTGCCGAACGCGGTACTCACCGTCATCGAGGGAGCCGGGCACCTGCCCGGGGTGGAGCAGCCGGAGGCCTTCAACCGGGCGCTGCTGGAGTTCCTCGCCGGGCTCTGAGCCGTCCCCCGGGGGCCGCCCCGGCCGGGCCTGAGATCATGGCGGGCATGGACGACGTACTGCGGCGACTGGCCGCCGTGGGGCCCTTCTTCACCGTTCCGTACGGGACGGAGCCGCCCGGGCCCGGTTTCCGGCCGCTGACGGCGCTGTACGGGGAGCGGCTCGGGCCGTACGTGTCCGAGGTGGGCCGGCGGATCGGCAGCGGGCCGGGCCGGGTGGCGGCCTCGACCGCGCAGCTCGGCATCGCCTCCCGGCTGTGGTCGCTCGGGCTGGGGTGCGCGGGGCTGGCCGGGCGGGTGCCGGACCTGGCCGCCGACCGGGTGTGGTGGCGGCTGCCGGCCGCGGGGTCGCTGGAGCTGTGGCTGCCCGAGCCCGCGGACCGGCCGGCCGAGACCCTCGGGGAGACGGTCCTGGGGAACCTGGCCGTGCTCGACACGGGCCTGCGGGAGCGGTTCGGGGTCTCGCCGAAGGTCCTGCGGGGGAACGCGGCGTCCGGGCTGGTCGGGGCGCTCCGGGTGCTGATCGACCGGGTTCCGGGCGGCGCGGCCGTGGCACTGGCGGGGGCGCTGCTGGCCGAGGGCGGGGCCCTGGCGGGGACCGGCACCTTCCTCCACGAGGAGGGCCTCGGGGTGGCCTTCGTACGGCGCAGCTGCTGCCTCTACTACCAGGTGCCGGGCGGCGGGCTCTGCGGGGATTGCGTGCTGCGGACCCGGTAGCCGTTCGGATGAGCGCAGGGTGTGGCAAGCTGCGGGCCCCCGGGCTGCTCCTACGGTCCGCAGCACGACCGCTCCCTCACCGCACCAGCCGTCCGAGCCGTCCCGCCGCGCCGCGCTCACCGGACTCGCCGCCGGTGCGGGCTCCCTCGCCCTGGGCGGCGCCCCGGCTGCTGCCGTCGCCGAGTCCCGGCCGTCCGGCTCGGCGGGACCGTCCGCCGCAGACCCGGACCCCGCGCCGGGGGCGATGAAGCTCTTCGCCGACCCGGGCTTCACCTTCGCCGGGCTGCTCGCCCTCGGCGGGGCCGGCATGCGCGCCTCCGAGGTCGGCGAGGTGCTCACCGCGATCAACGCCGCAGGACTGTCGGAGCAGACCTTCAGTGCCCGCCGCGCCGCCAGCCGGCCGGGGCCGCCACGAGGCTCCCACGCAGACCCGGCGCTTCCGCTCCCTGCGCGCCGCCCAGTACGACGCCCGGGCGCTGTTCCACGTCCGTCCGCGGCACCGACCCGGTTCTTCCGGCCCGACGGCCCCGGCCAGGGGCAGCTGCTCTTCGTGGAGGAGATGCCCTTCACCGCCCGGTGGGAGAGGGGCGTCGGCCCGATCGTCGACCGGCCGGACGCACGCGAGGACGTGGACGACGACTTCGGGACCTTCGGCTCGCGGACGTGCGCGGGTCCTGAGGCGCGTGGCCGATGTGCTCACCGGTCGCCGCTTGTCCTCAACCGCACCTGAGGTCGTACGGTCGCCGCATGGCCCGCACGGCGTGCGGGATCGGCACCACGACACCAGGAGGGGACTTCCCATGACGACCCAGCAGATCTCCGACAGTGAGCTCGCCGGACAGCCCGCCGCGTACTGGACCGGTGTCGCCTACGAGGCGCTCATCGCGTTCACCCGGGCCCGGCAGGCCGAAAACGGCTACACGCAGCCCCAGTTCTGGCTGCTGCGCAACCTGTCGGAGAACGACCTCTCGCCCGACGGCGAGGGGATGACCGTGGCCGAGCTGCGAGACGCCATGGCCTCCTACATCCGGCCCGAGGACGACCTGGCGGTGGAGGCCGGGGTGCTCTTGGAGCGCGGCTGGCTGACCCGGGACGCCGAAGACCGGCTGTGGCTCACCGAGGCGGGGGAACAGGCCCGCGCCGACCTCGCGCGCAACCACCCCGCGATCCGCGCCGCCCTCCACGAGGGCATCGACGACGCCGACTACGTCACCACGGTGAAGGTGCTCCACCAGCTGATCCGCAACGCGGGCGGGACCGTCGCCTGACCGGCCGGGGGGCCGGGCTGTCCGCCCGGCCCCCCACCTGCTCAGAAGGTCAGGTTCCAGGAGTCGATCTTGCCGGTGTCGCCGCCGGCGTTGTCGTTCACACGGAGCTTCCAGGTGCCGTTCGCGACCTCGGAGGAGGCGTTGACGGTGAAGACCTGGTTGATGTTGTCCGTGCTGCCGCCGGCCCGGTTGTGGACCGTGTAGACGGTGCCGTCGGGAGCGATCAGGTCGACCTTGAGGTCACCGATGTAGGTGTGCACGATGTTCACGCCCACCTTGAGGGCGGCCGGAGCGTTGCCGGTCACCCCGCCGACGGTGATCGGGCTTTCCACGGTGGTGTTGTCGCCGATGGCGAAGTCACCGGTGTTCTCGAAGTACTTGCCGGGCGGCGGGGTGGAGCCGACCGCCTTGAGGGCGTCGACCTGGCCCTCGCCGAAGAAGCCGTTCTTCGCGGTGGTGCCCTTGCAGCGGCTGTCCGACGGGCAGGCGACGTCGTTGGCCTGGGTGGCCAGCTTGTCGCGCAGCTGCGCCGGGGTGATGCCCGGGTTGGTGCTGACCAGCAGCGCGGCCACGCCCGCGACGTGCGGCGAGGCCATCGACGTGCCGCTCATGCTGCCGTACTTGCCGCCCGGCAGGGTGCTGTAGATGCCGGTGGCGTCGCCGCCGGGGGCCGTCACGTCGACGACGTTCAGGCCGTAGTTGGAGTACGAGGCCTTCGCGGTGGTGCCCATCGCCGAGACCGTGACCACGCCCGGGAGTTCGGTCGGGATGTCCAGGCAGGCGTTGGTGATGGTGCGGGTGACCGGGGTCGAGTCGTTCGGGGACTCGGTGTCGGTCGTCTTGTTGGCCAGGTCGATGTTGGAGTTGCCGGCCGCCGCGACCTGCAGCGAGCCCTTGCCCTCGGCGTACTCCTGGGCGCGCTTGACGCCCTCGATGATCGCGGCCTGGTCGGCGTTGTCCGGGCAGTTGAACTGCCACGGGTCCGTGTAGTAGCTGTTGTTGGTGACCTTGAAGCCGTGGTCACCGGCCCACATGAACCCGCAGACGGTGTTCTCGGCGAAGAAGAGCGAGGAGCCGGGCTCGGCGATGCGCACCGAGGAGATCTTCACGCTCGGAGCCACGCCGATGACGCCCTTGCCGTTCTTGGCGGCGGCGACCGTACCTGCCACGTGCGTGCCGTGGGTGCCGACGTCCCGCCAGGCGCCGGTACGGGCGTCCGGCTTGCCGTAGGCGCAGGACGCGGAGTCCGCCGCGTTGAAGTTCGGCGCCAGGTCCTGGTGCTGGTCGTCCACACCGGTGTCCAGGATGCCGACCTTGACGGAGGCGGAGCCGGTGGTGACGGCCCAGGCCTGGTCGGCCTTGATCTGCGTCATGTCGGCGCGGACCGGCTCGCCCGAGGGCGTCGTGGACTGCGCCGGGTTGGCGGGCAGCGCCGGGTTGTAGGCGTCCGCCGGCACGTCCGAGGTGCGGGTGGCGCCGACCTGCTGGACCCCGCTCACACCGCGCATGGTGGTGGCGAAGGTGCCGGACGCGGAGTGGGCGACGATCACGCCGATCGCGTCGTAGTACTGGAAGACGGTGCCGCCGTTGGAGGTGACGGCGTTGCGGACCGCCGTGGTGTCACCGGGGGCGGTGATCACGAGGTAGGCGCGGGTGCCGGCAACCCAGGTCGCACTCTGGGAAGTCGGGGCCGCGGCCTTGGGGGCGGCCGCCGCGGGGGCGGGGGCCGAGGAGCCGTTGGGCGAGACGGGGGCGGTGCCGGCGAGTGCGGCGGGAGCCCCGAAGGCGAGCGCTGCGCCGAGCGTGGCGGCCAGCACGAGGGTACGTCGAGGTCGGCTGGATATGTGGGGTATCAATGCGTCCTCCGAAGACCCGGTGGTCAGGCCGGGTCGTACGAAACAAGTGGTGGACGCAAGATGTCATGCACACGGCCTGCTGCGGAAGTACCTTTTGCAGCATGGGGGTTCGTTTATCGGTGGCCGAATTCCGACTATGGGTACAACTGTGCAGAATGCGGCGGGCCGGCCGGGCTGGGCACCGTGGGGGCGAGCCCTGCCCGGCCGGCCCGCGCGGGCGGACCGGCTAGACCGGTACGCCGTCCTTGGGGACGTGCGAGGGGACCGGCACGGCGGCCTGGGCGGGCTCCGTCCCTGCGGGCTCCGGCTCCCTCCCGGCCGGTTCCGCCCCGTGTCCGTCGTCGACCAGCGTGCTCTCGTCGAACGGCAACCGGCCCGCGAGTACCTCGGCGGCCCGCGCGTGGTCGAACTCCTTCGTCCACGTCCCGATGAGCACCGTCGCGACCGCGTTGCCCGCGAAGTTGGTCAGGGCCCGCGCCTCGCTCATGAACCGGTCGATGCCCACGATCAGGCCGACGCCGTCCACCAGTTCCGGCCGGTGCGACTGCAGTCCGCCCGCGAGGGTGGCCAGGCCCGCGCCGGTCACGCCGGCCGCGCCCTTCGAGGCGATGATCATGAACAGCAGCAGGGAGATCTGCTCGCCCAGGGCGAGCGGCTTGCCCATCGCCTCCGCGACGAACAGGGAGGACATCGTCAGGTAGATCGCGGTCCCGTCCAGGTTGAAGGAGTACCCGGTGGGCACCGTGATCCCGGTGACCGGCCGCGACACCCCCAGGTGCTCCATCTTCGCGATCAGCCGCGGCAGCGCCGACTCCGACGAGGAGGTCGAAAGGATCAGCAGGAACTCCCGGCCCAGATAGCGCAGCAGCGCGAAGACGCTGACCCCCGTGCACACCCGCAGCAGCGTGCCCAGGACCACGAACACGAACAGCAGACAGGTCGTGTAGAAGCCGATCATGATGACGGCGAGGGACTTCAGCGCGTCGATGCCGGTGGACCCGACCACCGCCGCGATCGCGCCGAAGGCACCCACCGGGGCCACCCACATGATCATCGCGAGGACCCGGAACACCAGCTTCTGCAGGTGCCCGATGCCCCGCAGCAGCGGCTCCCCGGCGGTGCCCATGGCCTGCAGCGCGAACCCGCAGAGCAGCGCCACCAGCAGCGTCTGGAGCACCTCGCCCCCGGTGAAGGCGGACACCAGCGTGGTCGGGATGATCCCGAGCAGGAACTCCGGCGTGCTCTCGGCCCCGCCCGCCTTGGCCTGCGCCTCGCCCGCGCTGCGCGCCGCCTCGGTCAGGTGCAGTCCGCTGCCGGGCTCCAGCAGGTTGCCGACCAGCAGGCCGATGGCCAGTGCGACCGTGGACATGATCATGAAGTAGCCGAGGGCGAGCCCGCCCACGGCGCCCACCTTGGCGGCCTTGCGGACGGATCCGATGCCCAGCACGATCGTGCAGAAGATGACGGGCGAGATCATCATCTTGATGAGGTTGACGAAGCCGGTGCCCAGTGGCTTGAGCTCCACGGCCACGCCGGGTGCGGCGAAGCCGACGGCGATGCCGAGCAGCACCGCGCCGATCACCGCGATGTAGAGATAGTGCGTTCTGTCGCGTCTGGCGGCCACGATGCCTCCTGGTGGTGAATACGTTCGGGGAGACCATCGCCCAGGGCTGTGACCCCGGTCACCCTTGCGTTCATTGAGTTCACGAGCCGGTGCACACTGAGCGGCATGTTCCGCTTCCCCCGACCGCCGCGCAGCCTCGCCGGACAGCTCTTCGCCATGCAGGTGCTGCTGGTCGCGCTGGTCGTCGCGGGCTGCGCCGTCTACGCGTACGTCACCGCCCGGGGCCAGGCCGAGGACGCCGCCCGGAGGCAGGCCGGTGCCGTGGCCCACGCGGTCGCCGACTCGCCCTCCGTACGGGAGGCCGTCCGGGGAGCGGCCCGCGGCGCCGACCCGTCCGTCGAGCTCCAGCCGTACGCGCAGAAGGTCCGCGCGGACTCCGGGGTGGACTTCGTGACGATCATGGACCTGGACGGGCGCCGCTGGACCCACCCCGACCCGCGCCGGATCGGCGAGCCCTTCATGGGCAACACCGCCCCCGCGCTGCGCGGCGAGACCTTCAGCGAGACCTACACCGGCACCCTCGGCCCCTCCATCCGCGTGGTCACCCCGCTGGAGGACGACGGCCGGATCGTCGGCCTCGTCAGCGCCGGGATCACCGTCCGCGCGATCAGCGACCGGCTCGGTGCGCAGCTCTCCGCCCTCGCCTGGGTCGCGGCCGCCGCCCTCGCCCTCGGCGGGGTCGGCACGTACGTCGTCAACGCCCGGCTGCGCCGCCACACTCATGGCATGAACGCGGCCGAGCTCAGCCGGATGTACGACTACCACCAGGCGGCCCTGCACGGGGTCCGCGAGGGGCTGCTGATGCTCGACGGGCAGCGCAGGATCACCCTGATCAACGACGCCGGACGGGAACTGCTGGGCCTGCCGGGCGGCGAGATCACCGGCACCGGCGTCGCCGACCTCGGTCTGCCGGCCCCCCTCACCGGAGCCCTCCTCGCCGACCGGCCCCGGGTGGACGAGGTGCACCTGACCGCCGACCGGGTGCTGGTCGTGAACAGTTCACCGGTCGCGGGCGGCGGCCGCCGGGGCACCGTGGTCACCTTGCGCGACCACACGGAGCTGCAGGCGCTGACCGGCGAGCTGGATCACGAGCGGGGTTTCACGCAGGCCCTGCGCTCCCAGGCCCACGAGGCGGCCAACCGGCTGCACACCGTGGTCTCGCTGATCGAACTCGGCCGTGCGGACGAGGCGGTGGACTTCGCCACCGCCGAGCTGGAACTGGCCCAGGCCCTCACCGACGAGGTGGTCACCGCGGTCGGGGAGCCGGTGCTGGTCGCGCTGCTACTGGGCAAGGCCGCCCAGGCGCACGAGCGGGGCGTGGAGCTGGTCGTCACCGCGGACAGCCGCAGCCTCGCCGACGGGGGAGGGCTGCCGCCGGCCCGTGACCTGGTCACGGTGCTGGGCAACCTCATCGACAACGCGGTCGACGCCGTGACCGCCGTACCGGGCGCCCGGATCGCGGTGACGCTGCGGCCGGAACGGGACGAACTGCTGCTGCGCGTCGCCGACAACGGACCCGGGCTGCCCGAGGGGGTGGACGTCTTCCGCAGGGGCTGGTCCGGCAAGGGGGAGGGGCGCGGCCTCGGTCTCGCCCTGGTCCGGCAGGTGGCCCAGCGCTACGGCGGCACGGTGACCGCCGCGCAGGGGCCGGGCGGCGGAGCGGAGTTCACGGTCCGCCTGCCGGTCGCGTCCCCGCAGGGCGAGGCGGCTCCTGAGCCGGCCGCCGGGGGGCTGGCGTGAGCGGGGGCGACGTACGCGTCCTGGTGGTCGAGGACGATCCGGTCGCCGCCGACGCGCACGCGCTCTACGTGGGCCGGGTGCCCGGCTTCAGCGCCGTCGGCGCCGTCCACTCCCTCGCCGAGGCCACCCGGGTCCTGGAGCGGACCCGCGTCGACCTGCTGCTCCTCGATCTCGGGCTGCCCGACGGGCACGGCCTGCGCTACGCACGCGGGCTGCGCGCCGCCGGGCATCCCGTCGACGTGATCGTGGTGACCTCGGCGCGGGACCTGGCCGTGGTGCGCGAGAGCGTCTCGCTCGGCGTGGTCCAGTACGTACTGAAGCCCTTCGCCTTCCCGACGCTGCGCGAACGGCTCCTGCGCTACGCAGAGTTCCGCGCGACCGCGGGCGAGGCGGCCGGCCAGGACGACGTGGACCGGGCGATGGCCGCCCTGCGCGCGCCCCGCCCGGCCGAGCTGCCCAAGGGGCTGAGCGCGCCGACCCTGGACCGGGTCGCCGCCCTGCTGCGGGCGGCGACCGAGGGGCTGACCGCGGCAGGGGCGGCCGAGGCGGCCGGGATCTCCCGGATCACCGCACGCCGCTACCTGGAGCACCTGGTGGACACCGGCCGCGCGGACCGCACTCCCCGGTACGGCCAGGTCGGCCGCCCCGAACTGCACTACCGCTGGCTGGCGGCGGCCGGTTCGGTGTCGAACGTGTAGAACTTCCGGTGGTCCAGCATGTCGGCCGGGGTCACGTCGTTCCACGGCCGCATCGTGTCGTTGAGGTCCACGACGTTCGCCGTGCCGGCGGCCGGCAGGTAGGCGGACTGCGGATGACGCGCCTGCCAGTCGGCCCACAGCTTGTCGATGAAGGCGTGGTGCATCCAGAACACCGGGTCGTTCGGGGAGACCCCGGTGGACATCTGCCCGCCGACCCACACGTGCACCCGGTTGTGCAGGTTGACGCCGCGCCAGCCCTCCAGGTGGTTGCGGAAGCCGTTGGAGGAGCTGTTCCAGGGTGCCATGTCGTAGACCGGCATGGCGAGCACGGAGTCCACTTCGGCCTTGGTCGGCAGCTGGGCGACGCCCGTGCCGAGTGCGCGCCGCAGGTAGGCGCGCCCGTCCACCCGTACGTCTATGTTCCACTTGCCCGTCGCGTAGGCGAAGGGACCGTCGAGGACCTGTCCGTCGCGGGCCCGTCCGGTGCCGCCGAGGAAGTCGGGGGCCCAGAGCGAGGAGCGGGTGGTGCGGTCGACGGTCCAGTCCCAGTACGGAAGCGCGACACTCGCGTCCACTTTCTGCAGCGCCGCCTCGAATTCCAGCAGGAAGCGGCGGTGCCAGGGAAGGAAGGACGGGGAGCGGTGGCCGACCCGGTCGCCCGAGTCGGTGTCGCTCATGATGAAGCCGTTGTGGGTGGTGACGAAACGGTCGTAGCTGCCGGTGCGCTTGAGCTCCAGCAGGGCCGAGGTGAAGGCGCGCTTCTCGTCGGCGGTCAGCGTGGCCTGGTTCTTGCGGACGGTCATGCCGCACCACCGAAGGGGGCGAGGGTGGCGCCCTGGAGGTCGCGCACCGCGGCGCGGGCGAGCAGCTTGGGGTCGGAGAACGTCTCGTAGTGGTTGATCACGCTGATCCAGGTTCCGTCGGCGTTGCGCATCACGTGCAGCTCGCTGCCGTCTATGCGTACGGTCGGCTGGCCGGGGGAGTGGTGGCCGCCGTGGTGGCCGCCCTCGCCCGGGGTGATCTGAATGCGGCGGCCCTTGTAGACCTCGTCGACCGTGCCCGGGGGTGTGGACGCGGTGGGGGTCGCGGCGGCGCTTGTGGCGACGCTCGCGGCGGTAGCGGTGAGGCCAAGGACGGTGAGTGCACCGGCGGTTGTACCCAAGGCCTGACGGCGGGTGATCTTGTTCATGGCCTGAGAGGTATCAGGGCCCAGGGAGCAGCAGGCTGGTATCAGGACATCAGCGGATAAGTTGCTTATAGAACAAATTGGATGATCTTCCCGTTCGGGTCGCCCTCAGAGGTTTGAACGGGAAAATCTGCGGGTGCGCGCCTACTCGACAGTAATTTCTTCGGGACCTCCAGGTCTATATGTGGAGTGTCACACCACAGAGTCGACTGAAAGCAGAGCGTCATCTGCTACTCGCGTCGCTCTGCTCTCATCCCAGATCGCTGGGATTTGTCACCTATAGTCCCGATATGGCTCTTCATGAGACGAAGGACACGCGCTCCCGTGACGCCGATACGGACGTGTTCGCGTCCGCGCTGAGCGGCGAGGTCCTCCCCAAGTACCGGATGCCCGAGGATCACTCGCCCACCGAGGTCGTCTACGAACTCCTCCGCAACGAACTCCTCCTGGACGGCAACGCCGCCCAGAACCTGGCCACCTTCTGCACCACCTGGTCGGACGAGGGCGTCCACCGGCTGATGAACGACTGCCTCGACAAGAACATGATCGACAAGGACGAGTACCCGCAGACCGCCGAGATCGAGTCCCGCTGCGTCAACATCCTGGCCGACCTGTGGAACGCCCCCGCCGGCACCACCGCGACCGGCTGCTCCACCACCGGTTCCAGCGAGGCCGCCATGCTCGGCGGCCTCGCCCTCAAATGGCGCTGGCGCGAGCGCCGCCGCGCCGCAGGCCTCCCCACGGACCGACCCAACCTGGTGTGCGGCCCCGTCCAGGTCTGCTGGGAGAAGTTCGCCCGCTACTTCGACGTCGAGCTGCGCCAGGTCCCGATGGAGCCCGACGCCAACGGCCTGCAGCCCCATCAGCTCGCCGAGTACGTCGACGAGAACACCATCGGCGTCGTCGCCATCCTCGGCGTCACCTACACCTGCGTCTACGAACCCGTCGCCGAGATCTCCGCCGAGCTCGACCGGATTCAGGCCGAGCACGGCTGGGACGTCCCCATCCACGTGGACGGCGCCAGCGGCGGCTTCGTCGCACCCTTCCTCCACCCCGACGTGGTGTGGGACTTCCGGCTGCCGCGCGTCGCCTCCGTGAACACCTCCGGCCACAAGTACGGGCTCACCCCCCTCGGAGTCGGCTGGATCGTCTGGCGCACCGCCGACCTGCTGCCCGCCGACCTCGTCTTCGACGTCGACTACCTGGGCGGCGACATGCCGACCTTCGCCCTCAACTTCTCCCGCCCGGGCGGCGAGATCATCGCCCAGTACTACCTCTTCCTGCGCCTGGGCCGGGGCGGCTACCGGCGCGTCCAGCAGGCCTGCGCCGAGACCGCCCAGTACCTGGCCCGGGAGATCGCCCGGATGGGCCCCTTCACCCTGCTCTACGACGGCGAGGGCGGCCTCCCGGCGGTCTCCTACAAGCTCGCCGACCCGGAAACCGCCGGGTTCACCCTCTACGACCTCTCCGACCGGCTGCGCATGAGGGGCTGGCAGGTGCCCTCGTACCCGCTGCCCGCCGACCGCGAGGACACGGTCATCCAGCGGGTCCTCGTCCGGCACGGCGTGACCCGCGACCAGATCGCCCTGCTCGTCTCCGACCTGCGCCGGGCCGTGGAGCACCTGAAGGCCTCACCCCCGCCCGTACCGGCGACCGCGCCCCGGTCCGGCTTCCACCACTAGCCGCCGCATGGAGGACCGCCCGTCCGACGTGTGGGCGGAGGGCGACGCCTACGAGCAGTACATGGGCCGGTGGAGCCGTCAGGTCGCCGACGTGTTCGTGGCATGGCTCGG
Organism: Streptomyces sp. NPDC090045; assembly: GCF_044747975.1. Lineage (NCBI taxonomy): Bacteria > Bacillati > Actinomycetota > Actinomycetes > Kitasatosporales > Streptomycetaceae > Streptomyces > Streptomyces sp. NPDC090045. The sequence goes on from NZ_JBIVFA010000003.1 coordinate 552,262, forward strand.
CGGCCGGAGCGGTCTGCGGTGGCTGGACGTCGGCTGCGGCACCGGAGCGCTGACCGCCGCGGTGGCGGCCCGGTGCCGGCCGCGCGCCGTGGTGGGACTCGACCGGTCCCCCGCATATCTGCGCGCGGCCCGGGCCGCCGCGCCCGCGCCGGCCTCCTTCGCGGTGGCCGACGCCTCGGCGCTGCCGTTGCGCGACGCGGTGTTCGACGCCGTCGTCAGCGGGCTGGCCCTCAACTTCCTGGAACCGCCCGGGGCGGCGGCCGCCGAGGCCGCCCGGGTGGTCCGGCCGGGCGGGCTGGTCGCGGCGTACGTGTGGGACTACGCCGAGGGCATGGCCTTCCTGCGCCGCTTCTGGGACGCCGCGGCCTCGGTCGATCCGGCGGCCTCCACGCTGGACGAGGGCCGGCGGTTCGCGCTGTGCCGCCCCGGTCCGCTACGCGCGCTCTGGACCGGGGCGGGGCTGGTCGACGTGACGGTCGAACCGATCGAGGTGCCCACCGTCTTCAGCGGTTTCGCGGACCTGTGGGAGCCCTTCCTGTCCGGCCAGGGACCGGCTCCCGGCTACGTCGCGACCCTCGCCCCCGCCGCCCGGGACCGGCTGCGCACCCGGCTCGCCGCGACCCTCCCCACCGGCCCGGACGGTTCGGTCTCCCTCACCGCCCGCGCCTGGGCGGTCCGGGGCCGGCGGCCGTGAGGCGCGTACGCACCGGCCACCGGGGGAGTGACCCGGGTCACGCGCGGAGGTGTCACGTTCGGCGCCGGCCGCTTGTCCCCTGGACATGAACGAGAAGAAGAACGTACTGCTGGCCGGCGCCAGCGGGGTCCTGGGATGCCACGTCACCGAGGCGCTCACCCGCGCCGGCCACACCGTGATCGGCCTCGGCCGCGGCGCCGACGCCGAGGTGCGGGCCGACCTGATGGACCGCGACCGGCTGCTGCGCGCGGTCGACGGGCTGACGGTCGACACGGTGGTGCACGCGGCGACCGCCCTGCGCAAGGCACCCGCGCGGCACCGGGACATGTTCGCCACCGACGACCTCCGGGTCACCGGGACCCGGAACCTGATGGAGGCCGCCCGCGCGGTCGGCGCCCGCCGCGTCATCGCCGAATCGATGGTCTTCGGCTACGGCTACCGCGACTTCGGCGATCACGTGATCACCGAGGACACCAACGTGTTCGGCCCGGCCGGCGACCCCGCCGTGGAGCGCCACCTCGAAGGCATGCGGGTCAAGGAGGCGCTGACGCTCGGCGCCGAGGGGATCGAGGGGATCGCGCTGCGGTTCGGGCTCTTCTACGGAGCCGGGGCCACCGAGAGCCTCGTCGGGATGCTGCGGGGACGCAGGCTCCCGGCCGTCGCCGACCAGGGACGCGTCCTGCCGTGGGTCGACCTCGCGGACGCCGGGCGCGCCGTGGCGCTCGCCGTCGAGGGCGGCCGCCCGGGGCAGGCGTACAACATCGTCGACGACACCCCGACGGGCTTCGGCGCCCACGTCCGGGCGACCGCCGAGGCCTTCGGAACCCCGAAGCCGATGAGCGTCCCCGCCTGGCTGATGCGGCCCGCCTCGTACGCGTACCGGATGGTCAGGACGAACATGCGGGTGTCCAACGCCAAGGCGAAGGCCGAGCTCGGGTGGACCCCGAGCCGCCCGGGCTGCGCCGAAGCACTGCGCGTGCTCGCCGCGCGCTGACCGGTCTTGATCGACCGGCACGCCGATGCCACGGTGTCGACCATGACCGATCAATTCGAGGAGCACCGGCGCGTGCTGTTCGCCGCCGCGTACCGCATGCTCGGCAGCGTCGCCGACGCCGAGGACATCGTGCAGGACGCCTGGCTCGCCTGGAACCGAACCGACCGGACGGCCGTCGAGCACCCCAGGGCCTACCTGGTGCGCACCGTCACCAACCTGAGCCTGAACCGGCTGAGGTCGGCCCAGGCCGTCCGGGAGGCCTACGTCGGGCCCTGGCTCCCCGAACCCCTCCTCACCTCTCCCGACATCGCCGAGGAGGCCGAACTGACCGACACCGTCTCCATGGCGGTCCTGGTCGTCCTGGAGACCCTGACCCCGACCGAGCGCGCGGTGTTCATGCTGCGCGAGGTGTTCGGGTACCCCTACGCGGAGATCGCCGAGGTCGTCGGGAAGTCCGAGGCGAACGTCCGCCAGTGCGCGCACCGGGCCCGTGAGCACGTGCAGGCCCGGCGCCCCCGCTTCACCGCCGGCGCGGCCGAACAGCGGGAGATCGCCGAGAAGTTCCGCGCGGCGTGCTCGGGCGGAAACCTGGGCGAGGTGCTCGAACTCCTCGCCCCTGACGTCATCACGTGGTCGGACGGAGGCGGTGTCGTCACCGCCGCCCGCCGCCCCCTGCACGGCGCCGACCACGTCGCCCGCTGGTGGCTCGGCGTCCTGGCCAAACCACAGGCCGGCGAGGGGGAGATGCGCGTCGCCGAGATCAACGGCGAGCCCGGCCTGCTGCTCGTGCTCGACGGCGTGAACGTCGGCGCGATGACCTTCGAGGCCGTCGACGGCCGGATCACCAAGCTGCGCATCACCGTCAACCCGGAGAAGCTGCGAGGCATCCGGGCCCGCCCCTGAACGGAGGCGGCGCCCCGCAGGGGGCGCCGCGCCCGGTTGCCGCCGCGTCCGGTTGGGCTGCTCCCGGTTGCCGCCGCGCCCGGCGGCCCCGGGGTTACCGGGGTTACCGGGCGCCGAAGTTCTGCGTCCACCAAGGGCCGCCGGCGCCCTGGTGGATGCCCACGCCGAGGTCCTTGAAGGAACAGTTGAGGATGTTCGCGCGGTGGCCCGGGCTCTTCATCCAGGAGTCCATGACCGATTGCGCGGTCTGCTGGCCCTTCGCGATGTTCTCGCCGTAGGTCGACCAGCGGTATCCGGCCCCGGTGGTCCGCTTCCCCGGGTCCTCGCCGTCGGGGTTGGTGTGCGAGAAGAAGTCCCGCGCCGCCATGTCGTCGGAGTGCCCCTGAGCCGCCGCACGCAGCTGCGGGTCCTCCTTGAGGGGGCCGCAGCCTGCGGCCGCACGCTCGGTGTTGACCAGGGCCAGGACCTGGCCGGCCATCCCCGGCGGGGCCGGCGCCGGCTTGGGCGCCGAGGGCCGCGGGCTGGGCGAGGTGCTGCGGCTCTGCGTCGGACTCGGGCTCGCGGACGGGCTCGGCGAGGCGGAGGCCGACGCAGAGGGCGAGGGGGACGCCGAGGGCGACGGGGAGGCCGACTCCGAGGGGAGCGCGGACTCGGTGGCCGACAGCGCGGCCAGCGGGGCGGCGGGCGTGGCGCCGCCGTCCGTCGGCTCACCGGAACCGGGGAGTCCGCCGAGGTAGACCAGGCCGCCGCCCGCGACACAGGCGGCCAGCACCGCGCCGCCGACCACCCGACGGCGGCCGCTGCGCCGCCGCTTGCGCAGCTCGCCCCGGCCACCGCCCGCACTGTCGACCGGAGTGAGCTGGGTCGCCGTGTCGGCGAAGCCCCCCTCACCGCCTTCGGCGAAGGCAGCGGCCGCGGGGGCGAAGCCTGCCGCCCCGGCCGTCCGTACCCCTGCCAGCAGGGCCGCCGAGACCGGAACGAGGGCCAGGCCGGCCAGCAGCCCCTCCGCCGGAACCAGTCCGCTCCACAGGCCGGAGCACCGTACGCATTCACGCGCGTGCCGGGCTATTCGCTTGCGCCACAGCGCCGAGGGCCGGCCGTCCCAGCCCGCCATCACGCCCCGCAGTTCCTCGCACGGCGGATTGGCCTCCAGCGCACGCTCCACCACCCGGGCCGACTCCAACTGCGCCTTCATCCGCTGGACCCGGACCGCCGTGTGCTGCGGGGACAGCTCCAGCGCGGAAGCCACCTCCGCACGCGTCAGCTCCCCGGCGCACTCCAGCCACCACAGCGACAGCAGCGCCCGGTCCTCGGGCTCCAGCCAGCGCGTGGCCCGGGCCGTCTCGCGCCGCTGGCCCGCCAGGTTGAGGCGTACGACGGTCAGGTCGACGAAGTCGGCGCCCGGGTCGGCGACGTCGTAGGCGGCCTCCAGCGTGCTCTCGCCGAAGCCGTTCTGCCGCGCCTGCCAGTGCGCCCGCACGCGGTTCATCGCGATCGCCACCAGCCAGGACCGGAAGCTCTCGTCCGCGCGTAGCCCGCCCAGCCCGTCGAGCGCCCGCAGCATCGTGTCCTGCACCACGTCGTCCACGTCGCAGGAGCCGTTCAGGGCCCGACCGACGATGTTGTAGACGAGCGGGAGATGGGTGCTGACGAGCTCGTCCTGTGCGCGGGGGTCGCCCGCGCGAGCCGCTGCCACCAGCGCTGCCGTGTGCTGAGTACTCATGTGATGTTCCCTGTCCGTACCGGCGGTCGATGATGCCCGATACATGGGAGACCGTCGACGGGGGCCCCGATAACACTTCTTCCGAAAGTTTTTCCTGAAGTCGTCTCCCGGGCCTCCGGAGCGGGCCGTGCGGGCGAAGGGACGCGGAACCACATGGAAGCACGGCCGGGGGCGGAAGCCGGAGCCGGGGTCCTGGGTCGGGCGCGACTGAGCGCCGCCCTCGGCCCGTTCGGGCAAGGGCAGCGCTCGGTTCGCGCTCGGTTCGCGCTCGGTTCGCGTGTGGAGCGCGTACGGAGCCGCTAGTTGGGAGCCACCTTGCAGGCGCTCACCGCGGTCCCGTTGGACACACTGCTCTTGGTCAGGCCGGTCACGCACTTCTCGTGGTCGCCGGTCTGGGCGTCGTAGCACGCCGTCCGGATGGCGGCCGAGGCTTCACCGCCCTGCAACTCGCGTTCGACCTGGTTGATGCAGGCCGTGACGTCCGCGTGCGCGGTGGGGGCCACGAGGGCCGCGCCACCGAGGGCGAGGGTCAGGCCGGTGAGGACACCTGCGATACGGGTCGACGTGCGCATAGGGAATGCACCTGCTCTCCGGGATCGTCGCGCGGCCCGGGACCTGGTGTGTCGGATCCGCGCGCAAACGGCGCCGAGCGCATGCGGCCGGTGTACGGCGCTGTGCCCGGGCCCCCGCACCGGACCGGCTCGGCAATGCCTCCCCTTCCACCTTCGACGCTAGAGCAGCCCCCCGCCGCACGCACCCGCTGGAGTCGCCTTGCGGTCCGGCCGCAGCGGAGGTTCCGCGCACGACCGCCCTGGGCGTCACAGCAGCGGAGCCAGTGCCTCCGTGGCCGCGCGCAGGGCCGGTGCGTACGCCTCGAGCTCCTCGTGGGAGACCAGGAACGTGACGGTGGTGATGCTGACCCCGCCGACCGGCCGGCCCGACGGGCCCACGATCGCGGCGCCGATGCAGCGGATGGTGGGCTCGTTCTCCTCGTCGTCCAGCGCGTAGCCCCGCGCGCGGACCTCCGCCAACTGCGCGTGCAGGGCCCGCGCGGTGGTGAGCGTCCGCGGTGTCCGGCGCGGCAGACCGGTGGCGGCGATCAGGTCCCGCACCTCATCGGCGGGCAGGTGGGCCAGGATGCTCTTGCCGATCGCCGTCGTGTGCAGCGGCATGCGCATGCCGACGCGCGAGGCCGTCCGGAAGGGCTGGCCGCCCTCCAGCTTGCGGATGTAGGTGATCGTCTCGCCGCTGTGCAGGGCGAGATGGACCGTCTGGCCGGTGTTCTCCTGGAGTTCGCCCAGGATGCGCCCGATGCTCGGCGGCTCCCCGCCGCCGACGAGGGCGGACAGTCCGCGCAGCCGCGGCCCCACCCCGTACCGGCTCTCGGCCTCCTGGCGTACGAACCCCTGCTCGACCAGCGAGGCCAGGATGCGGAACGTGCTCGACTTGGGCACCGCGGCGGCCGTCGCCAGATCGGTCAGCCGGTGCGGGCCGCCGGGCACCGCGACCGCCTCCAGGATGCGCAGGGACTTTTCCAGCGCGGTACCGGCCGCGGAGGTCCGCCCGGCGCGCGCACCCTCGGGGACTTCGTCCACATCCGTTGACACGGGAACTCCCGACGTGGGTAGGGTCTAGACCAAACGGTTCCATTACACGGTACGTCGTTCCACTACATGGAACAAACGGGAGGTCTTCCTTGTCCAGCCACCCGTACGAGGTGCTGGCGACCCAGCGGCTGCTGCCGGTGCTGCGCGACGCCGACGCCGACGAGGCCGTCCGCCGCACCACCGCCCTGCTCGCCGCCGGCTGCCGCGCCGTCGAACTCACCACCTCCACCCCCGGCTGGGCCGAGGCCCTCACCCGTACCGCCCCCCTCGACGACGCGCACGGTCGCCCCGCCCTCATCGGCGTCGGCACCGTCACCACCGCCGCGCAGGCCGGGACCGCACTGGACGCGGGCGCCGCCTTCCTGATCTCCCCCTACCCGGCCCCCGAGGTCCGGGAGGTCGCCCGGCGCCGCCGAGCCGTCTTCATCGAGGGCGGGTTCACCCCGGGCGAGATCGCCGCCGCCGTCCGCGCCGCGGGCGCGGCCAAGGTGTTCCCGGCCCACGTGGGCGGCCCCGGGTTCGTCCGCTCCCTCCGGGCCGTCCTGCCCGGGGCGGTGATCATCCCGACCGGCGGCATCCGGCCCGCCGAGGTCCCCGACTGGCTGGCCGCCGGCGCGACGGCCGTCGGCATCGGCAGCGGCCTGCCGGCCGACCCGGTCGAACTGGCCGCCGTATTCGCCGGTCTGGCCCGTCCGCGCCGGGCACACGGCGACACGGATGCGGTCGGGGGGAGCTGACCGTGCCCCGGCGATCCACCCCGGCCTACGACGTCCTCGTACTCGGAGAGGTCCTCGTCGAGATCCACGCCGGCACCGCCCTGCGCGAGGCCGCCGACGGCACCCCGGCCCGCATCTCCTACTCCGGCGACGCACTCAACGCGGCGGCCGCCGCGGCCGCGGCAGGAGCCCGGACCGCCCTGCTCGCCGTGGTCGGCGACGACGAGCTCAGCACCCCGCTGCTGCGCCGGGCCGCCGAGCTCGGCGTGGACGTCTCCCACGTGCGCCGCGCCCCGCACCCCAACGGCGCCTACCTGCTCTCCGCCGACACCGACGGCGACCGCGCGTTCGTCTACTGGCGCACCCGCAGCGCCGGTTCCACCCTCGGGCCCGCGCACGTCGACTCCTGGCACGAACTGCTGACCCGCTGCGGAGCGCTCGTCACCAGCGGCATCACCGGCGCCCTGTCGCCGAGCAGCCGGAGCGCCGTACTGGCCGCCGCGCACCTCGTGCACGGGGCGGGCGGGCACCTCTCGTACGACCCCAACTTCCGCTCCCGGCTGACCGGCCGGACCGAGGCCCGGGAGCTGCTCGCCCGGATCGCCCCGCTGACCGGACTGCTCAAGACCTCCTGCCCGGCGGACGCTCGGGCCCTCGTCGGCACCACCGATCCGCGCACCGCCGCCGCCCGCCTCCGCGCGCTCGGCGCCCGTACGGTCGCGGTCACCGCCGGCCCGGACCGGCTGCTGCTGGACGACGGCACGCGGGCGGCCTACCACCCCGTGCCCGTGAACCCCGCGCCGGTGGACGCGACCGGTGCGGGCGACTGCTTCACCGGCACCACCACGGCCCGGCTCGCCCTCGGCGACACCCTCGCGGACGCCGTGGCGTACGGCACGGCCGCGGCCTCCCTCTCGGTCTCCGGCCGCGGCGGCACAGGGCACGTCCCCTCCTTCGAGGAAACGGCAGCCCTGGCCGCCGCCCACCGGGCCGGGACCCGGTAGCGCTTGGTCAGGTGGTGTCGCAGGGACGGGGCATGAGCCCCTCTGCGGCACGGATACGCGAACAGGATCGCTGGACCTTCGGCGGCGGGATCCTCGTGACGGTGGCGCTGATGCCGGTCGTCCCCTTGCCCTTCGTGCTGGCGGGGGGAATCGGTTGCCGCTCAAGGAGTGCCACTCGGATGGGAGCTGCCTTCGGTGAACTCGCGGGACTCTGCGGGATAAGGAACCAACCACCATTTGGCAGCCGGGGGTAGGAACGAACTTGATTCGCAGACGCCCTGGCGCCGAGTTTCCGACATGGGAGGGACACGAGGGCGAGGTCGCGATTCCAGTGCCGCCGTACCGCGCCTAACCGTTCAGCATCATGTGGCGCTCGCCCTTAGGGGTCCTAACAGAAGCTATTGATCATGTGACTTTCGGTTCGGATGGTCGTTGATCTGGTCGTGGGGAAACGTCAGTCGCGGCCGTGGATCGTGTCGGATGAACTGTGGTCGCTCGTCGAGCCGTTGTTGCCTGAGCCGGCGGCGAAGCAGGCGGAGGGTCGTCCTCGGGTGCCGGACCGGCAGGCACTGTGCGGGATCCTGTTCGTGCTGCATACCGGGATCCAGTGGGAGTACCTGCCGCAGGAGCTGGGCTTTGGTTCCGGCATGACCTGCTGGCGGCGTCTGGCCGCGTGGAACGAGGCCGGTGTGTGGGACCAGCTGCACTTGGTGCTGCTGAAGAAGCTGCGGGTCGCGAAGCAGCTGGACTGGTCGCGGGCGGTGATCGACTCCTCCCACGTCCGGGCTGCTCGGCGGGGCCCAAAAGCGGGCCCAGCCCGGTCGACCGCGCACGTCCGGGCAGCAAGCACCACCTCATCGTCGACGGCCAGGGCATCCCGCTCGCCGTATCGCTGACCGGCGGCAACCGCAACGACGTCACCCAGCTGATACCCCTGTTGAAGAAGATCCCGTCGGTCGCTGGCCTGGTGGGACGGCCTCGTAAGCGGCCCGACATCCTGCTCGGCGACCGTGGCTACGACCACGACAAGTACCGCCGTCTGGTCTGGTCGATGGGCGTCAAACCGCTGATCGCCCGCCGCGGAGTCCCGCACGGATCCGGACTCGGAGTCCATCGGTGGGTTGTCGAGCGGACCATCGCCTGGCTCCACGGCTTCCGCCGACTCCGCATCCGATGGGAACGACGCGACGACATCCACGAAGCCTTCCTCGGCCTCGCTACCTGCATCATCACGCACCGCCACGTCCAACGCCTTTGTTAGGACCTCTTAGTGCAGAGAAGATCGAGTGCGTACGCGCCGTTGAGGCCGTGGTCGGCGAGGCGGAAGAAGTTGCCCTTGCCGGTCGTGGTCGCGAGCCGTTCCAGTATCGGCAGGTTCGGATATTCGATCGTGCGGAATAGGCGGCGGGGCAACCGGCTCAGCCCGACCGGACCGCAGGCGCAAAGTGGCCCAGCACATCGAGTCGCCGCGATGCTCAGCGAGCAGACGCGCGCCTGCCAGGCAGCACGCGACGCCATCGCCGCCGGTGGCCGGGTGGTGGACTGGGACAACGAGGTGCCCTGTTGGATGGTCGCCGGCATCGCTGCGACGAGGCTGAGGCAGTCGTTGAAGATCGGCCTGACGGCCCTCGGCCTCGACGAGACCGTTGAGATCCTGGCCCAGCACCGCGACAAGCAGTTGGGCACCGGCATCATCGACGCAGCAGACCGGTCGTGGAACTTCACTCTGTACTTCGACGCCACCGGGACCGAGCTCCTGGCGTGCAGCGGCGTCAAACGCGAGCCGCCCTCGAAGGTGAGCCCTCAGAAGCTCCAGCTGTAGAGGCCGCCACCTGTGTTCACCGCAGACGCCGCAAGCCGGGCAACTCCCTGAAGGACGGCCAGTAGATCATCGTCGGTCATCTCGTCCCCGTCCTCGGACCAGAGCCGCGTGGTCCATCGGCTCGCGAGCTCTTCGAGTTCGGCGGAGCTGGCGTTGGCCAGCGCTCGGGTCAGCCGCTTCGGCAGAGCGAACAACTCAACGCCGTCGTTCAAGGGGGCGGTGACCCACTCTGGCCACGCCCACCCAAGGAGCTGCTCAAGCGGCGGGGCCTCGCCCGAAGGCTCCTCGAAGAACATGTCCCACTCGGCGATGGCGCTGTCCGGCTCAATAAAACGGCAGGTCACAGACTCAAAGGCCGTACCAGGTCCCCGCAGGCGCGTGGCAGCGGCGGCCTCGTCGTCCGGGGCATGGAAGAACACTGTGTCGTGGGCCATCCGAGCATGATGGCAGCCCGCCGAGCAGACCTCGGTGACCGAGCCGTTCGCGGCCGGGCTCGTCCGTCACACCTCGCGGTAGCCTCTCGCCATGAATCACGGGGATGGCGGGGACGCGTTGGTTCTGGATGCGCGGGAGAGTCCTGACGGCCCCGGCAGCCCAGCGCTCGGCAGCTGCGTGACTGATGCCGAGCAGACACTGAAGGACGGCTGACGGCATCTGTGAGCAGAGATCAAGCTGGGCCGCGCATCGTCCGGCTTCGGTAGGGAGTCCGATCTTGCGGAGGCGCCGGCTCAGTTGATTGCTGCCCGGTGGCTTGCCGGGCCTCTGAGTCGGAAAGAGCCAGGGTGCATTGAGGTCGTTCGACATCACGGTGTGCTGGTGATCGTTGGCGATATCGACGAACTGGAGGACCAGGCCGTCGAGGGGTGGCAGCCTCAGCGGGGTCCTGTTGAGGCGGAGGGTGACGCCGTTCTCGTCGTGGGTGACGTGTGCCGTGGTCAGCCGACAGGCCCTCGCGGGGTACTGGCCCTGGAGCAGGACGGCCAGACCGGCAACGCGGTCCCTGGTCTCGATGGAGTCGTCGTTCAAGAGCCGCCGGGCGGTCGCCCAGCGTTCGTAGGCGTCGAGCGGGCGGTGGAAGATCTGCCGCGGCCGGGCTGGGATACTGATCTCGGAGGCGAACTTGCCGCGGACCGCCCATCGGACAAACGGCCTGGCGTCGTAGGGGTTTTGGTGGTTCTCCGATGTGAGACAGAGGTCGACGGGGGCGGCGACAGCCTTGGCGATCTGGGCCTGGGCGATGTCACTGGTTAGGCGGAGATCGGATTGCCGCGGGCTCGCCTCCGGATGCGTACGATCGGGTCCCAGCGGGCGTAGGCGGTGACCCGGCGGCGGTCTTCGAGATCTTCGATGGCCGCGGTCGTGTACTCGATCATCGTCCAACCGGACCATGTACTCATCGCGGACCGGCAACACCCCGGCGGAGTCCCGGACAGTCCGGAAGTAGTCGACGGCCATGTCCTTCTGGCTGGTCATGCGGGCGTCGAGCGCCTCGTCGGTGAGCTCGCAGGTCCCGGCGGCGAGGTCGGTGACCAGGCGGTGGGCCGTGGGCGATTCCCGCAGGTAGAGCAAAGTCCTGCAGGGGTTGAGGTTCAGCAGGACGTCGGCGACCTTGTCGAGCTTGGGACTGTTCAATGTCGGGCGGCGTCAGCAACCTCCGCAGTTGGCGGTCGCAGGCGCATCGTCGGCAGAGACCGAAGTGGAACAGGCGCTCGACGGTGCCGCACTGCTTGCAGGGCCTGTGTTTTTCCGGGGCCTTTTTCCAGCGGTTCTCGCAGATGGGACCGCGTGCTGTCCGGTCGTCACTTCAGATGACCCGCGCCGCGTGTCGGAATTATGCTCGCTGCCATTGTCAGCACCCGCTTACACCGCCAGAGCGTCCTCCGACACGGCCGTTGAGCCCGGCGTTGCGTCGTGGGGATGACTGCATTCCGGTGAACTCTTCTCCCGATCGGGAAAGAAGCGTCGTATGCGCCAAGATTTCGCATGTGAGCCATGCAAGCTTGGGTCGACCTGTTCAAGGCAACCGCCGCCGCAGCTTGCTTCCGGAGCTGAGGCGTGTAGTGCTCGATCTGTTGTCGACAGCCGAGGAGGCCAGCATGGGAGTCCGGGACACCCGAAACGCGCTCGACGAGAACGACCCTTCCTTCCGCGACACGCGAGGGGTCGAGATCACCGTCACCGCCGGCCGTGCGAAGGTGCACATCGCGGCGCGCGACGGTCAGCTGTACGTGAAGGCGGACCGCATCGAGGATGCTGACGCCGGGACGACGTCGTTTGCCGTCGACGAGGGCGACGGCGAGGCCGGTCTGTCCGAGGTCGCGGTCATTAGCCAGATCAATGAGGCCTGAGGTCCTGAGCCACGTCGACCTGGACTGCACGATCGCGCCGTCCATGTCGATGGATCTCGCGTCCTTGCTCGGCGATGTGCGTTCTGCCGGTGCGTGGGGCAACGCGTACAAGCTCTGGCAGGGGGCCGTCGCTCCCGCAGACTTCATCAACGCGGAAGAGATTGAGCGGTTGCTCACCGCGAGTCTGATTCGCTGGCCGTACTTCATGGTCCTTCAGGACGGGCAGCGGCCGGACCCTGCTGGCTATACCGTCGCCCGCGACGTTATCGGGCAAAGCCGCGGCGGGTTCGCCGACGCCGCGAAGATCCGCCGGCTGATGCGGCAGGGTGCCACCCTCAAACTGAGCCAGTTGTCGGATTGGCACCGCCCGACCCGCAAGGCGGTGCAGGCGATCGAGAAGGTCATTCCCGCCGCCGTGGCGACGTACGTCTTCTGGACGCCCCCCGGACAGCGAGGAATGCTGCCGCACCGGGACGCCTCACACGTCCTCGCGTTGCAGATGGAGGGCCGCAAGGAGTGGCGTCTGTACGCCCAGCCCGGCCAGATCGTGAGCACCGCGGGTCTCGACGTCGATGCCCGCCAGCCCAGCCACACCATTGTGCTCGAGCCTGGTGATGCCCTCTACCTGCCACACGGCTGGCCACACGACGCGAACGCCGTCGACGGCGAGTCCTCGCTGCACCTGACCTTCACGCTGACCGAGCCGACGCCGGACGACCTGATCGAAGCGGTGCTTCGGCGCTTCTGTGCTCAGCACCATGACCTCGTCCACCGCCACCACGCGCGGACGCTTCAACAGAAGTCCGAGGAAGTACTGACGGCGTTGGCCACAGTGATCGACGGCTACGATGCCGACGCCTGGCTCGAATCGGCGCTCTCCGAGATCCGGAAGGCGGTCGGATGACCAACAGAACCGTCGAAGCCACCGCACAGCCCACCACACCTCTTCGCCTCGAAGACTTCGTCGGCGACGTCGACGACTTCTTTACCGAATACTGGGCGCGCGAACCCGCGTTTTTTCGTGCACAAGCGGACTTGACCACGCTTATCAGCGAACAGGAGATGTGGGACGAGCTGGAATGCGGATTGCTGAGCCGTCCGTACTTCACTGTCTTCGACCACGGCACCCGTGCGGCCATTTCCGACATCACCACAACGCGCACTGTCGTGGGCCGTGAACTGCAAGGCTATGCGGACCCTGTCCGGATCCGACAGCGCTTCGATGCTGGCGGCACGCTCAAGTTCAGCCAGGCAGAGCACTGGCATCCGCGAATCCGCACACTCGTCAAGGGCCTGGAGCCACGGTTTCACGGTGGACTGGAGGCTTTCGTCTTCCTCAGTCCCCCGGACCGGACTGCCATGTCGGCGCACACCGACGGCGCGCACGTGTTGATTCTTCAGGTCTCCGGCACGAAGGACTGGGTGCTGGGGCGCCTTGACGGGACGTCGCACAGCGACTCGACCCTCCATGAAGGCGAGATCCCGCCAGAGCTTCGAATCGAACGGACGCTCCAGCCGGGCGACGTGCTGTACATGCCGCACGGGTGTCCGCACTATGCCACCGCGCGCAACGGCAACTCGATCCACGTCGCAATCACCATTGAGGAGCCCAGCTCGGTGGACCTGGCGAGTGTTTACCTCGCGGGGCTGCTCGGCGACCGGCGCTACGATGCCATCTTCGCGAACCATCACACCGAAGGAACTCTCGCAACCATCCAGCGACTACGCTCCGCTCTTGGGTCGTTCCTGGCCGATAGCGACAGTTCGAAAGTCCTCGATAAAGCTGTCAACCTGCGCCGGACGCACAGGTGAGCACATCCGCAGTGGCAGCGCGCAATGACATGCGGACCTGCCCCGTCGCGGAGACGCGGAGCCGTCTCGAACCCCTGCTTGCAGCGCGCGGCATCACGAGAGTTGCCGAGCTCACCGGGCTCGACGTGATCGGAGTCCCGGTCTTCTCTGCGATCCGCCCTGCGGCAGCGACGCTCGTCGCCAGCGCCGGAAAGGGACGCGACCCGGACGCGGCGTGGGTGTCCGCAGTCATGGAGTCCCTGGAGGTCCGCGCGGCCGAGCAGTACCGGCCGCCGGTCGCGATGCGTGGCACCGCAAGGTTCGTCGAAGCCGGCTACGGCGTCCGTGAACTCGCCCTTCATCCGCTGTCTCTTGTCGACGACACGACGACACTGGCGTGGACCCAGGCCTTCGACCTCCGCAGCGGCCAGCCGAGCCTGGTGCCGGCTGCTGCCGTGGGCCTTCGCGGCTGGACCGGGGACTCGTGGTGCCCGCCGCTGTTCGTGACGACAAGCAACGGTCTTGCTGCCGGCAACGACGCTGACGAGGCCACCGCTCACGCGTTGCTGGAGCTGATCGAGCGCGACGCCCTCGCTCATGCCGAGGGCGCGACCCGCACGGCGGTGGCGCCGAACTCGCTCGGCGAGGGCGCCTCGCGACTCGCCCACCAGGTAGCGGCGGCGGGTGGCGTCCTCGAACTTGAACCCCTCGCCAGTCTCCTCGGCGCCCCCGCCTACGTCTGCTACCTCACCCAGGAGGAGATGCCACAGGTCTTCGGCGGCACGGGATGTCACGTCGACCCGGCGCTCGCTGCCGAGCGCGCGATTCTCGAAGCGGTGCAGAGCAGGCTGTCCTTCGTGAGCGGGCTCCGCGACGACCTCGCCCCGACCTCCTATCGGCCGTCCCTCACCGCCACCGCACGGCGCTCGCCCCGGCCGGTAATCGAGATGGCTCCTCAGCGGAGAAGTGCTGCCAGGGCGTCAGCGCGCGAGGTGTGCGAGCGGTTGACCGCCGTGATCGCCCAGCACACGAAGCGCCCTATCCTACGGGTCGACTTGACGCCCCCAGACGAGCCGTTCCCCGTGGTCGTGCAGATGTTCGCGCCGGGCCTTCGACGCTCCCCCTCGGCGCCGCCGCTGCCACCCGACGAGCAGTTCCGGCCATGACACGCCGCTGTTTCGCCTTCATCGGTCCCTCGCTCGCGGCGGGTGACCGTCCTGAGCTGCCGGGCGTGGCATACAGGCCGCCCGCGCGCCATGGCGATCTCTTCGGCCTCGACCTTCGACGTGGCGACTCCGTGCTCATCGTCGACGGTCTGTACCAGCATGTCGCCCCACTGCGGCACAAGGAGATCCTTGCCGCATTGGCCGGGGGTGTACGCATCTATGGCGCGGCGAGCTATGGGGCGCTGCGCTCGGCGGAACTCGCGGACCACGGCATGGTGGGCGTCGGCCGTGTTGCGGCGGGGTACCGCTGCGGTGAACTGACCTCGGATGCGGATGTCGCGGTGCTCCACAGCGACGACGAGGCCTGCCGCCCATTCACGATTGCACTGGTCTCCCTCCGTACGGCTGCCCGAGCCCTCGCGGAGGTCGGCCGGATCGACCATGCCGCGGCGGACGGGGTGATCGCGATCGGTTCCGCTCTTCACTACACCGAGCGTGCGCCCCAGGCGCTTCGAGCCTGGGCGGCGGACGCCAACGTTGGTGAGGCGATGGACGCAACGCTGGCCGAGCTCATGGCAGGGCGCGACATCAAACGACAGGACGCGCTGGAAGGACTACGACGCCTTGGCAGAGGGGCCGGCGGCACCGATGCCTTGTCAGCGACACGCTGGGACTCCTCGTTCGGGGCCGAGACAGCGTTTGAGCACGCGCCGGTCGCGGCCAGCAGGGTCACAGGACGGCGGCTGCTCGCCTGCCTCCAGGTGTTCGCGTCCGACTATCCCGAGCGCCACCGCGCATACGTCTACCGGATGGCGCGGGCATCGGCGTCGGGCCCCGGCGCTGGGCCTGTCCTCGCCTCGGCAGGGTTCGACGTCCCTGCCGTGGCTGCCGGACGCTATGCAGGCAGGACGCGGGCGACCGAGCACTGGTCGCGGGAAGAGAGGGTCCTGGTCCGGACGTTCCGCCTGCCACCCGGTCGCTGCGTCTACAAGAACCTCCCTCCCGAAGCCCTCGGCGGACGATCACTGGCCGAAGTCCTCAAATACTCTGCGGATCTCATGCCCCCGTATCCCGTTGAACGGCGGCTCACAGGTGCGGCACTTGCCAGGCTCTGGGGTGCGACAACTGATGAAGAACTTCTTTTGTCGGCCCTGGAACGGGGATTCCGGGACCTCAACGAAGCGGTCGCCGTCGGTCGGACCCTCGATCTGTCACTGGATACTTCCCGGTGACATCACTTGCCGCGGCGGGACTCGTCGAACAGTTGGTCCGCGCGCCCAGGTTCTCCGCCGTAGAGGCCTACGACGGCGCGACTATCGTCATGCGTGCCGACGTGGCGAGCCAGCGCACCGACCGGATCCTGCCGGTGCTGCGTTGCTACCGCCTGGAGGAGAGCGAAACCTGGTCGGTGGCATGGTCGGTCCGCGGGTATGCGGCGGCGCTCAATGGAGACTCCGCGGTGGCTTATGCCACGGTGCGCGGCGGTAGACACGAAATTCGTCGATGGGAGCCCACCGGCGAGGACATCTCGTGGCAGGTGCTGCCTGGACAACTCGGAGCCATGGCCTTCGACCCCGCGACTGGAGACCTGGCCTGCACGGTACGTACAGCGGACACCGAGAACGGCGCCCGTCGTCCGACCGCGTTCACGCGATCGGACGCGGCCTGGTTCGACGACCAGAGTGCGGCACTCGGCACGGCATCGCACGGCGTCGCTGTCTGGCAGGTGTGCGTGTTGCGGACTGACCTGTCGGTCATCCCCGTCGCCGCCGATGACGTCACGCTGACCGGCGAGCTCGCATGGTTGAGCAGCGGCAGACTGGTGCTCGGGGCCGCCCGGTATCTGTGCGACGGGAGGCGACGGTTCGGACTGCTTGTCACTGATTCCCGCCATGAACCGCGGGTCGTCTTCGACTCAGAACTCGACCTGACCAGTCCAGTCGCCGCGCCGGACGGCAGCAGGTTGGCCTGTGTCGGTACGACGGTACCGACCGGACACGAGCCGATGACGCAGAAGCCCTGCCTCCTCACCGACGGCGACGCCGTGTCCACCCTTGACACTGGGGACGACCGGTGGCACCGGCCCGTCGGTTGGGCCGACCCGTCACGACTTTGCTGTGTTGCCGAGGACGGAGCGCGGCGGAGATTGGTCGTCCACCACCTCTCGACAGGCCATCGGTCCGCAGTGAGCTTGTCAGCCTCGGTGGTCGACGCGGCTCCGACCGCAGCCGGTTCCGCCGTCATCGTCTCGTCCCCGGGGAGCCCACCCGTGCTCGGAGTCGTCGATCACGCCAGCGGGGCATTCGCGGAAGTACAGCGCACGCCGGGGATTGAGGCTCCCGGACGCCTGCGGCGCGTACCGCTCACAGACGTTGAGACCGGGCTGTCTCTCTCCGCGTGGCTGTGCGAGCCACCGGGGCCACCGCGAGCCCTCGCGGTGGTGTTCCACGGCGGGCCTCTCAAGAGCTGGACGGATTGGCCCTGGCGGTGGAACCCGTGGCCACTCGTCGCTACCGGACTCACGGTGGCACTCGTCGACCCTCCCATGTCCTTGGGCTATGGTTCTGCGGCCGTGGCGGCTGGTTGGCGTCGGTGGCGCACCGGTATCGCGGAGGTCGCGGCGAGGCAGGTACGTGAGGTTCGCCGCGTCACGGCGCTCCAGGACGCGCCACTCGTACTGCTCGGAGGGAGCTTTGGCGGCTACCTGGCGCTCGTCACTGCTGGGGTGCTCCGTCCCGACCTGGTCGTGGCACACGGTAGTCCGGGGGACCTCCGGCATGTTGCGTCCGTGAGCGACGTTGGGTGGCAGTGGATCCGCGAGTACGGCGATCCCGACACCGAACGGGATCGCTACGACGATCAGAGCCTGCCAGCCGCCGGCATTCCGCCGGGGACGAGGGTGCTGCTCTCGCATGGCGTCAATGACGGGCTCGTCCCGGCCAGCGAATCAGTGCGGATTCATCGTTCTTTGGTCCGGCAGGGCATCCGGAGCGAATTGGTGCTCTTTCCTGGGGAGGCACACCCCGTTTCTCAGCCGAGCAATCTCATGGCCTGGTTCGCCTGGATCCTTGGTGCATGCAAGGACCAACTCGGCAACTACCGCCCGGCGCAGGGGCCCACGTGACAACCGAGCTCGTGACCCGGTCGACGCTGGTACGCGGCTTGGCCGAACTGGGGGTGGGCGCGGGCCGTGTCGTGCTGGTCCATGCATCACTGTCGCGATTCGGCTACGTGGTCGGCGGCGAGCACACCGTCTGCCTGGCGTTGGAGGAAGCACTCGGACCTCGAGGGACAATCGTGATGCCCGGGTTCTCACCCCAGCTCGTGCACCCCGCCGCGTGGCGCCCGGCCCGCCTGAACGGGGTTGATCCCGGCGTACTGGCCGACGACATGCCCTCGTTCGATCGAGCTTCGACTCCGGTGGCGGCGACGATCGGGGCCGTGGCCCAATGCTTGCGGGCGATGCCGGGCACGCAGCGCTCTGCCCATCCGCACACGTCGTTTCTCGCACGGGGGATCGATGCTGAGGGCATTGTGACGGACCACCCGCTGGAATACCGACTCTCGACACTCGGACCACTGGGGCGGTTGTGGGCCCTGGACGCGGTCGTTCTCATGCTGGGTGTTCCCTGGTCCAAATGCACCGCGATCCACATCGCCGAGTACAAGGCCCCTTATCCAGGACGTCGGCAGGGCCGCTGGCCGGTGCCGGTTGCAGGCCCCGCCGGGGTGCGCTGGATCGCCGTTCCGGAGCTAGTCGTCTGGGAGGGAGACTTCGAGCGGCTGGGGCGCGATTTCGAGCAGGCGCATTCTGAGTCGGTGCGACGATTCCGGATCGGTGACGCTGACTGCGTCGCAGCGTCGCTGCGGGACCTCGTGCGGTTCGCGGTGTGCTGGCTGCCCGCGCACCGCGACCTGCGGGGCCTTGCCGACCCGCCGGGCTGGTCCGGCATCGAGTCAGCAGAGGGCGTTCTCCCCGGCGCATGAACGTCCGGCACACGGCCGCACTCCTGCGGACCTGCCATGCTGAGAGCTCGTCACAGGATTTTGATGGGATGTTCTGGTCAGCCGTGACGGGTGCGACTGTTATTGGCGGAGCACACTTGTTGCGCGAGTGTCGTATCCCGGGACTCAGTGGTCCCCTGAGGCTCTGGCGGTGTGAAACCCGCTGGTCTCTGTACGAGGCCGGGCGCGATGCTGCACACGTGATCGATCGAGAAACCGTAGTCCAGATCGTTGAAGAACAGCTGAAACGCGACTACGAGACGGACCGCTCGGTGCGCCCGGACCCGATGCTCATGGCCGTCGCGGAAGTGGAAGAGCACGAGCTGGTATGGATCGTCTCCTGGACGTCCAAGGAGTACCTGCGCACCCGGAATCCGGAATTCATGCTGGCCGGAAACGGTCCTTACCTGGTAGATCGACTTGACGGAAGCCTGCACCAGATCGGCGTCGTCTCGGTGGTAACCGATGGATGGCAGGACGACTACAGAACCCGCATCCGCGGCCAGGTTGTGCGGACCGCGGTAGATGATCTACAGGATGAGGTTCGTGGTGTGGCGGCTACTCGTGGGCGGATCCATGCCACGCACGCCCTGCGTCAGCGACTGCCAGTGCTGTCTCTTGCCGAGGCCATCGAGTACGTGGGCGCCTAGGAGAACGGCACCGTTCCGGATCAGGTTGCAAGGGTCGCCACGAAAGAGCTGGTGCCCCGGTCGATCCGGTGCTGTCTGCGACCTCATGACGAGCGTGTGCAGCCCATTCTCGATGCGAGCGCGGCCCAGGTTCAGAGGCGACGTGTGAGTGCCTTGTCCCCGGGCTCCCCGACCGCGCTGGCCGTGGCGTGCCCCGACTGCGGAAGCGCAGCCGGTGAAGCCTGTAGATCGCCACGTGGCTCGCATCGCGGGCGGGTGGAGCGGGCTGCCGGCCGTACGTGACGCACTTGTGGTCAAGCCCGCCGATGAAGCCCTGGCCGGGCCCAGGGATGGACGTAGAGCCTTCTCTCACTGCCGGTCCCGTCGGCGTCTCAGGCGTAGGTGGCGTCGAGGAGACCGGCGGCAACCCCGCCCAGGGAGACACGCGAACGCAGGGAGCGGGAATGGCGGCGACACCGACGCACGGGGCATAAGTACTGCACAACCATCAACGCCCGCCGTCTCCTGCATGCGGAGCCGGGTCAAGGCCGGTTGGAGCAGTACATCCTGCCAGGTGATGCCGCCTGTGGTGGCATTACGCCATGAAAGATCCCTTCTCCTCGGCGGAGGCATCAACCCTGCTGGCCCCCGTGGGCTCCGTGGACCGGGACGCCGCGCGCCGCGGGGTCGCCGACCGTGCCAGCGACCGCGGCGACCTCGCACAGCCGCTCGACCTCCTCGGCCTGTGGCCAAGTGGTGACCCGGCCGCACGAGGAACGGCCAGCACACGGGCGAGGGTGGGCAAGGACCGGGCGGGCTGACAACCAGGCAGAACCGAACCGGCAGTGACCTCGCCATCACCCAAACCTCCTGAGCAAGCCCGTGCCGTCTCGGGCGGCAGGAACCTTGAGCAGCCGCTCCGGTCGCGGGTCAGGCACGTCACAACCCCACCTGCGCCGACTGCGGCTGTACGCGGCCCAAGCCCACGGCTGCGGCACCCCAGGACCGCGACCGGCGACTGTGCGATTCGCGCCGCCGCTGAGAGGCAGATCCGGGAGGGCGTGCGTGAGCCCGAGACGCTCCTCGCGGATGGGTAGGCCGAGACGACCCCTCCGCGCGAGGAGGCAGGCCGGCAGCGCGCGAGCGGCTCGTCGATGCGCTGGCCGTAGCCCGGGTGCGCGTCGGGAAGGCCGGACTCAGCCCGCTGCCGGTGCCGTCGCTGGTCAGCTCTTGCGGGTCAACGGCTGCCCGGCGAAGCTCACCCCGGCCAGGCCATGGGTCATGAGGTTGCGGATGTTGCCGTGATCAGTGTCGTTCGGCGTCGCCAGCACGCTGCGGTAGTGCTCACCGAATGCCTGCAGTGCTTCTTGGTCGCTCAGCCCTTCCAGCAGGGCCAGTCCCAGTGTCTTGCAGGAACCCTCGTTCTCACCTGCGGCATTTGCCAGTTCCCCGTTGCGGAACGCCTGCGGCCGATACGTGTAGTGCGCGGCGACGAAGGCCAGGGTGTCGGCGAACTCGTGCTCACCCGACGCAAGGCTTGCCCGCAGCGAGTTCAGGTCTGTCATGTCGGTTCCTTCGGGTTGGACAGACGATCCGATTGCCGTCCGTGACCGGGGGACAATACCTCCCTTGAGGCCAGCCGGTAGGAATCGGGCCACATGTCGGAACGAGTAGCATCTCCGCAGGTCACGAGGTGCGTCTGGGGGATCCGCCGAGAGCCGGTGTCGGTCCGGGCGATCGACCGCGGGGGCGGTGCGGGGTCGGGCGGTGGCGTTGTCAGTGCGGGGCAGGATGATGACCTACATGACCGAAAACAGTGCCCTGCTCTCTCCTGCCGCCTACGTGGAGGCCGTGACCACCGCCGTGGCGGCGTCGGCCGCGTACTACGGCGACGGGACCACCCCGCTCGGCGACGACGAGTACGACGGGCTGCTGCGCGCCATCGCGGCCTACGAGGAAGCCCACCCGGACGAGGTGCTTGCCGAGTCGCCGACCGGGAAGGTGGCGGGCGGGGCCGTGCAGGGTGACGTGCCGCACTCGGTGCCGATGCTCTCCCTCGACAACGTCTTCGACGCCGACGAGCTCGCCGAGTGGGCCGCAGGATTGGAACGGCGTCTCGGGCACCCTGTGGCCGCCTGGTGTGTGGAACCGAAGCTCGACGGCCTCGCGGTGGCCGCCCGGTACCGGGGTGGTCGGCTCGTTCAGGTCCTCACCCGCGGCGACGGACTGGCCGGCGAGGACATCACCCACACCGCCGACGCCGTCCTCGGTCTGCCGTCGGTACTCACCAAGCCGATCGACGTCGAGTTGCGCGGCGAGGTGCTGCTGACGACCGAGCAGTTCGAGGAGGCCAACCGGATCCGCCTCGCCCATGAGGCCACGCCCTTCGCGCATCCGCGCAGCGGAGCGGCAGGCACCCTGCGGGCCAAGGACCGCCCCTACCGGATCGAGTTGACCTTCTTCGCCTACAGCGCGATCGGCCTGGACGACCTCGGCCACGTCGCTCTGCTGGAGAACCTGGCCGCGCTCGGCGCGAACACGGCCGCCAGCACGGCCGCCGCCCCGATGCGTTGCGAGACCGTGGAGCAGGTGCAGGAACGTATCGACGTGATCGCCGGCCTGCGCGGCGACCTGCCGTTCGGGATCGACGGTGTCGTCGTCAAGGCCGACACGGCCGAGGACCAGCGGCAGGCCGGCAACGGCTCGCGCGCCCCGAGATGGGCGGTGGCCCGGAAACTGGCGGCCGAACACAAGGTGACGCGCCTGCTGGCGGTGGAGTGGAACGTCGGCCGGACCGGGATCATCGCCCCGCGCGCCGTTCTGGAGCCCGTGGTCATCGACGGGGTGACGGTCACCTACGCCACGCTCCACAATCCGTCCGACATCACCCGTCGCGGGCTCATGATCGGTGACCAGGTGTTCGTGTACCGGGCCGGCGACGTGATCCCCAGGGTCGAGGCACCGCTGGTCGACCAGCGCACCGGCGCCGAGAGCCCGATCGCCTTCCCCGAGATGTGCCCCCGCTGCGGCGACGCGATCGACACCTCCGAGCAGCGATGGCGGTGCGTACGCGGCCGGAGCTGTCAGGCCGTGGCCTCGGTGATCTACGCCGCCGGCCGGGACCAGCTCGACATCGAAGGTCTCGGCGGCACGCGCGCGATCCAGCTGGTGGAAGCCGGTCTGGTCAAGGACGTGGCCGACCTGTTCACGTTGACCCGCGAGCAACTCCTCGGTCTGGAGCGGATGGGTGAGACCAGCGCCGCCAACCTCCTGTCCGCGATCGAGACGGCCCGCGGGGCCGCACTGAGCCGCGTGTTCTGCGCCCTCGGTGTCCGCGGCACCGGGCGCACGATGTCCCGCAGGATCGCCGCACACTTCGGCTCGATGGCCGCGATCCGCGCCGCCGACGCGGACACGCTGGCCGGGGTCGACGGCATCGGCACCGAGAAGGCCCGCGTCATCGCGGCCGAACTCGTCGAACTCGCCCCGCTCCTCGACAGGCTCCAGGCCCAACAGGTCGGCACCCAGGTCACCGAGCCGCAGAAGCCCGCGACCGACGCGACCGACGCGAACGACGGCGAGGACTCGACGGGCGGCCCGCTGGCCGGACAGGCCGTCGTGGTAACCGGCTCCATGACCGGGCCCCTTGCGGTGTTGTCCCGGAACGAGATGAACGAGCTGATCGAGCGGGCGGGCGGAAAGGCATCGTCGTCGGTGTCCAAGCGCACCACCCTCCTGGTGGCGGGCGAGAAGGCCGGCTCCAAGCGCACCAAGGCCGAAGAACTGGGCATCCGCATCCTCGACCCGCAGGAATTCGCCGTCCTCGTCGCCGACCTCCTCCCCACCACCTAGCGGTCGCTGCCACCAGCCCTCGCCCCGGCCCTGAGGGGTGGGCATCCGAGCCGGGTGAGAGGGATCGGTCGGCGCGCTGTTCGAGGGTGACGCGCCTGCGGCGACGGGAAGTCTCGCTCGACGCGATGTCGCTGAGCGCGCGGGGCTACTGCCCTCCCGAAGCCGGCGCAATCCGCAGCGCGCCGCGGCTGGGCCAGGTCAGGTCCCAGAGCGTCGCTGTTGTTTCGCCGGTCCAGGGAGCGATCAGCGACTCGGCGTCATGAACGCGACCGCGGAGTCGGCGCGATACGGCGCCGTCTGACTGGTGTTGGTCGGCGAGCTGGGGCAGCGGATGCCACCGGCCAGCGGACGGCGGCGGCCCGAGATCCCGGCAGGCGGTCAGCGCGCGAGCGCCGACCAGGCGCTCAGTCCTAGCTTGCCGGTGTCGCCCAGATCCACGGGCTTGTTCAGCCGCAGGGTCAGCCGGGACGCGCCCGGCTTGGGGACGAGCTCCAGCACGCGCCCCTCGACAGCGGGCACGGTCGAGTCGGTGACCAGATTGCGCCACAGTAGCCCCGTCGTGGCGGCCTGGCCCGGCTGGAGCGTCACCCGCTGCAGCGGCGAGTCCCCGTCGGCGGCGGACGAGGTCACGCCGTTCGTACCGTGCCCGATGTCCACCTGGAGGGGCCGGCCCTCCCCGTCCAGCAGCCGGATCTCCGGGTAGCCCTCCAGCACGTACGCCGCCGAACCGCAGTTGACCAGCTGGAAATCGGCCGCCCGTAGCCCCATCGCCGCGTTCCCCTCACCCTCGGCCAGCCGCACCCCGCCCTCCGGGCATGGCTCCGCCCTACCCGTGGGCAGCGACTCCCCGATCGCCTCCATGACCGAGTCGCACCCCACAAGCACCCACGCCAGGACCAGGGCACTCGCCCCCGCCACCACACCGATCCGCTTCGCCCGCCCCTGTCCACGCATCCATCGACCCTACGTCCCAACTCCGCGGCGGGGAGGCTCTGCCTGCCGTTCCCGGCCGCAGGCCAGTTAGCTTGCCTGGCTCCACGCGGCTCTACACCCGGCCGACGTAGTTGGGGCCTCAGGTCCCGTTCCTCACGTTCTGGTGATCGGACGAGCGGCACCGGTGGCGGATAGCCGCTACGGGTGATCCGCGCATCAGAGGCTTCTACGAGCTGGTTCAATCAGCTGAACTGCTCAGTGGCGGGACTTTCTCCACACGCGGCTGCGCAACCGTCTCGACGCCGCCCTCCAGGCCCGCGAAGCCGGACGTCAAACCTGATCAACGCTTACGGCCTCGGTGCCATCACCTACTTCCCCACCAAGGCGCCGCGGGAGTCACCGCGCACCGCAAACTTCCCGAGTGCGACCGGACTCCCCGCGTCAGACGTATTCACCGCACGCACGGACGTTGAAGACCCGTACGCGCCCGAGAGCGACGCAATCACCATCGGAAGCCGATTCGATCACTACGGACTCCAGTGTCCCGACGAGAGCCGGCCATGGTGGAGTCTCGGCTACCTCTTCACGTCACTGCTCGCCCTGGACCCCGCTTCGGGGAAGGTGTACGCCTTTGCTGAAGGCGCCGTCGACTACATCGGTCGGTCATGACAACGATGTGGACTCGGAGGTGCTCGCAGCTCGCTTCCGCCAAGCCGTCGAGGCCTTCGACTCGACTCCGTTCGCCGATGAAGAAAGCCAGTGGAGCCTCTCCATGGAAGAGCTCGAGCACGGAATCTGGTGAAGCGCGCCGCTGAGCGGCGCGATGCGAGCGCAACCCCCGACGAGCGCCCGCCCGAGAGGGCTGGCCCCGCGACAGGGCAGCCGGGAGTGATGCGTCCCCCGGGTGAAGACTCACCTCTGATGGGGATGCCGGGATTTCGGTGGCCCGCTGCCGCCCGGGGGGTGGGGATTGCGCGCCACCCGCGCAGTGTCGGTCCGCCCGCGGGCTCAGGTGAGGGCGGCGGCCAGCAGTGCGAAGGCGGCGATGATGACGGCGACGCGGATGTAGTGGTAGCGGTCCCAGCGGTTCGCCTGCTCCTTCCAGTCGGCGGGCCGGTTCTCGGGGGTCCACGTCTTGTTCCGGTTGTTGATCGGGACGAGCAGCAGGAGCGACATGATCACACTCAGGATCAGCAGCGCGCCGGCGGTGACGACGAGGCCGGCGCCGGGGCGGTGCCATCCGGCAACGGCCCAGACGGCGGTGAGGGCGACCGAGCCGATGTACCAGACCGGCATCACGGCGCCGAGCATCCGGCCCCCGTGGGCGCGGCCGAGTTGGCCACTGTCCTCGGGGAGGGCGTTGAGGATCGGGTTGATGACGAAGGCGACGGAGAACTCCACCCCCACCATCACGCCGACGACCACGATGGTGAACACCTCGAGCGCGCTGAGCATGATGACCCCTCCTGGAATCTAGCGTTGCTAGCTGATGGGGCAACGCTAGCGCTGCTGTCGCTCGATTGTCTAGCGATGCTAGGATCGAATCATGTCGGTACAGGAACGCAAGCAGCGCGAACGGGCGGAGCGCGAGCGACTCATCGTGGCGACAGCCCGTGAACTCGCCGAGCAGCAGGGGTGGGACGCGGTCACCACCCGCCGCCTCGCCGAGCGCATCGAATACAGCCAGCCCGTCCTCTACAGCCACTTCCGCGGCAAGCGCGAGATCATCGGCGCCGTGGCCTTGGAGGGCGCCGCCGAGATGGCCGCGGCGCTGCGGGCCAAGGCCTCCGCCACAGAAGGCCTCCGCACCCGGGTCACCGCCCTCGCTCGCGCCTACCTCGACTTTGCCGAGCGCAACCCGGCGGTCTACGACGCCATGTTCCAGCTCGACGGCGGCTTGGCGTTCGCGAGCGAGGACACCCCGGAGCCGCTGAAGGACGCCTTCGCCGCCCTGCTGGAGACTCTCGGCGAGGTCTCCGGGGAAGGCGTCCACCCGGGACTGTTCACCGAGCTGTTCTGGGCGGCCCTCCACGGGCTGGCCACCCTGACCCGGGCGGGACGGCTGCCGCCTGGTGACGCCGAGCGGAGGGTGGAACTGCTGGTGGACCGGCTCGCCATGGTCTGACACACCGTCCCGGCGGGAACGTAGTCGGGGTCCGCGGGCCCTGTTGCCTCCCTGCGGCATCGCTTCCGGCCACTCGAGCCCACACGGCGCAGCCTCAGATCGCCGGGCCCCCGTACCGCAGACGTGCACGCGCGCAGGAAGCCGCGGTGTTCATGGATCACGACCCGATACCGGCGTCGGGACTGGTGAGCTCGCATGTTCAGGTGTCGCGTATTCGCAGCCGAGCCCAGATGAGGCTCGCGCTGAGTGACCTGCCCGAGCTCGGCGGCACCCGGCAGCCTGCCGGTCGGCGATTGGCATGATGGGCGACGGCAAGTGCTCAGATTCCCTAGAGGAGCGACTATGGCGTTTGAGCCCGAAGCCGGATTCGGAGTCGCCGAACGGGGCGAGTGGTGCTATGCGCCGGCTGCCGGCGTCGGACCGCTTCGGTTCGGTATGACCGTCGACGAAGTGGTCGAGGCAGCTGAAAAGCTCGGCCAGGCGAACGTCAGCGATGGTGCACGGGACCACGCGATCTTCTCGCCAACTTGGAAGGTCGAAGTCCACCGTCGCGGGGTCGCTCCTGCTCCGCCTGCCGTCACGGCCTATGTGAGCCAGGCTGTGGGCTTGTTTTGCATCGCTGCCGACGCCGTGCAGGGTCCCCAGATCGCATACGACGGTCTCCCGCTGGTCGGGAGGGGCATGGCGGAGCTGGAGAGCAACGCAATCGCCTATGCCGAGGCGATGGACGTGCAGTTTCGCCTAACGCCCGAGGGCTACGCAGCACCGGATGATCCTGGGATCGTCATGCGCGCACAACGGGTCGGGGAGATCCTCCGATCGCGTCCGCTGTTCATGGTGCCGCGCGATGGCGCGAATACTGAATGGGACTCGTTGCCCTCCGAGGAGTACCACTTCAACGGCCGCCCTCCGAGAAGTACCACGCCAACGGACAGTCCATGGACCGACACGGTGTGACCCGTGAAGAGGGGAAGAGGGGAGACGCTCGGGTAACGCTGCCCCGCCGTTCGGGGACGGGTTCGGGCGCCGGCCAATGCACGAAGTCGAGTTCCTTGATCACATTTGTCGCTGCGGTTCGTGCAGCCGGGCTCTGATGACGGCCTGTAGCGATCACTGGCTGTGGTTACCCGGGGCATACCGGCTCGAGGTTCCGCCAGCTTCGGTGACCAGGCGGGTGGCGGTCTTGTCGTGATAGCCGAGCGCTTTCGCGATGACGGGGGCCGGTGCCTGGAGGACGAGCTGACGGATTTGCGGAGGCCCTGCCGCGCCGCGGAGGGACGCCGATCTCACGCAGGTGCGCTTGGAGGCTGACCGGGTCCATGGGCTGTCCTGGCTGGCGGCCGGGGAAGAGCCACTGTGAGCTCCTGCTGCTGGCGTAGGGCAGGTGTTGCCGGGACTGGATGTAGGCCCGCATCAGGTCGGCGACGGGCTGGGGCAGCGGTGACGGCGGGTCTCCAAGCAGGACGGTGAAGGTGATCTCGTCGTCGATGGTGAGGCGGACGATCCGGCTGACGGGTTGCGCGTAGAGGAGAACGGGCGCGGCTGCGACCCGGGCCCGCAGGGGCAGCGAGTCGTCGTTGAGGACCCGGCGGAGAATCGCGAGCCGGCGGTGCTGGTGCAGCGGTTCCGAGTCCTGGGTGATGACCGTCGGCGGCAGTGTGAGGCGGGGCATCCGGCCGGTCTTCATGCACCACCGCAGGAAGTAGGGGTTGTTGCGTGCCCGGCCGGTAAACGGCCTTGCTGCGTGCGTGGTTGCAGTTGGCCATTGAGATACTTCGGCCCATGGACGCGAGTGCGGGGGCGGACGGGATACGGCCGGGCCGTCCCGTGGAATGGGCGCTGCGTTGCGCAGAGTCGGCGGATGTCGAGGCGTTCGCGGAGCTGCGGGCAACGGTGATGCGCCCGGACCTGGAGCGGCTGGGACGGTTCGACGAGTATCGGGTCCGGCAGCGGCTGCGGGATTCCTTCTCCCCGCAGCACACGTCGGTGATCGTGGCCGATGGCGCCTTCGCGGGCTGCGTCACTGTGCGACCGGCCGAGGACGGGCGGTGGCTGGAGCATTTCTATCTCGCTCCGGCCCTCCAGGGCCGGGGGCTCGGATCGGCTGTGCTGCGAACACTGCTGGAACGGATCGATGCCGACGGCGTGCCCGTTCGCCTGAATGTCCTGCAGGGCAGCGCCGCCCGGCGGCTGTACGAGCGCCACGGGTTCACCGTGGAGGTTCAGGACCCGATCGACGTCTACATGGTGCGACGGCCGGGTGTTCAGTCACAGGAACGTCAGTCCTCGGTTTCCTCGCCGCCGCCGTCCGCCGCCGGGTCGCGCACTCGATCACCGGCTGCTCGGTCCGGTCGTCCAGGCGGCGGATGAGTGCGGAGGCGAGGTCAATGCAGCGGGTGGCCCCGGAGTTGAGGGCGGCGCCGAGAGCGGCGCGGGCGGTGGCTGACAGCCAGGCCGCCCGCCTGCGCAGAGCCCTCACCATCTGGCTCCCAACCCGACTTCTACGCGACCCAGCAGTACAAGCCGTGGCCCTGCGTGTCCATCCCGCGGGCCAGCGCGCCCAGGCTTCCCAACATCTCGGCGGCCACATCACATTCGATCGCCTCGCCGTCCTCGGTCCGCTGCCGGGCCCATTCCGCTGCGACCTCATGCAGTCGGGGAGGTTCCGCCTCGGCCAGAGCGTCCACGAGGCGAGTGGAGAGTGCGAAGACGGAACCTCCGTCATCGTCCTCACCAGCGACGATTCGCGGTTCGCCGGCCTCCAGGAGTTCTTCGAACCCGCATCCGGAGAAGAGGCATTCCCACTCGACCACGGCTTCTTCGGAATCGAAGTTGCCAAACGAGAGGGACTCGACAGTGCGTCCCGGCCCGGCCCCGACGACGAGGGCGGCCGCCGCATCGTCCGGGGCCACGAAGAACTTCACGAGGGTGCTCACCGGTGCATGATGCCTGACTGACCAGACCGGACTGGACCCCCATCACCATGATGGGTCGGGCAACTCCTCGGGGGAGTCGGGCTCGGCGACCCATCCGGCCGCCAGGACCAGCCGCGAGGTCCGGTGGACGGTCAGGAACCCGAACGGCCGGTCGAAGCGGACCTCGGCCCGGCGCGCCCGGTACGGGGGCCGGGTCGGCGCGCAGCCGGCCACGGCACCGAAGGCGGTGACGGCCGCGGCCTCGAAGCCCTCGGCGTGGAACCGCGCCAGTGCGGACTGCCGCGCCGAGGCGATGGCCAGCGGTTGGGGGCTGATGCCGGGGAAGTGGCCGTGGTCCCTGTCGGTGGCGGTTTCCAGTCCGAACAGCCGGGCGTGCTCCAGGAGGTCGTGCTCGGACCGCACCTCGAAGGCCACCGTCTCGATGCCCAGCCGGGGTTCGGGGGAGTAGGCGGCCACGGTGCCGACGGCCAGTCCCGGACCGGGGCTCCCGTCCGGGAGCAGGCTCGCGCCCGTGGCGGGGAGGGCCTTGGTGACGGCGGCGATTCCGGTGGTGAGCGTGTCGCCGACCGGTGCGCCGGGCTCGCCCAGCACGAGGTGGACGTCCACTCCCGCCGTCCCGACGACCTCCAGCAGGGTGACCGCACCGGACGGGCCGTGCGCCACCCGGACCCGGTCGAGCAGGGAGGTGCTCCGGAGCAGCGTGCGCACGGGCCGGCCGGCCCACGGGCCCGCGGACGGCTCCCCGTACGCCTCGTGGAACGGCTGGATCCACCTCAGCCGCAGCGTGAGCGCGGAGGCGAGGACCAGCAGGCTGTCCTCGTCGAGGAGCACCGGCATGCGCTCGATCAGCCCGCCCGTCCGGTCCGACGCCCACGCGTCCAGCGTCTTGGCATCGGCCTCCGGGTCCCCGGTCAGCGTGCCCCGGGCGCCGGCTGGGAGCTGCGCCGACCAGGCCTCCTCCAGCGGGAGTCCGGCCTTGGCCCACAGCCCGGTCGCCGTCCGCAGGCCCCGTACGCCGGCCAGCGCGGCCAGCAGCTCCCGGGCGGCCCCGGCCGCGGCGTCGGCGGGTATGCCCACGGCGTGCGCCAGTTCGGCCCGGGCCGGACCGCCCGAGCCGTCCGCGAGCAGGGCGAGCAGCGGCCAGACCCCGGCCGCGGTGAACACGGTGCCCGTGTCCTCTGCCGGGGCCTGTGCGGTGGCCCAGCGCGTCGTCAGGTGATTGACCGCCCGTACCGTCGAGTTCCTCATGCGGGGGAGCGTACGTGGAGGGACGCCGCCGGGGCGGATGGTTTTCCGCGGCCCGGCGGCGCCGGTCAGCGCCCGCGCAGCCCGCGGTCGACGGCCGTCATCAGCTCGCCGTCGGAGGTGTCGGCGTCGAGCGACCAGAACATCGCGCCGCCCAGGCCGTGTTCGCGGACGTAGGCGGTCTTGTTGCGCAGCACCTGCGGGTCGTCGTAGGTCCACAGGGTGGTGCCGTCGAACAGCCAGGCATGGCCCCCGCGCCGGTCCCGGTGGACCTGGTAGCTGCCGGAGTCGGCCAGCTTCTTCAGCTCCTTGTAGTCCTCGTACCCGGCGGACCAGGTGGCCGGCGCCGGGCCCGTGGCCGGCTGTCCCATGCCGTCCCCGCCGCCGCTGACGCCGGTCCAGCCCTGCCCGTAGAAGGGCATGCCCATCACCAGCTTGTGCGCGGGCGCTCCCCGCAGGCGCCAGGCGTCCACCGTGCCGTCGACGCTGAAGTCGCCCCGGGCGTAGAGCGCGGACTGCTGGGCGGTCCTGGATTCGCCGGAGACGTGGAAGTCGTAGCCCTGGAGGGTCACGAAGTCGAGGTCGCGCATGATCCGGCGGACGTCGAAGCCCGCGTCGATCTTGGCGGGCGCGGTCGGGACGAAGGCGGTCAGCTCGTACTTCGTCTTCTTCCGCCCGCTCTTCGCGTACGCGTCGAGCTGGGTGCGGAACTCCTTGACGAGCTCGGTGAAGTTGCGCTTGTCCTCCGGCCGGAACTTCGTGTCGGTGTCGCCCGCGGAACCGGGCCACTCCCAGTCGAGGTCGATCCCGTCGAACACGCCGGCGGCCGCTCCCGCGCCGCCGCGGCTGCCGTCCTGCGGGAGGTTGCCCTTGATGTAGAGGTCGATGCACGACTCGACGAAGGCCTTGCGGGAGGCCGGGGTGAGCGCGGCGTCCGAGAAGTGGGTGGACCAGCTCCAACCGCCCAGCGAGATCAGTACCTTGAGGCCGGGATGCTTGGCCTTGAGCTCGCGCAGCTGGTTGAAGTTGCCGGCGAGCGGCTGCTCCGGGGTGTCGGCGACCCCGTCGACGGAGTTCTCGGCGTCCAGCGGGCGGACGTAGTCGGCCCATGCGTCGGCCTCGCCCGGTACGTTCCCGGTGAAGCACGTGCCCTGCGGGCTGACGTTGCCGAACGCGTAGTTGATGTGGGTGAGCTTGCCGGCGGAGCCGTTCGCCTCGAGGTCCTGGACCTGGAAGTCCCGTCCGTAGACGCCCCACTGGGTGAAGTAGCCGACCTTCTTGTACGAGCGGCCGGGTCCGCTCGCCCCGCCGCCGTCCGCACCGGCGGCGGGCGCGAAGGCGGTGAGTAGGGAGAGGGAACAGGCGGCGACGGCCAGCCTGCCGAGCATGCTGCGGCGCATGGGCTTCCTTTGCGGAGGCGGGAAGTGGGCGTGAGCGCGTGCGCGGTGCATGCCGGAAACTATTGGTCTGGACCAGAGCGGTCAAGGGGGCGGCCGAAACTCGCTCGCCGGGGGTCCGGGGTTGGCACGCCCTACGGGCGCGGGTCCTGGAGTGAGCCCAGGCGCGGGTCCGGGCGCGGGTCCTGCGGGAGGCTCCACTGGCCCACGTCGTCGGCGAGGCCGCCGTTGAGGGCGAACTGGACCGCGGCCAGGTCGGCTTCCTCGGGGAGCCGGAAGGTGATGAAGCCCTCCGTCGTGGCGCCGGGGTCGAGCGTGACGGTGTCGGGGAGGTTCGCGCCCGCCGTCGTGGGTTCGTTGAGCCCGGTGAACCGCTGCCCGTCGCTGTCGAGGAGGTGGGCGGACGATGCGGGGGAGTCCCGGTAGACGGCGGTGCCGGTGTTCTCCAGCCGGAACCGGACGGCGACGAGCCGGTCGGATCCATCGGGCGGGGGCGGGGGTGTGGGGGCGAGTTCGGGATCGGGTTCCGGGTTGGGTACCGGGTCCGGTTCGGGGTCGGCCGGGCTCGCCGGGTCGACCACCTGCGTGAGGGTGACGTCGAGCCGCTGGCCGGGCTCGTTCCCGGCGAGCGAGATCGTCTCGCCGGAGCCGCCGGGGGCCGCGCCCAGCAGGACGGGGGCGAGGAGGGCGAGCGCGACCAGGGAGCCGCGGAGGCGGCCGCAACGCCGCGACGCGCGGCCCGGACTGCCCGGATGGCCCGGACGGCCTGACCCCCGGCTTCGGGGTACGGACCAGCCCCCCGTCGCACGGTTCACCCTGCTCACGATCCTCCGCACCCTCGGCTCCCGCCACCTACGAGCCCGCCGCCCCGGACCCGTAGGCTGGGCGCCGGGCCCAGGAAGGGCTTGAGGAAGGGCTCGAGGCACAGGGCTCGAGGAAGGGCTGGGGGAAGGTTCATGGAAGGACGGCTCGTGCGGTTCCTCGCATCCGGCGATCCGCTCGCCGTCGCCGTCACGGCCGCGATCCGCGCCGGCGACCTGCCCGGCCTGCGGGACCTCCTCGAAGCGCACCCGGGACTCGCCTCCGCGCGGATCGTCGAGCGCGGTGCGGCGGCCGGCGAACGCAGCCTGCTGCACATCGCCACCGACTGGCCCGGCCACTGCCCCCGCACGGCCGCGGTCATCCGTACGCTCGTCGCCGCCGGAGCCGACCCGGCGGCCCGGTTTGCGGGGGCGCACGCCGAGACCCCGCTGCACTGGGCGGCGAGCAACGACGACGTGGCCGCCGTCGACGCCCTCGTCGCCGCCGGGGCCGACGTCAACGCCCCGGGCGCCGTCCTTGGCGGTGGTACCCCGCTCACTGATGCCTGTGGCTTCGGCCAGTGGCGGGCGGCGCGCCGACTGCTCGCCCTCGGAGCGCGCCCCGACCTGCAGGACGCCGCCGCCCTCGGTCTGCTCGACCGGGTCGAGGAGTTCCTGGCGGCCGGGGCCGCCCCCGAGGACGTCACCGGTGCCTTCTGGCAGGCCTGCCACGGCGGCCGGCTGCCCACCGCACGCCTTCTGCTGTCTCACGGAGCGGACATCGACTGGATCGGCTACGGCGGGCTCACCCCGCTCGACATCGCCCTGACGAGTGAGAACGCCGAACTGATCGAGTGGCTGGAGAGCTCCGGGGCCCACACCGGCGCGCGACTCGCACCCGGTTGAACGGGAAATAGAGTGGATCTCCGGGGCGGGCCGTGCCAAGGTTGGTCCCACCGAAGGGGTGTAGCTCAGCTGGTCAGAGCGCCGGTCTCCAAAACCGAAGGCCGCAGGTTCAAATCCTGCCGCCCCTGCCACGCCGAACCGCAGGTTCGCGGAGAACGCCCGGACGAGAGCTCGACTCTCATCCGGGCGTTGCCGTTCGACGGCGCCTGCCACCGCCCGTCCGTCCTTCCGCCGGTCCGTCGGTCCTTCCTTCCTTCCTTCCTTCCTTCCCGAAGCCCACCGCGCTCGGCGTGCCGGACTCCCCGCTGCCATGCAGGCTGGATGCATGGCCGAGCAGACGAAGGTCACCGGACCGATGACGCCGACGGTGCGGGGAGGCGAGCCGGATGCCCAAGCGTGACGAATCGCGGCACTGGGGTGTGCCGCCACAGCCGCCGGACGACCTGCTCCCTCCCGGGGACGGTCGCCCCGTGGACGCCGCGCAGCGCACGGCGATCCTCGACTGGACGGTGGGCCAGTACGTCGTGACCGGCTGGCGGGTGGAGTCGCGCTCCCCGACGCAGGCGGTCCTCGTGCGCGGACAGCCCGTGAACCATGTGCTCCACGCCATCCTGACCGTGTTCACCTGCCTGCTCTGGGGCATCGTGTGGATCGCGCTGGTCGTCGGAAACCGGGTCGAGCGGGTGGCGCTCACCGTGGACCCCGACGGGCAGGTGCAGGTCATGCAGGGGCCCGGGTGATCCGTGGGCGCTGATCACGTCTACCTTCTCCTGGATGGAGAGCGCGCGGGGAACCGAGGACGAGTGGGCCGGCCTGGAGTACGGGACGGTCGTCGCGGAACGGGTCCGTGAGGCCCTGGCCTGGAACCGTGCCGTACCCGAACGGATTCTGGTGCGGCTGTTGGACACGACCCCGGGCCACCTGCTCTGGCGCCGTGACCTGCCCGAAGCGGTGCTGGACGCCGCCGTGGACCACCCGGCGTGGTCGGTTCGCGCCCGGCTCGCGGAGACGCGGGTCCAGTGGGGGATGTCGGCCGAGCGCTGGTCCCGGCTGCTGCTGGCCGAAACGGTCGGGCGGCGGCGGTACGCCCTCCTCACGGTCGCGGTCGCGGCCGGCGCCCGGCTCACGGACGAGGCGTACGGGGCGCTCGCCCGTGACCCGTCCGGTGCGGTCCGGGAAGCCCTCCTCGAACTGCCCGCCGTGCCCGCCGAGGCGGCCGTGGCCCTGACCGCCGACCCGGTGCCCGCCGTCCGGTCGGCAGCCTGCCGCGCCGCCTGGCCGGACCTCGATGCCGCGGCCCGGGCGCGACTGGCTGCGGACCCGGTCGAACGGGTGCGGATGGCGGCCGTGGCGGCCCGGCACGACGAGGAGCCGATCACCGAGGCGGACTTCGAGGCTGTGAGCGCGGCCCACGACATCGCCGCCCTCCGGCTGGACCGGGACCTCGCCGCACGTCTCTGCACCGGCGCGGACCCGGAGGTGCGCAGGCGCCTCGCCGGCAACCCCCACCTGGACCCGGACCTGGTCGCGCTCCTCGCCGCCGACCCGCAGGCCGACGTACGCCTTGCGGTGTCCCTGCGACCCGAGCTGACGGAGGAACAGCGGGCAGCCGTGGAGGTGGACATCGACCCGCGGCGGATGCGGCACCCCATCCCGTGGGTGGTGGCGCTGCACGAGGACGAGGAGGCCATGCGCCGCCTGGCGGCCTCCGGTCACCTGCTGCTGCGCAGCAGTGTTGCGACGGCCCGGCGGCTGCCGCCGGACGTGGTGGAACGGCTGGCCCGCGACGAGGACCGGGTCGTACGCCTCTTCCTCGCCGAGCGGTGCGACGACGCGCCGGCGGACATGCTGGTGGAGGTGTGGCAGTGGTGGAACGGCAGCCTTTCCACCCCCGACCGTCCCTACGGGCATCCGAACTTCCCGCGGCGTGACCTGCTCCGCTACGCCGAGGACCCGCATCCGCGGCTGCGGCAACTGGCGCTCGACGACCCGGACTCGACGCCCGACCTGGTGGAACGGTTCAGCCGGGAGGAGGACGCGGAGCTCCGGCAGCGCGCCGCGACCGACCCCCGGCTGTCGGCGGACTCCGTGGTACGGATGCTCGACGACCCGGACAGCGGCGTGCGCGCGACGGCCGCCCGGCATCCGCGGGTGCCCGTGCCGGTCCTGATCGGGCTGCTCGGTGAGGAGGAGACGGCCGGGGCGGCGGCGCTGAATCCGGCGCTGCCGGTGGCGGTCATGGAACGGATGACCGCCACCGGTTCATGAGGCGGGTGCCGTGGTGGCCCGGCGTGGTGGCCCGGCGTGGTGGTGGCCGGGTCAGCCGTTGGTGCCCGGCTCCGGGAAGCCGCCGTACGGGCGCGTGATGATCTCCATCCCGTGCCCCGCGGGGTCCGTGAAGTAGACGCCGCGGCCCCCGTCGTTGTGGTTGATCTCGCCGGGGTGCTTGCCGTGCGGGTCCGCGAAGTACGGGACGCCCGCCGACCGGATCTTCTCGAAGGCCGCGTCGAACTCCTCCTCGGACAGGAGGAACGCGTAGTGCTGCGGGGTGATGGACTCGGCCGGGATGGTCGCGAAGTCCAGGGTGACGCCGTTGCTGGTCTCGACGGGGATGAAGGGTCCCCACTCGGTCCCGACCCGGAGGCCGAGGACGTGCGCCAGGAATGCGGCGGACTCCCGGTTGTCACGGGAGTGGATGATCGTGTGGTTCAGCTGTACGGACATGAGTGAATGCCTCCGAAAGGCACATCACGGGCACCTCCATGCCTCACCCAGCCGGTGACCGACACGCGATGCCGTGATCACGATCCTAGGCACCCCGTCCGGACTAAGTCCACCCCCTCCCTCCCCGCCCCGCTCCACCGCTGCGCCGGGACCCCACCGGTCTCAGGAACCCCCGTACACGGCCTTGAGGTTGTCCTGTGCCGGGTGCGACCGGCCGGCCGGGCCCGCCGCGAAGGCCCGCAGGAGGTTCTCCGTCACTCGGGTGGTCAGCGCCCCGGAGCGTGCGTCCAGTCCGTGGTTGACGCCGCTGCGGCCGTCGCCCGTCGCGTCCAGGGCCTCCACCCATCGCATCGTGCCGGTCGCGAAAACCCCCGCCCCGCTCGCCACCGTGTAGTACGCCGTGTCCTGGTGACTGGGGCGGCCCTCGCACACCACGGGTGAGTGGGCCAGTATCTCGATCGGCCGGGGCGTCGGGAAACCGGTGTTGACCTTGTCGTACTCCACGCCGACCAGGTGCTCGAAGCGGTCGCCGGACCGTGCGCCGGTGCCTTCGAACAGCCAGTGGCCCGGATGGGTCACCACGTACGGGGCGTCCACCGGATAGCCGTCGTAGATCACGCCGAGCAACGAGCTCTCCGGGTCCGCCCCGGGCGCCGAACGGAAGTCCACCGTCGCCGGATGGCCCCGCTTGAACCCGGGGTCCTGGTCGTAGGAGGACTTGTAGCAGACCAGCGTACGGTCCGGCCCCAGGTCGGAGGCCTCCAGCCGGATCCGGCGGAAGCAGCAGTTCGCGCCCAGGATCGCGATGTTGGTGCCGGCGTCGCGGGCTGCCGTGAAGTGGGCCCGCTGCTCCGGGGACCAGTACTCGTCGTGCCCGAGCGAGAGCACCGCCGCCGCACCCTCCAGCAGCCGCTTCTCCCGCGCCACGTCAGTGGTCGTCGCGTACGCGAGGGGTATGCCGAGCCGCTCGGCCAGCGCGATCAGCGGGGCCTCGTACACCAGGAACAGGCCCGCGCCGTCGTCGTACTCGTACGGTCGGTCGAAGGACACGGAGAGCGAACGCGAGGCGTAGCCGCCGGTGGGTCCGTCATAGCTGCCGTAGCCGCCCCACCGGTTGTACGCCTGCCAGGTGGCCACCGCGTTGACCGCGACCGTACGCCCGGCGGTCGCCGCCGACCGCACGGTCACCGGTACGAAGCGCTGCCCCTCGCCGCCCTGTGCGTCGAGCCGCAGCAGGTAGCAGCCCTCCGGCCAGTCCTTGGTCTCGACCGTGGTGGTACGGGCCCACCGCGTACGGACCATCCGGGTGCCCGGATCCACCGTGTGCTCCGGCTGGCGCGCCCCCGGCAGGGCCTCGGAGCGCCACACCAGCCGGGCCCGGGCCCCGCCGTACCAGCCCATCCGGTAGGCGGAGACGGTGAACCGGGGCGCGGTGGTCGACACGTGCAGACCGAAGGACTCGCCGGGCAGGACGCTGACCTTGTCCGCGAAGCCCTCGATGGCACGCGCCGGGCCGGCCTTGGTCACCGGCCAGTCGGCATGGCCCTGCTTCGCGTTCTCGGCCTTGACGTCGAAACCGTGCGCGCCCGCCGACGCCGACGGCTTCCCGTCCGGCGCCGCGGGGCCGCCGGTACGCTCCCCGCCCTGCCCGTCGGCACCGCCGTCCCCGCCCGCGCAGCCCGCCACCGCACCGAGCCCCGCAGCCGTGGCCGCCCCCGTCGCGATCGCGAGGAACCGCCGTCTGCCTGCGCCTTCGCCGTCCCCGGCCGGCCCGGCTATGTGCTCCTGATCCATGGTGGGCACGTTATGTCACCCTTGGATCCCCACCCTCACCACCCCCTGCGCCCCTCCTGACCTACGCTGACCTCCTGTCGTATTGGGCACCAACCGACCCTGGGGGAAAGCGATATGACGTACAGCGACGCACATGCGCCGGGTGCGGTCCGGCAGCTGTGGCAGCTGCTCGAACCCGTGCACGCCACCATCTACTTCGCACCCGAGGCCTACGAGGAGGCCGGCGCGCTCGGCTACGCCACCGACGACCGGTGGCCCATGTACTTCGCCTTCCGGGCCGCCCCTCTCGGCCCTGCCGCAGCGGAACTCGTGAACGCCCACTTCTTCAGCTTCAGCCCCACCATGGTGGAGCGGTACCTCGCGCAGACCTGGACCACCGCCCCGCCGGCCCGGGTACTCGCGGCCCGGGCCGTCGCCGCGGACCGCTCCCTGCGGGCCCTCCTCGGCGAGCGGACCGCCTCCCCGGACCTGGCCGAGGCGGCGCGGCTCGCCCGGCGCGCCGCCGGGTCCGCCGTCACGGCGGGCCGCCCGCTCGGCGCCGCCAACGCAGCCCTGCCCTGGCCCGACGCCCCGCACGCCGTGCTCTGGCACGCGGCGACGATCCTGCGCGAGCACCGCGGGGACGGCCACCTCGCCGCCCTCCAGGCCCACCACCTCGACCCGGTCGAGTCGCTGGTCCTGCACTCCGGTGCCGGAGCCGCCCCGGCCGAGTGGTTCGAGAGCCGCCAGTGGTCCGCCGAGGAGTGGAACGCTGGCCGCGACCGGCTCGCCGCCCGGAACCTGCTGGCCGAGGACGGCACGGCCACCGGGGCCGGACTCGAGCTGCGCACCGCCGTCGAGAAGCTCACCGACGAACTCGCCTCGGCCCCCTGGTCGGCGCTGAGCCCTCAGGAAGTGGCCCGGCTCACGGAACTCCTCCTCCCTCCGGTCCTCGACATCGTCGGCGCCGGGATCCTCCCGACCCAGAGCACCCTGGGCATCGGCATGAAGTACGACTACGAGGGCTGATCCGCCACCCGCTCTTCCCGTCCGCTCAGTCCACGTGCTCGCGGTAGCGCTCGATCACCTCTTTCAGCACCTCCGTGCCGTCCCGGGCCCACAGGGCCGGACTGAAGATCTCCACCTCCACCGGGCCCCGGTAGCCTGCCGCATCGGCCAGCTGCCGGAAGCCCCGCAGGTCGATGGATCCGTCGCCGAGCTGCCCGCGCCCCAGCAGCACGCCCTCGGGAAGCGGGGTCACCCAGTCGGCCACCTGGACGGACACGATGCGCCCGCCCCCGCCGGCCCGGAGCAGGTCGGCGGGCAGCCGCTCGTCCCACCACAGGTGGTACGAGTCGGCCACCACCCCCACCTGCTCCGCCGGGAACTGCTCGGCGATGTCCAGGGCCTGGCCGAGGGTGGAGACCACACAGCGGTCCGAGGCGAACATCGGATGCAGCGGCTCGATCCCCAGCCGAACCCCGTGCGCGGCGGCCCACGGCGCCAACGCGTCCAGGATCTCGGCTATGCGCCCGCGCGCCCCGGCCAGGTCCCGGTCACCTGCGGGCAGCCCGCCCGAGACCAGGACCAGGGTGTCGGCGTCCAGCTCGGCGGCCTCCTCCACCGCCCGGCGGTTGTCGTCGAGCGCGGCCGCCCGGCCGGCCGGATCGGCCGCGGTGAAGAACCCGCCGCGGCACAGCGAGCTGACGCGCAGCCCGGCCCCGGCGACCAGCTTCGCCGTCTCCCGCACCCCGAAGCCCCGGACGGGCCCGCGCCAGAGCCCGACGGCGCCCACTCCGGCCGCCGAGCACCCGGCGACCAGCTCGGGCACGGACCACTGGCGGACCGTCTCCTGATTGAGGCTGAACCGCGCCGGCGCCGCGCTCATGGCGACACCCCGTACACGGCGAGGAGCCGGCGCATCCGGTCCTCCGCGAGCTCGGGATCGGGGAACAGTCCCAGTCCGTCGGCCAGTTCGTACGCGGTCGCCAGATGCGGGAGCGACCGGGCCGACTGCAGACCGCCCACCATCGCGAAGTGTTCCTGGTACCCGGCCAGCCACGCCAGCAGAACCACCCCCGTCTTGTAGAAGCGGGTCGGCGGGGCGAAAAGATGTATCGACAGGGGGACCGTCGGATCCAGGAGTTCCCGGAAGCCGTCCATGTCGCCCTGGTCGAGGGCGATCGCGGCCCGGGCGGCGACCGGGGCGATCGGGTCGAAGATCCCCAGCAGGGCGTCGCTGGCCATCTCCCCGTCCCCGGCG
This sequence comes from Streptomyces sp. NPDC090045, assembly GCF_044747975.1. Lineage (NCBI taxonomy): Bacteria > Bacillati > Actinomycetota > Actinomycetes > Kitasatosporales > Streptomycetaceae > Streptomyces > Streptomyces sp. NPDC090045. The sequence goes on from NZ_JBIVFA010000003.1 coordinate 592,618, forward strand.
ATCAGTTCGGGGTAGTGGAAGTCATCCCCGGTGTAGCAGCGCACGCCGGCCGGCAGCCGGCGCCGGATGTCCACCTCGCGCTCCGCGTCCAGCAGAGAGACCTTGATCCCCTCCACCTTCTCCGGACGATCAGCGATGACCTTCAGGAAGACGTCCGTGGCCGAGTCGAGGTCCGCGTGGCCCCAGTACCCGGCCAGGGCCGGGTCGAACATCGGCCCCAGCCAGTGCAGTACCACCGGCCGGGCGCTCTGCCGGAGCAGGCCGCCGTACACCTCCAGGTAGTCCTCGGAGCCGTGAGCCGCGGCGGCCAGCGCCCGCGACGCCATCAGGACGGCTCCCGCCCCGCAGGCCTCGATGTGCGCGAGCTGCTCCTCGTACGCCGCGGTGATCTCGGCGAGGGAGTACCTCCGCCCTGCCGCGAGCTGGTCGGTGCCCGCGCCGCAGACGATCCGGCCGCCCACCGCCCGGGCCTCGGCCGCCGAACGGCGGATCAGCTCCGCCGCCGTGGGCCAGTCCAGGCCCATACCGCGCTGAGCGGTGTCCATGGCCTCGGCCACCCCGAGCCCTTGGGCCCACAGGCGGCGCCGGAAGGCCAGCGTGGCCTCCCAGTCGACCACCGGCCCGGCTTCGGCCGACGCGGCGAGCGGATCGGCCACCACGTGCGCGGCCGAGTAGAAGGTACGACTGCGGGCCGGGCCGCAGGTGAGCGGCGGAAACGGATCGGTGTTCGGCCGGTGCGGGCGGAACCCGCCGTCGGCCGAGGGGAGCCGGATGCTCACAGGGCCACCTCCGGCACCGGCAGCCGCCGGCCCTCGGCCGAGGAGCGCAGGCCCAGCTCGGCGAGCTGCACCCCGCGCGCTCCGGCCAACAGGTCCCACCACCAGGTCTCGCCGAGGACGACATGTCTCAGGAAGAGCTCCCACTGGGCCTTGAAGCCGTTGTCGGCGGGACTGTTGTCCGGCACCTCCTGCCACTGTGAGCGGAAGGCCTCGGTCTGCGGCAGATCGGGATTCCACACGGGCTTCGGGGTCGCCCCGCGGTGCTGGATCCGGCAACCGCGCAGCCCGGCCACGGCCGACCCGTGCGTGCCGTCCACCTGGAACTCCACCAGCTCGTCACGGTGGACCCGGACCGCCCAGGAGGAATTGATCTGCGCGACGGCGCCGCCCTCCAGTTCGAAGATCCCGTACGCGGCGTCGTCGGCCGTGGCCTCGTACGGCTTGCCCGCCTCGTCCCAGCGGCGGCCGATGTGCGTGCGGGTGAGGGCCTGAACGGTGCGGACCCGGCCGAAGAGTTCGTGGAGGAGGTACTCCCAGTGCGGGAACATGTCGGCGACGATGCCTCCGCCGTCCTGCGCCCGGTAGTTCCAGGACGGCCGCTGCGCGGTCTGTTGGTCACCCTCGAAGACCCAGTACCCGAACTCTCCGCGCACGGACAGGACCTCGCCGAAGAAGCCGCTCTCGATCAGCCGCCTGAGCTTCAGCAGCCCCGGCAGGAACAGCTTGTCCTGCACCACCCCGTGCTTGATCCCGGCTGCCTCGGCCAGCCGCGCCAGCTCCAGCGAGGACGCGAAGGTCAGTGCCGTCGGCTTCTCGCAGTAGACGTGCTTGCCCGCCCCTATGGCCTGGCGGATCGCCGCCTCACGGGCGCCGGTGACCTGCGCGTCGAAGTAGATCTCGACCTCCGGATCGGCCAGAACGGCCGTGAGGTCCGTGCCGATGTGCTCCAGCCCGTGCCGCTCGGCGATGGCCCGCAGGGCGGACTCCCGGCGTCCCACGAGGACCGGCTCGGGCCACAGCACCGTGCCGTCGCCGAGATCCAGGCCGCCCTGTTCACGCAGGGCGAGCAGCGACCGGACCAGATGCTGGCGGTACCCCATGCGCCCGGTGACGCCGTTCATCGCGATCTTGATCGTCCTGCGTTCCATGGTTCCCCCTCCATCGATAGAAAGCGCTTTCTCTTCGATCAGGCTAGGGCGGCGCGCATCGGCAGCGCAACACTCGTTCGAGTGATGGAAAGCGCTTTCTCAATCGGGGAGTATGGAGACACAGACACCGGATGAGACGATGACCCGGGTCCTGAAGAAGGAGGGGTGCAGCATGGCGGTGACTCTCGCCGAGGTCGCGGCGCAGGCGGGCGTATCGCCCGCCACGGTCTCGCGCGTACTGAACGGCGGATACCCGGTGGCCGGCGCCACCCGGACCCGGGTCGAGCGCGCCGTCGAGGAGCTCGGGTACATCGCCAACGGCCCCGCCCGCGCGCTCGCGGCCGCCACCTCCGACCTCGTCGGCGTCCTCGTCCACGATGTCGCGGACAGCTTCTTCGGGATCCTCGCAGGCTCTCTGCAGGGATCCCTGGCGCCCACCGTCCGGACGGGCGCCCGCCGCCTCGCCGTCGTCTGCAACACCGAAGGTGATCCCGCGGCCGAACTGGCCTACCTCACCCTGCTGGAGGGACAGCGGGCCGGCGGGGTCGTCCTCACCGGCGGCGCCGTCGAGGACCCCGAGCACACCGGCGCCCTCGCCGCCCGCATCGCCCGGATGGCCGGTGGGGGTGCTCCCGTCGTCCTGTGCGGGCGGCCTCCCTTGCCCGTGCCCGCCGGACTGCCCGTCACCACCGTGATGTTCGACGACCACGGCGGGGCCTTCCGCCTCGCGGAGCACCTGCTGACACTCGGTCACCGGCGGATCGCCTACGTCGCGGGCCCCCCGGGGCTGAGCACCACCCGTGAGCGGCTCGCCGGACACCGCGCAGCCCTGCTGCGGCACGACCCCGGCCTCCCCGAAGCCTGTGCGTCCCTCACCGTGCATGCCGCCTTCGAGCGTTCCGCCGGCTACGACGCCATGCGGGAACTGCTGCGTCAGGGGGCGCCGTTCACGGCAGTCGCGGCCGCCAACGACACCATTGCCACCGGGGTCGCCGCCGCCCTGCGCGAGGAGGGGATACGGATCCCCGAGGACGTGTCCGTCGCCGGCTTCGACGACCTGCCCATCTGCGCGGACACCGCCCCCGCACTCACCACCGTCCGGGTACCCCTGCGCGAGGCCGGCGCGCTCGCCGCCCAACTGGTCACCGGCCGCCGGCCGCAGCCGCCGGGCGGGATCACCACGCTGCCCACCGAGCTGATGGTCCGCGCCTCCACCGCACCGCCGCCGACCGCGGGGGGCCGCCTGTGAAGTACGCCTTCTCCACACTCGGCCTGCCCGGCGTGACGCTCGACCACAGTGCGGCCCTCGCGGCCTCCCACGGGTTCGACGGCCTCGAACTGCGCGCCCACCCCGAGGAACCCCTGCACCCCGACAGTCCGGCCGCCGAGCGGACCGCTGGACTGCGGACCCTCACCGCCGCGGGGGTCCCCGTCCTGGCCGTCGCGGGCTACGCCAGGGTGGCCGCCCCCGGCGCGGACGAACCGGTCCTCGCCGAACTGCGGGCCCTGGTCCGCCTCGCCGCCGATCTGGAGGCCCCATACGTCCGGGTCTTCCCCGGCGGGGCCGGCCTGACCGAGGCCGACGCCGACGCCCACGCCGTGCGCCGCCTGCTGAGCGCGGCGCCGTTCGCCGAGCACCACGGAGTGCGGCTCCTGCTGGAGACCCACGACTCGCACCGCACCGCCGCCGCGGCCGCCCGGGTGCTCGACCGCGTCGCACACTCGGGCGTCGGCGCCGTGTGGGACGTGCTGCACACCTGGCTCGGCGGGGAACCCCCGGCCGAGTCCCGGCGGGCCCTGGCCGCGCACCTGGGCTACGTACAGGTGAAGGACGTACGGTCGGCGCAGGACCTGACCCCGACCGGTCTCGGCGCCGGAGTCCTGCCCCTCTCCGAGGCGGTTGCTGCGGCACCGACGGACGGCTGGCTCTGTTGGGAGTACGAGAAGCGCTGGTACCCGGAAGCCGCCGACCTGCCCGGACAGCTCACGCGGGGCCGGGAGTACCTGCAGTGCCTGGTGGCCCGACAGTCCCCGGAGGACGGCCCTGAGGACCGTTCTTCGGGATGGCCTTGACGGCCGGATGAAGCGGACTCGGGCGCAGTGCCGACGCCGCGGCCCGGCGCAGGTACGGCAGCTGCCGCTTCCCTGGAGCGCGGACGTGATCGACCGCTGCAGGGGCTACTCGTCCGCCTGTGCCAAGTCGAAGCGCACCGAGCGTAGTTCCCCTCGTGTTTGAGGTTCGCCATGCGGCTGGAGAACGACGTACTCGCCGGAGCAGTCGGGGTTCGTCCAGGCGGTCGCGAGCGCGTCCGTGTTGTTGGCCGGGGCGAACGCGGGCGAGGAGGATCCCGGGTCCGCGACCTCGGGAAGCGTGATGCACTCCCCGCGCGGAGGGTCCACGAGACTCACGCGCAACGGCTTGCCGTCCAGCCCGATGACGGCGTACGAGAACTCGCCGCGCGCTACACGATCTGGTGCGGGCACCGAATCCCTTCCCGTGAGATGAGCAGCGCAGTGCGCACATGTCGCCTCAAAACCTCGCACAATTGAGACGGCCCTGCCGGCAACCCGCGCCGACCGCACGGGACGGCTGCGACAATCACCCGTCCGGCCTGCACGGGGTCCAGGCGCGAAGCAGGATGCACCCACCCCTCGGAGGGAGCAACCGGAGGCTCTGACGTGCCGGGCCGGGGAGCCGAGCCGGGGAACGGTGAGGTGCCGCCAGGGGCGGAGCGCCTTCGTTACCCCGGATGCAGCTTCGAGGAGACGGTGAAGTCGAACGGGCGACAGGTCAGCCGATCGTCCCGCCAGCGGCGCCATCGCCCCGGCCTCGGCGGTGCATGGCGTGCAGGGCGAGGGCGGCGGTGGCCGCGGTGAGGACACCCGCCGTCATGAATCCGTCGCGTGAGCGCCAGGAGAGCACCGACCAGCGGGACCGTGCGGACAGCAGCGAGCCCGTGCTGAGCCAGGAGCCGGCGGAGAGCAGCGAGAGGGAGGAGCCGATGGATGCGGCGGAGAGGGCTGAGCCCACCGAGCCGATCGACAGCACCGAACCGACCGAGCCGATCGACAGCACTGAACCAACGGACCCGATCGACAGGATCGAGTCTTTGGAGCAGAGGGAGAGGTAGGACCTGTCGTCCCGGCACCGCGGGTTCGACGACGCATGCGATTTGGTCACGAGACTCAGTGTGTCAGTCGAGCGGTGGTCCCAGTGGTTGCCGCCGAGGGCGGCAGCACATGAGGCCGTGATGTCCGTCCCGCAGTCATCCGGAAGGCGGCAGGCGATATCGCGCAGTACGCACGGCAATCGGCGCGCGGGCGCCCAGGACAAAGACGACGACGATCCTCAGGAGCAGGTCATTCGTCTTCGACTTCGGGTGCTCGGGTCGGGCATGAGCGATCATGACCAGAATGGAGACTCGATTCCTTGGTATAGCCGATCTGTCCGAAGCCCCCTCCGTGGCGGTCGTGGTCGACGTCATGCGTGCTTTCACCGTGGCTGCCTGGGCCTTTGCCCAGGGGGCTGAAAAGATCGTTCTTGCTGAGTCGCTGGACGAAGCCCGGGCGCTCAAAGCCCGCCACCCTGATTGGGTGGCGCTCAAGGACGGTCCGCCCGCGCCCGGGTTCGACTTGGTCAACTCGCCGGGCCTGCTTCGCTCTGTTGACCTTGGCGGACGGACCGTCGTGCAGAAGACCACGGCAGGAACGGTCGGCGCCCTCGCGGTCAAGGACGCGTCGCTGGTGCTGTGTGCCGGCTTCGTGGTGGCGGAGGCAACGGCTCGGCTCTTGCGGACGCGCAAGAGCCGGAGTGTCACGTTCGTGGTCACTGGCGAAGACGGGCGGGCCGACGAAGATCTGGCGTGCGCTCAGTACATCGCCCGGAGGGCCACCGGGGCTGGGACGGATCCAGCCGAGTTCCTCCGCCGCGCTGCCGATTCGCGCGCCGCCGCCGAGCTCGCGGAGTGCGTGCGTCAAGGGGTCCACCCTGACGACGTTGCGCTCTGTCTTGAGGTCGACCGGTTCCCCTTCGCCATGGTGGCGACCTTGGAAGACTCACTCATGGTCCTGCGTCCATGGGGAGAAGCCGGCTGAGCAGCAATCGCCTCCGATTGGCGCCGCGCGACGTGTTCAGCTTCGACGCGGAGTGTTGCGCCGCTAGGCTCGCGACCGGTCCGGCCTGGGGCGTCTTGCGCGTCACGCTTCCGGCGGCGGGGGCCCGATGGTGCTCGACGTCGTGTGCCGCCGCCGCGGTCCGTCGTGTACGGACGCCCCCGTGACGGGCCGTCCCCTCCGGGCGGGTGCGCCGAGCCATGCGGGGCTCTTCCTGCCGCGCCTGGCGCGAAGGGGCAGCCCGCACACAGAAAGAGGGTCGATCATGCAGCTCACCGTCCTCGGAGCCACGGGCCCCATCGGCCAGCACGTACTCCAGCAGGCCCTCGCAGCCGGGCACCGGGTCACCGCGCTCGTCCGTGACGCGGCCCGGCTGCCGCAGCGCGACGAGGAACGCGTCACCGTCGTCATCGGCGACGCCGCCTCCGCCGCGGACGTCGAAGAGGCGGCTCGGGGCAGCCAGGCCCTCATCTGTGCCCTGGGACCGGGCAAGGACTACAAGTCCACCCTCGCCACCCGCACCGCCGGTCCCGTCCTGGAGGCCATGGCCGCGGCCGGCGTGGAGCGACTCGTCTGGCTCTCGGCCCTCGGCTCGGGCGAATCCGCCCGGCGCCAGTCCCTCTTCCAGGCCGGGGCGTCGAAGCTGGTGATGGGCAGGCTCATGGCGGACAAGGGCATCGCCGATGAGACCATCGCCCGCAGCGACCGCGACTGGACCATCGCCCTGCCCGTGATGTTCGCCAACGGCCCGACCACGTCCGGCTACAAGACGATCCCGCTGGACGGAACCCAAGGACGCGTCGGAGGGAGGATCAACCGTGCAGACGTCGCGGACTTCCTGCTCTCCGCCGCGACCAGCGACCGATGGGTCCGCCGGCGCGTCATCCTCACGCGCTGACCGGATCGCCCGGTCAGCGGCCTCACCCGGCACCAGCCACGCCCCGCCACCCGGCCCTCACCAGGGAGCCGCGATGATGCCTCCGTGGCGACAAACCTTGAGCTCTTCGCGGACTACTTCCAGATCTACGTCATGGACGACGACTCCGAGGCGACCGAGAGCGGCATCGGCGACGTGTGGACCGAACAGGCCGTCCTGGACGGGATCGGCGTCGACGAGCACGCCCTGGCCATCGGCACGGCTGTCAACGTGACCGTCGACGTCACCATCGACCTCCTCCCGGGCCGGCCGGACGATGACAGCGACGCCTTCGACCACGTCGTCGAGGCAAGCCTCAACCTGGCCTCGGGGCGCCTCGTCGTGCTGGGCTGCACCGACTACATCCCCGACGCGGCACGCTTCGACATGCCCGCCGGGTGGACCCGCATACGGACGTCTCGGCGGAACCTCGAAGCCGCGGCCTTCCCCGACTCCGACTGCGACGACGAGCCCGAAGACATGGAAGAGATCCGGATACAAGCCTGGCCGGCACCGCACGCTCAGCCCGACATCATCAAGCGATGGACGCCGCCCGGCGCATAGGCCGCACGTTGCTGCTCGTGCTCACCGTGTCCTCGCACCCCCAAGCGCCTTTCGTCGTCGCCGGAGCTCAGACCGACGGAGGTGTCTCCGTTCCGGCTGCCGGTGACGTGGATTCCGGTACGGGGCCTCGAGGCAGCCCGAAGTCGCTCGCGGCGGGGGACGGCCCGGCAGCGCGGACCCGTCGCCGTCTGAACGCGGGGACACCCAACAGCCCGAAGCCGAGGGCCGCCGCCATGAGATGGCCGATCGTGGTGAAGTCCGGCAGCGGCCCGGTCCAGTCGGCACCGCCGAGGGGCCATGCGAGAACGAAGGCGGCCCAGGGGAGGCGGCCCCGGCGCGGCAGGGCGAGTGTGCCGATCGCCAGCACGGTCTGGGCGCCGTAGCTGACCCCGTAGTCCAAGGCGTGCCGTACGGCCGCCGGATACCAGCCGTGCCGCAGTGCGACGGTGATGACGACAGCGGTGAGCAGGGTGGCCGCGACATGCCCGACGAGGAACACGGCTGCGGCGCGCGCCTTTCCCCACCGGTGCTCGACCCAGGCCAGGCAGCAGCAGACACCGAGGCCCAAGGTGATCAAGGTACCCACGAAGCCGGTCGAGGCGACATCCGTGAGCGTGCCGTCGAAGAACAGCGCGCTGCCGAGCAGCGCGGACACCGGATGGTCCTGCAGGTTGTCCAGGTTGGTGCTGAGGTGGCCCAACACGGTGGCCGCCCGATCGGCGGACAGCCCGTGGCCGACCCAGGCATGGCTGGCGAGGAGCAGGCAGACATAGGCGAGGGTCAGCGGCGCACGGCGCGGGTACGCCCGTATGGCCCGGAGCGGCCTGCCCAGAGGACCCCACAGCGACGGAGAGTTCATACCGAGGCATTCTCCAGGCCGAGTCGACGGTGGGGATCGGCGGGTGACGGCAGCCGTTCCCGACCGGGGCCGCGTCATCCGCTCATGAGCTGGTGTATCGCCCCCGGTCGGTTCAGGCCCCACGAGTGGCCTGTTGACGGATGCTCAAAGGGCCTGGTGGGAGGGGGTTTCCCGGAGGTTTCCCGTTGCCCGTTGCAGTGGGCGACGCGCGCTTCCTCGACACGCAGGGGTGCCGGGGCACAGTCTCGGAGTGCCCGACGGAGGGCCGGTACGTGCTCCGAACGACGAGCCTGCCGCGCATACACACGACGAGTACGACGACCCGCGGGACACCGCGTGGCAGAGACGGGGGACCGGACATGGCAATGCGCAGAACGGCGGTGGCGGCAGTGGCGGTGCTCACCCTCCTGGCCGCGGGGGGAGGTGCCCACAGCGCCACGGCGGCTACGGCGGCTACGGCACCAAAGGCGGCGGGGGAGTGCGGCGTGCTCGCCCCCGGCGCCTCCGCGGTGGCCGAGAGGGCCGTAGGAGCCGCGTGCGAACAGATCGGCGTCTGGTACACCTGGGGCGGCGGCCACGGGCCGCAGCCGGGGCCGACGTACGGTCAGGTCGACCCCAGCGACCCGGACAGCGCACACGACCCGGAGCGGCTGGGCTTCGACTGCTCCGGACTGGTCCGCTACGCCTACGCCCGTGCGGCCGGCGGGGACCCGCTGTCCGGCAACGCGTACCACCAGTTCCATTCGCCGCAGGTGAACCAGCGTTTCACGGCCGCCCAGGGGACCGGGCCGCTGCTCCCGGGGGACCTGCTGGCGTGGGGGTCGGGGGGATCCGTCCACCACATCGCGATCTACCTGGGCGCGGGGAAGATGGTCGAGGCCCGGGAATCGGGCACCCGGATCACCGTCAGCGACGTACGGCTGGGCGGGGACTACGCGGGAGCGGTCCGCATCGCACCGGCGGCGGCACCCGGCACGTTCAGCACGTGGGGCACGGACGTGTGGACCCACAAGGAGCCGTCCACCACCAGCCCGCGGGTCCATCGGTTCCCCGGCCCGACCACCGTGCGCATCGAGTGCCAGAAGCACGCCGAACCGGTGACCGCGGAGGGCTACACCAACGACGCCTGGTCCTACCTGCCCGAGTACGGGGCGTGGATCACCAACATCTACATCAAGGGCCCCGCCTGGCTGGACGGCGTACGCACCTGCACCTGAGCACCATCCGCACCTCTGATCACGCACACCCAACACCCGGCTCCCGAGGGGGCCCTTCCGAGGAGGAAGCATGTACGCAGGCAGGAAGATCGCCCTGGGGCTCGCCACCGCCGCACTGGCGGGCGGCATGGCCACCGTGACCGGGCCCGCCGCGGCGACGCCCGCCACCGGGACGAGCGCGGCCGCCGAATGCGGCGTCCGCGCCGACGGCAGGCTGTGGTGCGGCAATCGGGTCGGCGCCAAGGGCTACGAGCACCGCCGGTACAACTCCGCGGTGCGGGGGCCGCTGAACACGAGCCCCAGCTGGTTCCAGTGCTGGGGCCGCGGCGACCAGCACGGCGGCGGCAACAACGTCTGGTACTGGACCCAGTTGGACAACGGCCAGTGGGGCAACGTCGCGGCCGTGGACGTCCACACGTCGGTCGACCCGGCGCCGGGCCTGCGCGAGTGCTGAGGCTGAGGCGTTGAGGGCCGCTGCCGACCGGGTGCCCCGTCAGCCCTGCTGGTGCTGTTCGGGCAGTCGGCTCTCCGGGTGCGCCCACAGCAGCACGTTGTCGGGCCGCTCGTCGCGGAAGAAGTCGAGCACGTCCTGGTCCGAATGGCGCAGGCTGAAGTGGGTGAGGACGAAGAGGGTGTCCGGGTGGGCCTCGACGACGGGCTTCAAGCGGCTCCACACGGTGTGTCCGACCCGGTCGGCCCGGGCCAGCTCGGCGTCGTCGAGGAACGTGCACTCGGTGATGATCACCGGGTACGCGAACAGCCACGGATTGTCCTCGAACACGCTCACGTGGGTGTCCCCGAGGAAGGCGAACAGCGGCCTGAGCAGCTCTCGTTCGACCTCGGCGCCCTCCTTGCGGCGCTGCGCGAGGATACGGCCGAACTCCGCACCCCGGCCCTGTTCCGCGAGGCCGCGCCGCAGTTCCTCGTACTCGGGCAGCAGTGCCTTGCGGCGCTCGGAGAACGCGTACCCCACGCACGGCACCTTGTGGACGCACTCCACCACCCGCACGTGATGGCCGCGGCGTCCGAAGGCGAACTCGTCGCCACCGCGTACCCCGTGCAGCCGGCAGCCCGCGGCGAGCGCGGGGTCGTAGGCGGGGCCGTGGTTCAGCTCGGCGGAGGCCCGCAGGAAGGTTTCCACGTAGGGCGCCGATGCGGCGGGCAGGTGGATGTCGACACCGTCGGGCCGGGCGGCGAGGTAGTCGAGGTCCTTGGAGTGGTCGTGGTGGGTGTGGGTGAGGAAGACGGTCTCGGGCTGACGCCCTTCCGCCAGTCCGGCGTCGAGCGCGCAGCGCAACTCCGGGATGTGGAAGAACGTCTTGTCGTTGGCGCGCGAGTACCCGGTGAGGGTGAGCTCGGTACCGGGTATCCGCCAGGTCTTCCACTGGCGGAACGGGTGTCCTCGCTCCAGCCGCTCGGGGTGGGCGGGCGTCCGCGCAGGGGCCAGGGTCATCGGTGCCTCCGTCGGACCGCCGTGATCGGGTGAGGGGCCGATCGTAGCGGGCGGTGTGCGGGGGCGGCCCGTGGTTTTCGCGGCGCGCGACATGCCGAGAGGATCGCCATCGGGCGTGCAGGCCGGGCCGTGGTCTGCTGCCTGTCGCGCCCGCTACCGGTGGGCCACCCCTCCTAGGACGGACCGGCTGACGGAATCCCTCGGCGTTCGGCCGGACGGGTGGACCGGCCCGGGCGGCGTTCGAGTGTGCTGGCGGCCGTCGGCGTCCGTGGAGTCTTATGGGTTGCCGCCGGCCCGCCGCGTTCCCGTGCACCGGCCGCACCGGCCGCACCAGCCGCACCGGGTATCGGTGGGAGGAGACGAGGACCGGAATGAACGAACACGCACGGATCGACGTCCATCAGCACGTGATCCCGCCCGACCGCAGCCGCGCGATCGCCGACCGGGCCGCTGCCCTCGGCTGGCCGGTGCCCGCCTGGGACTGGCAGAGCGCGATCGCGATGATGGACCGCCGTTCGATCGCCACCGGCATCCTCTCGTACGCCGCTCCGCTCGGGGCTCCCGGTGATCTCGAGGGGGCTCGGGCCTCGGCCCGGGACGTGAACGAGTTCACCGCAGAGCTGGTGAAGGACCGGCCCGACCGGTTCGGCAACTTCGCCGTCCTCCCGCTGCCGGACGTGGACGGAGCGCTCGAAGAAGCCGCCCACGCCCTGGACGAGCTGGGCGCCGACGGCGTGATGGTCTTGTCCAACGCCCACGGGCGCTACCTCGGAGACCCGGAGTTCGAGCCGCTCTGGGCCGAGCTGGACGCGCGCGGGGCGGTGGTCCTCGTCCACCCCACCGCGCCGCCCGGTGCGATGGTCCCGGGCCTGCCCAGCCCGCTGGTGGACTTCCCGTACGACACCGCCCGTACCGCCCTGCACCTGGCCGTCGCCGGTGTCCCGGGCAGGTATCCCGGGCTGAAGATGATCCTTCCCCACGCGGGCGGCTTCCTGCCGTACGCCGCCCACCGCTTCGCCGCCGCAGCCCGGCTGCGTCCGGGCGCCTCTCCCGAGGACCTGCTGGCCGAGCTGAGGCGCTTCTACTTCGACACCGCGTTCTGCGCGGGCCCCGCCTCGCTGCCCTCGCTCCTTGCCTTCGCCGAGCCCGGACACGTGCTGTACGGCAGCGACTTCCCCATGGTGCCCGAGGAATGGTGCAGCGGATTCGACGACGGGCTGGACGGTTACCCGCACTGGGAGGACGGGCAGCTCCACTCGATCCACCGAGGCAACGCCGAGTTCCTCTTCCCCCGTCTCGCACGGGCCTGACCGCCTGCCGCCCTGCCGTCGACGAGACGGGCCCTGGCGACGGGCTCGACACAGGCCGCGCGGTTCTGAGTATGAGTACTCATGTGCGACACGGCGCTGCCTGACACGATCCGCGCCATGAAACATGGCAGAGGGGCGCTGACGGCCCTTCATCTCTTACTGGTCTGGGCGATGATGGCGGCCCTGGTGCCGATGCTCGGCGTAACGCTGCTGTTCGCGGCCTGGGACGGCGGGGCCGGTGGGCTGGTGCCGGTCTTCGCGTTGGGGTTTCCCCTGACGGTGGGTCTGCTGGCCACGGCGGGCATACCGGCACGGACCGTGGTCCCCATGTGCGGATCCCTGCGTGGGCGCCTCGGCTGGGCAGCACTGGTCTTTGTCCTCGGAACGCTGGGCGTAGCGGCGGGCCTGGCTGCCTACAACGCGGACGTTCCCCTGGGGAGCGCCGGTGCCCGGATCGCCCTGACGGGGGTGCCGTACGCGGTGGCCGCGGCGCTCTTCGTGCCCGACCGGTGGGTACGGGTGGGGGCGCTGGCCGCGCTGGCGGCCGCAGTGGCGTACGGGGGCTTCGCCGGCCCGGCACAGGCACAGGAACGCCGGCACGAAGCGCAGGTCGCCCGCTACCGGGAACGTCCGCAGCTGCTGTACCTGGGCGACGCGCCGCCGGGGATGCGGGTGTCCCATGTCCAGATCGAACCCGCTGCCTTCATCGTTGACTACCGCCCCGTCCGGGAAGGGACCGAGTTCGGGTACGTGGGTCTGGTGGTGCGTTCGGGACTCACGCCGATGCCGAGGTGCCCCGAACCCGCTGACGAGGCAGTGACCTGCACGGTCGATGCGCACGGCGAGATGCGCGCCGTCCGCGACGCCACCCGCCAGATCACGCTCACCCGCCGCCACGGGAACGAGGAGGTCGAGGTCAGCAGCCAGACCCTCGACGAATCCGGGCTGCGCCGAATCCTGGACACGCTGCACCCACTGTCGGACACGGAGTTGGAGACGCTGATGCGGGACGAGGCCGTCAGCCATGCCTTCTGAGCGAGCCTGCCCGCAGGAACCTCCGCGAGCAGGTCGGTCGGCCCCAGCAGCGAGCGTTGCGGTGCTGGTAACGAGCCGGGGCGTCGGGATCCCCTGACGGATGCGGCGGCTACGGTGCCGACGGGCTGACACCGCCCGGCTCGTCGCCGCATTCGTGATAGACGTACTGATCGATGTCCAGCGATGCCCGGGCCGCACCCAACCAGGACATCAGGTCGGCGCTGAGGGCAATGCCCTTCTGCTGTGGGTCGTCGAGGTCCCGGATCTCCTGGACGATCTCCAGGAAGACGGATGCCTCCCCCGCGTCGGCGAGTCGCCCGAGGGCCGTGGCGAGATCCGTGCCCCACCCGAGGACCGCCGGCTCCAAGTCCTCCGGCCTGCCCGGGCCTTCCGGCGCGTCTGCGCGCCGGATCCAGGTCGAGTGGGATCGCGGAGGCAACTGCGGGCGCCTGCGGCTTCCGATGGACGTGGACTCGTCGGGTTCCGCGCCCAGCCTCCTGGAGATTTCCTCCGGCTGCAAGGACTCGCTGACGACTCTCAAGTACATGCGGAACGCGCTCATGTCCGGCGCCTGTCGTTCGTCGGAACCACGATCCTGCCGTCCTTGCTCACGAGAGTGATCGGTCCGAGGCGTTGGGTACGAGCGCCTGCGTTCTGCCGTCCAGCACATCGTATCGGGAGGGATCTGGTGCGTGCCGACCGTGCTCATGACGTGGGAGAGGCCGAACTCGTCAGGAGGACTGAGGCGGCTGCGTGGCGCCGGGCACCGGGCCGACGAGCTTCGGGTTGTCCTGCCAGGCGGGTTCCATGGGCTGGATGTCGACCACGGTCACGCCGGTGCCGGGCCGCTGCTCGCCGATCAGTTCACCGCGGTGCTGGATGACGAACGGGACGGTGAGGGGTTCGGCGTAGACGGCGTCGTTGACGTAGACGTCCTCGGTGTATTCGTAGCGTGCCGAGGACCAGCACCCTTCGCATCCGGCTTCGGGCTTGCCCTCGTACGTCCACCGCAGGGTGACGCGGTAGGTGAGAGGGTCGTTGCTGTCGGACGCGGAGGTGAAGAACAGCTTGCCACGGCCGGTGCGGTGGTCGGTGGCGCAGAGCGTGACGGTGACGGTGCCGTACCCGGGGACGCTCTCGGGGGTGGGGAGCTGGGGCACGGTGCGCGCGCAGCCGGGCACGGGGGTGGCGGTCCCGCCGCCGGTCGGGCGGGGGCTCGGGTTGCCGCCTTCGTCTCTGCCTCCGCCTCCGGGATGGCCGGTGGGGGTGTTGCCGGGGTGCGGGCGGTCGGTGCGGCGGACGGCCCTCTCGTCGGCTGGACGCTGGGGACGGGGCCGGGGCTGTCGTCGGCGTTGACGGGCCCGGCGAATAAGGCGAGGACTGCTGCCGCGCAGGTGGCGACGGCGGCGGCCGGTATCAGCTTGCGGTTCACGGGTTGCCTTCGGGTTGGGGTGGCCCCCGTCCCGGGCGGGGCGGGGGAAGTCTGGTCACGGCGAGGGGGCGGCGCCGCTCCGGTTGCGGCGGGCCGTGCCGAGCGGTCAGGGCCGGGCCTGAGCAGGACCTCGGGGACCTTCCGCAGACGGCGGTTGACGTCCGTGCCGGCCAGAAGATCACGTGCAGCATCGGACCAGGCCTTGCAGCAGCCGACACGGCGCACCGCGACGCGTAAACGGGTCCACGAGATCAGTGCCGGAGCCCGGAAGTGTCAGTGGCCGACGGTACGTTGGGTGTCAGAGCCAGTCTCCGGCGGGTTCCTCCGGCACCTCGCCCGTCTGGTACTCGGCATTCGCCAGCAGTTCCTCGGTGACCCGTACGCCTGTGAGGCGCTCGGTCAGCGCGAAGACCGCCGCCTTCCTGTCTACGTCGGGGTCCTCGTCACCCGTCGGGTTGAGACCGACCTCCCTCATCACGGCGTTCAGCTCATCGGGAGTGCTGCCGGTCCTGTCCGCCGGCCACTCGAAGGTGGTCCGCAACTCCCCGTCCTCGTACCAGTGGAAGAAGTCCATGGGCTTCCCCCCGTTGCTCGAATGAGAGACGGCCCGCGTCCCGGCGGAGAGAGCCTCCATGATGGATGGCCGCGTTCCCAGATCGCCGCCGAACTCCAGGGCGAGCGTCCAGTTTCCTCCCTCGCCGGGCACCGTGAACGCTCCCACGAGGAAGGACTCGGGCCAGTCCTCGTACCCGAACACGATCTCCGTGTTCTCCTGGATCAGTTCGCCGACCCCCTCGCACACATCTCGCGGCTCGGCCCCCGCCACCTCGAGCAGTTGCGCCGGAGAGAGGCCCCGCACCAGCGTCAGGGTGTACCCGGCCTCCTCCATCGCGTGCTTGAACAGGGAGGACGAGGAACGTATCCAGCCGTAGTCGGCTGCGGTGGCTCGGGTCATGCAGCGCATCCTGCCAGCACCCACTGACACCAGGCCGTTCCTCCTCGACACCCGTGCGGCCTACCGCCTCACAGCGGGCGCCCGCTCGACGCCTGTTGATGCCGGGACAGGTGCGCGCGCCGTGGTACGGGATATCAGAAGCCGAATCCGGCCATGATCGCGAAAGGTGCCGCCTGTGTCCCAGGAGCAACGCAAACGGAGGCAAAGGCTGCGGCTGCCCGTGAAGGCGGCCCTGCCCGGCCGCCACCCGCACGAGGACGAGGCGGCCGTCACCGACCGGGTGGTCTTCGGCGTGACCGCGGTGCTGACCTTGGGTTTCGTGATCTGGGGCGTCACGGCGACCAGCTCGCTGGAGAGCGTCTCCGACACCCTGCTGAACGGCCTGATGCACAACGCCGGCTGGGCGTTCGTCCTGGCCGCCTCGGGGTTCGTCGTCTTCGCGCTCTGGCTCGCCATCAGCCGGTACGGACGGATCGAGCTGGGCCAGGAGCACGAGAAGCCGGAGTTCAGCACCGTCTCCTGGGTAGCCATGATGTTCAGTGCAGGCATGGGCATCGGCTTGATGTTCTACGGCGTCAGCGAACCCCTCGCGCACTACACCACTCCGCCGCCGGGCACCGACCCCGCCGACTCGGCGGAGGCCATGCAGACGGCGCTCGCCACCACGCTCTTCCACTGGACGCTGCACCCGTGGGCCATCTACGCGGTGGTCGGCCTGGCCATCGCGTACAGCACCTTCCGGCGCCGCAGACGGCAGACGATCAGCGCTGTCTTCGTCCCGCTCCTCGGGAAGGAGCGTGCCGAGGGCGTTCCCGGCCGGGTGATCGACATCCTGGCGATCTTCGCCACGCTGTTCGGATCCGCCACGTCCCTGGGACTCGGCGCGCTCCAGATCGGCAGCGGCATGCACGAGGTGGGCTGGCTGAGCAAGGCCGGGACGGGGCTGCTCGTCGCCATCATCGGCGTGCTGACCGTCTGCTTCGTCTTCTCCGCCGTCTCCGGAGTGGAGAAGGGCATCCAGTGGCTCTCCAACATCAACATGGTGCTGGCCGTCATCCTGGCGGTCTTCGTGTTCGTCGTCGGTCCCACCATCCTGGTCCTCGACCTGATCCCGACCTCCCTCGCCGCGTACTTCGAGGAGCTGCCCCAGCTGATCGGCCGCACCGAGGCGTCCACCGGCGGCGGTGACGTCGCCGACTGGCTCAGCAGCTGGACGGTCTTCTACTGGGCCTGGTGGATCTCCTGGACGCCGTTCGTCGGCATGTTCATCGCCCGCATCAGCCGGGGCCGTACGATCCGTCAGTTCGTCGGCGGGGTCATCCTGGTGCCCAGCACCGTGAGTCTGGTCTGGTTCGCCGTCTTCGGCGGTACGGCCATGCGCCTGAAGGAGCAGGGAAAGCTCGCCGGCGCGACCACGCCCGAGGCACAGCTCTTCGGCGTGCTCCAGGAGTTCCCGATCGCCGGCGTGATGAGCCTGCTCGTGATGATTCTGGTCGGCATCTTCTTCGTCTCCGGCGCCGACGCGGCGTCGATCGTGATGGGCACCCTCTCGCAGAAGGGCACCTTCGAACCCGCCCGGTCCGTCGTCGTCTTCTGGGGCGTGGTGACCGGTGGCGTGGCGGCCGTGATGCTGCTCGTCGGCGAGGGCAAGGGCGACGCCCTCGCGGGCCTGCAACACCTGACGATCCTCGTCGCGGCCCCGTTCGTCCTGGTGATGATCGGCATGTGCTGGGCCCTCTTGCGGGACCTCCGCCGGGACCCGCTGATCGTCCGCGGCGAACTCGCCGAGGAGGCGGTGGAGGAAGCCGTGATCGCGGGCCACGAGAAGTACGCGGGCGGGTTCGAGATCCGCATCGGCCCGGCGCAGGACGAGGTCCCGGGGGAAACGAAGGACGACCGCGCAGGCAAGGACGACCGCGCACGCAAGGACGACCGCGCACGCAAGGACGACCGCGCACGCAAGGACGACCGCGACCGCAAGGACGACCCCGCACGCAAGGACGGCCGCGACGGCGAAGACCCGGGAGCCCCGCCCGCCGGGCGGCGTGCTCCCGGGCCCGGTTGAGTCTCCCGCCGGGGGAGACATCAAGCTGGGGGCATGGACAGCGACGTGCTCCATTCCATCGGAGAACTATCCCGCCGGACCGGCCTGACGGTGAAGACCATCCGGTTCTATTCCGACAAGGGCATCGTCCCGCCGACCGACCGCAGCCCGGCGGGCTACCGGCTCTACGGCCCTGACGCACTCGCACGCCTGGACCTGGTCCGCACGCTGCGCGATCTCGGGCTGGATCTGGCGACCGTGCGCAAGGTGCTGGACCGGGAGGCATCCATCGCGGAAGTCACCGAAGCGCACGCCAACGCCCTGGACGTGCAGATCGAGACGCTGCGCCTGCGCCGTGCCGTACTCCGCGCGGTCGCCAGACGCGGCCCCACCACCCTGGAGATGGACCTCATGCACCGACTCGCCACGCTCTCCCAGGCCGAACGACGCCGCCTGGTGTCCGGTTTCATCGACGATGCCTTCGAAGGCCTCCGGGCCAACCCCGAGTTCGTGACCCTGATGCGGTCCACTCTGCCCGAGCTCCCCGACGATCCCACGCCCGAACAGGTGGAGGCCTGGGTGGAACTCGCCGGGCTCTGCCAGGACGCCGGCTTACGCGTCACGCTGCGCCGCACTGCCGAGGAGCAGGCGGAAGAGCTCTCCCAGCAGGACGTCGGCACGCTGCACGACGCCCTCGACCAGGCGATGCGTGAGCGCATCGATGAAGCCGTATCCGCCGGCCTGCTGCCGGCCGACGCCCGAGGAGCGTCCCTCCCCGACTCGCTGGCCAGCCTCTACGCCCATGCCTTCGAGCGTGCCGACGCGAGCGATCTGCGCCGCTGGCTCCTCGCCCGCCTGCAGACGACCGCCGATCCGGACGCCGCGCGCTACTGGCAGCTCCTCGCGACGGTCAACGGATGGCCCGCCTCACCCACACTCGCTCCGGTCCACTCCTGGTTCACCACCGTCTTCGCCACGAATGATCGCGACCGTCACAAGGGTCTGACGCGATGATCAAGGCTTTGTGTCCAGAGGGAACGGCTCCCCACACCTGCCGCGTTCCCTGGACGGCTGCCTGACTTCGGTCACGAGCGGATCGTCAGGAGGGGGAGGAGGTCCAGGTGCTGGCGGGGGGCGGTCTCCGGGGTGGCGGCCGACAGGCGGTCCAGGAGGAGGGCGGCCGCTCGCGCGCCCACCTCGTGCTTGGCCGGTGCCACGGCCGAGAGGGGGACGTCGGCCATGCCGGCCACCTCGTCGTCGTACGTGATCACCGCCAGGTCCTCCGGCACCCGCACTCCGCGCGCCTGGAGCCGCGGGATCAGCATGATCGCGTCGGTGTCGCTGTGGACGAGGGCCGCGGTCACCCCGCCCGCCGTCACCGCCTCGCAGAGGTAGTCCAGCGTCCGGGCGAACAGGTCCGCGTCCGAGACAGGGGCCGGGCCGGCCGGCGGCCACGGCGGGGCCGGCTCCAGTCCGAGCGCCGACACCGCGGCCTCGTATCCGGCCCGCAGCCGTGCCGTGGTCGGGGTCGCCCGGCTGGCGAGGGCGATCCGCCGGTGACCCAGCTCCACCAGGTGTTGCACCGCGCGGGCCGCACCGTGCGCATGGTCGGAGGCCACGCGGTCCAGCGAGGCCGCCGGATGCCCCGGCGGAGCCCAGCGCTCCACCAGTACCGTCGGAACCGGGAGTTCGGCTGTCCAGGCGCCCTCACCGGGCCCCGGCGACCCGGCCTCCCAGTTCGGTGTCAGCAGCAGCCCGTGCGCCCCCGTCGACAGCAGCCGGTCCGCCTGAGTCCGGTCCTCGCCCGCCAGGTACCGGGTCAGTCCGACGGTCAGCCGCGCCCCCCGTGCCTCGACCGCTTCGCGCGCCCCGCGCACGACATCGGCGTAGTAGTACTCGGTGGTCGGGACCACCATCCCGATCACCAGGCCATCGGCGGCACCACCGCCTCCGCCCGCGCCGGTGAGGGCAGCGGCCGAAGGAGCCGGAGTCCGCCCCGGCTCCACCCGGCTGATCCCCCCGTGCATCCGCCGGATCTCGCCCCGCGCCGCCATCGCCTCGATGTCCCGGCGCAGGGTGACGGGGGAGATGCCCAGCTCCCGGGCCAGGTCCGCCACGCGCACGGTGCCGCGCGCCCGGACGAGTTCGAGCACCTGCGCCTGACGCTGGTTCACGTGTCTTCTCAAGGTGTCCCCCTGCGGTCCGCCGGAGTGGCTGGTGTCGGCGACATCATAGGGAATCGAATCGATCGATTCGATCGGATCCGATCAATTGGTCATTGACGGCTCGGACGGCGCGTTCATATATTCGGCGGCGTTCCGTACTTCTCGGCATCTCGACCTCTCTCGGGAGTCAGCGCATGCTCACGTACGACCAGGACGGATTCCGGCGCGCGGGCCGCCCCCACCGCATCGTCTCGGGCGCCCTGCACTACTTCCGGGTCCACCCGGACCTGTGGGAGGACCGGCTCACCCGCCTGCGCGCCCTGGGGGCGAACACCGTGGACACGTACGTCCCCTGGAACTTCCACGAGACCGCCCCCGGCAAGGCCGACTTCACCGGCTGGCGCGACCTCGGCCGGTTCCTGCGCCTCGCCCAGGACCTCGGACTCGACGCCATCGTCCGCCCCGGCCCGTACATCTGTGCCGAATGGGACTTCGGCGGCCTGCCCGCACGCCTCCTCGCGGTCGACGGGCTCCACCTGCGCTGCTCCGACCCGCGCTTCGAGGCCGAGGTGGACGGCTGGTTCGACCTCGTCGTCCCGGAACTGCTGCCGCTGCTCGCGAACCGGGGCGGCCCGGTCGTCGCCGTACAGATCGAGAACGAGTACGGCTCGTACGGCAACGACACCCACTACCGCGCCCACGTGGAGCAGGCCCTCGTCGAACGCGGCGTGGACTGCCTGCTGTTCACGGCCGACGGCCCCGAGGACGCCATGCTCCAGGGCGGCATGCTCCCCGGCCGGCTCGCCACCGCCACCTTCGGGGCCCGGCCCGCCGAACGTCTCGACGCGCTGCGCCGCTACCAGCGGACCGGCCCGCTCGCCGCCATGGAGTTCTGGATCGGCTGGTTCGACCACTGGGGCGAGGACCACCACGTCCGCGCCGTCGACGACGCGGCCCGGTCACTGGACGAACTCCTCGCCACCGGCGCCTCCGTCAACCTCTACATGGCCCACGGAGGGACCAACTTCGGCTTCTGGGCCGGCGCCAACCACACCGGATCCCGCCCCGGAGACGCCGGCTACCAGCCCACCGTCACCAGCTACGACTACGACGCACCCATCGGCGAGGCCGGCGAACTCACCCCCAAGTTCCACGCGTTCCGCGAGGTCATCGGCACGTACCTGCCGCTCCCCGACGCACCGCTGCCCGAGCCGCCGCCCCGGATCACCCCCGCCCTGGCCACCCCCGCCGGCACCGCGGACCTGCTCGACCGCCTCGACCTCCTCGCCGGGCCGCCGGTACGGCGCCCCGCCCCCGAGCCGATGGAGCGGCTCGGGCAGAGCCACGGCCTGATCCACTACCGCACCGCCGTCACCGGCCCGCGGCCCGCCATGCCCGTCAGGATCGACGGGCTCGGCGACCGCGCCTACGTGTTCGCCGACGGAGTGCCACTCGGTGTCCTCGACCGGAACACCCCCGACGAGGGGCTCGACCTGGCGGTCGGCGCGGGCGGGGTGGTCCTCGACGTACTCGTACGGGCCCAGGGACGGGTCAACTACGGCCCGCTCCTCGACGACCGCAAGGGGATCTGGCGCGGCGTACGCCACGGCCACCAGCAGCTGTTCGAGTGGGAGATCCGGCCGCTGCCGCTCACCGAACCGACCGGACCCGACCGGCTCGACTGGTCCGCGGACCGTGCCGCGGCCCCCGCGGCGGACCGGCCGGCCGGGCGGCCCGCCTTCCACCGCTTCACCCACGCGCTCGCCGACGGGCACGGGCCGGCCGACGCCTTCCTCGACATGTCCGGCTGGGGGACCGGCCTGGTGTGGCTGAACGGCTTCCTCCTCGGCCACTACGACACCCCGCGCGGCCCGCAGCGCACCCTCTACGCCCCCGGACCCCTGTGGCGCGACGGCGAGAACGAGATCGTCGTGCTCGAACTGGAGCGCCCCGGCACCGAGCTGCCGCTGCGCGACCGGCCCGACCTCGGCCGCACGACGGTCGTCACGCTGGAGTAGCCGCCCCGTCCCCTACCGGGCCGAGGCAACCTGCGCTCCCCGATGCCCCTCCTCCCTGACGGAACGGTCGGGTGAGACAGGGGAGTCGGGGACATGGACAGCCGGACACGCCGGATCAGCGGGATCAATCGGATCAGCCGGATCAGCCGGGTCGGCCGGACCCGGGGGAGCGGCCGCACCGCGCGCGCCGCCGCCTTCGTCCTGTGCGCCGCGGCCCTGGCGGTCGGGGCGGCGGCCGCGCCGTCCTCGGCGAGCGGATGGGCCTCCGCGGAGCAGGACGGCCGTGCGGGGGAACTCGTACCGGTGCTGGCCAAGGACGATCCGCAGCACCAGGCGCGCGTTCCCAAGGGGCGGCAGCTGCGCGTCGTCAAGGTGACCAGCCCGGTCCTGACGGAGGAGCCGGAGGACAATCAGATCGGCTACAACGGCCGGTCCTACCTGGGCTGGGCGCGGATCAAGGCCGACGCGCGGCCCGGCGAGTATCCGCTCTCCGTCACGTTCGACTACGTGAACCCGCTCGACGACGACGACACCGAGGGGAGCCGCCCGTACGTCGCCGGAGGCGGCACGATCACCGTGGTGGCGGGGGACGGGGCCGGGGAAGGGGACGAGGAAGGCGGCGGCGCCGGCCGCCCCGAGATCTGGGCCCTGGCCGGTGCCGCGGTCGCCGGGCTCGCGACACACGGTGTTCACCTCGCACGGCGCCGACACCGTACCGCCGCCCAACCGGGCAGCCTAGACTGACCACTTGGTTGATCATGTACCCGACGAGTCTCTGAGGAACGAAACGCATGCGCTATCTCCCCCTGGGCAGTTCAGGTCTGCAGGTCTCCGCCGTCGGCCTCGGCTGCAACAACTTCGGTGGCCGGCTCGACGCCCAGGCCACCCGCGCCGTCGTCGACGCCGCCCTGGACGCGGGCATCACCCTCCTCGACACCGCCGACATCTACGGCAACGCGGGCGGCTCCGAGGTCCACCTAGGGCAGGCCCTCAAGGGCCGCCGTGACCAGGTCGTCCTCGCCACCAAGTTCGGCTACGACGGCGTGGACATGAAGTACGGGCCCGCCGCCGGATCCCGTGGCGGCCGCGCGTACGTCCGTCGGGCCGTCGAGGAGTCGCTGCGCCGCCTCGACACCGACCACATCGACCTCTTCCAGCTGCACAGCCCCGACCCGGCCACCCCGATAGCCGAGACCCTGGCCGCGCTCACCGAGCTCGTCGCCGAGGGCAAGGTCCGCTACATCGGCCACTCCAACCTCTCCGGCTGGCAGCTCGCCGAGGCCGCCCACGTCGCCCGGGAGACCGGCTCGGTCCCCTTCGTGTCGGCGCAGAACGAGTGGTCGCTGCTGGAGCGGTCCGTCGAGCGCGAGCTGGTCCCGGCGGCCCTGCACTACGGCGTCGGCGTGCTCCCGTACTTCCCGCTCGCCAACGGCCTGCTGACTGGCAAGATCCGCCGCGGCGCGCCCGTCCCGGCCGGCTCCCGCCTCGAAGGCCGCGACGCGTACCTCACGGACGAGCGCCTCGACGTGGTCGAAGCCCTGGCCGCGCTCGCCGAGAAGCACGGCCGCACCGTCCTCGAACTCGCCATCGGCTGGCTCTCCGCCCAGCCCGGCTGCGCTTCCGTCATCGCGGGAGCCACCTCCGCCGAGCAGGTGCGCGCCAACGCGGCCGTCGCCGACCGCCCGCTCGACGCCGAGCTGCTCGCGGCCATCGACGCCATCCCGGGGGCGCGGAAGCCGCAGTGACGGCCCGCGCGGGTCAGGCGGGCGCCCCCGTCAGGACGTCCACCTTGCTCGTCCGTGGTGATCCTGATCTGGTGGCGGATCATGGTGTCGACGGGGTCGGCGCCCGGGTTCTCGCCCGTGCGCAGCACGTACAGATCGCCGAGCCCGGTGTCGAAGACGAGTTCGGGCGCCACCCGGGAGTCGATGCAGGACAGGACCACCCCGTACGGGTCCTGCGCCCCGGCGACGAGCTGGCGCCGCTCGGGATCCCGGACGGGGTGGTCGAGGTCTCCGTCCACCCAGCGCACGTTGCCCGCCATCAGGCGCGCGTACGCGGCCGTCGCCCTCGGGGTGCGCGCCGACGAGCATCCCGCGAGCAGTGCGGCGGCGCCGGCCGCGAGGCCGCCGGTGTGGCACCCCTCGGTCGTGATGACCGAGATTGTCAGGCGTGCCGGGGGCGAGCGGACCGCAGCCACACGCGTGCGCCGCCGCGTTGCCACGGACGGCTCACGGCGGCGCACATCGGCGCCCGGCGGCGGTCCGCCGTGCGGTATCAGGACACGATGTCCTTGCGGGAGAAGCCGCGGAAGGCGAGGGCGAACAGCACCAGCGCGTACGACACCGACACCACCGCCCCCTTGACCATCCCGCCCCACTCCAGCTGCGGCTGCAAGGCGTCCGCCCACGCGAACTGCCAGTGCGCCGGCAGGAACTCGCGCCACGAGCCGAGCGCCGTCACCGCGTCCAGCACGTTGCCGACGATCGTCAGACCGACCGCACCGCCCACCGCGCCCAGCGGCGCGTCCGTGCGCGTGGACAGCCAGAACGCCAGGCCCGCCGTCACCAGCTGCGACACGAAGACGAAGGCCACCGCCAGCGCGAGCCGCGGAACGGTGTCCCCGGCCGCCAGCGCCCCGCCCGCCGGGAGCTTCAGCGGACCCCAGCCGTACGCGGCCGTGCCCGCCGCCAGTGCGACCACCGGCAGCAGCACCATCGCGGCCAGACTGAAGCCCAGCGCCACCACCAGCTTGCTCCACAGCAGCCGCATCCGCGGCACCGGCGAGGCCAGCAGATAGCGCAGCGAGGACCAGCTCGCCTCCGAGGCCACCGTGTCCCCGCAGAACAGGGCCACCGGAACCACCAGCAGGAATCCGGCCGAGACGAACAGACAGGTCGCGGCGAAGTTCGCGCCCGAGGCCGTGGCGGTGTCGATCAGGGTGACCCGGCCGTTCCCGCCGTCCCGGCTGCCCGGACCGCCGCCCACCGCGAACGCGATCATCAGGATGAACGGCAGCGCCGCCAGCACCCCGCCCATCACCAGCGTCCGCCGCCGGCGCCACTGCCGCAGCGCCTCCACGCGCAGCGGCAGCGTACGGCTCGCCCGGTAGCCCGGGGCCACCTCCTGTACGGCGCTCACGCCGGACCTCCGATCAGGGTGAGGAACGCGTCCTCGAGTCGCCGGTGCGGTCCCACTCCGGTCACCGGCACCTCCAGCCGTACCAGTTCGGCGATCAGCCCCGCGGCCGTCGCGCCTTCGAGCCGTACGAGCAGCCCGTCGTCGGCGGCCACCACGGAACCCACTCCCTCCAGCGCCGCCACCTTCTCCACGCCCACCGAGTCCACCGGCTCGGCCAGCGTCACCAGCAGCGTGTCCCCGCCACCGGTGATCTCGGCGACCTCGCCCGCCGCGACCCGCTGTCCGCGGTCCATGACCACCAGGTGCGTACAGGACTGCTCCACCTCCGACAGCAGGTGGCTGGAGACGATGACCGTCCGACCGCCGGCCGCGTAGCGGATCATCACGTCCCGCATCTCGCGGATCTGCGGCGGGTCCAGACCGTTCGTCGGTTCGTCGAGGATCAGCAGGTCCGGCATCCCGAGCATCGCCTGCGCGATCGCGAGGCGCTGGCGCATGCCCTGCGAGTACGTGCGCACGGCGCGCTCCAGCGCGTCGCCCAGTCCCGCGATCTCCAGGGCCTCCGCCATGTGCGAGTCCTCGGGCGGGCGGCCGGTGGCCTGCCAGTACAGCTCCAGGTTGGCGCGGCCCGTCAGATGCGGCAGGAACCCCGCACCCTCCACGAAGGCCCCGACCCGTGACAGCACCGGAGCGCCGGGCCGTACCGCGTGCCCGAACACCCGGATCTCCCCGGCGTCCGGCGAGATCAGCCCCATCAGCATGCGGAGGGTGGTGGTCTTGCCGGCGCCATTGGGCCCGAGTAGCCCCAGCACCTGTCCCTTCTCCACGCGGAACGACAGGTCCCGCACCGCGTACCGGTCCTGCGCCTTCGCGTACCGCTTCGTCAGTCCGGTGATCTCCAGGGGTACGTCGGCCAGTGCGGCCTCCGGCTGCGCCGGGCCCGGCCGCGTTCCCGTGGCCCCCCGGCCGGTGCGCCGGATCCCGAGCAGCCCGGCGGCCAGCGCCGCCGCGCCCAGCGGCAGCCCCCAGGTCCAGGCGGGCAGCCCGGCCGAGGCGGTCCGCACCCCGCTCGCGACGGGCACGGCCAGCGGGCCCTCCACGGAGACCGTGTAGGCGGCCGGTGCGGCCGGGGTGGCGTAGCCCAGGTCGGTGGCGGCGACCACCAGCCGCAGCCGGTGCCCGGCCACGGCGGAGTGGTCGATCGCGGGCAGTTTCAGCTGCACGCTCACACCCTGCTGCGCGTTCTCCACGCGCACCGGGGCGACGAGCTGACCGGGCAGCACCTGCTGCTGCCCGTCGGGCCCCACGTCGTACATCTTGCCGAACAGCACTGCCGACCCGTCCGCAGCTGTCGACCTCACGTTCAGGGTTACGGTCGGGGTTCCGGTGACCTGTACGTCCTCGGTCAGAGGCGCCGACTCGAACCGGGCGTTCTGCCCGGGGAAGTCCAGGGAGAGACCGGCCCCGAAGGCGGCGAGCTGCCCGCCGATGCCGGGCAGCGAGGACAGGGCCGGAGGCGCGCCGCCCGCCGGATTGGCGAAGGTCTGCTCCCGCCCCGTCAGGGCGAACTGCCGCGGTCCGGGGACCAGCCCGGGGTAGGTGTCGCCGCTCGCGCCGCGCAGCGTGACCTGGCCGTCGGTGGAATCGATGCCGCCGGAGCGGGTGACCCGGAACGCCGGGCCGGTGTCCGCGCTCTCGTCCCCCTTCAGGTGGCGGTCGAACCAGGCCTCGACCCGGTCCTCGACCCGGTCCGCCTCGCGCATGCCGCCGTCGTGCCCGCCGGCCGCCCAGTCCACGGAGACGGGAGCCCCGTTCGCCGCGATGGCCCGGGCCATGGCATCGGCCTGGTCCAGCGGGAAGAGGGAGTCGTCCTGGCCCTGCACGATGAGGGTCGGCACCTTGATCCGGTCGCCGACGGCCGAGGGGCTGCGCTGCTCCAGCAGGGCGCGCGCCTCCGGGTCGGGCTTCCCGGCCACCGCGACGCGTTCGTACATCGCGCAGAGCTCGGGCTGGAACCGGCCGCAGCCGGGAGCGGACGACGGGTCCGGCCGCCCGGGCCGGGCCTGCTGCATCCCGCCGGCGGAGCCGGTGGTGAAGAAGATGCCGGACCACAGCTTCTTGAAGACGCCGTTCGGAAAGAGGGAGTCCGCGAGGTTCCAGTAGGTGATCTGCGGAGCGATCGCGTCCACCCGCCGGTCGTGGCCGGCGGCGAGCAGCGAGATCGCCCCGCCGTACGAGGCCCCGGACACGCCGACGCGCGGATCGCCGTCCGCGTCGAGCCGCACCTCCGGCCGGGCCGCGAGCCAGTCGATGAGCCGGGAGACGTCCTTGACCTCGTTCTCGGGGTCGTTCAGCCCGATCCGGCCCTCGGAACGGCCGAAGCCGCGCGCCGACCAGGTCATGACGGCGTACCCGTCGCGGGCGAGGCGCTCGGCCTGCTCGCGGACATCGTCCTTGCTGCCGCCGAAACCGTGCCCGAGCAGAACGGCGGGACGTTTTTCCGCACCGCCGCCCGCGGTGAAGTAAGAGGTGTCGATCCCCGCACCGGGCATGGACAGGACCTGGTCCTCGCGGTGCACGGGGGGCGCGTCGCCGGACGCGGACGCGGCCGTCCACGTACCGGCGCCCGCCACGACGGCGAGCGCGGCGGCGCCCGCGAGGAGGCGGTCTCGACGGCGCCGGAGCATTCGGAGCTTCATACGAGCACCCTAAAGGGCCGGTAGCCGGGCTCCGAGCACCCACAGGCGTAACCCCAGACCTTCTCAAGGACCATGCCGAGCCCCCGGCATACCGCACCTGCGGTATGCGCCGCCGACCTGCGCGGTACGTCCGGCGGCGGGAGGATGGCCGCATGCTGCTGGCCGAGGTCGCGCGCGTGTCCCGGGAGGTCGCCGCCGCCTCCGCCCGCTCCCGCAAGACCGCCCTGCTCGCGGAGCTCTTCGCCGCCGCGCCGCCCGACGAGGCCGCTCTGGTCATCTCCTACCTCGCCGGCCGCCTTCCGCAGGGCCGCCCGGGCATCGGCTGGCGGGCCCTCGCCGAGGAGACCGCACCGGCGCCCGGGCCCACCCTGAGCGTCCGCGCCGTCGACACGGCGGTCACCGCACTCGCCGGCGTCACGGGCCCCGGCGCGCAGGCGGAGCGGCGCCGGATCGTCGCCACCCTGCTGGGCGCGGCCACCGCGGCCGAGCAGGCGTTCCTGCGCAGCCTGCTGTCCGGCGAGGTACGCCAGGGTGCGCTGGACGCGGTGGCCCTGGAGGGAGTGGCCGCGGCCGCCGGAGTGCCGGCCGCCGACCTGCGCCGGGCGGTGATGCTGGACGGCTCGCTGCCCCGGGTGGCGGCCGCGGTGCTCGCCGAAGGGGCGCAGGCGCTGCGCTCCGTCACCCTGCGCGTCGGCCGGCCCGTACAGCCCATGCTGGCGGGCACCGCCACGTCGGTCGCCGAGGCACTGGCCGCCCTCGGGCCGTGCGCGGTGGAGGAGAAGCTCGACGGGATCCGCGTGCAGGTCCACCGGGACGGGGACGACGTACGCGTGTACACGCGCTCCCTCGACGAGATCACCGGGCGGCTCCCGGAGGTGGCGGAGCTGGCCCGGTCGCTGCCGGGGGAGCGGTTCATCCTCGACGGGGAGGTCATCGGCCGCGCGGCGGACGGCCGCCCCGTCCCCTTCCAGGAGATCGCGAGCCGGGTCGGCTCCCGCGTCGACGTCGAGGCCGCGCGCCGGACCCTCCCGGTCGTCCCCTTCTTCTTCGACGTCCTGGCCGCCGGCGCGGACGTCCTCCTCGACCTCCCGGTCCGGGAGCGGTACGCGGCCCTGGCCGCCCTCGTGCCCGAGCACGCCCGGGTCCGGCGCCTCGCCGTGGAGGATCCGGGCGCGCAGGCGGCCGAGGCCGAGGAGTTCTGGGCCGAGACCCTGCGCCGCGGCCATGAGGGCGTGGTGGTCAAGGCCCTGGACTCGGCCTACGCGGCCGGCCGGCGCGGCAGGCACTGGCTCAAGGTGAAACCGGTGCACACCCTGGACCTCGTGGTCCTCGCCGCCGAATGGGGTCACGGGCGGCGCACCGGACTGCTCTCGAACCTGCACCTGGGGGCGAGGGCCGCCGACGGCACGTACGCCATGCTCGGCAAGACCTTCAAGGGGCTCACGGACGAGATGCTGCGCTGGCAGACCGGGGCCCTGCGCGCACGCGCGACCTCGGACGACGGCTTCACCGTGCGGGTGCGGCCCGAACTGGTGGTGGAGATCGCCTACGACGGGCTGCAGCGCTCCCCGCGCTATCCGGCCGGGGTGGCCCTGCGCTTCGCACGGGTGCTGAGGTTCCGCCCGGACAAGGACGCGGAGCAGGCCGACACGGTGGAGACGGTGCTCGGAGAGGGGCGCGAGCGCTGACCGCCGGCCGGGGGCCGCGGGCAGCCGGAGAGGATTTGCCTCAGAGGCAAGGAGGATTGCCAGGAAGGCAAGACTCTGGCTCAATCGGGGCATGAAACCCGGTCCTGCCCCCGGCCCCGAAGACGCGGCCGACGAGCTGCCCGCCGTGGCGCCGCAACTGCGCGAACTGCGCCGCCGCGCCGGACTCACCCTGGAGGCCGCCGCCGCCCGGGCCCGGCTCTCGCCCGCCCACCTGTCCCGACTGGAGACCGGCCGGCGCCAGCCCTCGCTGCCGCTCCTGCTCGGGCTCGCCCGCACCTACGGTACGACGGTCTCCGAGCTGCTCGGCGAGACCCCCGCCGTCGCCGATCCCATCGTACGGGCCGGCGGTCCCGGCGCCCGCGAGGCCGACGGGTGGACGTACTGGCAGGCGGGCGGCTCCGGCCGCGGCATGCAGGCGCTGCGCGTGCACGTCCCCCACGGCCGCAGCCAGGGCGAGCTGGTCCGCGTACACCCCGGCGAGGAATGGCTGTACGTCCTGGACGGGCGGCTGCGGCTGCACCTGGGCGAAGCCGAGTACCTGCTGGAGCCGGGGGACAGCGCGCACTTCGACTCGCTCACCCCGCACCGGATCGGCGCGGCCTCCTCCCGGGGCGCCGACCTGCTGTTCGTCCACACCCTGCTGCAGAGCAGCCTCGCCGGGCTGTGCCTCGGCGGCACGACCACCACCACGCACCACCGATAGCGGAGGAGCCCCACCCCATGTCCCAAGCCGAGAAGCCCGCGACCACGGCCGCGCCCACGACCATCCGGGCCCGCTTCGAGTCCAAGTTCCCGCGCGGTCTGATCATCCGGCTGATCGCCTACCTGTTCGTCGGCCACCTCTTCGCGTTCTTCGTCTACCTCCTCTTCGTCCTGGGTGGCCAGAACCAGTAACCCGGCGGGGCGGACGAGTTCGGGCCGCGCGGCTCTGGCAACGTGAGGGCCGTGTGGCTACCCTCCGCGCATGATTTCCACGGTTGTCTGGGGTACCGGCAACGTCGGCCGTCTGGCCATCCGCGCCGTCGAGGCCCATCCCGCGCTGAAACTCTCCGCCGTCATCGTCCACAATCCAGCCAAGGCCGGCCGCGACGCGGGCGAACTCGGCGGCCTCGACCACCTGTTGGGGGTCGAGGCCACCGACGACATCGAGGCCGTCCTGGCCACCCGCCCCCGAGCCGTGGTGTACGCCGCGTCCGGGGACATCCGCCCCGACGAGGCCCTCGCCGACATCACCCGGGCGATCCGGTCCGGCGCGGTCGTCGTCAGCCCCGCCCTCTATCCGCTCTACGACCACCGCAGCGCCCCGCCGGAGTTCCGTGATCCGGTGCTCGCCGCCATCGCGGAGGGCGGCGGCTCGCTCTTCGCCTCCGGGGTCGATCCCGGCTGGGGCAACGACGTGCTCCCGCTCCTGCTCAGCGGACTCGGCACCACCATCGACGTCATCCGCTGCCAGGAGATCTTCGACTACTCCACCTACGACCAGCCGGACTCCGTCCGCCACCTCGTGGGCATGGGCCACCCCATGGACTACGAGCCGATGATGCTCATGCCCTCGATCCCGACCATGGTGTGGGGCGGGCAGATACGGATGATGGCCCGGGCCCTCGGCGTCGAACTCGACGAGATCCGGGAGACCTCGGAGCGCCGCGCCCTCGACACCACCGTGACCACCCGGACCATGGGCGACTTCGAGGCCGGCACCCAGGGCGCGATCCGCTTCGAGGTACAGGGCATCGTCGAGGGCGAGCCCCGCATCGTCATCGAGCACGTCACCCGCATCCACGCCTCCTGCGCACCGGACTGGCCCGCGCCGCCCGACGGCGGCGACGGCGCCCACCGGGTCGTCATCGAGGGTCGGCCGCGCATCGAGGTCACCGTCGAGGCCACCGACGAGGGCGAGAACCGATCGGCCGGCGGCAACGCCACCGCCGTCGGCCGCCTCGTCAGTGCCATCGACTGGCTCGCCGAGGCGGAACCCGGACTCTACGACGCCCTCGACATCCCGCTGCGCCCCGCCACCGGCAGACTCGGAAGGAAAACGTCATGAGGATCGACATCCCCGAAGGCCAGCACCCCATCGAGTACGTGTGGGGGGACATGGTGCCCGGCATCGGCATGGCCGCCGCGAACTTCTCCCTGTCGGTGTACGCCCACACCACCCTGGGCCTGCGCGAGTTCGAGGCGGCCCGGCTGCGCGTCGCGCAGATCAACGGATGCGTCTTCTGCCTGGACTGGCGTACCGAGCGGGAGGGGGAGAAGGTCGAGGAGGAGTTCCCCGAGGCCGTCACCGAGTGGCGCACCACGGACCGCTTCGACGAACGCACCCGGCTGGCCGCGGAGTACGCCGAGCGGTACACCCTGGACCACCACGGCCTCGACGACGCGTTCTGGGACCGGATGACCGCGCACTACAGCCAGCTGGAGATCGTGGAGCTCACGATGAGCATCGGCTCCTGGCTGGCCTTCGGCCGGCTCAACCACGTGCTCGGCCTCGACAGCGTGTGCGTGCTGCCCGGTCACTGAGCGGGGCGGCGCGGGGAATGACAAGGGGCCGTTCGGTGAATCCGAACGGCCCCGGCCGCTGGGGGGAGGACGCGGCCCTACCGGAGGTCGGTTGCGATGATCTTCTCGATGTTGCGCTCGGCGAGTGCCGTGATGGTGACGAACGGATTGACGCTGGCGTTTCCGGGGATCAGCGCTCCGTCGATCACGTACAGGCCGGTGTAGCCGTGCAGGCGCCCGTAGTTGTCGGTGGCCTTGTCCAGGACGGCGCCACCGAGCGGGTGGTAGGTGAGGGTGTCGTTCCAGATCTTGTTGCCGCCGAACAGGTCGGTCCGGTAGATCGTCCCCTCCTTCGAGTTGATCTTGTCGAAGATCGTCTTGGCCATACTGATGGACGGCTGCTTCCAGGCGGTCTGCCAGCTCAGGTCGGCCGCGCCCGTCGCGGCGTTCCAGGTGAATTCGGCGCGGTTCGGGTTCTTCGTGATCGACAGGTAGAAGGAGGCGTACGTCTCGATCCCGGTGGGGAGCGGTGCGACCTCGGCGAAGGCGCCGCCGGCGTCCCAGTTGTCGATGCCGGAGCAGGGGATGGTCGACTGGAGCTTGCCGGTCGGGTCCCACAGGTGGTTGGCGCGGCCGCACATGACGTTGCCGTTCTCGCCCCAGCCCTTGCCGACCTCGTCGTTGAGGTTCGGCAGCGCCCCGGTGGCCTTCAGCTTGACCAGGAGCTTGCTGGTGCCGACGCTGCCGGCCGCGAAGAACACCCGGTCCGCGGTCACGGACTTGGTGGCCACCGTGTCGCCGGTGGTGTTGATCTGGTCGATGGCGACCGTGTAGCCGCCGCCCGCGGCGGGGGAGACCGAAGTGACCTTGTGCAGCGCCGAGACGGTGACCTTGCCCGTCGCCCTGGCCTGGGCGAGGTACGTCTGCACGAGCGACTTCTTGCCGTGGTTGTTGCCGTAGAGGATCTCGCCGGCCAGGGCGGACTTGGTGGCGGTGCCGGCGGCCTCCTGCTTCATGTAGTCCCAGTCGTACACGTCGGGTACGAAGGTCCAGGCGAAGCCGGAGCGCTGGGCGTGCTTGCGGCCGACGCGGGAGAACTGGTAGCAGTCCGCGGTGTCGAACCACGCCGGGTCGACCATGCCCACCCCGAGACCCGCGTTGGCCCGGGGGTAGTAGGTCGCGTACATCTCGTCGGCGTCCACGGACGGGAGGACGGCGGCGAAGTTGGCGCGCTTGGGCGTGACCGCCATGCCGCCGTTGACCAGGGAGCCGCCGCCGACGCCGCGGCCCTGGTAGACCGTGATGCCGGCGAAGTCCTCGGCGTCCAGGATCCCCGTGTACTTGGGGACGTCCTTGTCGATGGGGAAGCCGAGGAAGTTGCTGAGCGGCGCCTTGGTCCGGGTGCGGAGCCAGAACGACCGGTAGTCCGGGCTGGTCACCTTCGGAAAGATCTTTCCGTCCGAGCCGGGGGTGTCCCAGTTCATGCCCATCTCGATCATCTGCACGTCCACGCCGGCTTGCGCGAGCCGCAGCGCCGCGACCGAGCCGCCGTAGCCGGTGCCGATGACCAGCGCCGGCACGCGGGCGCCGTCGGCGATCGGGGCGGCCGCGGAGGCCGCCCGGGCGGGGGTGATGTGGCCCGCCAGGGCCACGGCCCCAAGAATGGAACCTGTTCTACCGATAAATCCACGACGGGAAATTCCTCTGGGGCCATTTCCGGGCAGGGCTTTGTCACTCATGTGAGGTTCCTCACTCTCGGTGGAATGGGAACGAGTTCTACTGCCGGGTGCATGTGAAGTCACTACATACGTCTAGGTAACTTTCGGTCATCGTGCGGCCGGAGAGCGGTCTCGGGGCGGCGTACCCAGCCCAGGACGAGCACGGAGGCGACCGCGGCGAAGGCGCACCAGGTGGAGGCGAATTCCAGCCGCCACAGCGCTGAGCAGGCCAGCGCCCCGGCGGCCGGCACCGCACCGAGGGCCCGCAGCCACCGGTCCCCGGCGAGCAGCAGGGAGCCGAGCGTGGCGAACAGACAGCCCGTCAGCACGAGCGGCATCCACGGAACATTCACGCCGTAGCCGATGGTGCGGCCCCGGATCTCGGCGGTCACCGGCCGGGTCGCGAGGCAGTGCGCGAGCACCGCGGCGGTGGCGAGACCCACGGCCACCGGCCCCCACAGGCGGCGCCGGCCCCCGGGAGCGGCCGCCGCCCGAACTCCAGACGGCGGCCTCCACCAGCTGGTGCGCGCCCAGCAGCAGCGGCAGCGCGGCGATCGGCAGATCGCGGGCCCGCCGCACGCGCGCCACGCACACGACTCCGACGGTGGCGATGACCGTGCCCGCCGCCAGATCGGCCGTCGCGCTCCAGCACACGGGGATCAGCCGGACCCGACGCGGAACTCAGTCACGTCCCCGCTCCTCCTCCCGCGGTGCTTCGAGCGGCGGTGCCGTCACCGCGCAGTACGTGTGGCACTGCGGGTGGCACGCCTCGGGCACGGGGGAGCGTACGGTCGCCCAGGCCAGGGCGGCGCCGGCCACGAACGCCCCCGTGCACCAGAGCATGGCCCGCCCGAAAGCGGCGTCGAACTGCGTCGCCGAACGGTAGGACTCCGGCCCCATCCCGGACAGCAGCGGCAGCGCCGCCACCGCGAGCAGCCCGGCGACGCGCGCCGCCGCGTTGTTGATGCCGCTGGCCAGGCCCGCCCGGCCGGGGTCCACCGAGGCCAGCACGGTCGACGTCAGCGGGGCCACCAGGGCCACCAGGCCCATGCCCATCACGACCATCGCGGGCAACACGTCCTGGACGTACGAGGCCGCGGGCCCCACCCGCAGCATCAGCAGGGTCCCCGCCGCGCACAGCAGCGGCCCCACCGTGAGCGGGATGCGCGGCCCGATCCGCTCCCCGAGCTCACCCGAGCGGGCCGACAGGAGGAGCATCAGGAGGGTCGTGGGCAGCATCGCGGCCCCGGCGGCCAGCGCCGAGTAGCCGGACACCACCTGGAGCTGGAGCACGACGAGGAAGAAGAACCCGCCGATGGCCCCGTACACGCACAGGGTGACGAGGTTGACGGCGGTGAACAGCCGGGACGCGAAGATGTCCGGCGGCACCATCGGGTCGGGCCGCCGCCGCTCCACGAGGACGAAGGCGATGCCCAGCAGGACCCCGAGCACCGCCGCGACGATCACCGCCGCCGATCCCGACCGGGCCTCGATCAGCGCGTACGTGACCAGCCCGAGGGAGGCCGCGCCGAGGACCGCCCCGGCCACGTCGAACCGCCCGTGCGCCTGCGGGTCCCGCGATTCCGGTACGTGCCGCAGGGCGACCGGCACGCACACCGCGGCCAGCGGCACGTTCAGCAGGAACACCCACCGCCAGCCCGGCCCGTCCACCAGCCAGCCGCCGAGGAACGGTCCCACGGCCGCGCCCACCCCGCCGAGCCCCGACCACAGGCCGATCGCCCGCCCCCGGTCGTCGGCGCGGATCGACGCCTGGATCAGGGCCAGGGAGCCGGGCGCCAGCAGCGCCCCGCCGATGCCCTGCAGGGCCCGGGCGGCGATCAGCACCCCGGCGTTCGGCGCGATCCCGCACAGCAGCGAGCCCACCGCGAACCACACCACGCCGAGCACGAAGATCCGGCGCCGCCCGAAGCGGTCGCTCAGTGAGCCACCGACCAGGATCAGCCCGGCCAGGGTGAGCAGATAGGCGTTCACCGTCCACTGGAGCACGGCCAGGTCGGCGTCGAGGTCCTCCCCGATGCGCGGCAGCGCCACGTTCACCACGGTCCCGTCCAGCATGGCCATGGTCGACCCGAGCACCGTGGTCAGCAGGATCCACCGGCCGCGCGCGGACGCGACCGGGACACCGGCTCCGGACGGCTCGGCGGGCGCAGTCATGTCTTCAGGCTGGCCCGCGCCACCGGGAAGGGCCACCGGGAGGGCGTGGTCCGGGCCCGCGGACGGCTCGATCCGGCTCAATAGGCCCTCTTGTAATGAGCATGACCTCTCCTTCACCATGACCCGCGCACGTCACGCGCACCCTTCCCGCACAACCCGCACACGGCGTACGAGGAGACAACACGTGGCCCAACGCAACAACCGGTCCTCACGAGCCTTAAGGCCCACAAGGTCGACAAGGCCCGCACGGTCCTTACGCGCGGCGCTCGCCGCCCTCACCTCGGTCCTGCTGCTCCCGCTCGGCGCGGGCGTCGCGGCGGCCGCGCCGGACCCCGGTCCCGCCGCACCGAGTGCGGCCGAGCGCAAGATCGAACCCAAGCTCCGCGCCCAGCTCGACGGCTCCACGAAGGCCGCTTTCTGGGTGTACCTCGACAGCGCCGCCGACCTCACCGCCGCGGGGAAGCAGCAGACCCGCGCCGCCAAGGCAGAAACGGTTCTGCGGACCAAGAAGGACCACGCCGCGCGCAGCCAGGCCGGAATCCTCAAGGCCCTGGAAGGCGCCCAGGCCGAGTACACCTCGTACTGGATCGTGAACGCGGTCCGCGTCGTCGGCAGCGAGAAGCTCGCCGGGACCCTCGCGGCGCGACCCGAGGTCGCCCGGATCGACGCCGACGACAAGGTCGAGCTCCCCAAGCCCGCCGAGGGCAAGCGGGAGCAGGCCGCCGCCGACGCCGTCGAGTGGAACATCGACCGGATCAAGGCCCCGCAGGTCTGGGACCAGCTCGGCGTCCGCGGCGAGGGCATCGTCGTCGCCAACATCGACAGCGGCGTGGACTACACGCACCCGGCCGTGAACAACCAGTACCGCGGCAAGAAGGCGGACGGTTCGTACGACCACGCCTACAACTGGTTCGACCCGGCGGGCGTCTGCTCCACCGCGGCCCCCTGCGACAACAACGACCACGG
This sequence comes from Streptomyces sp. NPDC090045, assembly GCF_044747975.1. Classification (NCBI taxonomy): domain Bacteria; kingdom Bacillati; phylum Actinomycetota; class Actinomycetes; order Kitasatosporales; family Streptomycetaceae; genus Streptomyces; species Streptomyces sp. NPDC090045. The sequence continues at coordinate 629,536 of NZ_JBIVFA010000003.1, forward strand.
CACCCACACGATGGGCACGATGGTCGGCGACGACGGCGGCGCCAACAAGATCGGCGTGGCCCCCGGCGCCAAGTGGATCGCCGCCAAGGGCTGCGAGTCCAACTCCTGCTCCGAGGCCTCCCTGCTCGCCTCGGGCCAGTGGATCGTCGCCCCGACCGACCTCAACGGGCAGAACCCCCGGCCCGACCTCGCCCCGCACATCGTCAACAACTCATGGGGCGGTCCGGGCGGAGACACCTGGTACCAGGAGATCGTCAACACCTGGCGGGCCGCCGGCATCTTCCCGGCCTTCTCCAACGGCAACGCCGGCCCGGGCTGCTCCACCAGCGGCTCCCCGGGTGACTACGCGAGCTCCTACAGCTCCGGCGCCTTCGACATCAACAACGCGATCGCGTCCTTCTCCTCGCGCGGCGCGGGCCCCGGCGGCATCATCAAGCCGAACATCGCCGCCCCGGGCGTGAACGTGCGCTCCTCCGTACCCGGCGGCGCGTACGAGGCCTTCTCCGGCACCTCCATGGCCTCGCCGCACACCGCCGCCGCCGTGGCCCTGCTCTGGTCCGCCGCGCCCACCCTCGAAGGCGACGTCGCGCAGACCGAGTCGCTCCTGGACGGCACCGCCCAGGACACCGACAGCAGCCAGTGCGGCGGCACGCCCGCCGACAACAACGTCTTCGGCGAGGGCAAGCTCGACGTCCTCGCCGCCGTGAACGCCGCCCCGCGCGGGGCGATCGGCGCGCTCGGCGGCACCGTACGCTCCGGCGACCAGCCCGTCGCGGGCGTGAAGATCACCGCCGACGGCCCGATCGACCGTACGGCCACCACCGCGGCCGACGGCAGCTACCGCTTCGCCTCCCTCTCGGTCGGCGACTACACCCTGACCGCGTCCAAGTTCGGCTACGGGCAGCAGACCGCGACCGCCACGGTGACCGAGAACGGCACCGCCACCGGTGACTTCACCCTCACCCAGGCACCCTCCGGCAAACTCACCGGAACCGTCTCCTCGGCCGCCGGACCCGCCGCCGGCGCCTCCATCGCCATCGCCGACACCCCGGTGACCGCGACCGCCGACGCGCAGGGCCGCTTCGAGGTCACCCTGCCGCACGGCACGTACGACGTGAACGCCACGCACGCCTCCCGCTGTGTCACCGGCGGCACCGCGAAGGTCACCGTCGCCGGCGACGCCACCGTCGCGGTGAACCTCCCCGAGCGCACCGACGGGTACGGCTACGCCTGCGCCACCGCCGGCGACCGCCCGTACGCCGAGGGGAACCGGCAGCTCGCGCTGACCGGCGACAACACCACCGAGCGCGTCGACCTGCCCTTCCCGCTGCCGCTGTACGGGAAGACGTACGGCCAGGCCTGGATCGGGACGAACGGCACGGTCAGCTTCGGCGGCAACAACACCGGTGACATCAACGGCGACATCCCGAGCACGGCCACGCCCAACGCGGCCCTGTACCCGTTCTGGGACGACCTGGTCGTCGGCGCCGCGGGCAGCGGCTCGGGCGTCTTCACCGGCGTCACCGGCACCGCCCCGCACCGCAGTTACGTGATCGAGTGGCGCCAGGTGTCCCACTGGTCCGCGCAGGCCGACAAGTTCTCCTTCTCGGCGGCGATCGGCGAGGACGGCACCGTCTCGTACTCCTACAAGGGGACCGGCGGCACCGGCATCAAGGGCGGCTCCACGGCCACGGTCGGCGTGGAGAACGCGGCCGGCACCGACGCCTTCAAGTACTCCTTCAACACCGCGGTCATCACGGACGGCCTGTCCATCGCCTTCCGGACCACCAAGAGCGGTGTGGTGGCGGGCCGGGTGCTCGACGCCAACGACGGCAACGGCGTCGCGGGCGCCACGGTCACCGTCGGCACCGGTGACACGGCGGTGTCGGCGACCACCGCGGCGGACGGCGGATACGTCGTCCAGAGCCCGTCGGGCTCGCTCCCCGTCTCGCTGGCGGCGCCCCAGTACGAGTCCGCCACGGCGACGGTGAACGTCAAGGCCGCCGACGTCACGGCGGTGACGCAGTCCCTGCGCACCGGCAAGGTGACGGCGTCCAAGCCGTCCGTGGAGATCGTCCTCCCGGCGGACCAGCAGCGGACGCGGACCCTGGACCTGACCAACCCGGGCCTCGGCACGGCGTTCACGGTCTCCGAGGACGCGGCCTGGCTGACGGCCACACCGGCCGGCGGTGACCTCCCGACGGGCGGGAAGGCCCCGGTCACCCTTTCGGTGGACACGACCGGGCTCACCCCCGGGACGGTCCTGACCGCCGACCTGAAGATCACCTCGGCGAGCGGCCGCACCCCGGTCCTCACCGTCCCGGTCAAGGCCGTCGTCCCGCGCTACCAGGTCGGCGTGGACGCGGGCTCCGGCTACGGCAGCACGGACGCCCTGGGTGACGCCTGGTCCCCGGACCGCAAGTACACGGCCGGCTCCTACGGCTACCAGGGCAACGGCACCATCCAGTCCACCGGCCGCACCATCGCCGGTACGGACGAGCAGCGGATGTTCCGCAACGCCCGCGAGGGCATGTACGAGTACCGCTTCGACAACGTGCCGAACGGGACCTACACGGTGGAGCTGGGCTTCGCGGAGCTCTCCTCCACCAAGCCCAACAAGCGCGTGTTCGACGTCCTGGCCGAGGGCACCCAGGTCCTGCCCTCCCTGGACATCTCCCTGGAGGCGGGCACCTACAAGGCCCTGACCCGCGAGTACACGGTCAAGGTCACGGACGGAGTCCTCAACGTCCGCTTCGTGACGCACAACGGATTCGGCAAGCCCCTGCTGAACACGCTGCGCGTGACCGACCGCCCCGACAAGAGCTGACGCTCTGAGGGGGCGGGGCACCCACGGGCGCTCCGCCCCCGCCGGCGGCCGGCGACGGGCCGGGTGGGCCGGATGCTAAGGATGGTCCGGGTTGTCAAGCCCTGACGGCACCCGATTCGGGAAACACCACACCACACCCTGCGTGAACCTGGACTGCCTGTAAACGATTCCGGCGCCCGGGCGGCCGCCCGGGCCGCTCGTCCGCTCCAGGCCCTCCGCGCGCGCCGGGGCCCGCCCCATTCGGGTGGCGGGGGACGTGAATGCGCCACGACGGGCCGGGAGGCCGGGCCGGGCTCGATAACGTGGGGGACCATGACGCTCCTGAGCGACCAGGCAGACGACATCCGGGCTCTCGTCGAGTCCGCCGATCCCGGGGCGGTCTGGGCCGTCGGCGGCGCCGAAGGCGTCCACGCGGGGGCGGACCCCGCGGGCACCGACACCGGGGACGCCCCGGGCACGGTCTTCGACGTCGGCGGGCTCGCCGCCGTCCTCGCGCTCTGGCCGGTCGTCGGGAGCCTGGTGGACGAGGGCGCGCTCCACCTGCACACCCCGCTCGCCGTCTACGGGGACGAGGCCGCCGTCGGCGCCCCCGCCGGGACCACCGCACACCACCTGCTCACCCGCCCCGGGGGGACCGCCGCCCTCACCCGCCTCGCCGAACACGTCTGCGGCAGGCCCCTCGCCGACCTCGCGGTCACCCGCGTCTGGCACCCCCTGGGCATGGCCGGGACCCGGTTCGCCGACGGCACCCTCCGGGCCCCCCTCGCCGACCTCGTCCGCTTCCTGCGCCACCTCCTCGCCCCGGTGGACGGCGCCGGCCCCACGGGCACCGACCACGGCATCACCCGCGCCTGGACCGCGGAGTCCCTCCGCATCCGCACCGGCGAACTCACCCCCGCGCGCGGCCTCCTCTGGCACCCCGCCCCGTACGGTGTCTGGACCCACCACGCCCCGCAGGACGGCGGCCCGGCGCTGTGGGTCTCCCCGCGCCACGGCCGCTGGGCGGTCCTCCTCCCGGCCGGCGCCCGCGGCCCGCTGCGCACGGCCTTCCGCGAGGCCGTCTTCGCTCCAACTGCCGCGAGGTGACGGCCCGTTGTGTGCGATGCTGGGTGCCTTCCCGCCAGGAGGTCCCGGCCGCATGAAGAACACCCGCCAACGCGACCGCGACGTGCCCGGGCCGCCGCCCACCCCGTGGGACGAGATCGCGCCCGGCCTGTGGATGGGCGGGCACTACTGGACCGACCCGGCCGGGGAGCTGCACCCCGTCGTGGTCGCGGACGAGTTCGACCTCGTGATCAGCCTCTTCGCCCGCACCGGGCACGGTCCCGGGCCGCGCGCCGAGCACGTCGTGGCGGAGATGCCCGACGCCGAACTGACCGCCGCCCAGCTCCGCACCGTCCAGCGCCTCGCACGCACCGCCGGACTCGCCCTCGACAGCGGCCTCACCGCACTGGTCCGCTGCCACTCGGGCTACAACCGGTCCGGTCTCGTCGTCGCCCAGTGCCTCGTCGACCGGGGCCTGGCGCCGGCCGAGGCCATTGCGCTCGTGCGCCGCCGGCGCTCCCCGTGGGCCCTGCACAACGAGGCCTTCACCTCCTACCTCGCCGCCGGACTCGACGCCGCGGCGCTGCTCGTCGGGCTGGACCCGCTGGCGTAGTCGAGGGCGCGGAGTGCGCAGGCGGGACGTACGGTGATGCCGATGTCACCGACCGTTGTCGGTCCGGCTGCGGAGGTACACGGATGCGTACGGTCCAAGGGGTCGCCCTGGACGGGCTGAGGGCCCGGGTGCGGGCCCTCGCCGAGCGGACCGGCCTGCCGGTGCGGTCCGCTCCCGCCGACGTGCGGGCAGCAGGATCCGGCGCCGCCCGCCGCCGCACCGGGCGCGCCGGTCGGCCGCCCCGGGGCGGGACGCCGCTCGCGGACCGGGGTCCGGCCGGGAAGGGGCTCGGCGCGGAAACCGCCGGGCGCCGGACATCCGTAAAAGAATCGTTTCAGCAGCCGGTTGCAGCCCCCTCGGAGCTCGCCACCCCCGCGATCCCCGCCATCCCCGGTGTCCTGCGCGGCCTTCTGGGCGGCCTCACCCCCGCGCGCCCGCTCCGCCGCCCCGGCGCCGTGCGCGCGTCCGCCGCCGCGCTGCGCTCCCTGCGCGCCCGGCACGGGGACGCGCCCGCCCTCGTACGCACCCGCTCCGGCCGGACGGTCCTCGTCCTCCTCGACCCGCAGGACCTGCGCCGGTTCTACGAGGAACCCGTCAGCGTCCTCGCGGCCGACCCGCCCGAGAAGTGCCGGGGCCTGGGCGCGGCGGAGCCCGACGGCACCGGCTGCTCCCGCGCCGAACCGCGTACGGAACGGCGGCAGATCAGCGCCGAGGTGCTGGCCGCCGGCGTGCCCGTGCACCCCTCCTGTGGGCCCTTCCTGGCGGCCGTCGCCGAAGAGGCCCGGCACCTGACCGCCACCGGCACCCTCGACCTCGCCCGCGCCCGGCACGCCGTCAACCGGGCCGCCCGGCGCATCGTGCTCGGCGACGCGGCCGCCGCGGACGAGGAGCTCGCCGGCTGGCTCACCCAGCTGCGCGCCGAGGGCAAGGGATTGCGCGGCGGCCGGGTGCGCTCCGCCCGTACGGTGCGGGACAAGGCGCGCGCCCGCATCCAGGAGTACGCCCGGCACGCCGACGGCGGCACCCTGGTCGGGCGGGCCGCCCGCCACGCCGACCCCACCGGAACCCTGGACACCGTGGGCGAGGCCGAGCACTGGCTCCTGGCCATGGGCGCCGTCCCCGACACCCTGCTGCGCACCCTCCTGCTGCTCGGCGCGCACCCCTCGGAGCAGGACGCGGCCGCGGCGGAGGCGGTCGCCGAAGCCGTGGACGGCCCCGGCCGGGGCGAACTGCCCAGGCTGCGGGCCTGCGTACGGGAGTCCCTGCGCCTGTACCCGGTGGTGCCCGACCTGATCCGCGTCACCCGCGCCGAGACCGAATGGCGGGGCGTGCGCTACCCGGCCGGCACCTCGGTGCTGCTGCCGGCCGCGTTCCACCAGCGTGACCCCGAACGGGTACCGGCCGCGCACGTGTTCGTGCCGGGACGGTGGAAGAACCCGCGTGCGGACCAGGACATCCGGATGGCCCCCTTCAGCCATGGCGGCGGCCGCTGCCCGGGCGACCAGCTCGGCCTGATGATCACGGCAGCGCTCTGCGCCGAGGTGCTGCGGGGCCATCGGATCGGGTCCGCCCGGCCGGTCCTGGACCCGGTGGGACCGCTGCCCGCGACGCTCGATCCGCACGGCATCCGGCTCACCCTCACCCGCCGCTGACGGCGCCGCACGCATCCGTCGCGGTCCTCCTCGTCGCCGCCCCGCTGCCCGACCCTGCAGGCCGCCCGCTTCCCGTAGCCCCGAACCTGCCGCCCCCGAACCTGCCGCCCCCCGAACCTTCCGAACTTGCCGAACCCCACGAGGATCCCATGCCCGACGCCGCGACCTCCGCGTCCACCGACCCGGACGTCGACCTGCTCGACGCCCCGTGCCGCACCCTCGCCGAGGCCGCCGACGCGGTCGGCGAAGCCGCCCGCTACGCCTCCGGCCTGGCACTCGGAGCCCGGCTGCCCGCGACCGCCCTCGCCCGCGGCGGCAGCGCCAGGCGCGGCTGGCGCACCCTGCTCCGTACGCTGACCGACCCGGCGGGCCTCGGCTGGGCCCCGCGCGGCCGCGGCGTGGCCCGGGCCGGCCGGCTCGCCGGAATCCTGACGAGCCGGGAGAGCCTCGCGATCAGCATCGCCGTCTGCGGACTGAGGGCCCGGATCCGGGCCGCGAGCGCGGGCCGTCCCGAGCTCCTGGACGATCCCGGTGCGGCGGCGGTCCTGCGGGCGGTCGGGGCGGGCCGGCAGGCCGAGGCGGTCCGCCTCTTCCGCACGATCATGCGCGACCAGGGGGCCGAGCACGCCTTCTCCCTGCTGGCCCCGTCCTTCGCGGACATCCTCGCCTGGAAGGCCCTGACCGACGCCAACCCCTTCAACGACCACGCCGGCTGGCAGGTCGCCACCGGCCGGGCCGAGACCGCCGAACCGCTGCTCGGACTGGGCGCCGCCTTCTGGGCCCTCTGCGACCGCGGCCAGGGCCTGCCCGAACGGCCCCCGACCGGGACCGCGCCCGCCCGCGGACCGGCCCGGCGCCGGGTCACCGGCCGGCCGCTCCGTCCGGCGCCGCGACCGCCGGACGGCGGCCTGCGCGGCCACGCCACCGTGCTGCGCACGCACGCGGCCCGGCTGAGCGGGGCGGCCGCCGCGCCGGACTGGCAGGGCCCGGAGGCCGAGGCGCTGCGCGCCGAGGTCACGAACCTCGCGACCCGTTGCGAGACGGCGGCCGACGGCCTCGCCCTCGCCGCCGCCCAACTGCAGGGCCGGCTAAAGGACCAGTGACAGCAGCAGGACGCAGCCCAGGCCGACCACCGAGATGATCGTCTCCATCACCGACCAGGTCTTCAGGGTCTGACCGACGGTCATCCCGAAGTACTCCTTGACCATCCAGAAGCCGGCGTCGTTGACGTGGCTGAAGAACAGCGAGCCCGACCCGATGGCGAGGACCAGCAGCGCGGTCTCCGTGGTGGACATGCCGGCCGCGAGTGGGGCCACGAGGCCGGCCGCCGAGATGGTGGCCACCGTCGCCGAGCCCGTCGCCAGGCGGATGGCCACGGCGATCAGCCAGGCGAGCAGCAGCGTCGGCACGGCCCAGTCCTTCGACAGGTCCAGGATCATCTGGCCCATGCCCACGTCGATCAGGGTCTGCTTGAAGCCGCCGCCCGCGCCCACGATCAGCAGGATGCCCGCGATCGGACCCAGGGACTTCTCCACCGTGACCGACAGCCGGTCCTTGGTGAAGCCGGCCGCCCGGCCGAGGGTGAACATGCCCACCAGTACCGCCGAGAGCAGCGCGATCAGCGGGGAGCCCGCGACGTCGGTCACGCGCTGCACCGGGTTGGCGGGATCGTTGACCACGATGTCGACCAGGGCCTTGACCAGCATCAGGGCCACCGGCAGCAGCACGGTGAAGACCGTCGCCCCGAACCGTGGGCGGTGCTCCACGTCGGCCGAAGGGCGCTGCGCGACCATGCGCTCCGGCGCCGGGATGTCCACCCAGCGCGCCGCGTACCGGGAGAAGAGCGGTCCGGCGATGATCACGGTCGGGATCGCGACGACCACACCGAGCGCGAGCGTGACCCCCAGGTTCGCGTGCAACGCGTCGATGGCGACGAGGGGTCCGGGGTGCGGGGGTATCAGCCCGTGCATCACGGACAGGCCGGCCAGCGCCGGGATGCCGATCCGCATCAGGGAGTAGTTCCCCCGCTTGGCGACCAGCAGCACCACCGGGATCAGCAGCACGATGCCGACCTCGAAGAAGAGCGGCAGCCCGATCACCGAGGCGATCAGCACCATCGCCCAGGGCATGGCCCGGCCCTTGGCCCGGGCGAGGATCGTGTCCACGATCTCGTCCGCGCCGCCCGAGTCCGCCAGCAGCCTGCCGAGGATCGCGCCGAGGGCGATCAGTACGCCGACGCCCGCGACCGTGGCGCCGAGACCGGCGGTGAAGCTGGCGATCGTCTTGGCCAACGGCGCGCCCGCGAAGACCCCGAGGGCCAGCGAGCCGACCGTCAGGGCGAGGAAGGCGTGCAGCTTGAGGCGCGTGATGAGCAGGACGATGACGGCGATGCCCGCGAGGACGGCGATCCCCAGCCGGGCGTTCCCGGCCGAGGTGATCGGACCGGTGGCGGCCGCTGCCAGTGTCTCGACACTGAGACTGGTCACGGTGACGTTCTTCCTTCTTCTGTTGTGCGTCAGTTCTCGGGGGTGCGGTGCGCGGGGGCGCCGTCCGGGGTGCCGTCTTCGGCCGTGCCGAGCCGGCGCAGGGCGGCCAGGGCGCGTTCGGTGATCTCTTCGGGGGATCCGGACACGTCGACGACGACGCCGAGTTCGTCCTCCTGGAGCGGTTCCAGGGTGGCGAACTGGGAGTCCAGCAGGGTGGTGGGCATGAAGTGGCCCTTGCGGTCGGCCATCCGCTTCTCGATCAGCGGGCGCTCACCGGTGAGGTGGACGAAGACCGCCCCGGGGGCCGCGGCACGCAGCCGGTCGCGGTAGACGCGCTTGAGCGAGGAGGCGGCGACCACGCCGCCGCGCAGCCCGGCGCAGTTGCGGATCCACTGGCCGATGGCGTCCAGCCACGGCCACCGGTCCGCATCGTCCAGGGGGGTGCCGGCCGACATCTTGGCGACGTTGGCCGCCGGGTGGAACGCGTCGCCTTCCGCGTACGGAATGCCGAGCGACGTCGCGAGCAACCGGCCCACGGTCGTCTTGCCCGTGCCGGCCACGCCCATCACCACAATGACGCGCTGGGTGCTCACGCCTACCTCGCTGTCCTCGTCGACATCGGTTCGTGCGGCACCACTGAAGCCCATTAAGTACTACTTATTCAAGGGTCGAGTGGCAAACATCGCATCTTTTGCCGGCGGTGGCGTCACCGTACGCTTACGCCATGACCACCGAAGGCAGTCCTGGGCAGGGGCTCCACTCCCACGTGCTGGACACCCTCGGCCTCGCGATCACGGCGGGGGAGTACCCGCCCGGCAGCGTCCTGCGCACGGACGAGATCGCCGAACGCTTCGACGCCTCCCGCACGGTGGTGCGCGAGGTCGTCCGCGTCCTGGAGTCGATGCACCTGGTCGAGTCCCGTCGCCGGGTCGGCGTCACGGTCCGCCCCACCGACGAGTGGAACGTCTACGACCCGCGGGTGATCCGCTGGCGGCTGGCGGGCACCGACCGGCCCCGGCAACTGCGCTCCCTCACCGTGCTGCGCTCCGCGATCGAGCCGGTCGCGGCCGGGCTCGCCGCGACGCTGGCCACGCCGGAGCAGTGCGCCGAACTCACCGAGGCGGCCCTCGGGATGGTCCGCACCTCGCGCGGCCACCAGCTCGAGGGCTACCTGCGCCACGACATCGCGTTCCACCGGGTCGTGCTGAACGCCTCCGGCAACGAGATGTTCGCCCGGCTCGGGGACGTCGTCGCGGAGGTCCTGACCGGACGCACCGAACACGCGGTGATGTTCCACGATCCCGACCCGGCTGCCGTCACCCTGCACGTCCAGGTGGCCGAGGCGGTACGGGAGGGAGACGCGGCCCGGGCGGAGGCGCTGACGCGGCAGATCGCGATGGGCGCACTGGAGGAGTTGGACGTACTGGCCCCGTAGGGCCCGCGGCTCGGCCGCCGGGTCTCCTCACTCGGCGCCGAGCCGGCCGCCGATCCATTCGAGAGCCGGCGGGATCTCACGGTTCCAGGTGTTGAAGCTGTGTCCCCCTCGGTCGAGCGTGATCGACGAGACGCGGGCCGGATCCTTCACCGCCTTGATGAACTGCTGGGTCGGTTTGTAGTTCGCCTCGCCCTGCAGGGAGGTCGTCACGAGGAACGAGGAGGCGCCCTGCGGCCGGTTGGCGAGATGCCACAGCAGGTCGGATCGTTTCTCCTCGTCCTTGTCGCCGTGGAAGAGGTCGCCGGAGTACTGGTCGATCTCCGGCTTGTAGTCCGCCGAGAGGCCCACCCCGGCCGCGTAGGTCTCCGGATGCTGCACCGTCATCTTCAGCGCGCAGTAGCCGCCGGTCGAATCGCCGATGATGCCCCAGCTCCGCGCCGAGGTGCCGGCGCGGTACGTGCTCGATATGGCCCGGGGGACGTCCGTACCGAAGAAGGTCTCGCTCTGCGGGCCGCCGCCGCGGACGTCGACGCACTGGGTGTTCTCGGCCGAGACGGTGGGCCGCATCATCACCAGGATCATCGGCTGCGTCTTCTTCTCCTTGGCCAGGGTCCAGGCCGTCTTCGGGTAGCGCAGCCCCTTCAGCAGGTTCTCCGCCGTGCCCGGGTAGCCCGTCAGGACCACGGCCGCGGGGAACCTCCGCTGCTCGTTGCCCTTCTGGAAGTACTCCGGGGGCAGGTACACGTAGGCCTGGGCGGCGCTCCTGGAACGCTCACCGTGCAGGGTCACCTTCTCGATCACACCGCTCACCAGCGGATTGCCACCGCCGGGCACGTTCGGGGCCTGCCGCCCCAGCACCTCCACGGCCACCCCGCCGCGCACGGCCTCCTGGCGCGCCCGTCCGGCCAGGTCCGCCCAGGAACCGTAGATCAGCAGGCTGCGGTTGGCCGCGAGGGCGACCGACGCGAACAGGAACGCCTGCACGAGGACGATCAGCCCGATGCGCCCCAGCACCCGTGTCCGGCTCCCCCGTGCCAGCCGAGGCCAGAGCCAGACGGTGACCGCGAAGGCCAGTGCCGTGCCCAGCACGGCACACAGGAGGAGTGCGCTACTTGTCAGACCCATGGATCAGCGGAACCCTCTGCGACGTCTCGGTCTGGACGCACCGGTCCAGAGCACCGCCAACCGGTGCGCATCAGGCTAGAGAGGTACCGGGGCCAAAGCGTTCCACCGGGCGGCCGGAGGCCCGCAAGGTCCCGCCGCCGAAGGGGCGTCGGCCCGGCATGCGCCCGGGGTGACCAGGTCACCCGCAGCCGCCGCATCCCCCTCCGCAGCCGCCATCGCCACCGCATCCACCGCCGCAGCCGCCCGAGGCGGAGTCCGGGCTCCGCGACTCCTTGCGTTCCCGCTCCCGCTCGCGCCTTCTCTCCTCGGCCAGGCGCGCCGCCTCCCGGACGGCCTCGCGGTACGAGCGGCCGGCCGGCTTCCAGCCGCCGAGCCCGGGCCGGCGGCGCGGCAGCAGGGTGGCGGCGGTGACGTACGGGACGAGGCGGGTGCCGCCCTCGTAGACGGCGCTCTCCAGGACGACCTCCGCCCCCTCGTACACGGCTCCGTAGACGACCGCCTCGAAGGGTTCCGCGCGGGCGTTGATGTCGTGGTGGTCCGCGCGCAGGGTCCGTTCGGAGCCGGAGAGGAGGATCCGCCCTCCGGTGAGGACGTCCCGGGCCTGCGGCCGTTGGGCGATCAGGGGCGGCCCGGCCGGGGTGTCGGCGTCCGGGTGGATCCAGTGGTGTCCGGTCGCGGAGATGCGTACGCCGACCAGGAGGGCGGGCTGGGGCCGGCTGCTGAGGCGGCGCGCGGCCCGGCGGCGTGCCAGGCCCCGGCCGAGCACGGTGGTACCGGGGACCAGCAGCACCAGGGCGAGCAGTTGCAGGCCCCACGGGTCGTACGGGTGCGTGCTGCCCGAAGCGCGCACTTCCAGGAGGGCGCCGCCGGCGAGGGCCGCGGCGGCCCCGAGGCAGCACGCGGAGCCGAGGCCGATCGCCGTCCGCCCGCGGCGCCGGTGTGCGGCCGGCAGCGGGTCGTGCAGCGGGAAACGGGCGGATCCGGCGGCGGCCAGGGCGAGTTCGCGCTGGCGTCGGCGGGCGTGGAGGCGGGCCAGCGACCCGGCGAACGCCCACGCTGCGAGGGCGAGGACCAGGCCGCGGCCGGTCCCGCCCACCGCGTCGGCGGAGACGGGAAGCGCGAGGGCGGCGTCCGCCGCGATGACGGGTGTGGCCAGCAGGGCGGCCACGGGCAGGTGGCGGAACCAGACCGGCAGCGCGATCAGCAGGACGCCCAGGGCGTAGCCGCGCCAGTCCTCGCCGCGCCCGGGTTCCGCGTCGCCGAGGGCGGTCAGGACGATCGAGAGGAGGACCAGAGCGCCCAGGAGCCGGCTTCCCGCGACGGGTGCGAACGCCGCCGGGACGCGGGCGCGGAGCCAGCGCTGGGCGTCCCCGACGCCCCACGCCGCGACCCCGCCCTCCGGTATCCCGGCGGTCGGCAGGTGCTTGACGTAGTCGGTCACGGCGCCAGTATGGGAGCGCCGTGCCGCGGCCCAGAAGGGGCGGCCGCGCCACGGAATCGCTACGGCCGCTTTGCCGGCCGACGGCAGGGTCGACGGCGGGGCCGACGGCCGGGGTGGGTCTCGGGGTCAGGCGTCGAGCACGGCGAGTTCCAGCTCGGCGAGGCGCTCCGGCTCCGCGACGACGTCGATCTCGGTGATCAGGCCCTCCTCGATGGTGAAGCGGAGCACCAGGAACAGTCGTCCCAGCGGTGCCATCGCCAGTTCGACCACACCGTTGACCAGGGCCGGCTGCGTGGACCGCGCCCGCTGCATCGCGGCCATCGCGCCCTTGGCGACGGTGACGGCGCCGCTGAAGAACTGGGGTGCGGGGGTGGGGCCGACGGCCCGGTCGGCGCGGAGCACCACGTCGGGGTGGAGCAGCGCCACCAGTGCGTCGAAGTTCCCGCCGCGGGTGGCGGCCAGGAAGGCGTCGACGACGCTGCGCCGGCGGCTCAGATCGGCTTCGGGCAGCAGCGGGGCCCCCTTGATCCGGCGGCGGGCGCGGCTCGCGAGCTGGCGGGTCGCGGCCGGGGTCTTCTCGACCAGCGGGGCGATCTCGTCGAAGGGCACGGCGAACAGGTCGTGCAGGACGAACGCCAGCCGCTCGGCCGGCGCGAGCGTGTCGAGCACCACCAGCAGGGCCAGCCCGACGGAGTCGGCCAGTACGGCCTCCTCCTCCGGGTCGACCGTGTCCTCACGGCTGACGGCGGGGTCGGTGGGGTAGGCCTCGATGGAGTCCTCGCGCCGGGAGTCGCGCGAGCGCAGCATGTTGAGGCACACGCGCGACACGACCGTGGTCAGCCAGCCTCCGAGGTTCTCGACGTCGCCGATGTCGGAGCGGTTGAGGCGTATCCACGCCTCCTGCACGGCGTCCTCGGCCTCGGCGAGCGAGCCGAGCATCCGGTAGGACACCGCTCTCAGGTGAGAGCGGTGCTCTTCGAACTGCTCGGTCAAGCCGGAAGTGTCGTCCACGGGTCGCATTCCTCCCTCACAGCGGATCCTCAAAATAGATCACGAAGAAATCGACCCGGTGAGGGGGGAGTTGGGGACCGGCCCGGGAACCGGCCCGCCGGGACCGGCCGGGGCGGGCGGCGGCGACGTCCGCCGCTGCTGGATAATGGCGCCGAACAGCAGAAGCACCGAAGACGCCGGGGACACGTGGTGGCCCGGCAGGAGAGGAAGCCCCCGATGGAAGCGCAGCACTTCGAGCGGATCACCGCGTTCATCGAGGCACGGCTCACCCCCCTGTTCGACGCCGAGACGGGCAGCGAGTACGGCTTCGGCATGGACGACACCTCCCGTGCGCTGCGCGCGCTGCGCAACTCCGTCCTGGAGGCGTCCGCCGTCAAGGGCCTCATCGAGCAGCGGGCCACGGCCGAGCCGGCCACGCGCCGCGTCATCGACCAGTCGGTCGAGCACAACTGGGACGTGCTGCGCGGCATCGCCCGCCAGTGGGAGGACCACGCCGACTTCCGCCACGAGTTCAAGCACCACGCGTGGGAGCTCGACCACCACCACGCCGCCGCGGACGCCTGAGCCCCTGCGCCCTCACCCCGGCGGCGTGCGGATCGCGCGTGCGGCGATGGCCGAGCGCAGGCGCGCCGCCGCGGCCGCCGCCTCCTGCGGCGACGGCGACAGCACACCGTGCTCGGTCATCAGGGCGTGGAACTGCTGCCGCTCGTACGGCACTCCGGGCGGCAGCGCCGCGATGTGCCAGTGGAGGTGGGCGTTCCCCTGCCGGCTGCCCAGGGAGTAGAGGTAGGTCCGCTCGGACGGGAAGACCTCCTCGACCGCGAGGGCGACCTCCCGCACGACGAGCATGATCCGGGTGTAGGCCGCCGCGTCCAGATCACGGACGGCGTGCTCGACGTGCGCCTTCGGCGCCACCAGGACCTTCCCGGGGAGCGTGGGCCACCGGTCGAGGAAGGCCACGTGGTGCTCGTCCTCGAAGACCGTCTCGTGCGCGTACTCCGGGTCCCCGGCGAGGAACGCGCAGACGAAACAGGGCCCGCTGCGCGTCCGCTCGACGTACCACCCGAGATCCATGGCCCCGCGTTCCACCGGATCCGGCTCCGGCGCGGCTTCCGCGGACAACGGCTAGCCCGCCGTCTTGCGCGGGGTGGTCTGCTGGACCGCCCAGCCGTTGCCATCCGGGTCCGAGAAGTAGACGAAGGAGCCCCACGGCAGGTCCTGGATCTCCGTCACCTCGACACCCCGGCCGCGCAGGTCCTCGTACGCCTCCTCGATGTCGGTGACGACGACCTGCATGTTGTCCAGCGATCCCGGAGTCATCCGGGTCAGCCCCTTGCCGATCGCGATCGAACAGGCCGAGCCCGGCGGGGTCAGCTGCACGAAGCGGATGTCCTCGCTGACCGTGACGTCGTGGTCGGCGTTGAAACCGAGCTTCTCGTAGAAGGCCTTGGCGCGGTCGACATCGGTGACGGGGACGGCTACCAGTTCGAGTTTGATGTCCATCACAGCATCATGCTCCCGGCACCGGTGCCGTGCCGTCCGTGGCCAGGTCGGCAGGCGTGTCCGCCGCCGCGAACTGGGTGCGGTACAGCTCCTCGTACCGGCCGCCCGCCGCCAGCAGCCCGGTGTGTGTGCCCCGTTCCACGATCCGGCCCTCCTCGACCACCAGGATCAGGTCCGCCGCCTGTACGGTCGACAGCCGGTGCGCGATCACCACCGCGGTCCGGCCCGCCAGGGCCTCGCCCAGCGCCTCCTGCACCGCCGCCTCCGAGGTGGAGTCCAGGTGCGCGGTGGCCTCGTCGAGGATCACCACCCGCTGCCGGGCCAGCAGCAGTCGCGCGATGGTCAGCCGCTGCCGTTCCCCGCCCGAGAGACGGTAGCCGCGCTCCCCGACCACCGTGTCCAGCCCGTCCGGCAGCGAGGCGACGAGCCCGTCGAGGCGCGAGCGCCGCAGGGCCTCCCAGATCTCGTCCTCGGCGGCCTCCGGGCGGGCCAGCAGCAGGTTGGCCCGTACCGACTCGTGGAAGAGGTGCCCGTCCTGGGTGACCATGCCGAGCGTCTCGCGGATCGAGTCGGCCGTCAGGTCCCGTACGTCGATCCCGCCGAGGCGCACCGTGCCCGCGTCGGCGTCGTACAGCCGCGGCAGCAGCTGCGCGATGGTCGACTTGCCGGCGCCGGAGGAGCCGACCAGGGCGATCATCTGGCCGGGTTCGGCGCGGAAGGACACCTCGTGCAGCACCTGCGTACCGCCCCGGGCGTCGAGGGCGGCGACCTCCTCCAGGGAGGCGAGCGAGACCTTGTCGGCGGAGGGGTAGCCGAAGGAGACGCGGTCGAACTCCACGGCCACCGGACCCTCCGGCACCCGGCGGGCGTCCGGCTTCTGCGCGATGAGCGGCTTCAGGTCGAGGATCTCGAAGACCCGCTCGAAGCTCACCATGGCGCTCATCACCTCGACGCGGGCGCCGGCGAGCGCGGTCAGCGGGGCGTACAGCCGGGTCAGGAGCAGGGCGAGGGCGACGACGGAGCCGGCGTCCAGGGAACCGCGCAGGGCGTAGAACCCGCCGAGCCCGTAGACGAGCGCGAGGGCCAGGGCCGAGACGAGGGTGAGGGCCGTGATGAAGGCCGACTGGGCCATCGCCGTACGGATCCCGATGTCCCGCACCCGCGCCGCCCGGGCCGCGAACTCCGCGGACTCGTCGGCGGGCCGTCCGAACAGTTTGACCAGCGTCGCGCCGGGGGCGGAGAACCGCTCGGTCATCTGGGTGCCCATCGCGGCGTTCAGCGCGGAGGCCTCCCGCTGCATCGCCGCCATCCGCGCCCCCATCCGGCGGGCCGGCAGCACGAACACCGGGAGCAGCACCAGCGCCAGCAGCGTGATCTGCCAGGAGATGCTCAGCATCACGGTGAGGGTCAGGAGCAGAGTCACCGTGTTGGCGACCACCCCCGACAGGGTGTTGCTGAAGGCCCGTTGGGCGCCGATCACGTCGTTGTTCAGCCGGCTGACCAGGGCCCCGGTCCGGGTGCGGGTGAAGAAGGCGACCGGCATCCGCTGCACGTGGTCGAAGACCGCCGTCCGCAGATCCAGGATCAGCCCCTCGCCGAGGGTGGCGGAGAGCCGGCGGGTCAGCAGCCCCAGCCCGGCCTCCGCGACCGCGATCAGCGCGATGAGCAGGGCGAGCCGGGTGACTGCGGTACTGTCCCGGCCGTCGACGATGGCGGTGACGACCCGGCTGGCGAGCACCGGGGTGGCCACCGCCAGCAGCGCGGTCACCACGCTCAGCAGGAGGAAGAGGGTGAGCCCGCGGCGGTGCGGGCGGGCGAAGGCGGCGACGCGGCGCAGGCCGGCCCGGGAGAGCGGGCGGCGGTCCTGCTGGGCGTTGATCGCACTGTGCAGCGAGGTCCAGGCGGTGACTTCCATGTCCATGACCCGAACGCTAGGACCTCAACTTAACCTGAGGTCAAGGGTTCGGTGTCGGACCGCCCGCAGGTGTCGCCAACTCCTGCTCGTACGAAGGATTTTCGCCTTCCCCGCCCGCTGTCGGTGCCCGGTGGCATCATCGGTTTATGACGCAGGGATCCGAGTCCGTACGCTTCGGCAAGCGAACCGCCGACACCGTCCTGCAGCGCTTCGAGCAGTGGGCCCGCGACACTCCCGGAGCCCATGCCCTCATCGCGGGCGCCGAGAGCCTCACCTACGGGCAACTGGACGAGCGGGCCGGCCGGCTGGCGCAGCGTCTGCTCGCCTCCGGCCTGCCGCCCGGCGGCCTGGTCGCCATCGGCACCGCCCGGCAGGCCGAACTGGTCGTCGCCCTCCTCGCCACCCTCAAGGCCGGCGGGACGTACGCCGTCGTCGACACCGAGACGCCGCGCACCGGGCAGGGCCAGCTCACCGTGGCCGAGCCCTTCGTGCTGCTCACCACGCTTGCCCACCGGGCCGCTCTCGACAACGGCAGCGGGGTGAAGGTGATCCGGCTCGGCGCGGAGGCCGCGTCGATCGCCGGACAGCGGGGGGAGCAGCCCGCGGACCGACCCTCCGGGCAGGCTGCCGACGAGCCCTCCGACCAGTTCGCCGACCAGACTTCAGGACAGCCCTCGGCGCAGGCGGCCGCGTCGCCGCCGCCCCCGGCGCCCGGCCGTACCGCGGCCCTCCTGTTCACCGGGGCGGCCGAGCCGCGCGCCGTCCCCGTCAGCCACGGTCTGCTGCTCGCCGCCCACGACAGCTGGGCCGAGGTGGCCCGGCTCACCCCGGCGGACCGGCACCTGATCACGGCCGGGACGGACGTCACCGCCTTCGCCGCGGGCTGGACCCGGGCCCTGTGCTCGGGCGGCGCGCTCGTCCTTCCCCGGCGGTCCCCCTGGAAGCCCGAGGACATCCGCGCGGCGGTCGGCACCGAGCACGTCACCGTGCTGCACACCGACCCGGCCACCGCCCTCGAACTCCTGAAGGGGGAAGACGAACCGGGCACCGCCTTCCGGTCCCTGCGGCTGCTCGCCGTCTCGGGCGACCGGCTCTACCTCGACGACCAGGCGGCCCTGCAGGTCCTGCTCCGGCCCGGCGCACGGGTGCTCAACGTCTACGGGCTCGCGGAGAGCGCGGGCATCGGCACCTGGTTCGAACTGCCGCAGCTGCCCCGCCCGCTCGACGACTTGGAAGAGCTCTCCCTGCTCGGCACCCCCTTCCCGGGCTGCCGCGCAGAGGTGCACGACGGGCAGATCCGCCTCACCCCGCCCGGGGCCGGCGATGCGATACCCACCGGTGACCTGGGCGTGCTCCGCGACGACGGGCTGCTGGAGTTCGGCGGCCGGCTGGGGGACCGCATCACCCTCCCCGGCGGGCGCTCCGTCGACGCCCACCCGATCGAGTCCGCGATCCGTAGTCACGAGGGCATCGGCTCGGTGATCGTGAAGGGGGTCGAGAGCGCGCGCGGCCCGCGCCGCCTCGTCGCCTACGTCGCCCCGCCCACCAGAGGTTCCACGTCGTCCCGGGTCCCCCCGCTGCCGGACATCGAGGAACTGCGCGAGCACCTGGCGGGGAAGGTGCCCCGGGAGGAGACCCCGCGCACCGTGATCCGGCTGCGCGCCCTGCCCCGCAACCGGGCCGGCCAGGAGGACCGGGCCGCCCTGCCGCTGCCCATCCTGCCCGCCGCTGCGGCGAAGGCGGGCGTCGGGAGCACGTCCGGGAAGTACGGAGGCGCCCCGAGCGGCGAGGGACTCTCGCCCTCCTGTGCGGGCGGCTGCGGGGGAGTCGGCCTGGGCTTCGTCGCCCTGGCCCTCACGAGCCTCCTCTGGCCCGGATCCACCGACCTCACCGGGGTGCCGCAGCCCTGGGCGTTCCTCTTCTCCGTCCTCTACCTGTTCGAGTGCGCCGCCTTCGGAGTCGGGGTGGTCTTCCTCCTCGGGGGCCGCGCGCGGATGCGGAGCCGGGGCCGCGGACGTCGCATCACCGCGGCCGCCCATCTGGCGGTGTCCTACCTCCTGCTGGCCTGGTGGCCGCAGGACAACCTCTACCGGCTGGCCGCCAAGCAGGACTGGCCGCGGCAGGCCGCGCTCGTCTACACCTTCAACATCCCCCTGATGATCGCGGGAGCCGTCGTCGCCGCCTACCTCGTCGCGAAACCGGCCGATCCCTTCGACTTCGACGAGGACGAGGACGAGGACGACTGACCGATCAGGCCCCGACGGCCGGCGGGGCTACCGGGTGGGTCGGGCGGGTCGGGCGGCGAACGCGGTGAACTCCGCCCCGACCGCCCGGGCTCCGGCCCGTACCAGGGCCTCGGCCGCGTCCAGCGTCTCCCCGCTGTGCGCGGCCACCAGCACGCCCAGCCACGGCGCGGGCTCGAACGCCCCCGTCGGGATCGCCGGGACGAAGACCGCCCCGAGCTCCGCACAGCCCCGTGCCAGGGCCGCGCACAACTCGTCCAGCTGCGCCTCGGGCAGCCGCGCGCTGAGCTCCACCCGGTCGGCGATCCGTACGAGGTGCCCCGCGCCCCGCAGCGCGTCGAGCCGGGCCGCCACTATGAAGGCGACGGACGGCCCCGTCAGCCGCAGGTTCGTCTCCGTCGGAGCGAGCCGGCCGGCGCCGTCGGCGACGAAGTCCACGTCGAACCAGCCCCGGTAGCCGGACTCGGCGAGCTCCCGGCCCACCGCAGCCCCGAAGGCGGCGAGCGGCTTCTCCGCCCACGCGGGCACCACTCCGGGACCCACCGTGGCGCCCTGGTAGCAGCCGTCCCTCACGTCCATCACCGCCCCGCCGACCTCGTGCACCCGGCCCGCCCCGTCCACGAAGCCGTCGTAGGTGAGGTCCCGCGGGCCGTCGGCCTCGGCCGGCCCGGCCACGTACTCCTCCACCAGCAGCGGCCCGCGCGGCAGCCGCCGCAGTACGGCGCGGGCCCCGCCCGCGGCCCGGACCCGATCGGGGGTGACCACCGTGGTGCCCGAACCCCCGACGCCGTGCTCCGATTTCAGAACACTGCTCTCGCCGGCCCTGGTCCGGGCCGCCAGCAGCCGGACCGCCGCCCACCGGCCGGCGGCCCGCCACTGAGCGGGAAGCACGATCCCGGGATGTCCGCCGTCCGCCAGGATCCGCCCGAACAGCGCGTGCGCCGCGGACTTCGACTCGTAGCGCAGCTCCCCGGCCCGCCACGGCCGGTCCGCGAGCCGCCCGAACGGCCGGGTGCGCCCCCACGGTACGAGGGGCAGCCCGGCCCCGGTCAGCAGCGCGGCCAGCGCGGGCCGGGCCCGTACGGCCTCGCACAGCCCGGGATCCCCTTCCGCCAGGCCGTCGTACACCTCGACCCCCGACCAGCCCAGCTGGCGGCAGACCAGCTCGGTCCACCCCTTCGGGACGGGCCGGGGCAGGACCAGGGCCGCCGGGGCCGGGCTGTAGAAGGCGGCCAGGCAGGCGTAGTGGTGTGCGGCCGACTGCTCGCGGTCCAGGGAGGCGTCGGCGAACTGGGCGTTGAACTCCGCCACGTTGCCCACGTGCACGGCCCGCCCGCCGCCGGTCCACGCCCGCGCCCAGTCGGCGAGCGGGACGGGAGCCGCCTCGAACCGCACCAGGGCCGAGGCCGCCGGGGCCGCCGAGGCCGATGCGTCCGCCGGGGCCGCCGTGTCCGCCGGGCCGGTCACCGCCACCGCCCCCATCGCCCGGTAGAACCCGGCGGCGTGCGGATCGGCGTCGATCACCAGCCTGCGCACCCCCAGTTCCACGGCCCGGCGCAGGACGTCCCGGTACAGCAGCCGCCCCACGCCCTGCCCGATGGCCGACGGCTCGACGAAGAGCAGCCCCAGCGCCGCCAGCGGGGGAGACCCCTCCAGGGAGGCCAGCCCGAGGACCGTCCCCCGCTCGTTCTCGGCCACGACGATCCGGCGGGACGTCACCTCGTCCGGCCGGATCCGCAGTTCCGGCGCGCACGCGGCGAGGAAGCCGGCGTCGTACCCCCAGTGGGCCTTGGACCGCATGACCAGCTCGGTCAGAGCCTCCGCCTCGGCCGCCCGCGCGGCCCTGACCTTTGCCATTTCCTGACCTCCCCATGGTCCGTCGGAGGGCCGTGCGATAGATTCGGCCTCTCCACGGCACATACTTTCCCACCCACGCGGAGACAGGCTTCTCAATGAGCGACATCATCAACGGACTTGGCCGCACCAGCGCCTACGGCGCCCTCGGCCTGGTCCTGCTGATCCTCGGCATCGTCCTCGTGGACGTGCTGACGCCCGGGAAGCTTCCGAAGCAGATCTGGGAGGAGCGCAACCGCAACGCGGCCCTCTTCCTCAGCTCCGCGCTCCTCGGCATCGGCGGCATCGTCTTCACCTCGATCTGGACGACGTACGAGGACTTCGGCAAGGGCCTGGCGTCGACCGCGGCCTTCGGCGTACTCGGCCTGATCCTGATGGCGGTGGCCTTCCTGGTGCTCGACCTGGTGACCCCGGGCAAGCTCGGCGCCATCGTCGTCGACCCGGAACCCCACCCGGCGGTCTGGGTCTCCTCCGCCTGCAACCTGGCCGTGGCCGCGATCGTCGCCGCCTCGATCGCTTGACGCGGAGCACCTGTACACGACGAGAGCGCCGCTCCCTCCGGGGAGCGGCGCTCTCGTCATTCGTACCCGGGGGCTACGCGAGACCCAGGGCGAACACCGCGAACCCCGCTGCCAGCAGCCCCGCCACGGTCCGGCGCAGCGCCCGGCCCCCGCGCACACCCTGCGGGGGATGCTCGAACCGGCGCGCGTACCGGGCGATGACCACCAGCAGCGCCGCGAACACCGGCATCCACGCCACCCGCGCCGCGATCCAGCCCAGGCTGTCCGGGGCCGTCGTCAGCCCGGCCAGCTCACCCGCGAACGAGCCGGGTACGGCCGCCGCCAGCATGGCCGTCTGGTGCCAGCACAGGATCGTCATCGCGCACAGGTTGATCACGACCACCGGAGCCCACAGGGCCGGCCGGGCCAGCAGCTTCGCCAGCCGGTCGCGCAGCAGGACCGCCGCACCCGACTGGGCCGAGGCCAGGGCCAGTACCAGCAGCGACGGCGGATGCGAGTTGGTCCGCTCCGCACCCGGTACGCCGACCATCGACGCGGGATAGTGGAACACCGCCAGCAGGGCCGCGAACAGCAGCGTCCCGCCGGCCAGCAGCAGCCAGGCCCCGCGCCGCCCGATCCGCCGCTCGCCCCAGGAGACGCCCAGCTGGTACGCGAACAGCCAGCCCGGCAGGATGTTCAGCAGGGACAGCCACGACGGTACGGAGTCGGCGAGCGGCCCGTAGCGCAGGAAGTCCACCACGGCCACCGAACCGATCAGGGGCACCGCGGCCCAGCCGCCGAGGCGGCCCGCCGCCCGCACGCAGTACGGGGTCAGAGCGGTGACCACCACGTACACCCCGACGAACCAGAGCGGCTGGATCACCAGCTTCGCCCCGGTGCGCAGCGAGGCCTCGGGCACCCCGGCCGCGTACAGCACCGGCGCGGCCAGCGCCCACACCACGGTGACCCCGAGCACCGGCCGGCCCAGCCGGACGATCCTTCCCTTCAGCCAGGCGCCCGTCGCACCGGGGCGGCGCCGGTAGGAGAGCGCGGAGGCGTACCCGCCGACCAGGAAGAAGATGCCGAGCATCTGCAGCACCCAACTGGCCGGAGCCAGCCCGCCGAACGCCGACAGCGGGCTGGCGTTGTGCAGGCCGCCGTCGGAGTCGAGTGTGAAGCCGCCGAGCAGCCAGTGGCCGGTCGGCACGGCCAGCAGCGCCAGGGCGCGCAGCCCGTCGACCGCCCGGTCGCGGTGGGCGGGGGTCTGCCGGTCGATCCGCCCGGCTGCCCTCCTCAGCGGGGCCAGGGCGGCGGACGCGCTCATCGGGCCTCTCCCTTCGCGATCGCGGCGAAGGCCGCCAGGGACTGGGTGCCGGGCGTGAAGTAGCCGGTGTGGCCCTGGACATCGGCGGCGGGCACCCGGCGGGCGCCGAAGGCCGCGGAGGTGGGGTCGGCGCCGTGGCCGATCCCGGCGAACTCGACGTTCGGGACGTCCGCGATCCAGTCGGAGGGGCCCCGGGCCGCCCACACGCGGGCGCCGGTGCGCAGCCCGGCCGCGGTGTCGGCGCGCATCCCGGGGGAGCCGAAGACCACGAGGTCGGAGGCGTCCGTGTGCCGGGCCGCCAGCCCGCACACCACCGAGCCGTAGCTGTGGCAGAACAGCACCGGATCGGGGGCGCCGACCGCGTCGAGACCGTCCGTGAACCGGGCCAGGCGGGGCGCGCCGGCCGCGGCCAGCCGGCCGTCGGCCGCGTCGAGGCCGACGCCGACCGGAGTGGTGTAACCGATCCACGCGACGACGGCGGTGAACCCGCCGGTCGCCTCGCGCAGCGCCCGCGCCATCCCGGCCGGGCCGGTGCCCGGCTTGCGCCGGGCGTCGTAGGAGGTGGCGTCGTTGTCCGACCCGGGCACGATCACCGAGACGTGCTCCGCGTGCTCCAGGTCCCCGAACACCTCGGCTACCTGGCCCCGGCCGCGCGGGTCGAAGGCCAGGATCCGCCGGTCCGGCGCGGCGAGGGAGGCGTACCGCGCCTCGCCCGTGGCGGCGATCGCGATCCGGTTGGCCTCGTACCGCAGGGGGAGGGGCGCCCCCTCCAGATTGCCGACCACCAGCGGGTGGTCGCGCAGGAGTCGCCGGCGCGCCGCCTCGTCGAGCCCGGCGAAGAACCGGGCCACCTCGTGCGGCGTCGCGGTCGCCGGATCGGGCAGGGCCCGGCCGGACGCCGTATCGGCCCGCCAGCCGGCGGTGCCGGGCGGCGGCCCGGTGACCGCGGCCTGGCTCTCACCCGAGGCCCATCCGGCGGTCCCCCCGACGACGGCCACCGCCAGCGCGGTCGTGACCAGCGTCCTTCCGAAGCGGCGCATGCCCCTTCTCCTCTCCTCGTGACGAGGAGGAAGGTAGGAAGGAGGTACCGGCGCGCACGTCGCACCGTGGTGCCAAGTCGGATGTCATACCCCGGTAGGGGGTGGAGGAGTTCCCGTCAGCCGGAGTCGCCCGGCCGGACCAGTCCCGCCTCGTAGGCGAAGATCACGGCCTGCGCCCGGTCCCGCAGGTCGAGTTTGGCCAGCACCCGTCCGATGTGGGTCTTCACCGTCTGCTCCGCGAGCACCAGATGCCCCGCGATCTCCTGGTTCGACAGTCCGCGTGCGATGAGTTCCAGTACCTCGGTCTCCCGCGGGGTGAGGCCGTTCAGCCGCAGCGCCGGGTCCTTGCGGGGAGCCGGCCGCTGCTGGACGAAGTCCGCGATGAGCCGCCGGGTCACCGACGGCGCCAACAGCGCCTCCCCCGAGGCGACGACGCGTACCGCCGCGATCAGATCGGCCGGCGGGGCGTCCTTGAGCAGGAAGCCGGAGGCGCCGGCGCGCAGGGCCTCGTACACGTAGTCGTCGATGTCGAAGGTGGTCAGCATCAGCACCTTCGGCCTGTGCACCACCCCGGGCGGGGGATCGAGGATCTCCCGGGCCGCCGTGAGCCCGTCCATCTCCGGCATCCGCACGTCCATCAGCACCACGTCGGGGTGCGTGGAGCGGGAGACCTGCACCCCCTGCCGGCCGTCGGGCGCCTCGCCCACCACGTCGATGTCGGCCTGTGCCGACAGCAGTGCGGCGAACCCCGCCCGCACCATGGCCTGGTCGTCGACGATGATCACGCGGATGGTCAATTCCCCTCCTCGTTCAGATGGGCCGGCTCGTTCGGGGTGTTCAGGGGCAGGCGGGCGGCGACCCGGAAGCCGCCGTCGGGCAGCGGACCGGTGTCCAGCGTCCCGCCGGTCAACCGTACGCGCTCCCGCATCCCCACCAGGCCGTGCCCCGTGCCCGAACTCTCCAGCTCCACCACGGCGTCCCGGGCGGGACCGTTGACCACGAGCACCAGCACCTCGTCCTCGTCGACCGTCACCGATACCCGGGTGCGCGCGCCCGGCGCGTGCCGCACCACATTGGCCAGGGCCTCCTGCACGATCCGGTACGCCGACAGGTCCACCGCCGGCGGAGCCGCCCCGGCCGCCCCCGCCGCCAGCGACAACTCCACCGGCTGCCCGGCCCGTACGGTCGTCTCCACCAGCTGCTGGAGCCGGTCGATCCCCGGCTGCGGGGCCCGCTCGCCCTCCGCGCCGCCGTTCGCCCCGTCGCCGCGCAGCACGGTCAGCAGCCGCCGCATCTCGCCCAGCGACTCCCGGGCACTGGCCGCGATCGCCGCGAACTCCTCCTGTACGGGCTCGGGCATGCCCGGCAGCCGGTACGGCGCCGAGTCCGCCTGGACGGTGATCACCGACATGTGGTGGGCCACCACGTCGTGCAACTCGCGGGCGATCCGGGCCCGTTCCTCCAGCAGGGTGCGCCGGGCGCGCTCCGCCTCGCTGATGCTCTCCTGCTCGGCGATCCGCTGCTGGGCGTCGCCCAGACCGCGCAGCGCGCCCGTCAGCACCAGCATGACCCCGCTCAGCACGAAGAGCAGGGCGGCGGAGTTCATCACGCCATCCGGTTGGGAGAAGCCCAGCGCCGCACCGAGCGCGCCGGTCACCAGCCACACCCCGACCAGCGTCCGGATGGATTCGCGCAGCCCCAGACAGGCCATCAGCAGCAGGTAGCCGACGATGGTCATCGGTGGCCAGGGCCAGGAGTGCCCGGCCACGTTGTCGGCACCGATCAGCAGGACCGCGCCCGCGAAGTCCGCCGCCAGGACGAGGCCCCAGGCGGGCAGCGGCCGGACCACCGCGAGCAGCAGCGGCACGGTCTGCGCCACCCCGAGCGCGCCCGCCCAGCCGCCGTCCACCCCGTAGTCGTTGGTCAGCACGGTGATGGTCACCGGCAGCAGCGTGACCACGAAGATGCCGACGACGACGTACGGCAGCATCCGCTGCCAGCGCTTGGGCGCCTGCCCCAGCAGGGGCTGGGTCGGCCGGGCGGGCGTGCGCAGCACCACGGCGAGCTGTCCCAGCGCGCCCGGCACGCGGGCACCCGGTGATCCGGCCGCGGGGGCGCGGGTGCGGTCGCGGTTCCGTCCGAACAGCCGGGTGCGGGGTGTGTCGCTCATGATCGGACCAGCCTATGCGCCGACGGGCCCCGAACCGGAGTACGGGTAGGCTGCTCGCCGGGCGATCACGGGGGACGACGGGCATGGGTGGGGCAGCCGCGCTGGAGAAACTGGTGCCGGTGCTGCTGGCCTTCGGGGGCGGGGTGGTGCTCGCGCGCCGCAAGATCGTCCCGGCCGAGGCCTCGAAGGTCTTCTCCGACTACGCCTTCCTCTTCGCCGTCCCCTGCTACCTCTTCGGCAACATCTACGCCAGCGACCTCGCGGCCCTCTTCAACTGGCGGGCGATCGGCGGCTACGCCGGGTCGGCGGCCCTCGCGGTCGGAGCGGTCACCGTGGCGGCCGTCGTCCACGGCATCCGGGAGCCCCGCGTCGTGGCGCTGCGCGTGATGGCCGGGGTCCAGGTCAACACGGCCTACTTCGCCGTCCCCGTCTTCATCACCGTGTTCGGGACGGCGGCGCCGATCTTCCCGATCCTGCTGTTCCAGGTCTGCGTGCTGTCCCTGGTCGTCATCGCCCTCATGGAACTGGGCCGCGCGGGCCCCGACTCGGGCGGCCCGGCCCGGCGCCTCGCCCGCGCCGTCGGTGCCTCGCTCACCACCCCGGTGGTCCTCGCCTGCAACGCGGGCATCCTGCTCAACCTGCTCTCGGTGAAGGTGCCGGGCGTGGTCCTGGACGGCGCCGCCTTCGTCGGCGACAGCGCCTCGCCGGTCGCCCTGTTCGCCCTCGGCCTGCACCTGCGGGGCACCACGCGCGAGGAGCTGGCCCTCGTGGGCTTCAAGTGCCTGGCGTTCCCGCTGCTGACGTGGGTGGTGTGCGGGATGCTCTTCGGCGTCCGGGGCGAGTGGCTGGCGTACCTCGTCCTGATCGCGGCGATGCCGACCCCGCAGAACCTCTTCATCTTCGCCCAGCGCTACGACGTGGGCGTCGACCTCTCCGCGTCGCTGGTGATCAAGAGTTCGCTCGTGTCGCTCCTCCTTCTGCCCTTGTGGCTGCAGACTGTTGCAGCATGAACGCATCCTCGATACCGCGCAGCGCCGTCACCCTCGGACTGCTCGCCGCCTGGACCGTGCACGACCTCGAAGAAATGGCCACCGTGGCGCGCTGGACCCGCACCCGGGTCCCGGTGCTGCGCGAACGCCACCCCCGCGTACCCGACCGGGTCTGGCGGAGCATGGAAGCCGTGGACGGCCCCGAGTTCGCCACCGCGGTCGGCGTGATGGGACTCATCGTCGCGGCCGCCTCCGCCGACGGCCACCGCACCGGCGGGCGCTCGGCCTTCTACCAGGCCTCCCTGAACGGCTTCGGCCTGCACGGACTCGTCCACCTCGCACAGGCCGCCGCGACCCGCGGGTACACGCCCGGCGTGGTCACCTCCCCGCTGCTCGTGATCCCCTTCACCCTGTGGGCGCGCGGCCGGCTGCGCCGCGACGGGGTCCTGCGGCCCACCCGGGCGCGCGACGTGGTCCAGGGCCTGGCGCTCGCCGGGGCCGCCACCGCGGCCTCGCACGCCGTGGCCCGCCGGATCCGCCGGGCGGCGACCGCGCGTTAGGCCGTCGCGCGGGGCGGGCCGACGGGCCGGACGGAACGCCCCGCCGGGCACCGGCTCGCCCCGCGGGGCATCCGGTCGTACCCCCGGGCGGGACCGGCTCGTTGACCCGGCATGGAACTGCCGACCATCGCGGCGCCGGGCGTCGGGGAACGGGCCGACGCCGTGGCCGATGCCGCCTGCCACCTCTACGACACCATCGCGCCCTGGGGTATCGGAGCACCCGGAGGGTGGAGCCGGACCGCGGCCGAGGACGCCGCCGAGGCGATCGAGACCACCGCCCACGCCCTCGCGTCCATCGACCCGGGCGCGGAGGTCGTCCTCGCGCCCGTCCACGCCGCCCTCGCCGACCTCCGCCGCAGGCTCGGCCTCGCGTCCGCCGTCGTGGCCACCGGCGACGGGCTCCCGGCGACGCCGCGTACGGTCGGGAACCCGCGCAGGACCCGCTGGGTGCGGGTGCTCACCGCACCTTCGCCCCGGCAACCGCCTTCTCGTACAACTTCCTGACGTCCGTGCCGAAGTAGGAGCTGTACGAGGTGTCGGCGGTGTCCCCGCCCGTCTTCCAGCCGCCGATGACGCCCACCACGTCACCGGTCCCCGTCTTTGCGTTGTAGCGGAGCAGGAACGGGCCGCCGCTGGTCCCGCCGGGGTAGCCGGTGCAGTCGATGCGCAGGAACGATCCCGGGATCCGCGCGTCCTTGCTGGTGAACTTCGTCGTCCGGTTCACGCACAGGCGCGGACGGGCGGCGGAGGCCGGGTACCCGATCAGCGACACCTTCGCGTGTGCGTAACCGGCGCCGGTGACCAGCCGGTTCCCGCCGACCACGTCCTGTACGGGGAAGCCGCGCGCGTCGGGCCCCACCTGGGCGAAGGCCACGTCGAGGGTGGCGGCGCGGTCGGGGCCCTGGGAGCGGTAGCGCGGGTCGATCCAGATCCTGGAGCGCCCGGCCGCGTCCCGCAGGACCGGGAACATGCCGTACGGCTGCGGCTTCGCCTTCGTGTAGCGCGGTACGAAGGCCACCTGCTGGGTGTCCGAACCGAGCAGGCAGTGCGCGGCGCTGAGCACCAGGTTGCGGCCGGGGGAGGCGACGACGCTCGCGGTGCAGAAGTAGGACCCGCCGCCCTTGACGAGGAACATCCGGCCGACGACCGGGATGCCGTCGAAGTTCTGCCCGATGCCGGGGTCGGTGACCGGCACCCGAGGCACGACGGGCCGCGCGGGGGCGGGCAGCAGAGAAGGCTTCGGGGTCGGCGTCGGGGTCGGCGTCGGCTTGGGTGTCGGTGTCGGTGTCGGTGTCGGTGTCGGTGTCGGTGCCGGCTTCGGAACGGGCAGCGGCAGCAGGGTCGGCGTCGGTGTCGGTGTCGGTGTCGGAGCCTCGGGTACGGGTACGGGGACGAGCGGGGACGGGGTCACGGGCGGCTCCGGCGTGACCGGGGACGGGATCGGGAGGGCGATCGGCGGTGCCGGCGCAGGCGTTCCGACGGGCGCCGGCTCCAGTGGTTCAACGGGCGCGAGGGGTTCCAACGGCGGTTCGGGCGCCTCCGGTTCGGGGGGCTCCGGTGTCGCGGGGGGCAGCGGGGCGGCCGCGGCCATCCGTTCGGGCGTCCAGAAGGTCTCGGCCTCGTGGGCGGACCAGCGGCCCGCGCTCACCGTGGCGGTGCCCCCGGCCTCGGCCACCGGCAGGGGACCTCCGGGCACCAGCAGGGCGGCCGCCAGCGCGGCCATCGTCACCATACGTCGCATGCCGGACACTCCCTAAAGGGCCTGGGGGAAACGGAACAGCCGGTCCGGGTCGTAGGCACGCCGGACCTCCTGCAGGCGGGCGAGGTTCGGGCCGTAGTAGGCCTCGCGCCAGCCGGTGAGCTTCGGGTCGGTGTAGTTCTGGTAGGCGCGGCCGCTCGCCCAGGGCCGCAGGTCCTGCCAGAGCCCGTCGAGCCAGGCCTCGTGCCGGGCCACCTCGGCGGCCGGCGCGGACTCGGGCCAGTGGACGAGGTACTGGGCGAGGAAGGCACTGTCGCGGTGCGCGAAGGCGGTGTCCGCGACCGCGACCCGGTTCAGCGCGCCGCCGCAGACCCCGTCGAACTGCACCACCGCGAGCCCGCCCCGGGGAACGCCGGCCTCGGCCCCGTACCGCCGCACCGCGTCCAGGACCGTGCCGATCGCCGCGTCCGGCAGCCCGGCGCCCGCCCAGAAGTCGGAGCGGGCGGCGTAGGAGTGCCGGTCGAGCCGCCCCTGCGGGTCCCGGCCGGGCAGGGTGCCCGGCAGCCGGCACTGAGCCGCGGTCAGATCCAGGCAGCCGGACATGGCCCGCAGGGTGTCCGCGTGGCTGCGTACGACGGTCCAGTCGTCCTGCGGCGGTCCGCCGACCAGGTCCGTCAGCCGGGTCAACTGCCGTTCCAGCTCCCCGCGCCCGTCGAGGCACACCACCCGCACCGCCGGGGGCGCCACCGCCCCGGCACCCGCTGCCCCGGCACCCGCCCCGGCACCGGCCCCGGCACCGGAACCGGCTTCGACGGTGAACTCCACCTGGCTCCAGAACGGGTCCGGGAGCCCGGCCAGCCAGCGCTGCCAGCCGCGCAGGACGTCCGCGGAGTCGCCGCCGGGCCAGTGGAGTTCGGCGAAGGCGCAGTCCCGGGGTGCGGGGTACGGGCGGAAGCGGAACTCGGTGACCATGCCGAAGTTGCCGCCACCGCCGCCGCGCAGGGCCCAGAAGAGGTCCGGATCCCGGTCGGCGGCGACCTCGCGCACGCGCCCGTCGGGCGTCACCACCCGGGCTCCCGTGAGCCGGTCCGCGGTGGTCCCGTACGCCCGCGAGGCCAGCCCCAGACCACCCCCGAGGGTGAGCCCGGCGATGCCGACGGACGGGCAAAGCCCGGTCGGGACGGCCAGCCCCCGCCCGGCGAGGGCGGCGTGCAGGTCCCCGAGCCGGGCCCCCGCGCCGATCCGTACGCCGTCCCCCTCGACCGCCACTCCCGCCATGGCCCCGGTGTCGACGACCAGGGCGCCGGCGCGGGTGGACCAGCCGGCGTAGCCGTGCCCGCCGCCGCGCGGGACGACGGCCGCGCCGGAGCGGCGGGCGAAGTCGAGGCAGACGGCCACGTCCGCGGCGTGCGCCGGGTAGGCCACCGCGGCGGGCGCGACCGCGTCGTAGCGGGGCTGGAACAGCCGGCGGGCCTCGGCGAAGTCCCGGTCGCCGGGGAGCACCACCCGCCCGTCGATCCCGCGGGCCAGCGCACCGTAGTCCGGGCCCCGGGCGGCAGCGCCCACGGTGGCGAGGACCGCCGCGGCGGCGCTGCCCAGGACTTGGCGGCGATGGAGGCTCATACCTCCTTCCTGCCACCGCCCGCCCCGATCCCCGCGAAGGCGGGCCCACACACACCGGCCGACCCCCCGAACGGCTCATGGCCGAAACGGTTCGGCTTGTCGTATGGACGGACCGGTCCGGACGGCACCGGCCCCCTAGGCTGCGCCCATGCCCCTCGTCGACCTCAGCACGCACACCGAAGACTTCAACGCCGATCCGTACCCCTTCTACGCCGCGCTGCGCACCGCCGGCCCCGTCCACGAAGTGGTGCTGGGCGGCGAGCGGACGTGGCTGGTCGTCGGCCACGAGGAAGCCCGGCAGGCCCTGGGCCACCCGGCCCTGTCGAAGAACTGGTTCGGCACCGGGCCGTTCGGGGACACGCCCGTCCCGGCGGTCGCCACGAGCATGCTGGACGCGGACCCGCCCCACCACACCCGGCTGCGCGCCCTGGTGGCCCGGGAGTTCACCGCCCGCCGGATCGGCTCCCTGCGCCCCCGCGTCCAGCAGATCACCGACGAACTGCTCGACGCGATGGCGGCCCGGCACGACCGGCGGGCCGACCTCATCGGGTCCTTCGCCGTACCCCTGCCGATGACCGTGATCTGTGAACTCCTCGGCGTGCCCGGCCTGGACCGCGCGCGGTTCCGCTTCTGGTCGAACGAGATCGTCGCCCCGCTGGACGGGGTCGGCGCGGACGGCCGGGTCATGGCGGAGATGACCGCGTACCTCTTGGAACTCGTCGGGGCCAAGGCCGAGGATCCCGGCGATGACCTGCTCAGCGACCTGATCCGGACCCGTGACGAGGACGGCGACCGGCTCTCCCCGGACGAACTGATCGGGATGGCCTTCCTGCTGCTGGTCGCGGGCCACGAGACCACCGTGAACCTGATCGGCAACGGCGTGCGGGCCCTGCTCGCGCACCCCGACCAGCTCGCAGCCCTGCGCGCCGACCCGGACGGCCTGATTGACGGGGCCGTGGAGGAGATGCTGCGCTACGACGGCCCGGTCCAGCACGCCACGTACCGCTTCGCCCGCACAGGCCTGGAGCTCGGCGGCACCCTGATCCCCGCCGGTTCCTCCGTGCTGGTCGCCCTCGCCGCGGCGGACCGGGACCCGGCGCGTTTCGCGCGGCCCGGGCCCGACGTGTTCGACATCCGCCGCCCCGGCCCGGGCCACCTCGCCTTCGGGCACGGCATCCACTTCTGCCTCGGCGCCCCGCTCGCCCGGATGGAGGGCCGCATCGCGGTCCGGGCCCTGCTGGAGCGCTTCCCGGACCTGGCCGAGGACCCGGACGCGGGGCCGCGGGACTGGCTTCCGGGCGGGCTGATGCGGGGCGTGACCCGGCTGCCGCTGCGCTGGTGAGCGAGGACCGTCCGGCGGCCGGGCGGCCTCCCCCGGGTCACCCCTTGCGCGCCAGCAGGAAGCCCTGGGGGGACTTCTCCAGGGAGTCCGGCTCGCGGACCAGGCGGGCCACCTCGGCCAGTCCGGCCCCGGCCAGCAGGTCCGCGATCAGGTCGGGCGGCGTCCCGTACACGTCGAGTGCGAACGGATGCCCGTAGGCGTGCTCCAGCCGGATCCGCTCGTCGCCCGCCTCGAAGGCGATCAGGGTGTAGCCGCCCGGCGCCAGCACCCGGGCGAACTCCGCGAACACCACGGGCAGTTCAGCGGGCGGGGTGTGTACGGTGGAGTACCAGGCCAGGACCCCGCCGAGCACCCCGTCGGCGACGTCCAGCGCGGCCATCGCCCCCACCTCGAACCGCAGCCCCGGGTACGTCCGGCGGGCCACCGCCACCATCGCCGGGGACAGGTCGACGCCGAAGGCCCGTACGCCGAGCCCGTCCAGATGGGCCGTGACCCGGCCGGGGCCGCAGCCCAGGTCGGCGACCGCCCGGCCGCCGCGGCCCCCGTTCCCGCGCACGCCGGCGCCGCGCACGTACTCGGCGAAGGCGGCCAGCATGGCCCGGTCCAGTGGCTTCCTGGCCAGTTCCGTGCCGACGAGCCGGGCGTAGTCGACGGCGACGGCGTCGTAGGACGCCCTCACCGAGGTCAGGTCCGAGGTCTCCGTCATACCCCTGGACAGTAGCCGCCCGGATCAGTCCGGGGGACCCCCGCCCGTGGTGCTCCGGCTCACCCTCCGGCCAGCGGATTGGGCAGCTCCGCCCACTGATCGCCGGGGATCGCGGGGCTCAGCCGCATCAGGGTGAGCGCCTTGGTGGGCAGCGGCCGGGTCAGCAGGGCCTCGGTGTCGGAGGTCGACGGCAGCGCGGCGACCTCGGCGAGGGCCTCGGCGAAGGCCCCGGCCGAGCCCACCGTGGCGCCCAGCGCCCCCGTCAGGAGGGATCCGAACAGCTTGCGCCGCAGCACGGTCACGTCGTCGGTGATCAGCCGGCCGGACAGCGGCGGCACCGGCAGGCCGTGCCGGACGAGCCGGACCGGGCTGATCCGGATGTCGGCGAGGTCGCGGTAGACCAGCCGGATCGGAGCCCCGGTGGCCGAGAGGACGACGAGGAGGTTCTGGCCGTGGGCCTCCAGGGCCACCCCCAGCTCCAGCACCCGCAGGCACACCGACAGCGCGAGCCGGGCGAAGTCCGCCCGCCAGGCCGCCGATCGCGCCGGCGGGAACGAGGCCAGGGCCGCCACCGGGAGCACCCGCTCACCGGCGGCGGCGTCCGCGTGGACCTCCGGCGGCTCGCGCAGCACGGCCGCCAGGTCCGGAGTGTGCGCGGTCGCCGCGCCGAGGGTGCGGGTGATGTGCAGCCGGCCGTCGAGCCGCTCGGACAGGCCCTGGGCGAAGGCGGACACGGCCGCCGCCGTCTCGATGGAGTAGACGGAGATGTCCCGTACGGAGGAGGTCAGCCGGGCGCTCAGCGCCGTCTTCACATGGGGGCCGCCGTCCGCGGGCGCCAGCGTGCGCAGGGCCATCAGCGGGTGCGCCGCGAAACCGGGCCGCACCCGCTCGTGGCGCAGCACGTGCGCCGCCTGCCACGGATGCACCGGGACCAGGATCTGCCCCGCGTCCCGCAGCGACTCCGGCCAGTCGCCGGTGACCAGGCACTTTTCAGCCGGTACGGCGACCAGGCCGAGCTCCACCACCGGGCGGTGTTCGGGCGCGTACGCCAGCTGCTCGGCCACCGAGAAGCCCGGCCGGGAACGGCAGTTCGGATGGTACGGATGGCCGTCCACCACCCGCTGCTCCCACTCCCAGGTGGCCCCCGGGGCGCCATCCTCCCCGGCGGGGGCCTGGCCGGCCCGGGAGAGCGCGAGGGAGGCCGTACTGCCGTCGAGTTCGGCGGCGAACCCCTTCCCGTGCGCCGGCCCCAGCGCCGTGACCAGCGCGGCGGCCTGCCCGTAGGCCCGTCCGTCGAGCAGCAGTTCGCTCACGTACGGCTCGGTCGCGTACGGATCCGGCAGCGGGCCCTCGAGCCGGGAACCGCCGGCCAGGAGGAGCGCCAGGCCGTCCGGCCCGCGCTCCCGGCCCACGACCCAGGGCAGCGGTTCGAAGACCAGCGCCCGCCACAGCCGGGTCAGCACGGCTGCCCGGGCACCGCTCAGGGCGGCGGCGTACCCGGGGCCGAGCGAGGGCCGTACACCGGCCAGTTCGGCCGCGACGGCCTCTTCGGCCGGGGAGGAGGGAAAGTACATGCTGGGCTCCGACATCGGAATATCGCTTTACGGGATGATCAAGTAATCATTGCGGATACCGACGATCACGACCGGTGGTTACGCCTCGCGGACCCCCGGCGCACCGGATGGACCGAATGGAATCAGTGGACCTCAACGCCGCCGCCGACGCGTACGCCGCCACCCCGCTCCTCAACTGCCTGCTGCGGGAGACGGCCGACCCCGTCGAACCCGCCGGGAGCGGCGGCCCCGCCGAAGAGTACGGCGCGGGCGGGGCGGTGGGCGTGGGAATCCACCGGCTGCGCGGCAGCGGGCGGCTGCTCCGGGTGCGCGGCGGACGCCGGCCGGTGCGCCCCGAACTGCGCACGGCCGCGGGCTGGCATCCGCTCGGCCACGCCGAACTGGTCAAGCTCGTCTCCGACGAACTGGGCCGGTACACCGGCGTCCCCAACGACGAGCTCCCGGTCGAGATCACCGACAGCCGGGACGCGATCGCCGCGCTGCTGGCCGCCCGGGCCGGTGCCGGGGTCCCGGAGGACCCGTACGTGCTCTCCGAGCAGTCCCTGGTGATGGGCCACCCGCACCACCCCGCCCCCAAGGCCCGGGGCGGGGCCCCGGCCGGAAGCTGGCTGCCGTACGCGCCGGAGGCCCACGCCCGCTTCCCGCTGGTCTTCCTCGGGCTGCGCGAGGACCAGGCCGCCGAGGAGGGCGGCCCGGCCGCCGCCGACGCGATCGACTCCCTGGCCGACGCCCTCGACGGGCCGCGCGCCCCGGCCGGCTACCGACTGCTGCCCGCCCACCCCTGGCAGCTCGACCTGGTGGGCGACCGGCCCGCGGTGCGCGAGGCCCTCGCCGACGGGCGGCTGCTGCGGCTCGGAGAGAGCCGCCGGCCCGTCTGGCCCACCGCCTCGATCCGGACCCTGTACGTACCGGACCCGGCGGCCGACCTCTTCGTGAAGTTCAGCCTCGACGTCCGGATCACCAACGACGTGCGCCGGCTGTGGCGGCACGACCTGCTGAAACTGCGCCGCACCGACGCGGCCGTGGAAGCCGGTTTCGCCGCGCTGCGCCGGACCGGCTCGGACGCGGCCTGGCTGGCCGACCGCGGCTACCGCACCGCCTCCTTCGGCTTCGAGGAGCTCGCCGTCCTCGTCCGCGACGGCCTGCACGCCCACAGCGTGCCCGGGACCACCCCGCTGCTGGCCGCCGCGCTCGCCGAGGGCTACGCGGGGAGCCCGCCGGCCGGCGCCACCGACCCCGTCCGCTGGTGGCGGGCGTACCTGCGCCAGGTCGTGCCGCCCGTGCTGGAGCTGTTCGCCCGGCACGGAGTCGTGCTGGAGGCCCACCTGCAGAACACCCTGGTCGCCGTCGACGCGCAGGGCATGCCCGTGCAGGCCCTCTTCCGGGACGCGGAAGGGGTGAAGCTGCTGCCGGACCTGCCGCGCGCGGACGCCTGGCAGCGCCTGGTCTACTGCCTCGTCGTCAACCACCTGGCGGAGATCGCGGGTGCGCTGGCCGGACGGTATCCGGACATCTCGCCGCTGTTGTGGCCGGCCGTACGGGAGGAACTCCTGCGCTACGACGCCGAGCGCGGGCTGCCCGAGATCGCGGAGCTGCTCGCCGCCCCGACCCTGCCGGCCAAGACCAACCTGCTGCTGCGCTGGACGCGGGCGGACGGCGCGGACGCCCGCTACCTGCCCCTGCCCAACCCGCTGAGGGAGTGAGCGGTGATGTACGGATCCGGCCAAGGTGGGCCGCGTTCCCGGATCCCCCCTCACGAAAGGTATAGACCAATGCTAGGTTGGTCGGGCAGACCGCGCAGTCCTTGACCACCCGTCAGAGGAGAAGCCATGCCCTCCCCTTCGCGGGGCGGCGGCCCGGCCGCCATGCCCAAGTACCAGCGGATCGCCGCAGCACTGCGCCGCGATCTCGAGCGCGCCGCACGCACCCCCGGCGGCAGACTGCCCTCCGAACGCAGCCTGGCCGCCCGTTACGAGGTCAACCGGCAGACCATCCGGGCCGCCCTCCAGCGCCTGCGCGAGGACGGCCTGGTTGTCACCGGCCGCCGCGGCACCCGACCCGCCGTCACCGCCGTGGTGGTCCCCGCCACGGCCGGGCCGGGGAGCGCGCCCGCGGCCGGGCCGACGGCCGTGTGGACCGCCTCCGCCGGGCCCGCCCTCACCCGGATCCGGCTCACCCTGGTCACCGTCCCGCCCTCGCTCGCCGGGCTGCTCGGCATGGCCGGCGGCGACCGCACCCTGGTCCATCACCATCGCGAACGCGGCCCGGCCGGAGAGACCCTCCGCGACGCCGTCACGTACTTCAGCCCGGGCGCCGTCGCGCGGGACCCCGAGCTGGCCGACTACCGCAACCGGGTGGCGGCGCTCCGCGACGAGGACCTCATCCCGCTGCAGCGCTGGCTCGACCGCGCCGCGGCGGGCGGCCGGGTCGCCGAGACCCTCACCATGACCCGCACCACCCACCCGCCGGCCGCCCCCACGTCCTGCGGCCTCACGGTGCGCCGCACCCTGCACGACGCCTCGGGCCGGCTGCTGGCCGTCACCGACCTGGCCTTCCCCACGTGGGACCGCCTGACCTTCCACCGCGACCGCCGGGACCCGGCGGCCACCGGCTTCCGCGTCACGTAGGTCACACCCCGCGGCCACCGGCCTACGAGTCGCACAGGTCACACCCCGGGCCGCCGGGGCCCGGTCCACCCGCCGGACGCGCGGTGTGGGCTCCGACACGCCGGGGGCGGCGGCGCGCCGGGCCCGGCGGACATTCCGGTCGCCGGGCGTCCGTCCCAACTCCGTCCCGGCGGCCGCGCGTCGCCGCCCGGCCCGCACCGCGGACCCGCGCGCCGCGGTTCCCCCTTCGGCAAGTGACCAGAATCACGCTGGTGTTTGCGCTGGTGAATGCGGGGCATCGTGGACTGCTGGAGCGGAACCACGTCCTCCGGCCTTGCTGCCGGAGGCGGGGCGCACACGGGCAGATCCCGTCCCGCTCTACGGTCCGCCAGTCCGCCGGCGCGCGCCGTACCCCGTACGACCCGTGAGGTTTATGTGTCCACGCTCCAAGCCGAGCACGTCTACAAGGTGTTCGGAAGGCGACCCGACGACGCCGTCCGCGCACTCGAAAGCGGCACCGACCGCAACGAGTTGCGTGCCGACGGCACCACGGCCGCAGTGATCGACGCCTCGTTCAGCGTCGAACCCGGCCAGATCTTCGTCGTCATGGGTCTGTCGGGGTCCGGCAAGTCCACGCTGCTGCGCATGCTGAACGGACTGCTGGAGCCCACCGCGGGACGCATCCTCTTCGACGGCCAGGACCTCACCGCCCTCAGCGCGGGCGAGCTGCGCCGCGTACGGTCCACGAAGATCTCCATGGTCTTCCAGCACTTCGCGCTCTTCCCGCACCGCAACGTCCTGGAGAACGCCGGCTACGGCCTGGAGGTCCAGGGCGTCCCCCGCGCCGAGCGCGACCGGCGCGCCGCCGAGGCCCTGGCCCTGTGCGGCCTGGAGGGCTGGGAGAACTCCTGGCCCGACGAGCTCTCCGGCGGCATGCAGCAGCGGGTCGGCCTCGCCCGGGCCCTCGCCACCGACGCCGACCTCCTGCTGATGGACGAGTCCTTCAGCGCCCTGGACCCGCTGATCCGCCGTGACATGCAGGACCAGCTGCTGGAGCTCCAGAAGCGCTTCAAGAAGACCATCGTCTTCATCACCCACGACCTCAACGAGGCGATGCGCATCGGCGACGGCATCGCCGTCATGCGCGACGGCCGCATCGTCCAGCAGGGCACCGCCGAGGACATCCTCATCCGCCCCGCCGACGACTACGTCGCCTCCTTCATCCAGGACGTCGACCGTTCGCGGGTGCTCACGGCCGACGCCGTCATGGACGAGCCCGACGCGGACGCGGACGCCTGCGGCTGCCCGACCGTTCATGGCGACACCCCGCTCGCCGACCTGTGCGCGGTCAGCGCCCGGGTCCCGCACGCGGTCGCCGTCACCGACGCGGAAGGCGCCGTCGTCGGCTCCGTGCCGCAGGACCGGCTCATCGCCTTCCTCGGCGACGAACAACGGCCCCCGATGGCCTGTGCGGAGGTGGCCGCCTGATGCCCCGCCTGCACCTCGGCGCCTGGGTCGACAGCGGTGTCGACTTCCTCCAGCGCCACCTGTCCTGGCTGTTCGACGCCATCAGCGCGCTCGTGACCGGCCTCTACGACGGCATCGACGCCGTCCTCTCCGCCCCCGCACCGCTGCTCTTCGCGGGCATCCTCGCGGTCGGCGCCTGGTGGCTGCGCGGGCTTCTCGCGGGCCTGCTGGCCTTCGCCGGCCTCGCGCTCATCGACTCCGTCGACCTGTGGTCCGACGCGATGTCCACGCTCTCCCTCGTCCTGGTCGCGACCCTCGTCACGCTGGTCTTCGCGATCCCGCTCGGCATCTGGGCCTCCAGGTCCGACCGGGTCAGCGCCGTCCTGCGGCCGGTCCTGGACTTCATGCAGACCATGCCGGCCATGGTCTACCTCATCCCCGGGATCATCTTCTTCGGGGTGGGCGTGGTGCCCGGCATCATCGCCACCATCATCTTCTCGCTGCCGCCGGGCGTACGGATGACCGAGCTCGGCATCCGTCAGGTCGACGCGGAACTGGTCGAGGCCGCGGAGGCCTTCGGCACCACCCCGCGCGACACCCTCGTCCGGGTGCAGCTGCCCCTGGCCCTGCCGACGATCATGGCGGGCATCAACCAGGTCATCATGCTCGGCCTGTCCATGGTCGTCATCGCCGGCATGGTCGGCGGCGGCGGACTCGGCGGCGCCGTGTACCGCGCCATCGGCAACGTCGACATCGGCCTCGGCTTCGAGGCGGGCATCTCCATCGTCATCCTGGCCATGTACCTCGACCGGATGACCGGGGCGCTCGGCCGCCAGGTCTCCCCGCTCGGCCGGCGCGCCCTGGCCAAGGCGAGGGCCGCCGCCACCGGCGCGGCCAAGGTGTGGAACCACCGCCCCCGGCCCGCCCACGCCCTCACCGGCGTCGTGGTGCTCGCCCTCACGGCGGGCGGTCTCGGCACCTTCGGCGGCTCGGCCGCCGAGGACGGACCGGCCGGCGCCGCGAACATCGGCAAGGGCCGCACGGTCTCCGTCGGATACATCCCCTGGGACGAGGGCATCGCCTCCACCTTCCTGTGGAAGGAGCTGCTGGAGCGGCGCGGCTTCAAGGTCGACGCCCGCCAGCTGGAGGCCGGAGCCCTCTACACCGGCCTCGCCGGCGGCCAGCTCGACTTCCAGACCGACTCCTGGCTGCCCGTCACGCACGCGCAGTACTGGGAGAAGTACGGGAACAAGCTGGAGGACCTCGGCTCCTGGTACGGCCCCACCTCGCTGGAGCTGTCCGTGCCCTCGTACATGAAGGACGTCCGCTCGCTCGCCGACCTCAAGGGCAAGGCCGGTCGGTTCAAGGGCCGCATCATCGGCATCGAGCCGAGCGCCGGAGCCATGTCCATCCTCAAGGACAAGGTCCTGAAGGAGTACGGCCTCGAAGGCGAGTACCAGGTCGTCGACGGCTCCACCCCCGGCATGCTCGCCGAGCTCAAGCGGGCCTACGAGAAGAAGGAGCCCGTGGCGGTCGTGCTGTGGTCCCCGCACTGGGCGTACTCCACGTACGACCTGACCAAGCTCGAGGACCCGAAGGTGGCCTGGGGCAAGGGCGACGGGATCCACACCCTGGCCCGCAAGGGCTTCGCCGCCGACGAGCCCGAAGTGGCCCGCTGGCTCAGCTCGTTCAAGCTCACCGAGGAGCAGCTGACCAGCCTGGAGGCGAAGATCCAGGAGACCGGGAAGGGCAAGGAGCAGGAAGCGGTCCGCGCCTGGCTGGGGGACCACCCCGAGGTCGACCAGCTCGCCTGACACGGACGAGCTCGCCTGACACCGACGAGCTCGCGCGACACCGAAGGCGCCGGCGCGCGCAGGACCGTACGAGGCCCTGCACGTGCCGGCGCTTTCGTATGTCCGCGCGGTGATTCAGCCGACCAGCACGCGGTCCGGGGCCTCCTGCGGGCCGGCGGCAGCGCGGGAGCGGCGCGGCCGCACCGGCCACCAGATGGACCGGCCCAGCAGGGCGGCCAGCGCGGGCACCAGCACGATCGACAGGACGAAGGCGGAGAGCAGGATCCCGAGGGCCGTCGC
The DNA here is from genome assembly GCF_044747975.1 of Streptomyces sp. NPDC090045. NCBI lineage: Bacteria > Bacillati > Actinomycetota > Actinomycetes > Kitasatosporales > Streptomycetaceae > Streptomyces > Streptomyces sp. NPDC090045. The sequence continues at coordinate 670,378 of NZ_JBIVFA010000003.1, forward strand.
GAAGCCGATCTGCTGGGTGGACGGAGCGGGGGTGACGGCCAGGCTGCCGAAGGACGCGGCCAGCACCAGGCCCGCCGTGGCGATGGCGGGCGCCGTGTGCCGCACGGCGCGGCCCACCGCCGCCCGCGCCGGACCCGGCCGCTCCATCTCCTCCCGGATCCGGTCGCTCATCAGGATGTTGTAGTCGGTGCCCAGCGCGACCACGAACAGGAACAGCACCAGCGGGAGGGTGAAGTCCACACCGGGCCGGTCCAGTGCGCGCTGGAACACCAGGGTCGAGGCGCCGAGGGTCGCGGCGAAGCCGAGTCCGACCGCGGCCAGCAGGATCACCGGCGCCAGCAGGCTGCGCAGCAGGGCGAGCAGGATCAGCGCGATGAGCACGGCCGCCACCGGGAAGACCACCTTCAGGTCCTTGTCCACGGCGGTCGAGATGTCGGCGAAGAGCGCCGCCGTACCGCCCACGTGCGCCTCGGTACCGGCCGGCGCGTGGGCCCGTACCGCGGCCCTCACCGGGCCGGTGACCAGGTCGCGCGCCTCCTGGCGCTGCGGGTCGGCCGTCAGGAACAGGTCGATGCGGGCCGCCCGCCGGTCCTGGCTCAGCACGGTCTCCGCGACCTGGCCCACGCCGCCGACCCCGGCGAGCGCCTTGGACAGCCCGCCCAGTCGCTCGACGGTGAGCGCGCCGCCGTCGGAAGCCGTGACGAACACGCTGGTCGGGTCCGACACCCCGGCAGGCAGGGCACGGGAGATCTCGGCGGCGGTGACGACCGCGGCCGTGCGCTCCGCGCCCGCGCCGCCCTGCCCGTAGTCCATGCGCATCCCCATGACGCCGGCGGCCAGCGTGCCGAGCAGCGCCACCGAGGCCAGGACCAGCGCCAGCGGCCGGCGGGCCACCCGGTCGCCCAGCCGGGCGGCGGAGCCCGCGCGGGGAGCGTGCTTCAGGGCCCGGGAGGGCCAGAACATCCTGCGCCCGGTGACCGCCAGCAGGGCCGGCATCAGGGTCAGGCTGCCCAGCAGCATCACCAGGACCGACAGGGCGATGGCCGGCCCGAGCACCCGGAACTGGCCGAAGGAGGCGACCCCGAGCGTGGCGAACGCGGCGACGATGGTCAGTGCGGCGGAGGTGATGGCCGTACCCACCCGCCCGGCGACCTCGGAGGCCGCTTCGCGCCCGGACTGCCCGGGGTGTTCGCGCAGCTGCTCCCGGAAGCGGAACAGGAGGAAGAGGAAGTAGTCGATGCCGATGCCCACCAGCACCACGCTGATCAGCCCCGGGGTGGAATCGGCCAGTCCGGTGCCGGTCAGCAGCGCCGCGCCGACCACGACGCCGGCCGCGGCGCCGCCGATGACGGAGACCGCGAGCAGCGGCAGCAGCGCCGCCAGGACGCTGCGGAAGACCAGTACGTGCAGCAGGACGATGACCCCGAGCATGATCGCCCCGACCACCGCCGTCCTGGTCTTCTCGGCGTCCGCCGTGTCCACGCGGTCGGCGATCCCGCCGGTGAAGCCGGTCCGCAGCCCCTCCTCCGCGAACCGGTCCCGTGCGGAATCCCGGAAGGCGCGGTAGGTGTCCTGCACGCCGGGGTCGGCGGGGTTTCCGGTCAGTTCGACGGAGAGCAGGCGGAAGGAGCGGTCGGGCGCCGTCATCGCCGGGCTGACCCGCGGGATCTGCGAGTGGTCCTGGGCGAGGGGCATCGTCTCCTCGGTCCTGGGCATGGTGACCCGCTTCCGGGCCAACTGCGCGGCCTGCGCGTCGATGCGCTCCTCGTCGGCGGCGCCGAGCGGCGCATCGTCCGAGCGGGCCACCAGCAGGGTCAGGACGTTGGCGTCCGGCTTCACGCCGAACCGGTCCTCCGCGATCTTCAGGGCGGCCGCCGAGTCGTAGTGCGCGGGCAGGAACCCGCCGTTGCCGGGCTGGGTGGCGCGGAAGACGAACGCCTGGCCCAGGATGGTGGCTGCGATACCCAGGACCGCCCACAGGGCGATGACCTTCCATGGACTTCGCGTCGAGAATCGGGTCAGGGCGCGGATCACTGGACTCCTCCGGTCTGTACGGTGCCGGCCGGGGTTCCCGGCCTGACTCCAGACCATCAGCGGGGAGCGGGGAAAACGTCGGGGCAGGGGAGGATCCGCACCGCGGGACCAGGGTCCGTACGGGGGCCCGGACCAGGACCGGAGTCCTGGTCCGGGCCCACACCGGGGACTGGTTGCAGGGGATGCCGCCGGTGCCAGAATGGATCACCGGAGAGCGCGGCCGCGCGAGCCCGGCACCTGCCGGGAGGAGCGGCCGACGGGGAGGACCGGCAGCATGGGTGTGGGTATGAGCGTGACGGTGGGAGCGGAACGCGGCGGCGGCGTCGCGCGCGCGGACCGCGCCAGTGACCGCGGCGCCGGCCGGTCGGGCGGCCCGGTGGTGGAGCCGGGCGCGGACCGCGGCGCCGACCGCTCGCCGTGGACGCGCAACGACGCACTCGTCGCGGTCGCGGCCGGCACCATTGACCTCGTCGGCTACTCCCTGGGCATGCAGACCGAGGGCCGGGTCCTGAGCGTGACCGCGGCCCTCTCCCTGGTCGTCTCGGCGATGCCCCTGGTCGCCCGGCGCGCACGGCCGTTGACGGTGCTCGCCGCCGTGCTGGCCCTGGGCGTGCTCGTGAACCTGACCACCCCGCCGACCCCGCACTTCACCCTCACCCTGATAGTGGCCCTCTACACGGTGGCCCGGTTCAGCCGCCCCGCCATTGCCGCGGCAGCGGCCGTCGCGGCGGTGCCGCTGATCGCCGCCGGCCAGGGCGGCTGGCCCCTGCCCTTCGGCTGGTCGGGTCTGCTCGCGAACGCGATCGGCACCCTCGGCGCCGTCGGCGCGGCCGTCGTGGTCAACCATCGGCAGCGGGAGGCCGAGGCGCACCGGACCCTGCTCGCCGACCGGGCCGTGGCCGAGGAACGCCGCCGGATCGCCCGCGAACTGCACGACATCGTCGCCCACCACATCACCACCATGCAGCTGATGGCCGGCGGGGCGCGGGCCAACCTGGCGCACGACCCGGAGGTCGTCCGGGAGGCCCTCGTCACCCTGGAGGACTCCGGGCGGATGGCGCTGCGCGAGATGCGCCAACTCCTCGACGTCCTCCGGGCCGGGGAGGAGCCGGAGCACACCCCGCCGGCCCCGCAGCCCGGGGCCGGCGACCTCGACCGGCTCATCACCGAGTCCCGGCTGGCCGGCACGGAGACCGAGTTCACCGTGGACGGCCCGGTCCGCCCGCTGCCGCCGACCGTGGGCCTCACGCTCTTCCGGATCGTCCAGGAGGCCCTGACCAACACCCGCAAGCACGCGGGGCAGGCGCGGGCCCGCGTCCGGCTCACCTACCGGCGGGACGAGGTGGCCGTGGAGGTGCGCGACGACGGGGCGGGAGCGCAGGCGCCGGGCTCCCGGTCCGGGGCGCGCGCCGGGTACGGTCTGATCGGTATGCACGAGCGTGTCGCCCTGCAGGGCGGAACCCTGGAGGCCGCCGCACTCGACGGCGGGGGCTTCCGGGTGGCGGCCCGCCTTCCGGTCCCACCCGCGGGCCCCGGGGAGGGCGAGAGAGAGGAACAGCACCGATGATCCGCGTGCTCATAGCCGACGACCAGCCGCTGGTGCGGCGCGGCCTGGCCCTGATCCTGGGCCCCGACCCGGAGTTCGAGGTCGTGGGCGAGGCCGAGGACGGAGCCCGGGCCGTCGCCCTCGCCCACGAGCTGCTGCCCGACGTGGTCGTCATGGACATCCGGATGCCGGTCCTCGACGGGGTCCAGGCCACCGAGGAACTCGCGCGGACGCTCCCCTCGACGCGGGTCCTCGCCCTCAGCACCTTCGACATGGACGAGTACGTGGTCGCCGCCCTGCGCGCCGGCGCGTACGGCTTCCTGCCCAAGGACATCTCCCCGGAGGAGCTGATCGCCGCGGTCCGCATCGTCCACACCGGCGAGGCCGCCGTCGCCCCGCGGCTGCTGACCCGGCTCATCTCCGCCTACGTACGGACCCCCGTGCGGCCGCGGTCGTGGGCCGGCGAGACCCCGGCCGAACTCACCCCGCGCGAGCTGGAGATCTGGCGCCTGCTGGCCGGCGGCCGGGGCAACGCCGAGATCGCCCTGGACCTGGACATCAGTGTCTCCACGGTCAAGAACCACATCACCGGCATCTTCGGCAAGCTGGGCGTCCGTGACCGTGCGCAGGCGGTGATCGCGGCCTACGAATCGGGCCTGGTGGAGGCCGGCTGTGCGAGCGGTTGATCACCAAGTGCCCGCAAGAGCACCGGAATTTTCCTGGTGACCACACCTCTGACCAGCCAAAACACTGGATGATTCGCCCGTGCGGAGAAGGGCACGTCCATGGCACAGTGCGATCAGCCAGACCGCACGCACGACCAGGGAGCCTCCATGCGCGATCCGCACGCCACGCCGCTCGCGGCCGCCCCCGACCACGTGCCCGAGGCGGAGCCCGGCCCGCTGCCCCGCTGTCCGGTGTGCGACGGCCCACCGGAGCGCATCTCCTGGCGCCAACGCCCCGGCCGGCCGGTGATGCTGGTCTTCGACCCCTGCGGCCACCACTGGTCGACGCCGGCCCCACCGGTCCTGGCGGTCACCCCGCCGCCGGCCCCGGGCCGCGCCCTCTGAGGACGCGTACGGGCGGCACTACGCCGGCGTCCCGCCCTCGTCCACGTGACGGGCGCCGAGCCAGGCCGTCTCGAACTCGCTCCGGCCGATCTCCATACCGGCCAGATCGGGATCGAACAGGTCCACGACGGGCGGGTTGAACGGCCAGTCGTCCGGACCGCTCCTGAGTCCGGAGCCGTCCGGGGCCAACTCGACCTGGCGCAGCCTGCGCCCGTCGGACCCGACCTCCATCAGATAGAGCGTCGGGTCCTCGTCACCCTCGGCTTCCTCGCCGTTCCAGGGGCGCCGCAGCCACACGACCTCCCGGCCGGCGAGCGCCCCGAACCCCGCACGGCCTCGCTGGGCGTCCCGTTTGGCCCGGAACTCGTCCATGGCGTCGGACATCCCCGTCCCGTCGGCCGCGACCTCGTCCAGGTCCCAGCTCCCGGCCCGCTCGATGGTTTCCGCATCGTCGACGACCTCGACGTCCGCGAACGTCTCGAGCACCTGGCGGGCCGACACCGCGTGGACCCACCACCACAGGCCGCCCATGCCGTAGTCGTGCAGAACGAGAAAGCGCGACGTGGGCGCCACATGATCAGTCACGTGCGCCGACGATAGCCGAGCGTGCGGTGTGGCCGTCCGGGCGGGTGTGCGGGTCAGCGGAGCGGGTCCGCCGCCAGCCGCGCGTGCAGTTCCACGTCGTGGCGGACGCCGTCGTAGGACAGCTTCTGGCGCTGCAGCCCCTCCACGCCGAAGCCCGCGGCGCGGGCGACGCGACAGGAGGCGGGGTTGTTCACCCGGTGCCCCAGTTCCAGCCGGAAGAGCTCCGCGTCGTCGAAGGCCCACTGCGCGAGGGTGCGGCAGGCCGCGGAGGCCACGCCCCGGCCGCGGGCCGCGGCGGTCGTCCAGTAGGACACCCACCCGGTGGCGTGCTGCCGGTTCACCGCACCGACCGAGACGTTGCCGAGTACGGTCCCGTCACCGTCGACCACGGCGAAGGCGAAGGCGGAGCCCTCCGCCCATTGGCCGCCACGGTCCGCGATCCACAGCCCGGCGGCGCGAACCGAATCCACCGGCTCACTGCTCTGACCGCGCATGAGGGGGTCCGCGAACGCGGCTCTCACCGCTGCGGCGTCTTCCGGTGCCCAGCGCCGCAGCACCAGACCTGACGAGGTTTCCACATGATCACGCACGTGACCAGTATTACTGCCGGGGCCCAGGGGATCGCCGCGCTGTGCTTCGACTCCGGCCGGTGCGCGGGGGCGCCGCCACTGCGGCCCGTTGGTGTCCGCGGCCCGCTACTGACCCAGACCGTCGGCCAGTTCACGGCTCGCCTCCCACAACCGCCCCGCGACGGAGGTGTCGGCGAGGTGGTTCCACATCGGTTCGCGTCGGGGCTCGCCGCGCAGGCCGAAACCTTCCGGGACTGCAGGTCGGCTCGTGACCGTCCCCGGTCTCCCTGCGCGGCGGGTCGTCGCGCGCAACGCCGGCGTTGTGGACCACCGCGTCGAGGCGTTCGACACATGGCCGATGGATCGGCGACGGCCCCGGCGGACGACCGACATCCCGCGGACACGGTGTTGGCCCCCGCGCCGCCGGTACCCCGTACAGCCCCGCCCGCACCTGCCCGGAGCGGCGGCGCTCACCGCAGGTCAGTCCCGGTACACGAGGATGAACTCGCCGTAGGGGTGCGTGCCGTGGCGGTTCGCCGTCTCGTCGAGGGCCGTGCGCAGGGTGCGCAGATGGTCCGGGGTGAGCTGGAGCGGTGGCTCGTCCGGCTGGTGGGTGGTGCCGCGGGGGTAGTCCTGGCCCGCTGTGGTCGTCATTTCGATGTGGCAGCCGAGGACATGGCGGACCGGGTGGGCGGTGCAGAAGTCCAGCAGCCGGTCGACGGTGGCCGAGTAGGCCGACCGGTCCTCGATGTAGAGCCGCCCCGGATAGAGGGAGTCGCCGGTCAGCAGGAGGCCGGTGTGGCGGTCGTGGAAGACCAGGGCGGCCCGCTGGTGGCCGGGGCCGGGGATCAGGTCGAGGATCCGGCCGCCCAGATCGAGCGCGCCGGTGCGGTGCGGCCAGTCGGTGAGGCCGAACGCGGCCGTGACCTCCTCCAGTCCGGGTCCCACGACCGTCGTGCGGGGCCGGTCCGCGAACTGCGGGTCCGCTGCGACGTGGTCGCCGTGACCGTGGGTGTGGGCGACCAGCAGCGAGTACGCGGGCCTCGGATGGCGTTCGAGCCATTGCGTGACGAGCCGGTCGACCGTTTCCCGCAGGGGGAAGTGGGCCGGGTCGGCGGACGCGCCCGTGTCGAGGAGCAGCGCCCGGTCATTGCCGAAGAGGAGGAAGAGGAACGGGGCTTCGTAGTGCACGGACTTGTTCTGGCGCAGGATCACCGTGTGTTCGGAGTAGGCATGGACCTGGATCTCCGGGGCCGGGTCGTGCTTCGGGGAGGGCCAGCCCGCGTGCCAGACGACGTCGAGACTGCCTGCGACCGGGGCGCCCCGGAGAAAGTCGATCACGCCTCCAACCTACCCTCGCCGCCCGACGCCGGGGAGCGGGCCGTCGGCGGACCCGCGCGGATCCCGCGCCCGGTCGCGCGGGCTGCCGAAACGCGGTTTGGTGGTGGCAGAGGCGTGTGTACCGATGCGGCGGCATCGGCCGCCGGACCGAGCCCTCGCCGCGTCCGAGGAGGGCCCACCATGTCCGCACCAGGCCCCACAGCCCGCCGCCGGCGCCGCGCGGCAGTCCTCACCGCGGCGCTGGCCTGCTCGGCGCTGCTCACCGGGCCCGCACCGGCCGCCGCGTACGGCGCGCCCGCGGCGCCCACACCCCCCTCGCCATCACCCTCGGTGGCCGTGCCGACACTGGACTGGAGTCCGTGCAAGCCCGGCAGCCCGTGGGACTGTGCGACGGCGAAGGTGCCGCTCGACCACGCCGCCCCCGCGGGCCGCACCATCGACCTGGCGGTCGTCCGCCGGCAGGCCACCGATCCGGGCCGGCGCATCGGCACCCTGTTCGTGAACCCCGGCGGGCCCGGCGGCCCCGGGACCGTGCAGGTGCCGCAGAACTACGACGCCTTCCCCAAGGAACTGCGGGAACGGTTCGACATCGTCAGCTGGGACCCGCGCGGGATCGGCAACAGCACCGCCGTGAACTGCTTCGACACCACCGAGCAGGCCCAGGCCTGGGCGGCCCGACCGCCCGGCGGCTTCCCGGTGGGCGCGCAGGAGCGGAAGGCGTGGATCGACGCGTACGAGGACCTCGGCCGGCTCTGCGAGAAGCGCGACCCGGACCTGCTGCGCCACGTATCGACCGCCGACACCGCCCGGGACCTCGACCTGCTCCGCCGGTCGGTGGGCGAACCGCAGCTGAACTACATCGGCGTCTCCTACGGGACCGTCCTGGGCGCCACCTACGCCAACCTCTTCCCCGGCAACGTCCGCGCCATGGTCCTCGACAGCAACATCGCCCCTCAGGCCTGGACCGACGGCAACCGACAGGGCGAGCCCCGCACCACCACCTTCCTGCGCATGGGCTCGGACCTCACCGCCGCCGCCACCCTGGACCGGTTCCTCACCCTCTGCGGATCGGCGCCCACGACCCGCTGCGCCTTCTCGGCCGGCAGCCCCGAGGCCACCCGCGAGAAGTTCGACAAGCTGATGCAGCAACTGCGGGAGCGTCCGGTCGGACCGTGGACGTACGCGAAGACGGTCGCCGACACGGTGAACAGCCTCTACATCGTCGACCCCGGCTGGACGGCTCTCGCGGGCCGTCTCCAGGAGCTGTCACAGGGGCGGGAGCCCAAGCCCCCGGTGTACCCGCCGCCGCCCCCGGTGGACCGGCCGAACCCGTACATGGGCGACGAGCAGGCGGCGGCCGTCTGGTGCGGTGACAGCCCGAACCCGCGCGACCCCGCCGCGTACCACGCCCTGGAGGAGGACAGCGCCCGGCGGGCCGGCGACCCGGGACGCTTCTGGACGTGGGCGGCGGAGGGCTGCGCCACCTGGCCGGCCCAGGCCGCCGCCGGGTACGACGGCCCGTGGAACACGCCCACCGCCCATCCCGTCCTGGTGATCGGAACCCGGTACGACCCTTCCACGCCGTACACCGGCGCCCAGGCCATGGCCCGTGAGCTGGCGAACGCCCGTCTGCTCACCAACGACGGGTACGGGCACACCGCGCTGTTCAACAACGGCAGCAGCTGCATCAGCGCGTACGAGAGCCGCTACTTCGTCGACGGGACGCTTCCGCCACCCGGCACGGTCTGCCAACCGGACCGGGTTCCCTTCTCCTGACGGGCCGACGGGGCAGTGCCTCGCTCGATGTTGCCCTGATGTTCACAGTCATGATGCTCGAAGATGCGTGATCTCGGCTTCCTTCGAGCATCATCTTTCATGATGGCCCAGTGGAGCGCTATCTTGTCGGGTGCATGCCAAAGAGCTGTGTCCGCACCGCGGACCGCACGAGGAGCTGCCCATGAGACTGCCGAGCATCCGCAGGAGCCAGCGCCGACACGACCGGAACGACGGGCAACACCGGTTAGGGGCCCGGGCGCGCCCGGCCCGGCGGCGGAGCCGCCGCACCCCGGGCGCCGCCCTGCTCGCCGCCGCCCTCACCGTCGCGGGCCTGTCCGCCGCAGGCCCCCTCGCCCCGCCCGCCACCGCGGCCCCCGCCGGTGCCACGGCCACCGCGGGCGACGTCACCGGCTTCACCCGGTCCGGGAACACCTTCACCGTCACGGCCTCCGGCGGAGCCAAGGCCCGCGTGGTCGTCGCCCGCGCCGACATCTTCCGCCTCTGGCTCTCGCCCGACGGCACCTTCACCAACGACCCGGCCGGCTCCGACCTCGCCACCACCACCGACTTCGGCTCCGTGGCCACGTCCTGGTCCGACGCCGGCGAGTACTACCGGATCACCACCGGAGCCCTCTCCATCCGGGTCAACAAGGCACCCCTCCGGTTCTCCGTCTACCGCGCCGACAACACCACCCCCGTCTGGCAGGAGACCCAGCCCACCAGCTGGACGGGCGGCCGGACCACCCAGTACCTGGCCCGCGGCGCGGACGAGCAGTTCTACGGCACCGGCCTGCGCCTGGGCGAATGGGCCCTGCGCGGCAAGACCGTCCCGATCGCCGTCGACAACAAGTGGCGCGAGAACGACAACGCCAGCCCCGCCCCCTTCTACATGTCCACCAACGGCTACGGCGTCATGCGCAACACCTGGGCCCCGGGCTCCTACGGGTTCCACGCCCCCACCACCCTCACCCACGACGAGAAGCGCTTCGACGCCTGGTACTTCACCGGCGACTCGCTCAAATCGGTGCTCGACGCGTACACCGACGTCAGCGGGAAGCCGTTCATGGCGCCGATGTGGGGCTTCGAACTCGGCAACGCCGACTGCTTCAACGCCTCCAACCCCGACTACCAGGGCGATCACAACCGGCCGCGCCACCAGACCACCCCCGACGTCGTCGGCTATGCGGCCGACGCCCGCGCCGCCGACATGCCCTCGGGCTGGTTCCTGCCCAACGACGGCTACGGCTGCGGCTACACCGCGCCCCTCAAGTCCACGGTGGACGCCCTGAAGGCCAAGGGCTTCCAGACCGGCCTGTGGACCTCCACCGGCCTCGGCTCCATCGCCGACGAGGTGGGCACGGCCGGCAGCCGCGGGGTGAAGACGGACGTGGCGTGGATCGGCAGCGGCTACAAGTACGCCTTCGACGGCGTCCAGCAGGCCGTGGACGGGATCGAGAAGAACTCCGACGCCCGCCGCTACGTCTGGACCGTCGACGGCTGGGCCGGCACCCAGCGCAACGCCGTCGTCTGGACCGGCGACACCCACGGCACGTGGGACGACATGCGCTGGCACGTCCCCGCGATCACCGGAGCGGGCCTCTCCGGCCTCAACTACGCAGCCGGCGACGTCGACGGCATCTTCGGGGGCAGCCCCAAGACGTACACCCGCGACCTCCAGTGGAAGGCCTTCACCCCGGCCTTCATGACCATGTCCGGCTGGGGCGCGACCAACCCGTCCGCCGGCTACCAGGACAAGCAGCCCTGGCGCTTCGCCGAGCCCTACCTCTCCATCAACCGCAAGTACCTGCAGCTCAAGATGCGGCTGATGCCGTACCTCTACACGATGAGCCGCGTCGCCCACGAGAGCGGCGTCCCCAGTACCCGCGCCATGGTCCTGGAGTATCCCGACGATCCGGTGGCCCGCGGCAACGCCACCAGCGGCCAGTTCATGGCCGGCGATTCCCTCCTCGTCGCGCCCGTCGTCGCCGACACCTCGGTCCGGGACGGCATCTATCTCCCCGCCGGGACCTGGACGGACTACTGGACGGGGAAGACGTACGCGGGCCCGGGCCGCCTCGACGGCTACCAGGCACCGCTCGACACGCTCCCGCTCTTCGTCAAGGGTGGCGCCGTCGTGCCGATGTGGCCGCAGATGAACCACACCGGGGAGAAGCCCGTCTCCACCCTCACCTACGACATCCACCCGCGCGGCCGCTCCTCCTTCAGCCTCTACGAGGACGACGGCCGAACCCGCGCCCACCTGTCCGGCGCCTACGCCCGGCAGCAGGTCGACGTCGGCGCCCCGGCGGCCGGCTCCGGCACGGTCACCGTCAACGTCGGCGCTCCCACCGGCAGTTACACGGGCAAGCCGGCCTCCCGGGGCTACGAGTTCACCCTCCACGTGGCCTCCGCGCCCACGGCCCTCACCGTGGACGGAACCGCCGTGGCGCGCCTGACCTCCAAGGCCGCCTACGAATCCGCCGCGACCGGCTGGTTCTTCGACCCGGCGGACCGCTCCGGCGTGCTCTGGATCAAGACGGGCTCCAAGGCGGGCGCCTTCAGCGTCTCGGCCACCGGCACCAGCCTCCCCGCGGCCGAGCCCCTGCCCTCCTCCGCCCCCGTCGACCGGTCGGCCTGGACCCTGGCCCACGCCGACAGCCAGGAGACCGCCGCGGAGAACGGCGCCGCCGCGGGCGCCTTCGACGGGAACCCGGCCACGCTGTGGCACACCGCCTGGTCCGGCCCGAAGCCCGCCGCGCTGCCGCACGAGATCCAGATCGACCTCGGGGCCCGCTACGCGCTGGACGGCCTCGGCTACCTGCCCCGCCAGGACGGCGGCGTCAACGGCCGGATCGGCGGCTACGAGGTCTACGTCTCCGACACCACCGCCGACTGGGGGCCACCGGTCGCGAGCGGCACCTTTCCCGACACGGCGGCCGCCAAGACCGCAGCGCTCTCCCCGAAGACCGGCCGCTACCTCCGCCTCAAGGCCCTCACCGAGGCCGGCGGGCGCGGCCCCTGGACCAGCGCCGCAGAGATCAGCCTCACCGGCCGCCCGGCCCCGCGCCGGACCTTCACCCCCTGATGCCGTCAGCCGCCGAGCACGGCCCGGCACTCCCGCCGGGCCGGCTCGCTCAGCAGCCCCCGGAACCGCCCGAAGAGCGAAAGGAGTTCGGCTCCCCACGCCTCCCGGAAGGCGGGATCGACACGCGCCAGGTCGAGCTCGTTGGCCGCCGACAGCTCGGCGAGGTCCCGCCGCAGCCGCACGGCGGGGGAGTGGACGCGGCCGGTGAACCGGTCCCGGAAGGCGGCCTCCTCGCAGGCGAGCGTCGGATACGAAGCCGGCCGGTCGCAGGCGGCGTAGAGGTAGACGATCCCCTCCGCCTCCTCGCCGATCACCCTGGCCAGCTCGGCCCGCCGGGCGAGCGGCAGCAGGGCGGTGGGGAATCCGTCCGTACCGTAGAAGGCGTGGCACAGGCCCGCCTGTTGCAGGGCGGGCCGAGCACCCCAGGACGCGAGCAGTGCCCGTACGCGCTCCAGGTGTGCGAGCAGGGTCCCGCCGGGGTGGGCGAGATCCTGCGCACCGAGCTCCCGCAACCACACGACGGCGTCACGGTCCGGCATCGGTACCCCCTGGGGTCGTGGTGGTGGGTCGGCACCCGTCCACACCTTTCGCCGGGGGTCCGGACCCCGTGGCGAAGGCGGTGACGGGTTGCCGCCCGGGCCCTGCATCGATCTTGATCCAGCCGAAACCCCAAGTCAATCCTCCGATTTACTCCCCATATCCAAGCGATACCTTGGGTCCCATGACCCTCGACGATCTCCGTGTGTTCGTGGCTGTCTGCCGTGCCGGCAGCCTCAGCGCCGTCGCCCGCGACCTCGGCTGCTCCCAGTCGGCCGTCAGCCAGCACGTCCGCCGCCTGGAGAAGCGGACCGGCGCGAGCCTCCTGGAGCGCCACGCCCGCGGTGTCGTCCCCACCGAGGCGGGCCGCATCCTCCAGGCCGCCGCGGCGGACGGCATCGCCGGTCTCGACGGGGCCCTGCGCCGGGTGGACGACCTCGTACGGGGCGGCGGCGGCTCGGTGCGCGTCACCACCGGCGCGACGACCGTGCGGCACTTCATGTCCGAGGCCGTCGTCACCTTCCGCCGCCTCCACCCCGGGGTGAGCCTGGAGTTCCAGACCGAGAACTCCAGCCGCAGCTGCTTCGACGCACTCGCCGCCGACGACCTCGACCTCGCCTGGATCACCATCGGCCGACCGGTCCGCGGCATCGAACAGCGCCCGGTCATGGAACTGCCCTGGGTGCTCGCGGTCGGCGCCGACGACCCCCTCGCCGGCCGCCCGCGCCTCGACCCTGCCGACCTCGCCGGCATCCGCCACATCCGGCTCCCGGAGAACTCCGCCTCCCGCGCCCACCTCGACGCCGCCTTCGCCGCGTCGGGCATCCACGTACGCTCCGACACCAGCGTGGCCGACTGGGACACCGCCCTGCTGCTCGCCGAACTAGGCCTGGGGCACGCCGTCGTGCCCGCGCTGCCCGGCTGGCAGGTCCCCGGCTCCGGCGGCCCGCTGCGCCTCGTGCCCATCCCCGCCCTGCCGCCCCTCGCCGTCGGCTGGGCGGTCCGCCGCTGGGCCGCCCTGGCCCCGCCGGCCCTCGTCTTCGCCGACGAGGTCGCCCGCAGCTGCCGGGCGCGTGCCGCCGGGCAGCAGTGACGCCGCGACCAGTCCCACGGCCGCCAGCGCGGCCAGCGCCGGCAGCGACGGGCCCCGCACCCCGGCACTCGCGGCCACCGCGATCCCGAGGGCCGGGCCGATGTTCATGGCCGTCTGCTTGAGCCCGCCGACGACCCCGGCGTAGCCGGCCGGGGCCTCGCCGACCACGGCCCCGGTCGCGGTGACCATGACGGTGGTGAACCCGGCGCCGAGCACCGCGAAGGCCACCCCCGAAGCGGAGCCCAGCCCCGCGATCCCTGCGACGACCAGCCCCGTACCGGTGAGCGCGGTCCGGCGCGGCCCGAACCGGCGCAGCGCCGCGCCCGCCACCGGCGCCCCCGCGACCATCAGCGCGGTCAGCGGCAGGACCCGCAGTCCGGTGTCGAGCGGGTCCAGCCCCTGGACGTCCTGGAGCCGGAAGGTGGCCGTGAACAGGGCCCCGAACATCCCCGCGGAAACCAGCAACAGCAGCGCCATCGAGGCCGTCACCGCCCTGGTCCGGGCCACGGCGGGCGGCACGAGCGGCAGTTCGCAGCGCCGCTCGCGCCGCACGAACAGGGCCGCGAGTACGCTGGCCGCCCCGAACCCGAGCAGGGTCGGCGTACCGGTCCACCCGTACGCCGGGACGCCGACCAGCGCGTGCACGAACACGGCGAGAGCCGTCGCCAGCAGGGCCGCACCCGCCATCTCCAGCCGTCCGGCCTCCGTACGCGGCGGCGCGGGCACCCGTACGGCGAGCGTCAGCGCGGCGATCAGCACGGCCACGGGCACATTGATCACGAACACGGCCCGCCAGTCCCACTGCGCGACCAGCAGGCCCCCCAGCAGCGGACCGGCCGCCGCGGCCACCCCGATCGCGCTGGTCCGCACGGCGACCGGAGTGGCGAGCCGGTCGGGCGGATAGGCCAGCCGCAGCAGCGCCAGCGTCGCGGGCTGGAGCAGCGCACCGAACACGCCCTGCACGGCACGTAATCCGATCACCCAGCCCACGCCGGGCGCGAGGACGATGCCCGCCGAGGCCGCGGCGAATCCGAGTACGCCGACGAAGAGCAGCCGGGCGTGCCCGTACCGGTCGCCGAGCCGCCCGGCGACCACCAGGAACGCGGCCACCGCGAGCAGATAGGCGGTGCTGGTCCACTGGACCTGCGTCACGCTCGCCCCGAGGTCGCGCCCCAGGCTCGGCTGCGCCACCGTCAGCACGGTGCCGTCGAGGGCGACGATCATCGCGCCGGCCACGCTGACGAGGAGGGAGATCCGCTGCCTCACGCGGACACACCCCCGAGGTGTGCGTCGACGGCCGCGCCGACCATGCGCTCGACGCCGGCGGCCCGGTCCTCACCGAGGACCAGCGGCAGGCTGCCCCAGCGCCACAACTGCGCCACGCCGTGCAGGTTGGCCCACAGCGCGGCGGCGGTGACGGAGGGGTCGGCCGCCCCGCAACGGGACACGAGCGCGACGAGGAGGTGGAACAGCGGCAGCGTCGAATCCCGCAGCCGGGGTTCGTCCGAGGGGGCCTGGTCCGTGCTGTCCAGCAGGTCGTGCCGGAACATCAGCTCGAACATCCCGGGCTGCTCCAGTGCGTAGCCGACGTAGGCGCACCCGATCGCGCGCACCCGCTCCCGGGCCGAAGCCTTCTCGGCTTCGGCTTCGGCGTCGGCAGGCACGGCCACGGTAACGGCCGCGATCCGCTCGCCGAGATCCGCGAACCCGCGCCGGGCGATCGCCGACAGCAGGGAGTGGTGGGTGGGGAAGTACCGGCGGGGTGCGCCGTGCGAGACGCCCGCCCGGCGCGCGATCTCGCGCAGCCCCAGGGCGCCGGTTCCCTCGCTCGTGACGAGCTCCGCACCGACGTCGATCAGCCGTTCCCGAAGGGGTCTCTCCTGGTCCATGCGCCCTTGTCTACCAGCAGGAGTAGACAGTGTCTACTCGCTGGGGTCGTGGCGGCGACGGCTGGCGAGGACGCACGGCGCGGCGCGGAGGATGATGGAGTGGCCGGGGGTGAAGCCCGAGCGTGAACCCGCCGACCGGCGGAGGAGGTGCACGTGCCATGACGGAGCACGACGGCGGTCCGGCGGCGCGGAAGCTGGAGGAGGGCAAGTTGCTCAAGGAGCTGGAGGCCATCCACCGCACGCGCCACGAGACCCTGCTGCACGGGTCCGACGACGCGCTCGTCACCCACACGAAGCGGATGAACGAGCTGGAACACGAGTACGTACGCCGCCACCCGCAGCGTGCCCAGACCGCGGGCCGCACCCGCTCGGGAGCCCGTGCCCGCGCGGGCGAGTAGGCGCCGCGGGCCCGGCTCGTACCCGGCGGCCGGCCCCGCGGCCGGACCGCCGGAGTCCGGTCACCGCGCGGCGTAGGGGAGCAGGGCCATCTCGCGGGCGTTCTTGATCGCGGTGGCGAGCCGGCGCTGCTGCTGGGCGCTGACCCGGGTGACGCGGCGGCTGCGGATCTTGCCGCGGTCGGAGATGAACTTCCGCAGCAGGTCGGTGTCCTTGTAGTCGATGTGCGTGATCTTGGCGGCGTCCAGCGGATTGGGACGGGCCTTGACGGGCTTGCGGGGGTCCTGGCGGCGGGCCATGCGGATTCCTTCTTGCGGGACGGGTGTGCGGGACGGGTGTGCCGGGCGGGGGTTGCGGACGGTCTACGAGACGGGGTCGAGCAGCGCGCCGAAGGCGGTCGGCAGGCGCTTCCAGGCCTCCCGCCCCGCGGCGTATTCGGTGTCGGTCAGCAGGCACGAGTCGAGGAGCCGCGCCAGCCCTTCCCGGTCGAGGCCGGGTGAGGTGAAGACCAGGTGCTGGCAGCAGTCGCCGTGCTCGGGATGCCAGCCCAGGGCGGCGGCCGCCCTGCGCACGGGAGGCACCATCTCCCAGGCGGCGTCCGGCAGGGAGGCCAGCCACGGACCCGTGTTCTCCACGCAGAGCGCGCCACCCGCGGACTCCCAGGCCAGCAGGGTGTCGGGCCGGTCGGCGAGCCAGAAGCGGCCGCGGCTGCGCGCGGCCGCGCAGGCGAGGTCCTCCAGGGCCTCGTAGAGCCGCTCCGGGTGGAAGGGGCGGTGGCGGTGCCAGACCAGGGTGGCCACTCCGGCCTCGTCCGCCTCCTGGGGGAGCAGTGCGCAGGCCGGGTGCTGGGCGGCGGCCGCGGCCTCGGTGTCGAATCCGGCGAAGGCCAGCCGCGCCAGCTCACCCGACCCGGTCTCCACCCGGCGGGCGGTGGGGTGGAGCTGGGCGAGCAGGGCGCGGTCCTCGTCGTCCGCGCCCGCACCGTCGACGAGCGCGAGGACGGGCGCGTACTCCAGCTGCCGGGCCCAGGTGTCCCCGACGGTCCGCTGGTCGGTCGCGGCCGAGGCGAGCCCCGCCTCCGTCAGGTCGTCCCCGTTGGCGAGGTACGGCAGGACGAGGGCGGGGTCGACGGCGGTGATCACGTTGGTCAGCTCCATGCCACCGCCGCCGTGGGCGGCGACGACCTCGGCCATCGCGCGCGGCTCGACGGAGTCCCACAGCTCGACGACGGCGAGCCGGGTCCGCCCGTCCGCGGCCAGCCGCCGCAGTTCCGGGACGAGGTCCTCGCGCAGCGCGCAGCACGCGCAGTCGTTGACGAGCGGGGCCTCGCCCCGGGACAGCTCGCCCGAGGCGTCGCGCACCAGGCGCCGTACGGTGCCCTCGGCCGCCGTGGCCAGGTCGTGGTGCAGGGCGACACTGCCGGGCACGGTGGTGAGCAGTTCCCGCACCGCGCTCCGGCGGGCGTCCGCGTGGAGCCCGCCGACGATGACGACGGGCAGGGTCACGGCTTGCTCCCGTAGCGGCGCTGGAAGCGCTCGACGCGGCCGGCGGTGTCCAGGACGCGGGCGGTGCCGGTGTAGAAGGGGTGGCTCTGCGAGGAGATCTCGACGTCGATGACGGGGTAGGTGGCGCCGTCCTCCCACTCGACCGTCTTGTCGCTGGTCGCGGTCGACCGGGTGAGGAAGGCGAAGTCGGCGGCCTTGTCGCGGAAGACGACGGGGCCGTAGGCGGGGTGGATTCCAGGCTTCACGGGTTGCTCTCCGAGGGCTCGGGGGAGGTGGGGTCAGCGCTCTTCGCGGAAGTCGACGTGCCGGCGGACCACCGGGTCGAACTTGCGCAGCACCATGCGGTCGGGGTTGTTGCGGCGGTTCTTGCGGGTGACGTACGTGTATCCGCTGCCTTCGGTGGAGCGGAGTTTGACGATCGGGCGTAGTTCGTTGCGTGCCATGCGGCTAGTATATGGCAATGGTTTCCATTATCAATAAGGTCCTCGACGAGGGGCGTCACGTGCGGCTCGCGCTGAGGGTGAAAGCGATCAAGGTCATCGACGTCATGGGTGTCGTGGACGTCGACAGCGCTGTGGCCCGGGGCGACGTGAGCGGGGAGAAGGCCTGATGGCGAAGAAGAGCAAGATCGCGCGGAACGAGAGGCGCAAGGCGGTCGTCGCGCGGTACGCGGCCCGGCGGGCGCGGTTGAAGGAGGTCCTGCGGCGGCCCACCTCGACCGGGGCCGAACGCGCCGCCGCGCTCGCGGAGTTGCGGCGCCAGCCGCGCGACGCGAGCGCCACCCGGGTGCGCAACCGGGACGGCGTGGACGGGCGGCCGCGCGGGTACCTGCGCAGGTTCGGCCTGTCCCGCGTGCGCGTGCGAGAGCAGGCGCACGCGGGATTCCTGCCGGGGGTCACCAGGTCGTCCTGGTGACGGCCCGGCAGCCGTCAACGGGACCGGCCCGCACCCCGAGGAGGGGTGCGGGCCGGTCCCGTGCGTCCACGGCTGCCTGCCGTTGGTGCTTCCGGTTACTTCTGGGCGTGCTGGCCCAGGTAGAAGAGCAGCCAGACGAAGCCGGCGAACACGTGCGTGCCGAAGATGTAGAAGAAGGCGCGCAGGGCCACGCCGTTCTCCTTCCACTTCTCGTGCCTCTTCGCCGCAGCGGTCTCGGTCTGGTGTCCGTCGGTCACTCTGCACCTCCGGTGCGAGCTTAGCTCCACGCCACGTCGGAACATCTTTGCCTCGGATGAGACAATCTTGTATCGTTCGAGGCGAAGGAGGCTCACGATGGTGCACGAAGAAGAACTGCTGGACGGCGCCGCCCGCGTCCTCGCCGGCGATCACAGCGCCTCGATGGTGCAGATCGCCGCCGGCATCGGGACCAGCCGCGCCACGCTCAGCCGTCGCTACGCGACCCGGGAGGCCCTGCTGAAGGCCGTCGCAGTCCGCGCGATCGAGGTGGTCGACGGGTGCCTGGCCCCGCTCGACCTGGCCGAGAGCGCCGACGGGCCCGCCTTCGACGCCGCGCTCGAGGACCTGGTCCTCGCCCTGATGCCCGCCGCGCACCTGTACGGCTTCACCTCGCGCGACGCCACCGTGCTCGCGGACCCGGAGTTCCGGGCCGGCGTGGACCGGCAGGACCAGCGGGCCCTGGCCTTCCTCGCCCTCGGCCAGCGGCTGGGGCGGCTGCGCGCCGACCTGCCGCCGTACTGGATCTGGTACTCGCTCTGGGGTCTGCTCGACGCCGCCGCCGAGGGCGTGCGCGACGGCCACCTCGCCCCGCGCCAGATCGGCCGCCTGGTCCTCACGTCCTTCCTCAGCGGGACGAGGCCCGCCGCGCAGCCCCCTGCCGGCGCCCCCGCACCCTGACCCGCGCGCCGCCGTGCGCACACCGTGAACCACCCCGAACGGAACCCGATGCACACCCCCGCGCGTGACCCCCGCCGGTGGATCGTCCTGGCGATCCTCTCCGGCAGCCTCCTGCTCATCTCCATGGACACCACGATCCTCAACGTGGCCTTCCCCTCGCTCGTCGGCGACCTCCAGCCCGGCGCCGTGCAGCAGCTGTGGATCATCGACGTCTACGCGCTCGCCCTGTCCGGCCTGCTGGTCACCGCGGGCGCGCTCGGGGACCGCTGGGGGCGCAAGCGGCTGCTCATGGCGGGCTTCGGCATCTTCTCGCTGGCCTCGCTCATCGCCGTGTTCTCCACCGAGGCCTGGCACGTGATAGCCGCCCGCGCCCTGCTCGGCATCGGCGGCGCGGCCATCATGCCGTCCACCGTGTCGATCCTGCGCACCGTCTTCACCGACGCCAAGGAGCGGGCCTTCGCGCTCGCCGTCTGGGCGGCCGTCTTCGGTGGCGGCATGGCCTTCGGACCGGTGGTCGGCGGGCTCCTGGTCCAGGACTACGGCTGGCACTCCGCCTTCCTCCTGAACCTCCCCGTCGCCGCCGTCATCGTCGCGGCCGGCCTGCGCTACCTGCCCGAATCGCGTGCTCCGCGCAGCACCGGCGCCTGGGACTGGTGGGGCGTCGGCCAGTCGGTCGTCGGCATGCTCGCCCTGGCCGGGGGCATCAAGCAGCTCGGCAAGAGCGGGATCGCCGACCCGCTGCCCTGGGCCCTGCTCCTCGTCGCCGCCGTCGCACTGACCGTCTTCGTACGCCGCCAGCTGACCCTGGACAACCCGCTGCTGCAGGTCCGGCTGTTCGCCAAGCCGGCCTTCAGCGTCGCGGCCACCGCGATCTTCCTGCCCATGGTGGGCATGGGCGCGATCCTGTTCCTGGTCACCCAGTGGTTCCAGTACGGCGAGGGCTACACCCCGCTGCAGGCCGGTGTGCGCCTGCTGCCCGCCCCGCTCGCGCTCATCGCGGCCTCGATGGTGGCCCCCTCGCTGATGCAGCGCTTCGCGATCCGCCACGTGCTGGGCGCCGGACTGGTCGTCCTGGCCCTCGGCATGGCCCTGCCCTGGACCCTCCAGCAGTTCACCGACCTGGGCTACCCCGCCTTCGCAGCCGCCCTGACCGTGATGGGCGCCGGCGCCGGCATCGCGACCACCGTGGCCTCGGTGACCCTGGTCTCCGCCGCACCCGCGGCCGAGGTCTCCAGCGCCGCCGCCATCGAGGAGACCTGCTACGAGCTCGGCTCGGCCATGGGCGTCGCCGTCCTCGGCTCCACCGCGGCCGTGCTCTACCGGGACAACCTGCCCGCCCTCGACCTGGACGGCCCCACCGCCGCCGCCGCACGGGACTCCGTCGGCGAGGCCGCGCACACCGCCGAACGGCTGGGCGGCGCCGTCGGCCAGGCCCTGCTCGACACCGCCTCGCAGGCCTACACCCTGGCGATCACCCCGGCGTTCCTCCTGGCCGGCGGCCTCGCGGTCGTCGCGGCGGCCACGACCTGGGCGCTCATTCCCCGCGACCTGCGGCCCACCGAGAACCACTGAGCCGGGCGGGCCCGAACGCGGGCGCGGCGGGCGCCGGACCCAGCGTGGTGGTGCCCGGCGCCGCCCGGTGGCCCAGGCCCGTGCGGTAGGCGTCCATCGCCGCCTCCACCCGGCCCGTACGCCGCATCAGGTCGCCCAGCAGCCGGCACAGATCGGCGAGGTCGCCCGTCGCCCCGCTGCGCTCCAGCAGCGCCAGGGCCTGCACGTAGTGCTCCTCGGCCGACTCGGTGTCGCCGCGCTCCTCGGCCATCAGGCCGAGGAGCCGGTGCGCGCCGCCCGCGTGCACGGCGCCGTGGCGGTCCCCCAGGTCCAGCAGCGCGGAGAGCAGCCCGGCCGCTTCCTCGTACCGGCCGAGCTGGCGCAGTACGTCGGCCAGTTCGACCTCCACCTGAGCCGTGTAGAGGCCCGCGCGCCGGGCCGACAGCATGTCGCGGGCCGTGCGCAGCTCCCGTTCCGCCGAGGCGAGCTCCCCGTTCTGGGCCTGTACGTAGCCGCGCATCCAGTGGCAGTGCGCCAGGTCCGTCCGCAGCCGCAACTGCCCGTAGATCGCCTGGGCCTTGGCGAGCGAGGCGTCGGCGTCGGCCACCCGCCCCTCGGCGAGGAAGGTCCGGGCCACCTGCCGGTGCATCCCCGCCACCAGCGCCGGATCGTTGACCTGCGGCGCCAGGGCGAGCGCCAGCTCGGCGGCGTGAGCGGCGCGGGCGTGGGCGCCCATGTCGATGTACGGCCCGATCACCGCGGCGTGGAGCAGCACCAGTGCGTCCGGATCGGCCAGCCCGCTCGCGCCCAGCTCGTCGATGGTGGACTCGAGGAGGTAGCAGGCGTAGCGCAGCTCACCCGCGAGGAGGTGCGCCACGGCGCGGCCGCGGATCGGCCGGGCGCGGCGGGGCAGCGGCTGGTCGGCCAGCAGGCGTTCGGCCGCCTCGAAGTGGGCGATCGCGTCCGGGAGTTCACCGGCCTCCAGGGCGCATTCGCCGAGCCCGAGCCGGGCCTCCGCCTGCTCGGGGACGAGTCCGAGGCCCTCGGCTTCGGCGAGCAGGGCCCGGTAGCGTACGGCGGCCTCGGCGGCCGCGCCCGTGGCGAGCGTCTGCTGGGCGTCGGTGAGGGCGAGCCGCAGCTCGGTGGCCAGGTGGGCGGGACGGCCGGTGGTCAGCTCCTCGTACGAGGTGCCCAGCCGTGCGGCGAGGAAGCGCAGTGCGGTCTCGGACGGGCGGACCTTGCCCGACTCCAGGGTGGAGATATAGGCCGAGGTGTACGCGGGATCAGCCAACTGCCGCTGGGTCAGACCGAGTTCGCCGCGCATGCGCTGAACCCTGCGGCCGATCAGGGCCGGTTCGTCCATGAAGTCCCCCTTGTTGCTCGAACTCCCCAGTATTCAGGGCGAGCAGGCATTGCGCACCACTCGTGCGCCACCTAGTTTAAGCAACCACTTCAGCAGACTTATCCAGATGCTTAACTTCCGTTTCCGGGGGAGGACTTCATGGTTCGAGTCAGACGTACGGCCGTCCGCACGGCGCTGCGCGCGGCCGTCGCGACGGTCTGCGCGACCGCCGCGCTGGTGGCTGCCGGGCCCGCGGACGCGGCCGATCCGCCGGCCGCCAAAAGCCGGGTGGAGGTGGAGATACCGGGGCCGGAGCAGGGCGGCGACGCCGGATCCGGCCACGTCCGGGTACCGGCCGCGGGCAGCCCCGCGAAGAGCGCGGGCCGGCTCTCCCCGGCGCAGCGGGAGGCGGACGGCGCGGTCACCAAGCTGATCGACAACGGCTCCACCGCCGACCGGCTCGACGTCGTGGTCATCGGTGACGGCTACACCGCCGCCGAGCTGGCGCGCTTCCACGCCGACGCCGAGCAGAAGTGGGCCGAGGTGACGGCCGTCGAGCCGTACACCACCTACCGGAACCTCTTCAACGTCTGGACGGTCGACGCGGTCTCCCACGACTCCGGCGTCTCCGGCGACCCCGACCCCGCCACCGTCCGCGACACCGCCCTCGGCTCGTACTTCTGGTGCGAGGGCATCGAGCGGCTGCTCTGCATCGACCAGCCCAAGGTGGACGCGTACGTGGCGAAGGCGCCCGAGGCGGACCTGGTCGTCGTCCTGGCCAACAGCGCCAAGTACGGCGGGGCCGGCTACAACGAGCCCAGCGCCACCCTCGGCTACGAGGGGATCTCCACGGCCTCGGCGGGCCATCCGAAGTCAGGCCAGGTCGCCATCCACGAGACGGGCCACTCGCTGGGCAAGCTCGCCGACGAGTACTTCTACCCGGGCGTCCCGGAGTACGAGAAGTACACCGGCCCCGAGCCCGCCGAATCCAACAGCACCGCCCTGAGCGCCGACCGGATGGCCGCGGAGCGGGCCAAGTGGTACCGCTGGCTCGGCGAGGAGTCACCCGACGGCGGCACGGTCGGCGCCTACGAGGGCGGCAACTACTTCGTGACCGGGCTCAACCGGCCCACCGACAACTCGCTGATGCGGGTCCTGGGCAAGCCCTTCAACCTGCCCGGCGTCGAGTCCATGATCGCCGGGTTCTACCAGCACGCGCGGGTCGTCTCCCCGCTCACCCCGACGGACCGCACCCTGCGGATGCGGCACACGGCGAAGGCGGCCGTACCGAGGCTGAACGGGGCGGACGGCCGGCAGCTGGTGGTCCGCTGGTACCTCGACGGCCGGGAGCTGAAGCGCTTCGAGGGCCGCACGGAGGTGCCGGTGGCGGAGCTGTGGCTGTTCGACCTCCGGACGCACCGGCTGTCGGTCACGGCCGAGGACCGTACGCCCTCGGTGCGCGACCCGAAGATCGTCCGTACGCTCCGGTCCACGGCCACCTGGACGGTCAGGCTCTGAGGAGCACAGCCCAGCCGCCCCCTCACACCCGGCGCCGGCACCGTGCGGCGGCCGAGCCGCCGCACGGCGGGAACGGACCGGCCGGTGGCCGCGCGACGGATCGCGGCGGCCACCGGCCGGGGCACGGGGGAGGGACGCGGGGTGCGGACTCCAGGGCTACATGGGGTCCATACCGCGGTCGTCCATCCGGCCCTCCTGCTCGCTCTGCTCCTGGAGGCGGCGGGCCTTCTCCTTCAGCCGTCGGCGCTCTTCCGGGTCGGTCGAACGCTCGGCCGCGTCGTTCAGCTCCTTGGCCTTGGTGCGCATCTGCTGGGACCGGCCGCGGGATTCGCCTGAAACACTCATGATCGCTCCTCGGATCAGTGGGGGAGAGCGGGCGGATTCAGCGAACCAGCACTGCCGTGCGCCCGCATCTCGAAGCGTCACCGAGCGTGATCCACATCCCACGGCCCACACTCCACACCCCACACCCCACGGCCGCGCACGATCGGCCGCCCGCGATCGGCCGCCCGCGATCGGCCGCGCGCGAACGGCCCTCCACGGATGCCGGACCGCGGACATTCGGAGAGCCTGTGTTCGTGAGCCGAACCGACCCCGCGCAGCACGCCGCCCCCGCCACCCGCACCCCGATCACGCTGCGCGTCAACGGCACGGACCACGCCCTGTGCCCCGACCACCGCGTCACCCTCCTCGACACCCTCCGGGAGGAACTGGACCTCACCGGGGCGAAGAAGGGCTGCGACCACGGCCAGTGCGGCGCCTGCACGGTGCTCCTCGACGGGCGGCGGGCCTACAGCTGCCTGCTGCTCGCCGTGGCGCAGGACGGCGCCGAGGTCACCACGGTGGAGGGCCTCGCCACCACCGTGCCGGGCGGCGGCCCGCACCCGCTCCAGCGGGCCTTCCTCGAACGGGACGCCTTCCAGTGCGGCTTCTGCACACCCGGCCAGCTCTGCTCCGCCGCCGGAGCCCTCGCGGAGGCCGAGGCCGGCCACCCCTCCGCCGCGACCCCGGCCGAGGCCCTGGCCGCGGCCGGCCCCGTGACCCTGACCGCGGAGGAGATCCGGGAACGGCTCAGCGGCAACCTCTGCCGGTGTGGTGCCTACCCGGCCATCGTCCAGGCCGTGACGGACGCGGCCGGCGGGGGCGATGCCGCGGGCGGGACCGGCGCGGCGGGAGCGGTGGCATGAAGCCCTTCGGCTACGTCCGGGCCACCAGCCTCCAGGAGGCCACCGAGGCCCACACGGCCCACCCCGGCTCCCGCTACCTCGGCGGCGGCACCAATCTCGTCGACCTCATGAAACTCGGCGTCGAGGCCCCCGGCACCCTCATCGACATCTCCCGCCTCCCGCTGCACGCCATCGAGGAACGGCCCGGGGGCGCCCTGCGCATCGGAGCCACGGCCCGCAACAGCGACGTGGCCGCCCACCCCCTCGTACGCGCCCGGTACCCGGCCCTCGCCCAGGCCCTGCTCGCCGGGGCGTCGGCGCAGCTGCGCAACATCGCCACCACGGGCGGCAACCTGCTCCAGCGCACCCGGTGCACCTACTTCCAGGACGTCTCCAAGCCCTGCAACAAGCGCGAGCCGGGCACCGGCTGCGCCGCCCGCGACGGAATCCACCGCGACGGCGCCGTGCTCGGACACTCCGTCCACTGCATCGCCACCCACCCCTCGGACCTGGCCGTGGCGCTCGCCGCGCTCGACGCCGGCATCGAGCTGTACGGGGCCGGGGGCGCCACCCGGACCGTGGCGGCCACCGACTTCCACCGCCTGCCCGGAGACCGCCCCGAGCAGGACACCGTCCTGCACGACGGGGAGATCGTCACCGCCGTGCTCGTGCCCGCCGCCGCCCCCGGCGCCGTCTCGCTGTACCGCAAGGCGCGCGACCGGGCCTCGTACGCCTTCGCGCTGGCCTCCGTCGCCGCGGTCCTCGACCTCGACGACGACACGGGCCGCATCCGGCGGGTCGCCCTCGCCTTCGGCGGGCTCGCCCACCGGCCCTGGCGGGCCACCACGGCCGAACGGGTGCTGACCGGGGCCGAGCCGACCGCCGACGCCTTCCGGGAGGCGGCCGAGGCCGAGCTGGCCGAGGCCCGGCCCCTGCGCGACAACGCCCACAAGGTCGTGCTCGCCCGCAACCTCGCCTGCGACGCGCTCGGCACACTCCACGCACGCGCCCGCCACAGCCCCTAGCCACACCCCGTAGCCGCACCCCGCAGAGGAGCCGGCCATGCCCGCGCACACCGCCATCGGTACGCCCACCGTCCGCGCCGAGGGCCCGGACAAGCTCACGGGCGCCGCGCGCTACGCAGCCGACCACACCCCGCCCGGCTGCGCCCACGCCTGGCCCGTGCCCGCCACCGTCGCGCGCGGCCGGGTCACCGCCGTGGACGTGGCCGCCGCGCTCGAACTGCCCGGCGTCCTCGCCGTCCTCACCCCGTACGACGCACCCCGCCTGGGCCCGGCGGACGACCCCACCCTGCGGGTGCTCCAGGACACCGCCGTCCCGCACCGCGGCTGGTACGTGGCCCTGGCCGTCGCCGACACCCCGGAGGGCGCGCGCGCCGCCGCCGAGGCGGTACGGATCCACTACGCGCCCGAACCGCACGACGTCGACTTCCGCGAGGACCACCCCGGTGCGTACGTGCCCGAGGAGGCCAACGGCGGCTATCCCGCCGAGCGCGAACAGGGCGACCCCGACACGGCGCTCGCCGCCGCGCCCGTACGGATCGACTGCGCGTACAGCGTGCCGGCCCTGCACAACCACCCCATGGAGCCGCACGCCGCCACCGCCGTCTGGGACGCCGGACGCCGGCGGCTGATCGTGTACGACTCCAGCCAGGGGGCCGACCTGGTCGGCAGGACGCTGGCCGCGCTGTTCGGCCTGCCCGAGGACCACGTCCACGTGCTCTCCGAGCACGTCGGGGGCGGCTTCGGCTGCAAGGGCACCCCGCGCCCCCACGTGGTCCTGGCGGTCATGGCCGCCCTGCACACCGGGCGCCCGGTCAAACTCGCCCTGCCGCGACGCCAGTTGGCCGCCACCGTCGGATACCGGTCGCCGACCCTGCACCGGATCGCACTCGGCGCCCGCCGCGACGGCACCCTCACCGCCCTCACGCACACCGCCACCACCCAGACCTCCCGCGTACGGGAGTTCGTCGAGCAGGCCGCCGTACCCGCCCGGGTCATGTACGCCGTTCCGGACATCCGCACCACCCACCGCGTCGTCGCCCTCGACGTGCCCACCCCGTCCTGGATGCGCGCCCCGGGGGAGACCCCCGGCATGTACGCCCTGGAATCGGCCATGGACGAACTGGCCGACGCGCTCGGCATGGACCCCGTGGAGCTGCGGATCCGCAACGAGCCCACGAGCGAACCCGACAGCGGCCGGCCCTTCAGCAGCAGGAACCTCGTCGCATGCCTGCGGGAGGGGGCGGACCGGTTCGGGTGGGCCGCCGCGCGCACGCCGCGCGCCGAGGGGCCGCTGCTGGTCGGTGCGGGCACGGCCGCCGCCACCTACCCCGTGTGGATCGCCCCCTCCACCGCCCGGGCCACTGCCCGGCCCGACGGAACCTACCTCGTCGAGATCGACGCCACCGACCTCGGGACCGGAGCCCGCACCGTCCTCGCGCAGGTGGCCGCCGACGCCCTCGGCGTGCCGCTCGCATCCGTGACGGCGGCCATCGGCCACACCGGCCTGCCCGCGGCCTCGCTCGCCGGGGGCTCCTCGGGAACCGCCTCCTGGGGCTGGGCGGTCCACGACGCCTGCACCGCCCTGGCCGCGGAGCTGGCCCGGCACCGGGGGCCGCTGCCGGCCGAAGGGCTGTCCGCGTCCGCCGACACCGCGGCGTCGGTCCGGGAGAAGCCCCCGTACGCCCGCCACGCCTTCGGCGCGCACTTCGCCGAGGTGCAGGTCGACACCGTCACCGGCGAGGTGCGCGTACGCCGCCTGCTCGGCGTGTACGCGGCCGGGCGCATCCTCAACCCGACGACGGCCCGGTCGCAGTTCGTCGGCGGCATGGTCATGGGCCTCGGCATGGCCCTGACCGAGCACAGTTCCGCCGACCCGGCCCACGGCGACTTCGCCGAGAGCGACCTGGCCGCCTACCACGTGCCCGCGAACGCCGACGTCCGCTCCGTCGAGGCGTACTGGATCGACGAGGACGACGCCCACCTCACCCCGGTGGGCGGCAAGGGCATCGGCGAGATCGGCATCGTCGGGGTGGCCGCCGCGATCGGCAACGCCGTCCACCACGCCACCGGGCGACGGCTGCGCGAACTGCCCCTCACCCCGGACCGGGTACTGGCCGCTCTCGGCTGACCCGCGGACCGGGCGGACCGGGCGGGGCGGGGCGGATCAGCCCAGGTCCGTGTCCGCGCCGAGCAGGGTGGTGAGGGTGAACAGGGCCCCGTCCGGGTCGCGGAGCGTCACCCACCGTTCCACCGCGTTCGAGGTGATGTCCGAGACCGTGCGCCCGCCCAGCGCGACGGCGGCCTCGATCGCCGGCCGGAGCCTGGGCACCCGGAAGTGGACGTGCCAGCGGGGCCTGGTGTGCGGGGAGTAGGAGGCGAGCTCGACGGGGCCGCTGTTCAGGCGGGCCACGGGCTCACCGTTCTGCCGCAGCACGACCTGGTCCTCCTCGTAGGAGACCTCGCAGCACCCGGGGCGCTCGGTGGCCCATTCGAGCACCGCGCCGTAGAAGATCGCCGCGTCGAGGGCGTTCCGCGTGCGCAGTTCCAGCCAGGCCGGCAGCGGCCCCTTGCCCGCCCGCCAGTCCGCGGCGACGGCGCCCTCCCAGATCCCGAAGACCGCACCGTCGGGGTCGGCGACGAGCGCGGCACGGCCGCCGGAATCGAAGGAGACCGGGCCGACCGCGATGGTGCCCGTCCGCTCCCGGATGCGGTCCACGGCCACGTCGGCGTCGTCGACGGCGAAGTACGGGGTCCAGGCCACCGCGACCCCCAGATCCGCGGCCAGCGCTCCGATGCCCGCGACCGGGACCCGGTCCAGGAATGCCACCGAGAAGGCCTCGCCGAGGCGGGCCGGCCGGAATCTCCAGCCCGCGACCGCACCGTAGAAGCGCTGGGCCGTCTCGAGGTCGCGCGTCATCAGGCTCACCCAGCAGGGCGCCCCGAAGACCTCCCTCGTCGAAATCTCCACCGCTCGCTCCGTCCCTGAGGGCCCCTCGGTACATTCTGGCCCTTTTCGTGCCGTTCCTCACGGCCGGTGGTGAGGGGCGCACACGGAAGGTGTCCGAGAATCACGCTCCGTATCGGTCCCGGCCGGCGGTGTCCGGCGATAGCCTCGGTGCCGGACGCCACCCCGCAGCCCCGGAAGGCAGGTCTCCCATGGTCGGTTCCCAGGTCCCCGTGATCGATCTCGGGCCGTGGCGGTCCGGCGGAGCGCAGGACCGCGCCCGTACGGCCGCCCGCGTCGACGAGGCCCTGCGCGCGGCCGGCTTCCTGCTCGTGACCGGCCACGGCGTGGACCCGTCACTGGCCGCGCGGATCCGGGAGGCGGCGCGCGCGTTCTTCCTGCTGCCGGCCGCCGCGAAGGAGCCGTACGCCGTCACGGTCGGCGGCCGGGGCTGGCTCGGCCCGGGGGCGGAGGCCAACAGCTACGCCGAGGGCACGGCCTCGCCGCCCGACCTCAAGGAGTCCTGGTCCCTGGCGGCGGACGATCCCACCGGAGACCCCACCGTGGACGCCGAGTGGTTCCGGCCCAACGCCTGGCCGGCCGAGGTACCGGCGCTGCGGCCGCTGGTGACGGAGTACCTGGGCCTGATGCGGGCCCTCTCCGACGAGCTGCTGGAAATCCTGGCCGCCGCCCTCGGCCTCGCCGAGGACCACTTCACGCGCCACACCTCCCACCCCACCTGGGGGTTCAACGTCAACTGGTACCCCGGAACCGAGACGATCGGCCCGCCGCTGCCCGGCCAGTTCCGCATCGGGGCGCACACCGACTTCGGCACGGTCACGGTCCTCGACCGGCAGCTCGGCGCGGGCGGTCTGCAGATCCACACCGATGCCGAGGGCTGGCAGGACGCGCCCTACGCCCCGGCCGCCCTCACCGTCAACATCGGCGACCTGATGGCCCGCTGGACGGGCGACCGCTGGCGCGCGGGCCGCCACCGCGTACTTCCCCCGCCCGCCGACACCCCGGCCGAGGAACTGATCTCGCTCGTCTACTTCTACGAATGCGACGCGCACACCCGGGTGGAGTCCCTCCCGGCCCCCGTCGGCCGGGTGGTGCACGAGCCCGTCGACTCGCACACGTACCTGCGCGGCAAGCTCGACGCGATCAGCGTCCGGGAGGGGAACGCGACCTGAGGCGGAGGCAGGACCCTGCCCGGGTGGGACTCCCCGCCGCCCAGCCCCCGTCCGCATCGTCGGGCA
This sequence comes from Streptomyces sp. NPDC090045, assembly GCF_044747975.1. Lineage (NCBI taxonomy): Bacteria > Bacillati > Actinomycetota > Actinomycetes > Kitasatosporales > Streptomycetaceae > Streptomyces > Streptomyces sp. NPDC090045. The sequence goes on from NZ_JBIVFA010000003.1 coordinate 700,460, forward strand.
CCCAGCGCAGCACATCGCCGTGCTGACAGTCGAGCGTGCGGCAGCTCGCGTCGAGCGTGGTGAACCGGACGCCTCCCACCGGGAGCCTCGTTTCGCCGGTGCCCCGCCCGGGCAGCGTGCTGATGGTCGCGAAGGGGCAATTCCATACGGTGGAGGTTCGTATGCGCGAGTTCGTTTACCTCTCGACGGCCAAGCTTGCGCATTTCGTTCCCCAGCTCCGCGTATCGCTGCCCGCCGCCAGTGTGCGCGTGGCGACTCCCTTCGCCGAGGTCGAGCTCGGGCCCTCACCCAATCCTGCGGATCCGCACATAAAACAATTGAGGAGGGTGATTTCGCACATCCGGCGAGACGCCAAATGGTTCACGGACACCTCGATTCTGCCCGGAGGATGGATCGCGTTTGAAGCCCCGCTCAATTACGCGACAACCAACTCCCGGATGGTTCTCTTCGTGGACCAGCCGTCCCGGAGTGACGCGTATCCATCCGGTGGGATCCGGCTCCTGCTCCACGGCAGCGCGGGCAACCTCGTGGAGGGGCTCGACCCGTCGACCGTCGAGACTCCGGACAGCAGCGACGGAGAAGTGGTGGAACGCACGGTCCGGGTCAAGTACGGCGGAAGTCGCGGCACCGAATACGTGCACGTCGCTTTCAACGCCATGGACGCCCTCACCGGGGGCATGCGGCGAACGGAATCCACCGCCGTCGAGGCGGCACTCGAGAGGGAGTACTTCACCCGCGAGTTCAATGGACTGCGGAACGGCGATCTGTTGTCGGCGACCCGGCTCCTCATCGACGCACTCGACCGCCAGGTCCAGGTGGAAACAGCGGCGTGGATGTCCGGTTACGCCCGGGTCACGACCTGCAACATCATCACCGGAGATCCACTGACGGGCCCCCGGGGGTGTGTCGTGGCCACGCCTCTCTACGTGGAACGCATTCCGGCGCCCGCTGCGGGAGGCCCGAGGCGCCGCTGGTGGCGCAGACGGCGCCACGACGGAAACGTCAGGCCTTGACCGGACGGCCAGGTGAGCGCCGGCTGCTGCAGGCGCCGTGACGAGGTCACCCGGCCTACAGCTGGTAGCCGCCGGAGACCTCGATGTCCTGGGCGGTGATCCAGCGGCTCTCGTCGCCGACCAGGGTCGCGATCAGCGAGCCGACGTCGTCGGGCTCGCCGACCCGGCCGAAGGCGGTCTTCGCCGCAATGGCCGGTACGACCTCGGGGAAGCGGGTGAACGCGTCGTCGGCGAGCCGCGTGCGGGTGGCGCCGGGCGAGACCGCGTTGACGCGGATGCGGCGCGGACTGAACTCCTTGGCCATGTAGCGGGACAGCACGGTCAGACCGCCCTTCATCGATGCGTACGCCGCGTATCCGGGCTCCAGCCCGGAGGTCGCGGCCGCCGCGTTGCTGCTGACGTTGACGACGGAACCGCCGTCGGTCATCAGCGGCAGGAGCCGCTGGGTCAGGAAGTACGGGCCCTTGAGCAGGACGCGCATCAGCCGGTCGAAGTCCTCCTCGGCGGTGTCCTCGATGAGCGAGGTCTGCGCGATACCGGCGTTGTTGACCAGGTGGTCGAAGGTGTCGCGGCCCCAGGTCGTGCGCAGCGCCTCGGCCACGGAGTCGCGGAAGCCGTCGAAGCCGGCGCTGTCACCGAGGTCCAGGTGGAGCGCGACGGCCGTGCCGCCCGCCTTCTCGATGGCGGCCACGGTGTCCGCGGCGCCCTGCCGATTGCGGCCGTAGGTGAGGATCACTCCGATGCCGCGCGCGGCGATCCGGAGGGCGGCGCTCTGCCCGATGCCGGAGCTGGCGCCTGTGACGATGGCTACCTGCATGATGGTCCTCCTGGGAGTCCGGTGGGATTCGGTACTTCCATTGGACGCCTCTGAACTGCTGTTTCAGTAGAACGATCGTCCAGGAGACTTGCCTGATCCTCCCGAGTGCGGGAGGCGGAGGCCGGCCCTGTGCTGCACTGGAACCATGGATCTGGAAGAGCTGCGGAGCCTGCTCGCCCGGCACGCGCGCCCGGACGCGACCACGGCCATCGACGGGGTGCTCGTATCGAAGGTCGACCGGTCGGACGCACCGGAGCCGGCGACCACGGGCACCGTGCTCGCGGTCATCGCGCAGGGAACCAAGCGCCTGGCCCTCGGGGACCGGGTCCTGGAGTACGGCGCCGGGCAGTACCTCGTGGCTTCCGTCGACCTGCCCGTCACCGGCCAGTTCCTGCGCGTCGGCCCGGACCGCCCGGCCCTGGGCTTCGGCCTGGTGCTGGCCCCCTCCGACATCGCCGAACTGCTGCTCCTCGCGGGTCCCGGGGACGTCCCCCGGGCCGGCGGCACCGCCGTGCCGGCCCTCGCCGTCTGCGACGCGCCCGACGAACTCCTCGACGCGGTGGTGCGCCTGCTGCGGCTCCTCGACCGCCCCCGCGACCGCGCCGCGCTCGCGCCCCTGGTCAAGCGCGAGATCCTGTGGCGGGTGATGACCGGGGAACAGGGCGGAACCGTACGCCAGCTCGGCCTCGCCGACAGCGGCCTGAGCCACGTGGCGCGGGCGGTGGCGTGGATCCGCAGCCACTACGCGCAGCCGTTCCGGGTCGAGGACCTGGCGCGGCTGTCCGGCATGAGCCAGTCCGCCTTCTACCGGAACTTTCAGGCCGTGACCGCGATGAGCCCGCTCCGGTTCCAGAAGCAGATCCGGCTCCAGGAAGCGCGCCTGCTGCTCGCCACCCGCCCCGGGGACGTCACCGGGGTCGCCCACCACGTCGGGTACGACAGCCCGTCGCAGTTCAGCCGTGAGTACCGGCGCCAGTTCGGTACGCCACCCAGCAAGGACGCCGCCCGCCTGCGCCTCGACGCGTCGGTGGGAGGGGCGTGAACTTCGCGGTGGCGTACGTCGTGATGCGGGTCGGGGAGCACGCGGGTGCGGTCATGCCGCGGGGCCGAGGTCACCTTCGAGTACGGCGTGGCGGATCCGCGGCCGGTCCCGGAGGGCGAGGAGTTCGTTGGCGAGGGCCACGACGGGCAGGGGGTCGTCGTCGCCGTGCGCTGTGATGGCCGCGGCCGACAGCGTGTGCGGGACGGCGCCGGCGTCCAGGAGGACGCGCCAGTCCTGTGGGCCGAGTTCCAGGAACTCCAGCCCGGTGAGCGCGCCGATCTCCAGGGGGTCGGCCAGGGTGCCGGGGCGGGCGGAGAGGGCGCGCAACCGGGGCAGTTCGATGAGGGGGGCCAGGCTGAAGCGTGCGCCGTCGCAGGCGCCGATGGAGAGGACTTCCAGGGCGGGGTGAGCGGCGGCCCCGGGGGTCGGCAGGCCTCCGCTGCGCACCGCGGCCAGGACCGGTAGCCGATCCGTAGACCGGTCGGGGTGTTCCTCCCTCCGCCGGCCCAAGGCCAGGTCGGTGAGGGAGTCCGCCACGAGTGCGGCGCCGATGACCTGCTCGTGGTCGATCAGGATGACCTGACCGGTGTGTCCGCGCGGGCCGGGTGTCAGATCGACCGCCAGCCGGTCTCCTCCACCGTTGTCCCCGAACACGATCCATCCGGGTGAACCGGCCAGGCCCTGCACCGCGGCGTCGGGCCGGGTGACGACCGTCTGCGTCATGGCGTACTCCCAACGGGGATGGCGGGCCGCTCCATCGACGACGTAGAGCCCCTCCAGGGCGAAGAGCTCACAGGCGTCCAAGCCGGAGGGATCCGTGGATCCTTCCCGTCGTGCCGGCGCCGCCCGGTACAGGACCTTGAGCTCTTCGGGAAGAGCGACGCCGAGGCGCGCTTCGGCGGTGGCGAGCTGCTCCTCCGTCGCGCCGACGGCGTCGGGCCACCGCTCGCGGAGCGTGCGTTCCAGCAACTCCAGGTCCGCCGAGGGGGCCGTCCTCGCATCGGGTCTCGGATCCGGAAGGCGGCGCCAGGGCTCGGGCAGGGCGCCTTCGACCAGGACGAGCACCCCCAGGTCCCGGCTGCCGGAGGCAGATTCCACGGCCGGGCCGTGCTCGATCAGCCGGAGCGTGGTCTTCCCGGTCGGGCCCATCTCCGCGGCGAAGGCGATCTCGTCGACTCCCGCACGCGCGAAAACCCTCCGCAGTTGATCCACGGCGCCTCGGAGGGCCGGTGACGCGCGGCCCCGTACGGGCAGACTCCAGCCGTCCCTGCCGATGCGTCCCGCCACCCGGACGGGCCGGCGCGTATGCGCCTCCGCGCCGCCGGGCCGCAGGAGCCGCAGCAGGGGCTCCCACGGGGCGAAGTCGCACAGCGAAGAGGGCAGGGAAGATCTCTGATCACGCATGCGCAGACCGTACGCGTGGGGGAGCGGGCGGCTGACCCCGCTCATACAAGTCGACCGTTCGTATGGTCGGGTGAGGGCCCTTCCGGTGACGGGCGGGCGCCTCGCGAGCCGCGCACGTGCCGGGCGGGGTACGCCCTCTTCGCAGCGACGACGCCGAACACCGTTGAGGAGACCAGCCATGTACGCAGCAGTCCGGAGGTACGAAGGCGTGACCGACCCGGCCGAAGCCGGACGGATCGTCGACGAGGGGTTCGTGCCGATCATGCGCCAGGTACCCGGATTCGTGGCCTACTACTGGGTCGACGCCGGCAACGGGGTGATGGTTTCGACCAGCGTGTTCCAGGACCGTGCGGGCGCCGACGCATCGATCGCGAGGGCGGCGGACTTCGTACGGGACCACCTCGCTTCGCTCCTCCCCAACCCGCCGCAGGTCACAGCGGGCGAGGTCGTCGCCTCCGCGTAGCGGGGCGCGCCGGAGCGGCAGATGATGCCGCCGGGCGGCGGGCCGGGGCCGCGCCCCTGAACCGACTCGGGGGCGGTGTGGGGGTGGGCCCCGGGTCGGTCCCCGATGTGGGGCGCGAGCACCGTCCCTAGCGTCATGGGCATGCCGAAAAACGTGACCAGCGGGAACACCGGGAACAACGGGAACACCGGGAGCGGCGGCAAGCCCCGGATGCCGCGGCGGAAGCGGACGTTGCTGATCCTCGGTTCGCTGGTCGCGGGCTCCGCCCTGGTCATCGGCGCGCTCTTCACCTGGCTCTACACCGGAGCCAAGGTGTCCACCGTCGGCGCAGTGGACTTCCGCAACGCCCTCGCGGTGCCGCCCCTCGCCCCGTCCACCGTGGACGCGGACGGGACCCGCGTCTTCGATCTGCGGATGCAGGCGGGGGAGACCGAGTTCACCCCCGGGACCAGGACCCCCACCTGGGGTTTCAACGGCAGCCACCTCGGCCCCACCCTCCGTGCGGCGAAGGGCGAGAAGGTCCGGGTGAAGGTGGCCAACACCCTGCCGGAGGAATCCACCGTCCACTGGCACGGCATGCACCTGCCCGCCGCGATGGACGGCGGCCCGCACCAGACGGTGCCGGCGGGCGGCAGCTGGGCCCCCGAGTGGACGATCGCCCAGCCTGCCTCGACCCTCTGGTACCACCCGCACCCGCACGGTGCGACCGAATCACACGTCCAGCGCGGCCTCGCGGGCCTGCTCCTCCTGGACGACGCGGAGTCGGCGCCCCTGCCCCTGCCCAAGACGTACGGGACCGACGACATCCCGGTCATCGTCCAGGACGTGACCTTCGACGGCGCGAAGCTCGACCACGGCCACAAGCTGATGCGCAACGTCGGGTTCCTCGGCGACCGGACGATGGTCAACGGCACCCTGGAACCGTACGTCACCGTCGAGGACGAACTGGTCCGGCTGCGCCTGCTGAACGCCTCCACCGCCCGCGTCTACACCTTCGGCCTCGACGACGGCCGCGCGTTCCGGCAGATAGCCTCGGACGGCGGCCTCCTCGAAGCCCCGCACACGACCAGTCGCCTGCGCCTGTCGCCGGGGGAGCGCGCGGAGATCGTCGTACGGATGCAGCCGGGCGAGCGAAGGATCCTGCGCTCCTACCCCCTGGACGCCGGCCTGGACTTCTGGAACCAGCGCTTCGGGGGCGGCGACGACTCCTTCGACGTCATGCAGCTGCGCGCGGCGGCCACCCTGAGGCCCTCGGCGGAGCTGCCGGCGGCGCTCGTGGCACCGGCGCTCCCCACCGGTGAGGACTCGGCCCGCAGCCGCTTCTTCGAGCTCAAGATGTCCGGCATCAACGGCCGCAAGATGGACATGTCCCGGGTGGACGAGACGGTCACCCGCGGCACGGCCGAGACCTGGACCCTCCGCAACGACGACGGAATGCCGCACAACTTCCACGTCCACGACGTCCAGTTCCGCGTACTCGACATCAACGGCGCAGCCCCGCCACCGTCGTTGCGCGGACCGAAGGACACCGTGTTCATCCCGTCCGGTTCGACGGTCCGCATCGCACTGCGCTTCGACGGCCCCGCGGACCCGGACACCCCGTACATGTACCACTGCCACCTGCTGTACCACGAGGACAAGGGCATGATGGGCCAGTTCGTGGTGGTCGACCCGAGCCGGCCGCCGTCCACCCCGAAGCCCCCACCCGCCTCCGGCCCACACCAGCACTAGGCCGAGCCGTTCGGACCGTTCGGCAGCTGACGCACCGTGCCATCGTCCGTCACCTCGTACACGTCGATCCGCAACAGCCTACGGACGTGTGCCGGGACGCGTTCGGCGGCTCTGACGGACGAGGAGGGAACGGCCAACGCGTACCGGATGCCCGGGGCCTCGCGTGTCATGCGGCGCAACAGCTGTCCGTAGGCGACGTCAGCGTCGGTGCCCTTCTCGGCCGTGCGGCCCTTGGCCTCGCAGATCAGCCGCTCGTCGCCCCGCACGGCTTCGAGGTCGGTCCAGCGGTCCGTGGGCTCGACCGGTGTCCAGCCCTCGGCGAGCAGCCAGGTGCGGAACACGTCGATGACCCGGTCTTCGTCGCTGTCGCGTGCGAGCAGCCGCCGCAGCGCTGTGAGATCCGCCTCCCGACTGCGTCGCAGGCGTCCGCGGCCGTCCGCGTCGAGGTCGGCCGGGCGGATCACGACGAGCCGCAGTCCGTGCGCGGGAACCTCCGCATCGCGCCGGGCGTCGTACAGCGCTCGCTGCTCGCCCCGGTGAACACCGCTGACCGTGAGTCTGTCGGGCTTGTCGAAGTGGGGGACCGGCTGGTCGTGCTGAAGTTCGCGGTACTCGACGACCAGCCGGTGGCCGGGCCAGTAGGCATCGACCGGCAGCCTGACCCGCCGGCCACCCACGCCGGGATCCCCGAGCAGCCACTCGAACTTGTGCTGGGTGCAAGCCGTTTCACCGAGCACCTGGTCGCACAGGCCGACTACGTACGCCTCGTCGCTGTCGTCCCTCGTCCCTATGGTCATGCATCATGACACCCCCACTGGCGGAGACGGGTGGGGTCGAGGTCGCCGGTCCACCCAAGCCCCGCCGGAACACGGCCGACCGGAACCCATCCAACCGGCCGCGGACGGTCAGTCCGTGCGGGCACCCGTCGGGCGGGCGGGATCCGTCCGGAGCCAGTACGAGCGGGCCGCGAGGGTCAGGGCGATGCCGTACACGGCGAAGGCGGCCACGCCGATCCAGCCGACCAGCAGCGCATCGCCCGAGGAGTGGAAGTCGCCACGCCGTATCGTGACGACGTCCGCCGTGGCCAGGGCCAGGTATCCGACCCCCACGACACCGTACGGGGCGAGCGTGGCGGCACCGAGCAGAGCCGGGGCGAGCGGGAGCCAGCGCGGCACCCGTCGGCCGCGCAGGAAGAGGGTCCAGCGCGGGAAGACTTGCCCCCACGGGCGGACCAGGCCCCAGAGCAGGAAGACGCCGAGTACGGCCAGAAGCGCGGTGGGGTCCAGGCCCCAGGACTCCAGGGTGAGGAAGAGCCCCGAGGCGCCGTTCCGTTCCGAGACCGCGAGCTTCTCCTCACCGCTGATCCCCGCGAAGACGCCGCCGGACGCCCAGACCAGCTTCATCACCGCGTACGGGACGAAGGCCAGCGTCCCCGCCCAGACGGCGACTTGGACGAGCCGCGGTGCGGCGGACGGCGCTCGTACGGCAGTACCGGCAGGACCGCCAGGTCGGCGGCCGGACCGGGCCGTGGCCGCGAGCAGGACCGCCCCGAACGCCGCCAGGGCCTTGCTCGCTGCGGAGGCCCGGCTGTCCACCCCCTGACCGAGCATCAGCGTGATCACATCCATCAGCAGACTGAACGCGGTGATCGCGGCCAGCCCGCAGGCCACCCAGAGCAGCACCCGTAGAGCCGGCCTGAGCCCGTACAGCACCACCGCTCCGCTGACCAGCGTCGCCACCGCACCCACCGCCACGACCGCCCAACCCAGCCCGGAGGACCCCGAGCCACCGCCGTAGTGGAGCAAGGGGGTCCCGCTCAGCACGCACGCCAGGCCGAAGCCGGCGTACAGCACCGCCCACAGCATCGTTGCCCGGGCCACCCAGCGCGGCCACCGCTGCCACTGGGCGCTCCAGAGCGCCTTCATCGTCCGCTCAACACTGGTCATGTTCCCCACGGTGCGGCGACCACGGCGTGGTGGCGTCAGCCCCCGGAACGATCTCCCTCCCCCCACCGGGGGAGTGACCGGCCCCGCCCGCCCGGCGGGCGTCGCGTAGATTGCCCGTCATGGCCGAGCTGGGATCCGTTGTCTGGCCGCCCGACCCGATCCGGACCGAGCGGCTCGTGCTCCGCGAGTCCGAGGCCCGGGACCGTGCGGCGTTCATCGAGCTGTTTGCCTCGTCAGAGGTGCGCACCTACCTGGGTGGCCCCCGACCGCGTGACGAGCTCGAGAACGCGGTGTCCAAGGTGCCCGGCCGACGCCCCGGCGTCTTCGTTGTGGATCATGACGAGGCGATGATCGGCATCGTCACGCTCGACCGGCGCGACGCGGAGCGTCCGGGGCACGTCCGTCCGGACGCCGGAGAGGCCGAGCTCAGCTACATGTTCCTACCGGAGGTGTGGGGATGCGGGTACGCCGCCGAGGCGTGCGCGGCGGCGCTCGGCTGGTTCACCGACGCGCTTCCCGGCGAGCCGGTGGTGCTCTGCACCCAGGCCGCCAACGGCCGCTCGGTACGGGTCGCGGCGAAGCTCGGGTTCACCGAGGTTGAGCGGTTCGAAGAGTACGGCGCGGAGCAGTGGTTCGGCGTGTGGTCCCGGCCCCCGTCGGCCGGCTGAGCGCGTGCACGAACGTGAGTCTGCGACTTCCACCGCGCCCAGCTCACCCTGGAGGAACCTCGCCGGCGGACTCCCCGCGGGGCCGGTCCGCGGCGGTGGTGAGGATCGTGCAGATGGCGTCCTCGGTGCACGAGGCCGGGTCGGTCCGGGCGGCTCGTCGGGCCAGGCCGCGTAGGGCCTCGCGCGTCGTGGTCAGCTCGGCCAGGCGGCGCTCGATGTCGGCGAGGCGCTGGTCGAGCAGCGTGGTGACGTGCTCGCAGGGTGCCTGGCCGCCGTCGCGCAAGGCGAGTACGGAGCGGATCTCGGCCAGCGTGAGGCCGGCGCCCTGGGCGTCGCGGATGAAGGCGAGCCGGGCGGGGGTCTGCTGCGGGTAGTCGCGGTAGCCGCCGGGGGTGCGCGGCGGGGCGGGCAGCAGACCGGCCTGCTCGTAGAAGCGGATGGTCTTCGTGGTCAGCTTGCTTGCCGTCGCGAGGTCACCGATGCGCATGCCACCGAGCCTACGCCTTGACCTTCCACTGCACTGGAAGGTCTACGGTCGCCCCATAGGTTCCGAGCTGGGAGGAGACTCATGCGGATCACCGTGCTGACCGTGCCGGACTGCCCCAATGCCCCGGTGATCGAGGAACGGATCGCCCGCGCGGCCGCCGGCCTCGGTGTGGAGGCCGAACGGGTCGAGGTAGCCGATCAGGAACAGGCGGCCCGGCTCGGCATGACCGGCTCACCCACCGTCCTGATCGACGGCGTGGACCCCTTCGCCGTTCCGGGCGCACCGCCGTCCCTGTCCTGCCGCCTGTACCGCGGGCCGGACGGCAAGGTCGAGGGCGCGCCGAGCGTCGCCGAACTCCGGCGCGCGCTGAACACGGCGGACATCGCCGAGCGCTGCGCGTGTCCGCCGACCGATGCGGCCGACCGCAGCGGCCGCGGGCGGATCGCTCCCGTGGCCGGCGGGCTGCGGGCCGTCCAGCAAGCCGTGCTCCGCCACTTCGCGGCCACCGGAGCCGCACCTGCGGCCGGTGACCTGGAGGCCGCAGCCGCCGTCCACGGTCGCGCTGCGACCGCGGTCCTGGCCGAGCTGGCGGCCGAGGACTTCCTCACCCTGGACGGCGATGGCCGCATCCGGGCCGCCTACCCGTTCTCCGCCGTGCCCACCGGCCACCACATCAGGCTCGCCGACGGCATCGAGGTGTGGGCGATGTGCGCGGTCGACGCACTGGGCATCCCGGACATGCTCGGCACCGACGCCGTGATCACCTCCGCGGACCCGGTCACCGGCGAGAGGGTCACCGTCACCTCCACCGGCGGAGTCATGACCTGGCAGCCGTCCACCGCCGTGGTCTACGTCGGCCAACGCTCCTGCACCGGACCCGCAGCCGACATCGCCTGCGGCGCCCTGAACTTCTTCACCCACCGCCACACCGCCCACGCGTGGGCCGAACAGCACCCCGACCACACCGGCGCGCCCGTGGACCACTCCCAGGCCGAACTCCTGGGACGCTCCCTCTTCGGCTCCCTGCTGACAGCGCCGAAGCCGGCCTGAACACCCCGCGCATCCCCCGTACGGACAGCGACACACCGGCACCGACAAGGACAATGACCGCCATGCGCATCCGCATTGACGCAGCCGACCTGCCCGGGCTCACCTGCCCACCCGGGGCACCGGCCGACGACCGGTCGGCGTACCGCAACATCCACGTCGCCGTGCAACGACGCAACCGCCCCACCGAGCTCCTCGATCTGCAGCCCGGCAACGCCGCATCCGCGACCTGGACCCTGGAGTGCACCACGACCGCCTCCCCGACGGGCATCGACGTGAAAGGGCCTTACGTGCAAGGCGGTCCGGGAGGCCGGTTCGTCTATCTGTCGTGGGGCACGGTCGACGAAGCCGGCGCCTTCACCATGTTCCGCCGCGCCAAACTCATGCTCGACGCCGTACCCGCCGAGGTACTCGACGCCGCCGAACGCACGGGCCTGCTCGTGGGCAGCCTCGGCCTGACCGACGCCTGCGGCGCACCCCTGTGCGCACGGGTCCTCCCCCCGACCATCAACTGGACTGCCGCCGCATAGCACCCGAACCTGCCGGACCAGGCCTTCTCACGTCACGGGTTGGTCCGATCGGTCAGAACTGCCGGTGGGTCGTGCCGGGACGTTCCGGGCGGGGGAAGGGCCGAGGTTATGAATGAAATCGCATGACGATTTCGTCACCTGACCATCCATGAACATCACCTCAGGAGCCACACGATGCGCCCCATCAGAGCAGCCTGTCTCGGCACGGCCACTGCCCTGGTCACCCTTCTCGCCTGCGCCCCCGTCGCAGCCTCCGCCACGACGGACACCGGTGCCGCCCACGACAAGGGCAAACACCAGGTCATCACCCTCGTCGGCAGGCTCGCTCAACAGAATCGCTTCCCCATCGTCGACCCCACCCACCCCTCCCAGGGCGACCGGACCGTCTTCCGCTCGGAGCTCTACGACGAGAACGACATCGACAAGGTCGGCGAGACCAACGGCACCTGCACCACCACCCTGGCCGACGGCGGCGGAGCGGAGGTGTGCGTCGTGACCTACACCCTCCCGGGCCGCGGCCAGCTCTCCGTGCAGGGGATGGTCTTCGGCCACCTCAACGCGGGGCCTCCCCCGTCGTTCGACAACGGGATCACCGGTGGCACCGGGGAATTCGACCGGGCTCGTGGCTCCGTCCACGCCGACACGATCGGTGTGGGCAAGAGGCGCTTCACGATCGACCTCTACCTCTGACCGATGCTGGCCCCCCGCCCTAGGCCGTTTCCTTCAGATCATCGGATCGTTGGTTGATGTGTGTCGTTGACTGACGCCCAGTGGGCACGCATCGAGCCGTTGTTGCCGGAC